>JAAWEL010000054.1 GCA_022794255.1 Lachnospiraceae bacterium
TGATTGACAGAAAACAGGGGCATATCAATAGAGCGATTTTAAGCCCTCTAATCAAGGCCATAGAAATTATTGAACCTGTTACTCACGTTGAAATATGTCGTGACCCTGATAATAATAAATTTCTGGAATGCGCAAAAGATTCCCATGCTTTATATATTGTCAGCGGAGATAACGATCTTCTCATAATAGAGAAATTTGAAAATATTCAAATTGTAACAGCAAAGGATTTTTGTGAGAAATATCTTTTAGAATAATCTTCGGATTTTTACAACTATTTCTTATTACCTGCCAAATTGAAAATGCGAAAATGCCTTTTCAAAATAAAAGGGTATTCCTGTAAACCCTCCGGGGGATGTGCAGAAAACGGGTATGGAAGATGTCGCTTCGCGCCCCCGTTTTCGCACAGCTCAGCAACGAAGCGCTGAGCTGTCACAGTAAGAGCAAATCGGCATTTATGCCATCTTTTATAGATTTTCGGAGGTTTACCCCTTCCCAAAACCAAGTTCCGCATTCTTAAATTCCGCCCAGCTATACTGAGGCAGATAGTCGTCACGGTACTGGTTCACTGCAACCGGATCCCCTTGTAAAAAACGATAGTAATCGCAATCAATCTCATCCGGCACAATGGATATACTATTAAAACTGCGTATTAAAATCCTTTCAATCCCGGCTCTTTTTAATGAGTTTTTCAATTCCCGCACAATATTGCGGAAGTACCCTGTACCCGATGCAGAGTTCACCGCATCCTCATACAAAGCAGCATAGGCCTGAGCAGTAGTCACAGCTGCCCCTCTGCGGTCAACCAGATAAGCTAAAAGTTCCTTTGCCTTCGACCGGCCAAACCGGACAGGCTTTCCGTCCACAAAGATCTCAAAACCGCCGAACATCTGTACCCGGATGTGGCTTTTCCTGTCCGGTTCCCCATAAATAAAGGTCAGTTCCCTCCTTACACTCTCCTCATCCACAGGCTTTAAGAGATAACCTGTGGCATGCATCTGAAATGCATCCACTGCATATTGAGAAAATCCGGTCACAAACACAATATGCACATCCGGATTGGTTTTCTTAAGTTGAACAGCCAGTTCAAGGCCTGTCATGCCTCCCATCTCAATGTCAAGAAAAGCAACGTCAATAAGCTGCCGCTTCCCCGCCTCCAATCCATCCTGAGGCCAGGAAAAAGATAAAATCTCTGCCCCTGGGCTGACATGGCAGAGCAGCCTTTCCAGATGTTCCAGCATTAATTTTTCATCATCAACCACTAAAAAACGCATCCTTGTCCTCCAGTCCACGGAATCCGCAGAGTAATCCTTGTCCCCTGGTCACTGCTGTCCACTTCCATGCGGCCTTTCACCATGATCCAAAGACGATCCCGCACATTCTCTATGCCAATATGCCCATGCTCGCCAAGATTCGGAAGCCCTCCTGCCTTTTCCATCCCGATTCCGTCATCCACAATCATCACAACCGCATACTCATCCGATTCCATTGTACAGATTGTAATGGTTCCGCCCTCCTTTTTCTTGAGAATGCCATGCCGCACGGCATTCTCCACCAGCGGCTGAAGGGACAAGGGCGGGATAAAAAAATCCGTTGCCTCAACCTTATAAACAACGTTAAGCCGGTCTCCAAACCGCTGTTTCTCTAAATATAAGTAATTCATCACATGGCTCAGTTCCCTTTCAAAAGGAATAGGCCCACGGGCTTTCAGGCTGTCCATATTTCCACGTAAAAATTTGGCAAACTCCTCTGTAGCCTTTTCTGCCTTTTGGGGATCATCCCTGCACAGACAGGCAATCGTTCCCAAAGTATTGTACAAGAAATGAGGCTGGATCTGACTGAGCATAATATCAATCCTCTGTTCAGCCAGTTTCTTCTCCTGCTGGCGCAAAGCGATCTCATGCTCAAACTGGATATTGACTAAAATGAGAATCAGGGCAAAGGTAACTCCAAGATTCACAATGGCAATCCCTCTTAAAACCGTTTGAACCACGCTTGCACATACAGGCGTAAAAAAATATAATAAAAAAAAGATGACCTCCCGGCCAGACATTTTTCTGCAATGCAAAATAACCATGGCAAGAAAAAGTATACCGCAGAAGAAAGGGATAATCTGAGAAATCAGAAACAGGCTTCCTCTTTGGTAGCCATTGTCTGTCACACAGAAAATCCATCCGGTAAAGGGACTGGCCACCGCAAAGAATATCTGTATTGAACAAAAGAATACGATAAGAGTGAGGTACACCCTCCTGACCTTACCCGAAAGCTTCAGATAAACTTCCAGATATCGTGCAAAAAAATACAGCACAAGCCCAGATGCCACATAATACAGCATCGTAAGAAAAAACAAGCTTATCCTCACAAACATCCAGGATGTATCCCGTATCATCCAATCCGCCATATCGCCAATAATCATAAGGATATTGGCGATACACACCCCCAGAAAATATTTGTTTGATTCAGAACTGCGGTATTGGCCATCCATCAAGTAAATAGTGGGAACCATGGATAAGATGATGCTGAAAATATCCAGGGAAATGTTGGCAATAATCATCTGATCCAAATTGCTTCACCCTGTCCCTTTCACAATTTTCAAGAGAAATCCCGGCAGCCGGCGCTGCCTTTTTCTCGTTGCCCTTACTCCTCTAAAAATATCATTCAGGCAGCAAATCCAGTTATTGTGTCCTATTATAGCCGCTTCTTTGCATCGATTCGGTTGTGTCTTATTGCAGTGGCCTGTTTCTGTTAGCCATCACATTTTAATTTTATAAACTGCTGTTTTTCTTTCCCGGCTTCCTCGCTAAACAGCTTGGCATTGCACCAGATGTCCTTCTGAATCATCTGATAAAGCATGTGGCAGCTGATATAGTGGCTGGAACAAACTACCGTTCCAGCGTCAAGTCATGCTCCACACACAGGTCTTTCAATCACTCTTGGATTATTAAGCCATCCCTTCCCTTGTCCGTATCCATCTATTTTTTATTGGCTTTTACCAACAGCATCATTGGACGGCGTAATTCGTCTTTCATTCCCGGAATATGCATCATTTCTTTGGAGGGCTGGGCTTCCACCACAGCTTTAAGTTCAAAGCCGTTATTCAATAATCCCATCAATATCTGTGTAAGCGTATGGTGTTGTTTCACTACATCGCACCCCAAAAAATGTGTATTTCTTTTTCCCGGAATGAAATATTTATCAACCGGCCAGTATTGGGGCGTTCCAGATTCCGCGTAAATCCAGTCCTGTCCAACTCCTGCGGTAAAAACAGGATGTTCCATGTTAAAAATAAAGGTTCCACCTTGCTTCAACGTCCGATAAACCAGTTGAAATACTTTCTCAATATTCTCAATATAGTGCAGAGCCAGATTGGAAACGACACAATCCCACATATTTTCCGGGTACTCATATTCCTCTATTCCACAGATACGATACTCAATACAGTTTTCTGCGTTCCGCTTTTTTGCTTCTTCAATCATTTTTTTGCTCAAATCAAGCCCTAATACTTGTACCGCTCCTTGTTCTGCCGCAAAGGTACAATGCCAGCCATAACCGCACCCCAAATCAAGGACAGCTTTCCCTTGAAGCGAAGGAAACAGGGGCTTTAACTGATGCCATTCTCCGGCAGCGCTTAAACCATCTCTGCTGCGGGACATTTTTGTGTATTTTTCAAAAAACATTTCGTTATCGTATTGATTATTCATGGTTAATCGCTCTCCTGCTTCGATTTGATTTGTTAATCGTTGTTAATATTGGTTGATCTGCTGTAACAAATAAAAAAAGCCTTGTAAATCAAAGGCTTTTTGATTGAGCTGACGCATTGCTATACGAACTTTGCTCGCGAGCGTCTGCTTCATGATAAGGCATCCTTCCCACTTCGTGGTTCCCTCCTTACCACATATAATGGAGCTGAGGGGAATCGAACCCCTGTCCGAAAACCAATTCCCTGTTCTTCTACTATCATAGTCTGATCTTTAACATTCCCTCTGCTGTACGGGAACAGACACCCTTACAGCTTCAGTAGCTTCATCCTACGCCCATATACGCAAAGCTTAATATATGTCGTTTCTCACAAAGTCGATGCCAGATTCTTAATGTGTGAGTGCATTAAGGCTGACAGCAGCCATCAGGCTGCGTATGCTAAATTATCTTCAGCGTTTAATTTTAATTTTGCCGTTTAACGCACCGCATGCGGATAGCTTCACCAGCTTCATGATCCCCGTCGAAACCAGTACAACCCCTTATCAGGAAATGTCTGATTCAACAGAATGTGATCGCACAGGCAATCATCTGTTTAAAAAAAGAGTATCTACTCTTTGTAGTAAATACTCTCTAAATAGCGGAAGGGAGATTCGAACTCTCGACACCACGGGTATGAACCGTGCGCTCTAGCCAACTGAGCTATTCCGCCACATGCAAACAAAAACATCAATTGCGATTGCTTGTATAGTATATCTCTTATTGTCGAAATTGTCAAGACTTTTTCTTCAATTTTTTACATTTGATTTTTAGCCGATTTATATGTTATAACTTCATATTCCACTTGACAAACACACGTTCTGATGATAGAATAAAGAAAAGAAAGAACACACGTTCTTTATTCTGTTATTTATTTTTGATAAAGGAGGTTTCCTGATGATAATAACAAGAGCCAATCTGAATGAAGTCTTATTTGAAAATCATGATGCCAGATTACTGATCGAGGAGGTTGTCACAAACACAAGCGCAAATCTCTACTATTATCATGAAGTAGAGATCTCAGTTAAAATGGCAATCGATATATACAACCGGGCCCATCAGGCTGATGAAGAGGAGAGATTTTACAGTGTTTCCTTCCTGCAGTATTCCCGTGCCGGTGTCGATACCACCAGCAAGGCTTCAAAGAAATCCCTCTCTTCTGTATCATGACCATGCAGGCAGTAGCTTCCGCTGCTCTAAAGAACTATTAAAATCATTTCTTAACCGTTCCTAAGCTACCGCCTGCTTATAAAATACAACACGAATAAAACTGTTCCTAATAAGTATGTCCCATAACCAACATTATCTTATCGATTGCATTCAGTCAGTACCCTTTTCCAATGCTTCATTCAACTGTTTTGTCCCCTCAGCCACGAATCTGCCCTCATGGATCACAAAAAGCTCCGTTCCATCGTACCGCACGGCCCGAATATCTCCCAGTTCCGAGTATGGTATGGTGATGTCCAGATGGCATCCGAAATATGCCTTAGACACATCCTCCTTCCTCAAAACGGAGATCTCATTGTCCCTGGCCACCATCTCCCTGCCATCTGGATTGTACATTGGCGAATCCTCACTCCAACTGTAACAGGTATCCCCCACAGCAAAATGAGGGCCCATCTTCTCCGCAATCAGAATGGGTAGCTTCTCTCCGATTCCGTATTTTTCTGCCATAGCATAAGCCACTGTGTTGGTTCCGATGGCAAATTCTCCCATAGGCAACGTATCATGATTTTTTAAAATCTCCTGACGAATAAGCAGCTTTCCTTCTTTTGGATCCGCAAAATTATCACAGGAGTAATCTGTCACCATGCCATCCTTAAACCAAAGCCGCAGATTTTTAAATTGAATATTTCCCAAGTAAACTTTTCCCACATGTAAGAGTCCTTCTGTGCCGGCCAGCTTCGGAGAGGTAAATACCTCTCCCACCGGAATATTCACATCAGCCACACAGTTTTCAAAGTTTGTCTCCCTGGATATATCCTTCAGTGGATGAAGGGCAATCCGAAGATCCGTCTCATTTCCCACTGCACCGGAATCTTCTCCCTGGATTTGAGAGTCCTTCCCCTGCCCGGTTTGCCTCTTGCCTGTGACCTTCACATACTCAGCCTGATCTAATATTTGAATGATTTTCTGCTGAATGTCCCGATACATTTTATAATCCAGCGTATTGATTCGGATGGTCTCTGCAAAAATATCTTGAAAAGCTTTTCCTATTTCCGGAAGGGGAAAAGCAATGATTGTAAAGCTGGTTTCGTCCCCAGGGACATATCGGTTGATTATCTCCATGGACTCATTGGTATAAGCAATTGTCAGTTCTTCCTGTGACCCGGTCAATACACAAGCTGTCTTTTTGTTCACAGGGTGGAAACTCTCCTCCCCAAAGGTCTCAACAACTGCCGGACCTGCATACAGTGCTGCCTCCTTTTTATAGGTCTCATAGGCACTTTTCAGCACTGCCAGCTTTCTCTCCTTAAAAGCCTTATCCAGATAGATTGCCTGGTCATACCGATGGTCATAGTCATATTGACGGTTAGGGGACATGCCGTGATAACCCACCTTGCGGTTAGGCGTCTGAGTAACTGACCAGACCGCAGCCCGGTATACCACAACATCTAGGCCCATCTCTTTAAACTGACGGATGCTTACCCGGATCATCCGCTCAAATCCAAGTTGATAACGGATCCCCACAGTCTTTTTCCTGGACAGATCCCGCCCCATTACCTCAAATCCCATTTGATAGCCTTTTGTATAGGCAGAAGCCATCTTTTCGATTATCTCATCCGGAATACCATTTAAAAATTCTGCCACTTTAAGCTCAGATGAAGAGATATACTCTCCAAAATGATAGAGATACCTTAGATCCGACAAGTCACTGTCCATTATAATATCTTTGGCAAAAGACAAAGATGGATCCAGCTGCTCCCGAATCCGATAAGGCAATATCACATCCGTATAATCGCTGTTAAACCAATACAAAACATCTCTTACTGTTTTTCTCTCTGGTATTCCTTCCTCAAAGATATTGTATAGTTCAATTAAAGTCTCACAGAGAATAGTAATGTCTTCCAAACGGCACTCATAGGCAAACACGATACTTCCACGGAGCTGGACATAAAAGGCCGAGAGAAGAGACCCAAGATCTTCCCCAAGGCGCCTTGCTGCATAGTCAGGATTTGCATAACTTTTCTCATAATTGTCTGGCAAAATATCTGCATACAGAGAATGGTTAAGCTCTGCCAGCGCCTCAAGAGAAAGTCCGTTAAGCTCCTCCCTCATCTGCCTTCTGACCAGCTCCTCAATCTGGCTCACAAAATGAGCCATCTGTATAAAATAGAGTCTGAAAGGCTCTTGAACCATTCCCTTTTCCTTTGAAAACTCCGCAATCCGCTCCATCGCCAGATCATACCGCTCCATAATCTGCGTGTTTTCCTTTATCCACAATTCCTGAACCTTCATGCTGTCTTTCCTTTCCTTTAGCCGCCAATCACTCCTACAACTATGACACAAATCCACAATACTAGCAAGATCCCTGCCATCCACATTCCGATTCTGGCCAGAAGATAGTTCTTATCCTTCTCCAGAAATGCAAGCCCTCCATATATAAGAGCAGTCACAGCAAACAAAAAGCTGCTGACCGCCCAGGCCGCCACATTCAGTTCTCCTTGCCCTTTTTGTTGTACGCTGAGAAAAATACTTATCATACATAGCACAAAAGATACCAAGGCCAGAAAAAGGCAAATCCTGCTTCTCTTTGCAAAAGGCTTTCGGATATATGAAATCTTAAATTTCTGTTTTCCCATGTATCTTCCTCCTGATCCGGACCCCCTGCACCACACGGTAAAAAAGATACCCTGCAATGCCGCCTATCGTATTCAGCAGCAGATCATCCACATCAAAGCTTCCCACCTTAAATACCAGCTGTGTGGTCTCAATACATAAGCTCATTCCAAAACCAAGCCACATGGTATTATACCATTTTTTTCCTCTCCGGCTGACAATCGGCAGGAAAAAACCAAAGGGCATAAAGGCCACCACATTTCCCACCACATTTAGCAAAAATGCCTCCATTCCCAACTGTTCTCTATATTGATAGAACCGTTTGATCTCTTTAAACAGCTCCAGATTATACGCATATTCCCGCTCAGCCGGATCCCTCCCAAAGGACTCAGCAAAAAACATAAAATAAACCAGCATCGCCAGATAGGCCAAAAACAGCACCCACCCAAACTTCTGATTTCTGGTTGTGTTCCTTATCATCACTTTTCCTCACGATCTATGACTAATCATTCATACAATTTTTGATGTTGCATGATTTACCTTATGAAACGCCTACCTTTATCCCTGTCCATAACGATAAAACGACAAAAGGAGGCAGTCCTCTTTCATACAAAGAACTGCCCTTCCCTTGAAATACTAAAACATAATCTCAGACTTTCTCTTTAACAGAATACTTCCACTGACAATTGACACCACTCCCACAGCAATGCCTGCCACCAGGATCACAATCCCCGCGGCAATGCTGCATGCCCCTGTATTCCTCATGGTTTTATAAATCCGCTCCATAAATGCTCTCTCCTTATTTTCTCCAAATAGCAACAAAATGCCTCTGACCGTTTCCTACTCTGCACCATACTGTTTATAATATGCGTCAATCGATGTTTTCAGATTCTCATCAATAATAATTTTTCCTTTATATGGCCGGTTATACAGATGTTCCACCACCTCTGCCATAGTCACAATCGCTGTGGTCTTAAAACCGTATTTTTCCTCAATCTCTTTAAGAGCTGATTTTGTTCCCTGTCCACGTTCCATACGATCCACAGATACCACAAGCCCAATCACATCCACATTGCCCTGGGCGCGAATAATCGGCAGCGTCTCCTCAATGGAAGTGCCGGCTGTGGTCACATCCTCAATAATCACCACTCTGTCCCCGTCCTGAATAGGGCTTCCCAAAAGAATCCCCTTATCCCCGTGATCCTTGACCTCCTTGCGGTTGGAACAGTATTTAATATCTGCATCATACAGCTGGCTCAGCTCCATAGTGGCTGCCACTGTCAAAGGAATCCCCTTATAAGCCGGACCGAACAGCACATCAAAATCCAGGCCGAAAGCCTCTTTCACAGCCCTGGCATAGTATTCTCCCAAACGGTGAAGCTGAGTTCCTGTGCGATAGAAGCCTGTATTGACAAAAAATGGTGTCTTTCTTCCGCTTTTGGTGACAAAATCTCCAAATTTAAGGACCTGGCTGTCAATCATAAATTCAATAAACTTTTTCTTATATTCTTCCATTTTGAATCAGTCTCCTTTCACCTGACACAGCCTGTCAGCTCTGCAATATCATGTACCCCATTGTCTCTCATATACTGTTCTATTCCCTCCACAATCTCCACCGTGGCACAGGGATTAAAGAAATTTGCTGTTCCCACCGACACAGCTGTAGCCCCTGCCATGATAAACTCCAGCGCATCCTCCGCTGTGGCAATCCCCCCCATACCAATAATGGGAAGCTTTACGGCACTAGCTACCTGATATACCATGCGGACAGCAACCGGCTTTATAGCCGGGCCGGACATTCCTCCCGTCTTATTGGCCAGAGCAAAAGTACGCCGTTTGATATCAATCTTCATGCCAGTGAGTGTATTGATCAGAGATAAACTATCTGCCCCACCGGCCTCTGCTGCCCGGGCCATCTCCCCGATATCTGTCACATTAGGGCTAAGCTTCATGATCACCGGCTGCTTAGCATGCTTCTTCACCGCCTGAGTGATAGCCTCCACTGCCTTCGGATCCTGGCCAAAGGCAATCCCCCCTTCCTTTACATTGGGGCAGGAAATATTGATCTCCAAAAGATCTACTGGCTCATCCCCCAGACGTTCCACTACCTGTAAATAGTCTTCTGTGGTTCTGCCACACACATTAACCACAATCCGAGTGTCATACTGGCGCAAAAATGGAATATCTCTTTTTGCAAACACATCAATCCCAGGATTTTGCAGGCCAATGGCATTGAGCATTCCTCCATACACCTCTGCTACCCGGGGAGTGGGATTCCCTGCCCAAGGCACATTTGCCACCCCCTTGGTGACTACTGCCCCAAGACGGTTTAAGTCCACAAACTCACCATATTCCATGCCGCTTCCAAAGGTACCGGAAGCTGTCATCACCGGATTTTTAAGCTCCACACCCGCCAGCTTTACCTTCGTGTTTATCACAGTTCCACCTCCTGAGCCGCAAATACTGGACCATCTTTGCAGATCCGCTTGTTGTGTACCTGGGAATGACTGTCTAAGTCCCTTGACTGACACACACAGCCTAAACAGGCTCCAACCCCGCAGGCCATTCGCTCCTCTAAGGAAATCCAGCACTCCATCCTTCGCTCAAGGGCATAAGCTTTAATCGCCCGCAGCATAGGTATAGGCCCACAGGCATAGATCACATCTGCCGTAAGTCCTTCTCTCTCGATAGCATCCAGTACATTGCCACAGGTTCCGGCACTTCCATCCTCCGTAGCCACGGCCACAGACCCATATTCCTCAAACTCCTTATTTAAAAACAGCTGATCCCGATATCCCAAAACCATCTGCTTTTCACAGCTCAATTCTCTGGCCAACTGCAGCATAGGCGGAATCCCGATTCCTCCACCAATGAGAAAAGCCCGTTTCCTCTCATCTCCGTCCAAAGGGAAGCCGTTTCCCAAAGGCCCCATAACATCAATCGCATCTCCTGGGCAATACCGGGAAAACTCTTTTGTCCCGGCTCCAGCTATGCGATACACGATCCGCACCTGCCCGGCCTTTCTGTCTAACTGACAGATACTGATGGGCCTGGGAAGAAGGCGGCTGGAATCCTTTGTGTAAAGAGAGATAAACTGTCCTGGCTTTGCCGCTTTCACAATCTCATCTGCCTGAATCCACATGCTGTAGATCCCTTCTGCCAAGGCTTCCTGAGAAACTACCTTTGCCGTACATTTTACCGTTCCCCTGTTTTCCATGGAATCCTCCCTGCTTATAATACACTGTTAATGTCTTTGGCCATGTCAATCACTGCCTGCCTGGATGCCTCAGCAAAATTCTCTGGGCCAAACATTGCATACTTTTCCTGTTTATAAGCGGCAATAATGCCCCGGGAAGAATTAACAATAGCCCCCAGACCATCCTGGTTAAAGCAAGGCTTTAAATCTTCGGCTGTAGCCCCCTGGGCTCCATAGCCCGGAACCAGAAAATAAGTGTGGGGCATCCGCTTTCTTAAGATTGCACTCATCTCCGGATATGTAGCTCCCACCACAGCTCCTACATTGCTGTACTCCCCGCTCATGCAGTCCGCTCCCCACTCCACCACTTTATCTGCCACCAGCTCATAAAGAGGCGTTCCATCAATCTTCCTGTCCTGAAACTCACCGCTGGATGGGTTGGAGGTCTTTACCAGAACAAACAGCCCCTTGTCCTCTGCCCTGCACACATCTACAAAAGGTTTTATCCCATCCGTTCCCAGATAAGGATTTACTGTCAGAAAATCCGTGTTAAAAGCCGTACACAGGTTACTTCCCACTTTGATTTTGCCTAAATGAGCTGTGGCATATGCAGCTGAAGTAGAACCAATATCCCCTCTCTTGGCATCTCCGATCACCAAAAGCCCTTTTTCCTGGCAATAGCGAACCGTTTTTTCATATATTTTCAAACCTTCAAGCCCAAATTGCTCATACATGGCGATCTGTGGCTTCACGCAGGGAATCAGATCCCAGGTGTGGTCTATAATCTCCCGGTTAAAATTCCAGATTCCATCGGCCGCCCCTTCCAGAGTCTCTCCAAACTTCTGAAACGATTCTCTTAAAATATGCTCCGGAATGTAATTGAGCATGGGATCCAACCCTACACAGACAGGAGCTTTTGTTTTTTGTATTTTTTGAATCAACTGTTGAATCATGGAACCCTCCTTAAATTTTTTTCCATTTTAGCATATCACCGAAAGCGTTTCAAGCACAACTCGAGCTGGAAAGTGAAAAATGATGGTTTGATGATTGTTATTTTTCATGGAAAATGATAAAATAAGATGGTTTGCAAAGTAGCTTTAACAAATGAAAGGATATACTATGAAATATTTACAGGAATGTGGGATTATCCTGGGCATCACCCTGGTGGGAGAGTGGCTGAAGAACATACTTCCCTTGCCGGTTCCGGCCGGAGTGTATGGTCTGTTTCTTCTGCTTTTTTTGCTCTGCAAAGGCATTTTGAAACTGGAACAGATTGAGACCACCGGGAACTTTTTTCTGGAAATTATGTCTGTAATGTTTGTTCCGGCAGCAGTTGGCCTGATGGACAGCTATGAATTGATTCTGCCTGTCCTGATTCCTCTGATCTCCATCTGTGGGATCTCCACTATCATTGTCATGGCAGTCACCGGAAAAGCCGCCGACTGGATGATTCATCGCCGTGAAACAAGTATAAAAAAGAAAAACGGAGGACTAAAATCATGAGCTTTCCGAAAGAATCCTTATATTTTGGCGTGGTAATCAGCCTTTTGACCTTTTGGTTTGGCACATGGCTGAAGAAAAAACTGAAATGGCCTGTCTTAAATCCGATTCTGGTTTCCGTAATTTTCGTTATTTTGATTTTAAAGCTTCTGTCCGTAGACTATACCACTTACAATGAAGGAGCAAAATATATCAGTTATCTTTTGACTCCTGCCACTGTCTGTCTGGCTATTCCCCTGTATAAGCAGCTGGCTCTTTTGCGTCAGAATCTGGCAGCTGTGGCCGTATCTATTTTCTCAGGAGTCATTGCCAGTGCCGGAAGCATTTTTGCATTGTGTCTGCTGTTTCAGCTGGATCACACCTACTATGTAACTCTGCTTCCTAAATCCATCACCACAGCCATTGGCATGGGAGTCAGCCAGGAGGCCGGCGGCATTGTGACCCTGACCGTGGTATGTATTATTCTTACTGGTATTTTAGGAAACATCATTGGAGAAAGCATATTTAAACTGATGCATCTGGACAATCCCATTGCCCGTGGCCTGGCCCTGGGTACCTCTGCCCATGCCGTAGGCACAGCAAAGGCTCTGGAACTGGGAGAGATCGAAGGAGCCATGAGCAGTCTGGCCGTGGCTGTAGCCGGACTGATAACCGTAATCGTAGTTCCTCTGGTTTCCAGCTTGATTTAAGCTTTCACTCAGTCCAAAAAAGGAGAACCCATATGTCTCATCCTGCACCCCCGGTATCTGTTTGCCACTGTTTTTCTCTGTCCGACACACTTCAAAAATCCGTGCTCCGACTGACAGAATATTGCTGCGCTCATGATTCGATTTCCCTTTCCTATCCCCTTCTTCCCGAAGATGGCGCATCGGATCACTATCTTATCTCTGATGATCAGGGTTTCGTCCTATGCGCCCTGGCCCTTGTGCCTTTGGATAGCTCTTTTGTGGAATGTCAGGCCTTTACCCATCCTCTCCACCGGAGAAAAGGCTATTTTTCCCGGCTTCTCTCACTGGCTTTACAGACAATGGAGGAATGTGATCTTCTGTTTCCGGTTTCTGAAAGCTGTCTGGATACCATGGCTGTTCTGCGCACCATTGGCGGAGAATTGGCCTACAAAGAACATATGATGGAGCAAATATTGCCCAAAGCTCTCCCACCAAAAGAGGATTCTGACACAATCCATTCTTTTCTTGTGCCTCCAGACAACATTTTTATCCCTGATGCTCTGTGGACTTTCTTTTCTTCTGGCACAAATAAAGATTTGAAAAATACTCCCGCAGGCTCCTGTTATACTTCCTTAGCCTCCCCCACCTGCCTTTGCCTGCACCATGTGGAAATCGATCCTTGTCTGCGGGGACAGGGGCTGGGTACCCGAATGATTCTCCTGCTTCTTTCTCACCTTAATCAGGCGGGGATCCGGCGCGTCATTCTCCAGGTTTCCGGGGACAATCCGGCGGCCATTTCCCTCTATAAAAAAACAGGCTTTCATATCACTGAAACCCTGTCTTATTATCTGTATTAATAACTTGTCAGTCCTTTACCGCACCCCATGCTGTTCAATGCTTTTTCGTATCTCCAACATTCTCTGATCCGTTCCGGCGATCACCTCCGCACACTTGCGCAGCTCCTCACTGATCGCCTCCGCTTCCTCACCCATATCCTTTTTATACTTTAACTGATGATCCAGACTGGCCCAAAAATCCATGGCAATGGTTCGGATCTGTACCTCCACCCGCATGTTCTTCTTCCTGTCTGAAAAAAACACCGGAATCTCCACAATCAGGTGATAGCTGCGATAGCCATTGGACTTGGGATTCTTTATATAATCCTTTACCTTAAGAACACGGATATCATCCTGATTCACCAACATATCCGCCACCGCATAGATATCATCCACAAAAGAGCAGATTACCCGAATTCCTGCCACATCATCCAGATGATTAATCATGGAATCCAGATTCACAGGAAGCTGTCTGCGGCGCAGCTTTTCCACAATACTAACAGGCTTCTTGACCCGTGACTTAATCACTTCAATCGGGTTGCGCTGATTACGCACCGAAAGATCATCGTTTAGCACCTCAAGCTTGGTCTTTACCTCCCGGATTGCACAGGAGTACATCATAATCGCCTCCTGAAACTCTCTTGCCTGATCTAAAAGATCCTTCGGGACCTGGGCCAGATCCGGAACACTAACCACCGACTGCTGCAGCTCACTGTTAGGATTTCTGTTGCTTTTCATAAAGTACACCTCATTTTGTGACAGCTCCATTCTTCCTGTCACTCTGTCCGTATTTTCCTCGTTTTTCTCACCTTCTGTAAACATAAAAATATATCCTTGGTCCACGAAAAGTATATAGCATCACCGAATCCGCCTTGCAATCACAAGAATCCTGCCATCCTTTAATGTATACTCACAGGTTACTAAAGCTAACAGCTCATCCTCCCTTTTAAGAGATACCCCTGTATCGTAAAACCAGTATGACTGAATCCGCTCCCATGCCTGTTCAAATTCTCCCTCTGCCTGGGGAAAAAGAAGATTCTGCCACATCGTCTGATCACCGGAAGCACTAAGCTTGATTACTGCTGCCACCTCATAGCTTCCTGCCTCATCAATGGTATCAAACTGGACATATGGATGTTCCCAAAAGTAGTCCTTCTCTGTATAATTCTGGAGGGAGGCAAACATAGAACCATTTTTCATATGATGTCCGCTGATCATCAAACTGGTTCTGGGCTCCTCATACCGGCAAATCGCTGAAAGGTATGGAGTTCCATAACTGCTTTTCTTCTTATAAAAGTCATGATGGAGATAATAGTCCGGCTGATCCAGATTCTGCATAACTGGATAGTCAATATTCGTCCCCTCAATCCGTATCCAGCCGACCATATCGGAATTTTCCTCTTTCATTGATCTGTATATCAAAAAACGTTCCTCTGCAAGCTTCTCCTGCTGCTCCTTCCATTCCTGCGGTGATAGCTTTTCTTGTAAGGGCAAAGATGTATCCCCCTCCGCTCTTTTTTCCGGCTCCGTCTCCATTACCTTTGATGTTTGTGAAAACCTTTCCCCCAGCTGCTCAAATGTCTCCTGCTGCCTTCTCGTCTGAACAAAATCTCTCACAAGCAAAAAACCACTGAGCAAAAACACCGCCACACAGCCCCCCATCAAAATCCGGAGCAGCACAATCCTTTTTCTATTCTTCTCTTTCATCTGACAAACTTCTCTTTCCTGTTTCATATCTTTTATGATACATCGTTCTTCTTTCAGATGCAAGCACAAAATCAGCCAAAGGGCTTTCCCTTTTCTCCTAAATGTGGTATTCTTTCATAAAGGCTGTTTTTGACAGCCACAAAATTGCGATAATCCGGTTCTTCCATTTTTATTCATTTTTCAGAAAAATGATCCATGACCGGATTGTCATCTGAATTGGAGGAATTTCACATGAGCGAACCAAGTGCAAATTGTACACATGACTGTAGCTCCTGCGGTGAAAATTGCAGCAGCCGCACAGCAGACCGCACCAGTTTTTTAGAGCCCCTGAATCCGGCCAGCTCCGTAAAAAAGGTTATTGGCATTGTCAGCGGTAAAGGCGGTGTGGGAAAATCACTGGTGACTTCCCTGTTGGCTGTCAAAATGAATACCAAGAGCCAGCGCACAGCCATCTTGGATGCCGATATCACCGGCCCGTCAATTCCCAAATCTTTCGGTCTGGGAACCGATGGCATCAGCGTCACCCCGGATGGCCTGATGGTCCCGGCCACCACAGCTACTGGCATCAACATTATGTCAGCCAATCTTCTTCTGGACCATGACACAGATCCAGTCATCTGGAGAGGACCTGTGATTGCTGGTGCTGTCAAACAGTTCTGGCAGGAGGCATTGTGGGAAAACATTGATTATATGTTTGTAGATATGCCACCGGGAACCGGAGATGTCCCCCTGACTGTATTTCAGTCCCTTCCTGTAGATGGAATCATTATTGTTACCTCACCACAGGAATTGGTATCCATGATCGTCTCCAAAGCTGTGAACATGGCAAAAAAAATGGATATTCCTATTGTAGGTCTGGTGGAAAATATGAGCTATCTGGAATGTCCTGACTGTAAAAAGAAGATATCCGTGTTTGGCGAAAGCCATATTGACGAGATTGCCCGGGAATTCGATCTTCCTGTTCTGGCAAAACTGCCGATCACTCCCATGATCTCCCAGCATGTAGATGCCGGAACCATCGAGTATCTGGATGAAAACTGGATGGATGAGGCCGCCGAAAAGCTGCTGGCTCTCTGATATCCTGTTGATTCTCCCGGCAGGCAAAAAAGCCTGTCGGGTATTTTATTTTATCTTTCACACCCCATCTCTATTCCCTTCTCTGTCACAAACAAATCCTCAAGCATCAGCCAGTTGGCCCGGAAATACCGCATCAGCTGCCAGTATCCCACCCCGCTAAGTCCATATTCCTTCACCAAATCAAATTTTGCCTTCAGGCTCCTCACATCCTCAAACCATACCTCATGCTGAATACCGTATTGCCAGTAACGGAAATAAGGAGATTGAGACAACTCATCAAACCGAATCTCTGCCCCGTGGTCAATGGCCAGCTGAATCGCTTCCAGAGTTCCTAATGTTGTAGCCTTTGTGGTACCTCTCACATAGGGAAGCGGCCAGTCGTATCCATAATTGGGAATCCCCAGACTGATCTTCTTTGGCAAAATTTCTGATACTGCATATTCCACCACTCGGCGTACCATATGGATGGGTGCTACAGCCATGGGTGGACCGTAAGTATACCCCCACTCATAAGTCATCAGCATGACCCGATTGGCAGCCTCCCCCAAAAGCCTGTAATCCACTCCCTCATACAAAAGTCCTGTCTGATTCCGGCTGGTTTTCGGCGCTAGGGCCACACTGACCGGATATCCAAACAGATTCATCACCTGAGTGGTAAAGTCCACAAATCCGGCAAATGCTTCCCTGTCCTGAGACTGAACATACTCAAAGTCAATATCCAGACCCTGGTATCCTTTCTTCTGCATTACACTTCCCAGGGCCCATACCAGCTTCTGCTGCACAGCACAACTATGAACCAGAGCGCTGACCAGATTGTTGTTGAAATGCCCGTCACTTCCAAGTGGCGTCAGAGTCAGCACAGGGCGCACACCCTGCTGCCGGGCTGCTGCTAACAGCCAGTCCTCATTGCGTGACGGCGGGATCAGCTCCCCCTCCATGGTAAATCCATAAGAAAAAACATAGATTGCAGTCAACCCTGGTAAGGTATCCTCCAATACCTGATCCTGAATAAAGGGATAGGCATATCCGCTTACATATAATGGCGGTTTGATGACTGGATTTCCCGCCCCAGGTTTTGAGCTATCCTCCCATGGCCAATATGTCCCGCCCATAAATCTTGCAGAGTCCCGGCCGATAAAAAGAGCCTGGCCAACGGCCAGGCGATATGGATATGGGATCTGATTGTCATAAATCAATGTTTCCACTGCAATCCCCATTGCTGAGGCAATCTTGTCTACATTGTCCCCTTCCTTTACCACATAAATCTGCATCTGATGTCTCTCCCACCCAGCCCTTTACCACAATATATGCGGAAAATGACAATCAGTGATAAGCCAGGGACTTCAGATTGCGGAATACCCCCGATGCCTCTAAAGTCTTTCCTATGGTATAAAATAACATGGAATGAATCGGCCACATAATGATATTTTTCAGCGCCCGCAAGGGAAACAGGACAAAAAATCCTTTGCCAAGTATAATGCTTAGAAAATAAGTTCCCAATAACATATTGCAGAATATAGCTACAATCAGCTCTGCTACCAGAGTCCGCCACAAAGAAATCGGTTTTTTGTAATAGCAAATTCCGTAAATCACTCCTGCGATCATAGGCACCAGGGTAAAACCAAAAAAATATCCGCCGGTAGGCTTTATCAGATATTTCAAAATATCCATAGCTCCCCCGAATACCCCTCCCACCACCGGACCAAACAGATAGTACACAAACTGATTGGCTATGGTGGAAAAACCGATCTTTACATAGTCACCGACCGCAATCGTAAAATATCCCAGAACCAGCGATGCAGCACCAAACATGCCTGTAGCTGTCAGGACCTTCACATTTTTGAATTCGTTGTACGAATCGGTGAACAAAGTTGCTAATTTTTTCATAAAAAATTACCTCCTTTGCAGACCTCTCGCGGCACAAAGGAAGCAATCCTGTGATTACCTTCTTTGCAGCGGGATGCGGACCGTGTACCGCAAGGAACTTCTGTCCTTTTCGTCCGGCTGGCAACTCCCCGTCCATCCGGCACTTGACGCACACAGACCTACTCTGCTTTTCTATTTTATTGTTTGTGGATACTGCTTAAGATTTGAGCAGCACCGGAAATCAGTATAACATAGATTGTCGAAAATGAAAAGAAGAAATTCACATATAGCTCAATTGTTGCAAATAACCATCAAACAGCTGATCTGTAACTTCTTCATAATCTCTTATTTGCGTTGATTTCTTTATCTTTTTAAGAATGCGCTCCTGGCCCTTAAATTGGCTTCCCAGATAGGTCCACAGCTCCTTCATCTTAAAAAGCACGTTTCTGTCACCAGGAATCGCTTCCTGATATCCTGCTAAAAGTGCGTGGTGAAAATCCTTCAGGCGCTGCAATTCCAACGTAGTCAGATCTTCTCCCCCTTTTGTATCCTTTACAATCTTCTCCGCCAGAGCCGGATCCTTAAGCAGCCCCCGGCCTGCCATTATGAAACTTATCTGGGGGAATTTTTTGTGAAAGACTTGAAAATCCTCTTCTGAAAAAATATCTCCGTTATAGCATACAGGATTGCGACTCCTTTCTGCTGCTGTTTGGAAGATCTCCATATCTGGATGATTGCGGTAAAAATCCGTCTGAAGCCTGGGATGAATAATCAGTCTTTCTAAAGGATATTGATTAAATATCTCAAGCAACTTTTCAAATTCTCCCCGGTCCCTTTTGCCAATCCTTGTCTTTATGGAAAATCTCATTCCCATCTGCAAAAGAGAACCAGTCACCTGCTCCAAAAAGCAATTCAGCTCCAAAGGAAAAGCGAGAAATCCCGCGCCACGGTTTTTGGACACCACAGTCCCAGAGGGACAGCCCAGGTTCAGATTCACCTCCTTGTAGCCAAGTTCCTGTATCTTTCTTGCTGCCCATACAAAATCCTCCGCCCGGTTAGCCAGAATCTGAGGCACCACATGCATGCCCTGATTATGCTCCGGCAAAATGTCATTCATCTCCCGGGAGGTCAGTTTTCGTGATTGATTTGGAGCAATAAAAGGGGTATAATAACAGGCAATGCCGCTGTAGAACTGATGATGAGCATTGCGATACACATACCCTGTGATCCCCTCCATGGGGGCAAAATACCATTCCATACGTTTACACCCGCAGTCTCTCAATATGTATTCCCAGATGACCTACCGCCTCACGGGGTACCTGCCTGTGAAGCTCTTCCCCCAGCCGTGTACAGATCCGCTCTGCCAGGGCATAAGACTCAGGAAACTGTGTTCTTGCATACGCATCCATGTCCAGGCTTATGGCTTCCCCGTCCCGGATCCGGACCACCAGATAACGCAGGTGTGCCATAAACCGTTCAAACATGAAGGAGTGAGGATCCAGCTTGATTCCCAAAGATTCTTCCACCATAAGTGCCACCATCCGCAGCGTAGTGATCATCTGAAGGGACTCTTCCAGCTTCTCGTCCATCCGCCCGGCCCGAATGTGAAGAGCAATATATCCCACCTCATCCTCACACAACTCACAACCGGAATACTCCTGTATCATATTCCGGCCTTTTTGTGCAATCTTATATTCTTCCGGATAAAGAATATGGATATCTCCGTGAAAAGGATTCTTTAGGAAAATTCCATTCTGCATTCGCTCCACAGCTACTGCGATATGATCTGCCAGCGGGATCAGAATATTGGGATTCAATTCACCCAACTCTGTTTTTGCCAGCTCTACGATTCTTCCAGCCAGCTCTAAAAATCCCACATCCATTCCGCTTAAGACCTGCCGTCCGCTTCTCTTTTTTTCTTCCCGATCCACGATTGTATAGCGTTTGGTGTTCTCATCCCGCTCAAAACGCTCATTTACCCGCTTTCCAAAACCAATACCATTTCCCAGCAGGATCGCCTCCTCCTCCCGCTTTATATCGTAAACCAACACACCATTATTGTTTAAGACTTTGATTACACGATACATACTGCATATCCCCCGCCACCTGATTACTCTTTTGAAAAAATATGGCTCAGCCATACAACCTCTTATCTAAAAACGCCGCATAACTGAGCCATAACTATATTAACATATCTCCCCGCAATTGTCCTGTAAAACTTTTATAATTTTCAGATACCTGTCAGATCGGCAGCATAATCCAAAGCCTTCAGCTCCTTCTCCTCTGGTACCACAATGGATGCACCTTCCGGCAGAGCTGTATAGATCACCATACAGGCTTCTGACACTGCATTATTTTTCACATATTCCAGGTCAAATTTCAGCAAACATTCTCCCCTTTTCACATGATCTCCGTCCTTGACCTGAGGCTCAAAGCCCTTTCCTTCCAGCTTTACTGTATCTACACCAATGTGAAGCATAAATTCTGTGCCATCTTTTGTCTTTAACCCCATGGCATGACCTGTGGGAAATACAAATGCCACATCAAGATCGCAGGGAGCAAACACCTCTCCCGCAACAGGCATCACCATAAATCCGTCACCGATCATCTTTTGGGCAAAGGTTACATCCGGTGCATGTTCAATCGATTCTACCCGGCCAGTAAAGGGACTGTACAAAGGCACGGTTTTTCCGGCAGATGCCTTTTTCTCCATGATGCCTTCATCCTTGCTGTTTTCTGCTTTTTGCGCCGCTCCGGTTCCTCCTGATCCATTTTCCTCTGCTTTGTCCTCCTCATGATACTCCACATCAGGCGCTGAGGGAAGATACGCCACCAGATCTGCTTTGATATTGGGAACCGTAGGCCCATAGATCACCTGGACTCCCTGGCCCTTTTTGATCACGCCCGCCGCACCAGTTTTCTTTAAAAGCCCTTCATTTACCAGTTCTGGCTTGTTGACTGTACAGCGCAGACGAGTAATGCAGCAGTCCACATCCACCACATTCTTCCTTCCGCCCAGACCATTAAGAATCATCTGGGAACGCTCATCTACAGATGACGGTCCGTCACCAGAAGCCTTTCTCGCATCCACATCACTTCTGCGGTACAGCTTTACCTCCTCGCTGTCATCCCGCCCCGGTGTTTTCAAATCAAACTTCAGAATCAGATACTTAAACAAGAAAAAGTATACGGCAAAATAGGCCACACCCACAACCGGAATCCAATACCAGCTTGTTTTTCCTGCACCAGGAAGAATACCGAAAAGCAGAAGGTCAATAATACCGCCGGAAAAGGTCATGCCCACTCCTACGTTCAGAATATGCATCAGCATGTAGGCTGCACCGGCTAAAACACTGTGAACCGCATACAAAAACGGCGCCACAAAAATGAAGGTAAATTCTAATGGCTCAGTAATTCCCGTCAGCATAGCTGTGAGGGCAGCTGAAACAAGAAGGCCTCCGGCTGCCTGTTTCTTCTCTGGCTTTGCCACCTGATACATAGCAAGCGCCGCCCCTGGCAGACCAAAAATCATAAAGGGGAATTTACCTGTCATAAACCGGGTTCCCGGATTGACACTGAAATGGGCGATCTCCCCCACATGGGCCAGCTGGGCAAAGAAAATGTTCTGAGCGCCGTATACCATCTGGCCGCTTACCTCCAGCTGTCCGCCCACAGCAGTCTGCCAGAAAGGCATATAAAATACATGATGAAGTCCAAAAGGTATCAAAGCCCGCTCTATAATTCCATAAATCCAGGTTCCCACATAACCGGAGCTGTTCACCAAGGCCCCCAGGCCATAGATTCCTGTCTGGATAACCGGCCACACAAAGTACATCAATATACCCACAAAAATATACGCCACGCTGCAGACAATGGGCACAAACCGGGTTCCGCCAAAAAATGAAAGCACCTGAGGAAGCTGAATCTTATAATACTTGTTGTGAAGCGCCGCAACTCCCAGCCCCACAATCACACCGCCAAATACACCCATCTGCAAAGAAGAAATTCCCAGAACCTTTGTCACAGAACCATCTAACATCCCTACCGTCTGCTCCACAGAACCAACCATACCTGCCAGAGTATTACCAGCAGCATCCATAACCTCCGGAGCTGTTATTAGCTTCCCGGATAGCACCAAAAGCGCATGAATCGCTGTATGCATGATAAAAAAGGCGATCACACTGGCCAGCGCTGCCACCTCTTTCTCCTGCTTTGCCATACCCACTGCAACCCCGATGGCAAACAACAGAGGAAGATTGTCAAACACCACACTGCCACAGCTGTTTAATATGTTTAAAAAACCGTTCAGCAATGTGCCAGGTCCTAAAATTGCTTCCAGATGATACGCATTGATCATGGTTGCATTTGTAAAGGAACCACCGATTCCCAGCAGAAGTCCGGCCACTGGAAGAATCGCAATCGGAAGCATAAAGGAACGTCCGACCCGCTGCAACACACCAAAAATCTTGTCTTTCATTTCTTTTACCTGCCTTTACTTAGATTTGTACAGCATAAACTACCTGAATAAATGACAAAAAGGCATAAACCCCCTTTCCATAGCAGCTTTGCCATGTTATAGGTAGTTTATGCCTGATAGAACTTCTTTATCAGTAACACACTGACATAAAGTATAAAGGGAGATGGAAATTTTGTCAATATATTTTATCTCTTTTTCTGCTCAAAAACCAATCTAATGGCTGCCAAACACCTCCATAGCTGCTTCCTCCTCAAATTGCCGGGAATACAAGTCAAAATAATACCCGCCCATCATCAGCAAATCCTTATGACTTCCCTTTTCAATGATTTTTCCGTCCTTTACAACCAGAATCAGATCAGACTGGCGGATTGTTGACAGTCTGTGAGCAATCACAAAGGATGTATGCCCTTTGAGCAGATGGCGGATAGCCTTCTGGATCAGCTGCTCTGTCTGGGTGTCAATCGATGAAGTGGCTTCATCCAGCACAAAGATTGCTGGATTTGCAAGGATCGCCCGGGCAAAAGAGATCAGCTGCTTTTCCCCCACAGAAAGTCTGCCGCCGCTCTCCCCCACATTGCTCTCATAGCCCTGGGGCAGCTTAAAGGCCACCATATCCGCAGAAACCTGACGGGCTGCCTCCTCCACCTCCTTATCGGTGGCATCCAAACGGCCATATCGGATATTCTCCCTCACAGTCCCTGAGAATAGGTGAGGACTTTGAAGCACATAGCCGATCTGGCTGTGGAGCCACAGCTGAGAACGTTCCCGATAATCCACCCCATCAATCAGAATCCTCCCCTTTGTAGGCTCAAAAAACCGTCCCAAAAGATTTACCAGGGTAGACTTTCCCGCGCCTGTCTCTCCCACAATTGCCACACTCATCCCTGCCTTCACATGAAGATTAAAATGCTCCAGGACATACTCTTTTCCATCTGGATATTGGAAAGATACATCCTCAAACACAATATCTCCCTGAATCCGTTCCCAGTTCTCCTTTTTAGCCGTAAAGGCATCACCGTACTTTGCAATCACTGCCTCCTGGTCCACCACATTGGGCTTTTGCTCCAGCAAATCCATGACCCGCTCAATATTAGCCTGGCAGGATATAAGCTCTGACAGCAATCTGGCCAGCTGCTGAATCGGCTCAAAAATAATCACTGCATAAGAAATAAACACAGACAGCGTTCCCAACTCCATAACCTGTTCCCGTACCATTCCTCCTCCCCTGATCAGTACAATTGCTGAAGCCACCGAACCAAAAAGAAGAATCATCGGAATATAGACAGCATTTAATCTGGCCGAACGACTGGCTAAACAATACATCTCTGTTGTCTGAAGAAAAAATTCCTGATCATTATCCGACTCGATCCCCATGCTTTTTGAAGTCTTTACCCCCGTAATTCCTTCATTATACGCACTGGTAATCTGGGAATTGATTTTGCGCACCTTCCGGTTCCAGTGAAGGATCTGATTCTGGAAATAAACGGTCAACAGGGCGATACAGGGTACAATCAATAAGATGATAAAAGCCAGCCTTCCATCCAGCAGAAACATAATCACAAACACACTGGCCACATAGATCAGTGCCCAGAACATATCCACCAAGCCCCAGGCAATCATAGTTGCAATCCTCAGAGTATCACTCATCACCCGTGCATGGATGTATCCCACTGGTGTTGTATTATAATAAGAAAATGACAAGGTATGCAGATGCTGAAATTGTGCCCATTTCAAATCCCGTCCCACATTCATCTCAATGGTGGTGGCCGCATGGACCGAAAAATACACGCTGACCGTCTGGGCCACAATCATCAGAATATAAGTGATTGCAAAAGGCTGCAGCCCGTCAAGCGTATCTAAGGTGATGAAATGATCAATGGCATAGCTTTGAAACAGAGGCGTCAGCACATCCACTCCTGCCAGAAAAATATTCAGCCCCAGGGTAATGATAAAATACCGGCGGTAAGGCTTGAAAAAGGGAATCATTTTTGCCCAGATCCGAAAGCTGAATGGCTTATTATACTCCTGTTCCTCATATGCTGCCACCTTGCACCTCCTTAACATTGGTTCGCTTCTCTGCATCTGTCCGGTTGTCTTTCCCTTTGTTCTCCTTGCTGTATCCGACCTGCTTTCTGTCATCCTGTCTCATTTGAATCTCATAAATCTGTCTGTAGATTCCTTGATTTTGAATCAGCTGGCTATGAGATCCCAGTTCTTCCACCCGGCCCTCGTTCAGCACCAAAATCTGATCTGCCTCCATAAGCGTGGTAATCCGGTGAGAAATCAGAATGATGGTAGCCCCTTTCACCCTCTCCTTCAATTCCCTCCGTATTCGGAAATCTGTGTCTGCATCCACTGCAGATAAGGAATCATCAAAAATCAGAACCGGGGCTTTCTGCAAAAGCATCCGGGCAATAGCTACCCTCTGTCTCTGACCGCCAGACAACGTCACCCCTCGCTCACCCACCAGTGTATCATATCCATCTGCAAAATTCTGTATGGCATCATGAATACAGGCAGTCTGTGCTGCCTGGACGATCTCCTCCATGGAAGCCTTTGGAGTGGCAACAGCAATATTCTCCTTTATGGTTCTTGAGTAGAGAAATGGCTCCTGCAGCACTATTCCAATCTTCCTGCGCAGCCATTCTAGGGGAATCTCACCAATGTCCATCCCTCCAATCGTGATCATACCCCCGTCTTTGTCAAGCTCATAGAGCCGGGTCAAAAGCTGTACAATCGTAGATTTCCCGCTTCCCGTGCCCCCCAAAATTCCAAAGGTCTGTCCCTGTGGAATGGAGAAAGAAATATCATTCAACACCTTCTTTTCCTGCTCATAGGAAAAGGTTACATGAGAAAAGACGATATCCAAATGCTGTGGAAGCGATGTTTTCTGGTACATTGTTTCCCGGGGGGTTCTTTCCAGCTGTTCTATTTTCTTTTCACTATAGTTTTCTTCCTGCCCATGGATAATATAGTCTACCCGCTCAAAAGACACTCCCGCCTTGCTCATATCTGAAAGGATTCTCCCCAGACCACGCACCGGCCACACAAGCACCGTATTGTAGGAAGCAAACGCAACAAACTCACCCACAGACATATTGCCATAAACTGCCTCTGCTGCCCCCAGTACCACTACTGCCACCACCTGAAGCCCGGTGATCAGATCTCCCACACCCCAGTAAAGGCCGGACAAAGTTCCCAGATGGATCCACATTTTGGCAAAGTTCTCATTTTTTTCCCGAAACCGGTCCATCTCAAACTGTTCCCGCCCGAAAGCCCGCACCACCCGCACCCCAGTAACATTTTCCTGGACCACAGTGGAAAGCTCTCCTTCCGCCTCGTCCGCCTTTAAAAAACGTTTTGCAATCAGCTGGTAAAAAACAGCCGAATAGCCTGCCACTACTGGTACAAATATAAATACAATCACGGACAACCTTATATTCATGGACACCATCATGACAAAGGAAATGCTCACCAAAAAAACAGTGCGAAAAACCTCAAGAAGCTGTGTGACCACAAAATTTCGGATCACCTCCACATCGGAAGTACACCGCTGAATAATATCCCCTGTCTGATTCTGGTCATGCCAGCTCATAGGCAGTCTCTGCACATGGGCAAACAGAGAATCCCGCATATTCTTTGCAAAATTCTCCCCGGCATGAGCCGTACAGGTACGGCTTACAAACATGGCCATACCAGACAGGGCCGATACCGCTACAATTCCCAGAGACAAAATCCAAAGATGCTCCCGCAAATATTCATATCCACCCCCGCCCAGAACCTGATCAATGGTGAAGCGGAAAATCTGAGGAGTCACCGCATTTAAAGCCGTGGTCGTTAGAGAGGCAAAAATTGCACATAAAAAATACCTTTTAGAACCATGGAAATACCGCAAAATCAGTTTTATTTTTCTGTGTTTTGTGTTCAAGATATACTGTCCTCATCGATTTTGGTTATGCATCCAAATAAGTTTTTCCACAAAACAGTTTACCATAAAGAGGATTTCTTGCCAATAGTACAAATAAAATACCCAATCAGACAAGCAAAACCGCTCTCCGCCTCTTGCCATTGTGCCCCTTCGTCAGTTATACTTATAACAAGCAGAAGAAAGCGCATTCTTTACCGCACTTTCTACAAAATCTGCCGCACATCAAACAATCCAAGCCGTACAAAACATCCAAAAAGGAGGCAATCTTATGGGATATGGTAGGAAACCGGCGCTGGTAGTCATGGCCGCCGGAATGGGAAGCCGTTATGGAGGATTAAAGCAGATTGACCCGGTGGACGAACAGGGCAACATCATCATGGACTTTTCCATTTTCGATGCCAGGGAAGCCGGGTTTGAAAAGGTCATATTTATTATCAAGAAGGCCATTGAGAAAGAATTTAAAGAAAACATCGGGCACCGCATGGAACAAAACATGGCAGTGGAATATGTATACCAGGAGTTGGACAAGCTTCCCAAAGGCTTCTCTGTGCCGGAGGGGAGGGTCAAGCCCTGGGGCACCGGGCATGCCATTTTGTGCTGCAAGGATACCATCCAGGAGCCCTTTGCTGTCATCAACGCTGATGATTACTATGGGAAGCAGGCCTTTCAGGAGATGTACCGCCAGCTGACCGCCCATGAGGATCAGGAAAAATACCAGTATGCCATGGTGGGCTACCATTTGAACAATACCATGACTGACCACGGCTACGTGGCCAGAGGCGTTTGTACCACCAATGAACAGGGGAAGCTTACGGACATCCATGAGCGAACCCACATCGAAAAGCGGGGGGAAAACGGAGCCTACACGGAGGATGGAGGCCAGACCTGGGTTTCCCTTCCGGGAGAAACCATGGTATCCATGAACCTGTGGGGCTTTACCCCCAGCATCTTAGGGGAGTTAGACCGGCGCTTTGCCGCATTTTTGGAAAAATCCCTTCCTGAAAATCCTTTAAAATGCGAGTACTTCCTGCCTTTTGTGGTGGATGAGATTTTAAAGGAAGGAAAGGCAGAGGTGACTGTGCTTAAGAGCAGAGACCGGTGGTACGGCGTTACCTATAAGGAAGATAAAGAGACCGTGGTTCAGGCTATCCGCCAGCTGAAAGAGCAGGGTCTCTATCCGGACAAATTGTGGGAGGATTGCCATGAATAACAGCACAAACCGAAAACTGGAAGCCGCCAATGCCTTTGCCGTAAAAGGGCAGGTAAAAAGCTGTGAGCCCTACGGAAGCGGCCATATCAACCATACCTTCCGCCTTCTCTGTGAGGAGGACGGGCAGGAAAGTGCCTATATCCTGCAGCAGATGAACCAGGAGGTCTTTAAGGATATCAAAGGGCTGATGAAAAATGTAAAGGGAGTGACCTCTTTCCTCCGCCGCCAGATCATAGAAAACCAGGGGGATCCAGACCGCGAAACCCTGAACCTGGTACCCACAAAGGACGGGAAGGATTATTATCAGGACAGCCAGGGGTATTTCTGGAGAGCCTATCTCTTCATCTCCCAGGCCACCTGTTATAACCTGGTGGAAAAGCCGGAGGACTTTTACCAGAGCGGAAAGGCCTTCGGGCGGTTCCAGTGCCTTCTGGCTGACTTTCCTGCTGATGAACTGACGGAAACCATCCCCAACTTCCACAACACCCCCTCCCGCTTCGCGGACTTTCAGAGGGCTGTGGAGGCAGATGTGATGGGGCGTGCCAGCAAAGTGCAGGAGGAAATCCGTTTTATCCGGGAACGGGAAAAGGAAATGGGATTAGCCCTCAGCCTTCAAAGCCAGGGCAGGCTCCCTCTTCGGGTAAGCCACAATGACACCAAGCTTAACAACATCATGATCGATGATGCCACCGGCCAGGCTCTGTGCATCATTGACTTAGACACCATCATGCCGGGATTCTCCATTTTTGATTACGGAGACTCCATCCGCTTTGGCGCCAATACGGCGGAGGAGGATGAAAGAGACCTGTCCAAGGTGTCCCTGTCCCTTCCTCTTTTTGAGATCTATACCAGGGGATTTTTGGAGGGCTGTGAGGGTCGTCTGACAAAGACGGAGATCGAAATGCTTCCCTACGGGGCCAAGATGATGACCCTGGAATGCGGGATGCGGTTTTTGGCCGATTATCTGGCAGGGGATGTGTATTTCCATGTGAGCCGGGACGGGCACAACCTGGATCGCTGCCGCACCCAGCTGGCCCTGGTTGCTGACATGGAAAGGAAATGGGAAGAAATGAAGCAGATTGTGAAAAAGTATCAGATGCAGGTGTAATTTCTCCCAAGGGCAGAAACCTTTGTGCCGGGCCGCTTCAGTCCCCGCACAAGGGCTTCTGCTCCCCCTTATTCCCCCTTCTGCACCGGATGTTTTTCCGAGAGCAGGCGGATGGAGGAGGCATACTCCGAGGGGTTCATGTGGGTGATCTTCTTAAACTGCCTGGAAAAATAGTGGATGGAGGTATAGCCCAGCCGGTCGGAGATCTGGGTAAAATTCAGCTGGTTGCTGCGAATCAGTTCCTTGGCTGTGTCGATTTTCATCAGGGTGAAAAATTCCATCACCCCGCAGCCGTGCAGTTCCTGAAACAGCTTTTGCAGCCGGGAGCGGCTGATCAGAGTGTTTTTGCAAATATTTTCAATGGTCAGCTGTTCATTGATGTGCTCCTCCATGTAACGGATAATCCGGTTATAGGTCTCATTGGGGCGTCCCAGGCGGGGATGTCTGGGATTCGGGGCAGGAACCGGCAGGGGGTTGGCAAAATAGCGGCGGTACAGATGGATGAGCAGTTCCTCCAAATAATTGCGGATCAGCTGCTCCGCCCCAAAACCGGGAGCATCTGTATTGCGCATCAGTTCCTCCTGGTAAGGGTCGTCTAAGCGTCCTACAAATGCCTGGCGGGCTTCGATGATAATCTGAGCCAGCAGGGCGCTTTCCGTCTCCTGGACAGTCAGAATCTGTCCCCGGAAGGCATCCATATAGGGAGAATGGCACTCAAAGGCAACCACCACCAGGCTGGGGGCGCTGCGCCCGTTGGTGATTACATTGTGAAATTCATTGGGCTGATGGAAAATGATGCTGCCTCTTTTTAAAGTGTGGCGCTCCTCTCCTGCCACTGCGTCTATCTCTCCCTTGTCCACGCACAAAAGTTCCCAGAAGTCGTGGCTTTCACCGGGAAAGGAAAAATCGCTCATGTAGTCAAAATAGTGGATAGAGATAATGCTGCGGACAGAGAGTGTCGTCCGCAGGCAGGTGTTTTTATATGCCATGGAAAGGCTCCTTCCTGCTTAATCTTCCGCTTTAACGGACAGGCGGAAAAAGACTGGTTCCCTGCCCGCACAGGCGCCATGGCTGCGTTTTGTATCTATTATACATGATTTTGAGGGGATTGTCATTCAGATTTATGGAGGGAGAAACCTTTGCCGGCAAAGGAGGGGATTGGTTTCCTGCCCGCAAAAAACAGATCAGATTGAGGAGGATGAAAAAATGGCACATACAAAGGGAAGGGTGACGCTTCCCAGTGAGGCAAATTTCCTGGAAGAGACCAGAACGATGATGGAGCGCTGGGGGGCGGACGCCCTGCGGGACAGTGACGGCACCAAGCTGCCGGAGGAGATCAAGGCACTGGATGCAACGATTTACACCACCTACTTTGTCGCCAGGGGGCACAATGAATTTGCCAGGGAACATAAGGAGGAATGCCAGCAGCTCTATCTCATGAGCCGCCGGGTGACAGCGGTGGGGGAAACGGTGGAGATCCCTTTTATGGAAGGGTATTTTGACCAGCAGGTAGTGCCGGATTATATCCATGACCAGAAGCGCTGGTGGGAGGTGATTGACCGGACGTCCGGGGAGATAGTGGCGCCAAAAAGCTGGGAGGTGAACCAAAAGCAGCATGTGGTTATCGTCAAAAATGCCTTGCCTTTCCATGAATATACGGTGTCCTTTTTGGTATACGCCATCTGGGATCCCACCCAGATGTACAATCACATTACCAATAACTGGGGGGACAAACCCCATGAGATTCCTTTTGACGTGCGCCATCCGGCCTCGGGACAGTTTGCAAAAGAGTACCTGATCCGTTGGCTGAAGGACAATCCCCGGACGGACGTGGTTCGTTTTACCACCTTTTTCTACCATTTCACCCTGGTGTTCAATGACTGCTCCAAAGAAAAATTCGTGGACTGGTTTGGCTATGGCGCCACGGTCTCTGTAAAGGCTCTGGAGGAATTTGAGCAGGAGTACGGCTACCGGTTAAGGCCGGAAGATATTGTGGACAATGGCTATTACAATTCCACCTTCCGGGTTCCCACAAAACAGTATCGGGATTACATGGACTTTATCCAGCGTTTTGTGGCGAGAAAGGCCGGGGAACTGGTGAAACTGGTTCATGAGGCCGGCCGGGAGGCTATGATGTTTTTGGGGGACAACTGGATTGGCACTGAGCCTTATGGGAAATATTTCCCTGAGATCGGCCTGGATGCAGTGGTGGGCAGCGTGGGGGGCGGAGCCACGTTGCGGCTGATCTCTGACATTCCCGGGGTAAAATATACGGAAGGCCGGTTTCTGCCTTACTTTTTCCCGGATACCTTCCATGAGGGCAATGACCCTTGTGTGGAGGCAAAGGAAAACTGGCTGGGCGCCCGCAGGGCGCTGATGCGCAAACCGGTTGACCGGATTGGCTATGGCGGATATTTAAGCCTGGCTTATCGGTTCCCGGCATTTGTGGATTACATTGAGCAGGTGACAGACGAATTCCGGGAGATTATTGACAATATGAACGGCAGCAGGCCCTACTGCGGGCTGAAGGTGGCTGTATTAAACTGCTGGGGGCAGCTTCGGGCCTGGCAGGCATTTATGGTGGCTCATGCCCTCTGGTATAAGCAGACCTATTCCTATTTCGGGGTGCTGGAGGCTTTGAGCGGCATGGGGGTGGATGTCATGTTCTTAAGCTTTGATGATATCCGGGAAAAAGGGATTCCCGGGGATGTGGATGTGATCATCAATGCCGGGGCTGCGGGCACCGCCTTCTCTGGCGGCAAGGAATGGCTGGATGAGCGGATTGTGACTGCGCTCCGCCGGTTTGTCTGGGAGGGCGGCGGCTTTGTGGGAATCGGTGAACCCTCGGCGGTTCTCTTTGGCGGGCGGTTTTTCCAGCTGGCAGACGTGCTGGGGGTGGATGAGGAGCTGGGCTTCAGCCTTTCCACAGATAAATATTTTATCACGGAGCAGGAGAAGCATTTTTTGAAGGAGGATAGAAAAGAAACGTTTGACTTTGGCGAGGGGATGAAAAATGTCTATGCCCTCTCGGAGGATACGGAGATTGTGGAGTATTCGGACGGGGAGGTTCATCTCAGCGCCCATCCTTACGGGAAGGGACGGGGAATCTACCTGGCCGGACTGCCCTACAGCTATGAAAATACAAGGCTTTTGATGCGCTGCCTTTATTACAGTGCAAAAAAGGAAGGGGAAATGAAACGCTGGTTTGCCGACAATCCCTTGTGTGAGGTACATGCGTACCCCCTGACTGGAAAGTATGCCATCATCAATAACTCCCAAGAGCCCCAGAATACCCTGGTTTATGACGGGGAGGGGAGGGCTTGCCGGATGGATTTAGAGGGTTGTAAGATTGTGTGGAAGGAAATGTGACAAAGAAAAAACGTTTAAGGAAAGCAGACTGGGGAAATGACCTTTTTGAATGGACACATTGGAAAGAGAGATTTGAGGAACCAGCCTAAGGCAAGACCTCTCCTCCCTTGGAGGAGATAGCTGAGAAAGAGCCCGAGAAAAGAATTGAACTTCCCGAAGCAGGAAAGGAAAAGGAATGAAACGCACCGGAAGGCGGCAGGATATCCCTGTCATTCTCCGGTGCTTTTTACAATTTCACTTCTTTTCTGCTGATAATCCGTTCCCCATGCCACCATAGCATCCAGGATTGGCTTTAAGCTATAGCCAGTATCTGTCAGGGTATACTCCACCCGGGGCGGCACCTCCGGATATACCTTTCGTGTCAGCAAACCGCTCTCTTCCATGGAACGCAGATTTGTGGTTAAAACCTTTTGAGATATATTCCCCACGGATTTTTTTATTTCCCCAAATCGTTTCGTGCCCTCTAACAGATCACGGATAATTAAAACCTTCCATCGGTCACTAATCAGCATCAGCGTTGTCTCTACCGGACAGGCCGGCAAATTTCTTTCCATAAAATCCCCCATTCTTCACCATAGTTTCTTTTTCGTTACTATAGCACATAAATGTGCTTACTTTATTTTTTTCCCTTACAGATATATTATAAATTTGCAAGCAGAAAAAAACAAGCCATAAAAACAAAAGATTGAGGAGGACGCTATGACTCAGGCAGAAAGACTTCTTTTTCTCATAAACTATCTGCAAAATGAATACAAGGAGCCAAAATTAATCCCTGTTCCCAGGGAATACACAGAGAGGAAACGTCTTTTGCGCTCCCTGATGAATCTTCGCCCACCCAGAATTATTTCCAACGAATTTCTGTCAGTGCAGGACGCATATTTGCAGGAAGAGCTTCACAGCAAGGACATTATATCCCTGTCCCACCTTGCACAGATGAAGCCGGGAATTTACTTATGGCAGGGAGACATTACCTGTCTGTCTACAGATGCCATTGTAAATGCGGCGAACTCTGCGATGTTAGGCTGCTTTATCCCTTGCCATGGATGCATTGACAATGCCATTCATACTGCTGCCGGGGTGGAACTCCGCTTAGAATGTGCCCGTATTATGGAAAAACAGCAAACAAAAGAGCCTGCGGGGAAAGCAAAAATCACCAAAGCCTATAACCTTCCCTGTCGTTATGTGATTCACACGGTGGGCCCCATTATCCAGGGCACAGTTACCCCTCAGGATTGTGAGCAGTTATCCGACTGCTACCATTCCTGCCTGGAGCTGGCAGCGGCATATCAGCTGAAAAGCATTGCCTTTTGCTGTATTTCTACAGGGGAGTTTCATTTTCCCAATGAAAAAGCTGCCAGAATCGCCATACAAACAGTACAGGATTATCAAAGAAAAAATCAAAACAGTCCGGAGGTGATTTTTAATGTGTTTAAAGACCAGGATTATAACATCTACAGACGCTTATTGGGATAACAGGGAAGCAATGGATTCTGTAGAAAAAGCAAAAAAGGTAATAAAAGGAGCGGAAGCTGTTTTAATCGGCGCTGGGGCAGGCCTGTCCGCCTCTGCAGGATTTACTTATTCCGGGAAACGGTTTGAAAAGAATTTCCCGGACTTTATTAAAAAGTATGGTTTTGGGGACATGTATTTTGCAGGCTTTTACCCCTATGAGACATGGGAAGAATATTGGGCGTACTGGAGCCGTTACATTTTTATTAACCGCTATCAGGATGCACCGAAAAATGTTTACCAGGATTTATATCATCTGGTGCAGAACAAGGACTATTTTGTCCTGACCACCAATGTAGACCATTGCTTTCAAAAGGCTGGTTTTGATAAGCAAAGGTTGTTTTATACCCAGGGGGACTATGGTCTTTGGCAGTGCTCAAAACCCTGCCACTATAAAACTTATGATAATGAAGCCGTGGTAAGACAAATGGTTGCAGAACAGGAACATATGCGTGTTCCCTCCCACTTAGTCCCCCGCTGCCCTGTTTGCCAAGAGCCTATGTCCATGAATCTGCGGTCAGACTCTTCCTTTGTTGAAGATGAGGGATGGCATGCAGCGGCTGATAAGTATCAGGATTTTATCCACTGCCATCAAAGACTTAACATTTTATATCTGGAACTGGGGGTTGGGGGGAATACTCCGGGGATTATCAAATATCCCTTCTGGCAGATGACAAAGGAAAATCCGAAGGCTGCTTATATTTGTATCAACTATGGGGAAGCTGTCTGTCCGCAGGCGATTCAAAATCAGTCCATATGTATAAATGGGGATATTGGGGAGATATTGAAATGGCTTTAATATATAGAAAAAATCAATCCCTGAAACTTAGTAAAAATTGAAAATTCCCAGAAATAAAACCCCTCAAAACTATTGTCAATATTAAACACGCCTTTCTTTGTTCACAGGATTCCTCTATGCAATTTCACCACAAACAGTATAATATACAAATATAAGGGTTGATTGTGCAAATATTTTTCTGTGCAGTTTTACTATACTTATTTCATGGAAACATATCCTTGCAAACAAGGAAACTCAAAGTTTCTTTGTCTGCTGAGGATAAGTAAATGCAAGGAATCTGCATAAAAAAGAGGAGGACATGTTTTATGAGAAAGAAAGTTATGGCACTGGTTCTTACATCAGCTATGGCTGTCTCCCTGGCTGCATGTGGCGGCGGCGGACAGACCACAGAGACAGCGGCAGCCCCGGCGGCAGATGCCACTACTGCTGCTCCCGCAGCAGGGAATGATCAGCAGGAAGCGGCAGCTCCCTCAGGGGATGGCCTGGTGTACTGGTCTATGTGGGAGGCTACAGAGCCTCAGGGGCAGGCCATCCAGGCAGCGGTTGATCAGTTTACGGCGGACACAGGCATCAGCGTGGATCTCCAGTTCAAGGGCCGTACCGGTATTCGTGAGGGACTGCAGCCAGCTCTGGATGCAGGAACCAATATTGATCTGTTTGACGAGGACATTGACCGGGTTAATACCACCTGGGGGCAATATCTGATGGATTTAGAGGAGTTAGCCAAGGCCGCTGATTATGAGGCAACTGCCAATGCAGGGCTGATGGCA
>JAAWEL010000055.1 GCA_022794255.1 Lachnospiraceae bacterium
CCATGCCCAGTGGCCGGAGTGGGATGAAGATGCCATGAAGGATGACGAGATCCAGATCGGTGTCCAGGTAAACGGAAAGGCCAGAGGTGTGGTATCCCTTCCCATGGATGTGTCAAAGGAGGATGCCATTGCGGCAGGAAAGGCGGCTGTGGCAGACAAGATTACCGGGACTATTGTCAAGGAGATCTATGTTCCGGGACGGATTATTAATATTGTGTGTAAATAGCCATTAGAGGGCACAGCGTAAGCTGTGCCTGTTTTAATGCAATGATATCCTCTGCGGACAAGTATTCTCAAATTTTAATTCATATATGAGAAATAAATTAATAAAAGGAAAAATTTAAAAAAAATTTCCTTTACATGTTTGCAAAGTGTTAAGAAATGATGTAAAATAGAAATAAGTCGTTAAAAAGGAGGGATATCGTTATCCTATATCGGATATTAACAGTATTATTTGACTCTTTTCATACATTATGGAACATGCAGGATAGTAGATGACAACTTGTGAATTGGAGGGGTTTTTTATGAGAAAAAGTATTGGGGTAGCAGCGATAATTCTGACAGTAGCGGCTTTGGCAGGCTGCTCATCGAAAAACAGTGAATCCGATTCCATAATGGATTTTTATGCTGAGACAGAGTGGAAAGCACCAGATCCAGTGGTTGGAAAGAAACCCAGGATTCTTTTTGTGGGTAACAGCCATACATTTTATAATGATCTTACCGGGACATTTGCAAAAATTGCTTACGCCTTTGGCCATAAGAGTGATGTATATGAACTGTCGAAAGGGTATTATACCCTAAAGAGGTATGCCAATCCGGAGGATGAGTTGGGAGCTTTGTTTGACGAGGCTATGGTTGGCGGAAAGTGGGATTTTGTGATTCTTCAGGAGAACAGCAGTCTGGCTTTTTCTCCAGATGCAGATGAGGAGATGTTCCCCTATGCCCGCACGCTGGATGAAAAGGTAAAGGCTGCGGGAGGACAGACAGCCTTTTTGATGACATGGGCTCCGAAAGAGGGACTTAAAGATGGTTTTAAGAAAACCAGCAGGGAAGAGCTTCAGTCCCGGATGGCAGAAAATTATATGACTATTTCAAAGGAATTGGATGATTTGCTGATTCCTGCAGGAATCAGTTTTATGCGGTGTGCAGATCAATATCCGGAGATTGAATTGTGGGATACGGATGGAAGTCATCCATCTGAAGTGGGAAGCTATCTGGCTGCCTGTACAGCCTATGCAGTGGTGTTTCAGCAGTCTCCGGAGAATTGCACCTACACAGGAAATCTGGATAAAGAGGAAGCGATGAAGCTGCAGAAGATTGCAGCAGAGTTGGTGTTAAACTGAGATGAAGTTTCAGGACGTCAGGAAGAAAGACCGTGGAGCAACTGGACTGTAATCTGTATAAAAACCTCTGCCCGGTATATGTGGGCAGAGGCTTTTTATATAACAGGAACAAAGAATATCTCAGGGCGCGGCTTCACAGATGGTGGTCCCTGCTTTTCCGTCTAAACTGTCAACCGCCTTATCTAAGGTGGTGATGACAGCACTGCGGCCCCTGCCTGCCTTGAGGAAGGTAACTGCCGCCTCTATCTTAGGAAGCATGGAGGCAAACGCAAAATGACCCTGACGGATATATTCTTCTGCTTGGATGGTGGTCATATGGCTGATGGGCTTTTCCTCTGGAGTGCCATAGTTTAATGTGACATTGGAGACACTGGTTAGGATCATCAGCATATCTGCGTCTGTTTCCATAGCTAAAAGTCCAGCGGCCAGATCCTTCTCAATTACAGCGCTTGCACCCTTTAAGCGGGAACCTTGTTCCAGCACCGGGATACCACCGCCTCCGCAGCAGATGACGATCTGGTCTGCGTCTAACAAGGTGCGGATGGCGTCAATCTCCACAATGGAGACCGGCTTTGGGGCGGAGATGATCCGCTGCCATCCTTTTCCCGGAATATTGGTCACATAATTGCCTTTTGCCTCTTCAGCATCCGCCTCCTGGCGGGTCATATAGCGGCCGATCTTCTTGACAGGAGAGTAGAAGGAGTCGTCATAAGGATTTACCATCACCTGAGTGAGAATGGTGGATACCGGTTTGTAAATGCCCCGGCGGATCAGCTCGGAGCGTATGCCACTTTGCAAATCATAGCCAATATAACCCTGGCTCATGGCAGAGCATACAGACATAGGAGCTGGGGTGTAGCCACTATGCTGTCTGGAAAATTCATTCATAGCAGTGTGGATCATGCCCACCTGGGGGGCATTGCTGTGAACCAGGGCTATCTGCCAGCCCTTTTGGATAAAGTCAGCAATGACCTGAGCCGTATGGATGACAGCGGCTTTTTGTTCCGGAAGGTTGGTTCCAAGGGCATGATGGCCCAAAGCTATGACAATGCGTTTTTTAGACATGGGATAAATCCTTCTTTCTCCAAGGCTTTGATATTTTTTATAACATTATAGTGTTTCTACTGGAAAAATGCAACTGATTTGTGTTATACTGAGGGAGCCTTGTTGACTGGCTGGAAAATAGCAACCAGTTTGATCCTTATGCAGCGGAGGATGAAGGTGTCACAAAAGGGGGAATACTTTGGAGTGAGAGAGATCCGGCAGTTTTTTTTGATTTTCTGGCAGGCAATCGTTCCTCTTTTTGCCTATCTGGCTGTGGAGAGTGTGGTGTTTGGAGGATGGGAAGCTTTTTTTGGTCAGGTGATCGCGAGCTGGATTCTTCCTCTGACTGCTTTATCCTGGGCTGTGACCATGATTCCTTTAGGAATGGAATACAAAAGAAGGAGGAACAGGGAGCAGAGTATAATAAAGATATCTTTAAAAAAAGCTGGGTATATAGCGGTGGCTGGGATAGGTGGATGCCTGTTTTTTAACGGCCTTTTAGGCTTGCTTCCCATTCAAAAAGAGGGGTATCAACAGGCAGCCCAGGTGCTGTACCAGCCAGGACTGGTTGTTCAGCTTATCTCAATGGGGATCGTGATTCCCCTGGGGGAGGAGCTGGTATTTCGCGGACTGGGATATGGCCGGATCCGGAGAGAGATCCCTGGCCCGGCGGCAGCAGTACTGTCTGCAGCGTATTTTGGATTGTATCACGGGAACCTTTTGCAGGGAATCTATGCATTCTTTTTCGGAGTGTTTCTGGCCGGGATTTATGAATGGGGCAGTGGTCTTTTGGGATGCTTTCTGTTTCACGGAGCTGCTAATATGACAGCAGTTCTATTGCAGAGTATCTGGCAGAAGATGGCAGGAGGTTTTTTTGTGGATGGCGCTAGCGGGCAGAAGGTTTGGCAAATGCTTATGACATTGGCAGGGGCTGGCCTTATGCTGATTTGTATTCGAAAAATTAGAGAAAATAACAATGCGCAATAAGATAAGAAGGGACGGAAAAGGACGTGAAGCTGTTATCTATAGCAATACCATGCTATAATTCGGAAGGTTACATGAGAAGATGTATTGATTCTCTGCTGCCTGGAGGGGACGAGGTAGAGATCCTGATTGTGGATGACGGATCCACGAAAGATCGAACAGGGGAGATTGCTGATGAGTACGAGGCGGCTTATCCAGGCATCTGCCGTGCGATCCATCAGGAGAACGGAGGACATGGGGAGGCGGTCAATGCAGGGCTGCGGGCGGCTACCGGTATCTATTTTAAGGTGGTGGACAGTGATGACTGGGTAAACGGGGAGGCTTATCAGCAGGTTTTGGAGGTGCTTCGCCGGTTTGTCTATGGGGATGGAACTCTGGATATGCTGGTGACGAATTTTGTCTATGAGAAGCAAGGTGCAAAGCATAAGCGGGTCATGCAGTACAGGACTGCCCTTCCTAAGAGGGAGCTGATAACCTGGAATGATGTGAAGGTATTTATCTTAGGGCAGTATATTTTGATGCATTCTGTGATTTACCGTACAGAAATGCTGCAGGACTGCGGCTTAGAGCTTCCGAAACACACCTTTTATGTGGATAATATTTTTGTGTACCAGCCTCTTCCTTACGTAAAGACGCTCTATTATCTGGATGTGAATTTTTACCGGTATTTTATTGGCAGAGAGGATCAGTCAGTCAATGAGCAGGTGATGATCGGGCGGATTGATCAGCAGATTCTGGTGACAAAGTTGATGTTAGACTGCTGCGATTTGTCTAAGGTCAGCAGCCGGAAGCTGCGTCACTATATGGTTCGTTATCTGGAAATCATGATGACAATTTCTTCCATTTTGGCCATAAAGTCAGGCCAGGAGGAGAATATGGCCAAGAAAAAGGAGCTGTGGCAGCATTTGCGGAAGAAGAATCTGCCTTTGTATATGCGTCTGCGGTGGGGGTTTCTGGGACAGGGGATGAATCTGCCGGGGAAAAGCGGGAGAACCGTCTCGATTGCAGGCTATAAGATCAGCCAGAAATTTTTTGGATTTAATTAGATTGTCTTATCGATGATCCCGAAAGCTGTGGTTTTCCAGGAAAACTGCAGCTTTCGGGCTTTTTTTCTGCAACTTAAGTTGGTTATCTCTCCCATAACTGAAAATTATCTTGACAATTTATCACTTTAACACTATAATACATGCAAACAGTTGTGGGAGCCACAAGGAAAAATATGTGGCTGAAATTGTCAAAAAGAGGAGAAAAGAGGGAAAATCTATGAAAATGAGAAAATTAATGGTTCTGACCCTGGCAGGCTGTCTGGCTGTATCTGTTACAGCCTGCGGTGGTTCCGGCAGTGGAGATACAACGACTGGGGCAGAAAAAGCTACTACAAAAGTGGCAGACGATTCTTCGGCAATTGACACCACAGCAGCTGGTACTTCAGCTGCAGAGGCGGACAGCGATGCTTCCGGCAAAGGGCTGACTCCGGAGGAGAGAGCCAAGGAGTTTATCACCGTGGGAACCGGTCCAACCTCCGGAATCTACTTCCCCATCGGAGGAGCCTTTGCAACGGCTCTGGGAGATTACGGATATCAGACATCCGCTGAGGCTACCAATGCCACCGGCCAGAACATTCAGAATATTTTAAACGGGGATGCGGAGATTGCCATTGCCATGCAGGATGCTGTGATGCAGGCATACACTGCTACCGGAGCCTACGAGGGCAAAGAGCCGGCTACCGGCCTTAAGGCTCTCATGCGTCTGTGGCCCAACTATGTACAGCTGGTGACCACGGCAGACACAGGCATCAAGTCCGTCAGCGACTTAAAGGGAAAGAGAGTGGGCGTGGGAGCCGCCAATTCCGGCGTGGAGATCAATGCCCGCATGATTTTGGATGCTTACGGCATTACTTATGACGATATCACTCCGGATTATTTAGCCTACGGCGAGGCGATTGACAACATGAAGAACGGCCAGTGTGATGCTGTGTTTGTCACCTCCGGCCTTCCCAATGCAACGGTTATGGACTTAGGCGTTTCCTATGACATGGTGGTGATTCCCATTGACGGGGAGGGACGGGAGAAGCTGGTAAACGATTATCCCTACTATGCCTCATCAGTGATTCCTGCCAACACCTACAATAACACAGAGGATGTGGAGGGCGTATTCGTATACAATATTATGCTGGTTCGCGAGGACTTAAGCGATGAGATGGTCTATGATATTTTAAACGGTGTTTTTGAAAATATCAGCACCATCAAGGCCTCCCATAATGCAGCCGACAAGAATATTGACATTACCTTCGGCGTGGATGATATTCAGCTTCCCCTTCATCCCGGGGCAGAGGCCTTCTGGAAGGATAATGGCTACATAAAGTAAAAAGCTTCAAAAGATACAAAGACACAAGGAAGTGCGGTGCGGCCCATAGGCCGCCGCACTCTTTTGGCATTTTACTACGTAAAGGAGCAGGAAGCCGGTTATGAAAAAACTTTCCGGACGGGGGCTTTTGTGGGCTGCGATCCTGGCTCTGTCAGGAGGCTTTGTCTGGTGGGCGTTTTTCGCTCCGGCAGGGACCGTATTCCGATTGTATGACCGGGACAGAGATCAGGTGGTGCTCTCGGTTCCCATAAAGGCCGGGGATAAGCTGAGCCTGGAGATCGAACATTCCTTTGAGCATATTCCCTGGTATGAGTACTACACAGTGACAGAGGATTTCCAGTTCAATCTGGATGCCATCGCCGTAGCCGGCTACGGGGCGGGAATTCCGGCGGAGATGGATGTACCTACCCACATAGAGGACGGACTTGTCTGGATGGAGGAGATCAACAGTGTGTTTCCCCGGTTCAGCTGGATAACGTCAGATAAATATATGAAGGGCTTTACACTGAACGGAGAGAAAATATTTGATTTTCGCTCCCTGCCGGATGCCAGTCGGATCCGGGGGGAAATCATTGAGAAAAGGGGGTATCTCTCAGATGTCTGATTTGACGAACGCCAAAGGCGCAGAGATCATGGAAAAATATGAAAAGGAATCCCGCACCCGCAAGCTGGGCGGCAAGGTGTTAAACGGGATGATCTATGGGCTGTGTCTTGTATTTACGGTCTACCATCTGGCCTACGCATCGGGGATCCGCATGCTTCAGATGGTAAATATCAAGCATCATGCCATCCATGTGGGGATGATTTTGGTGCTGGGCTTTGCCCTGTATCCCATGCTTAAGAGAAGCAGCCGCAAAAAGATTGCCTGGTATGACTGGATTTTTATTCTGTTGTGTGCCGCTATGCCGGTTTACGTGCTTGTCCGCTACCCGGTATTTATTTCCACTGGATTTTCCGGGGAAACCATTGACATTATCATGGGAACCCTGCTGATAATTTTGGTGATGGAATGTTCCCGCCGGATCTGCGGGCCGGCCCTGACAATTCTTTCCGGGATTTTTCTGGTATATGCTTTGCTTGGCCGTTCCTTCCCGGGGATTTTCCGCCATCGGGGATACACCTGGCACCGGGTGGTCACCTATCTGACCACGGATATTTACGGGATCTACGGCACATCCATCAAGGTGTCGGCAACCTATATCGTATTGTTTATAATTTTCGGCGATGTGATGAACAAGTGCGGCATGGGCCAGTTTTTTAACGATATAGCCAATGCCCTGGCCGGCCACACCAAGGGTGGCCCTGCCAAGGTGGCCGTGCTGGCCTCCGGCTTTTTAGGGTCCATAAACGGGTCCGCCGTGGCCAATGTGGTGACCACTGGAACCTTTACCATTCCCCTGATGAAAAAGACGGGATATTCCAAGGAATTTGCCGGCGCCGTGGAGGCTACCGCCTCTGTGGGAGGCCAGCTGCTGCCTCCCATCATGGGTGCTGCAGCCTTTGTTATGGCAGAGACCTTGGGAGTGAAATACGGGGTGATTATCCGGGCGGCACTTCTTCCGGCGCTGATCTATTATCTGGGAATTATTCTCCAGGTGCAGATGCGGGCGGAGAAGGATGGCCTAAGCGGCCTTCCCAAGGATCAGATGCCCAAGGTAATGTCAGTGATGCGGGAGCGGGGACATTTGCTGATTCCCATTGTATTTCTTCTCTACATGCTGATCTTCAGCGGCAAGACGGTGATTTTCAGCGCATTTTGGACGATTGTGGTGACGATCCTGGTGGCAGAGCTTCGGCCGGTCAGCCGCATGAGTGTGAAGGATATTGGGGATGCTTTTGTGTCCGGCGCCAAGTCCACGGTTTCCGTGGCCATTGCCTGTGCCTGTGTGGGGATTATTGTGGGCGTGTGCGGACTCACCGGCTTTGCCTTGAATGTGGCCCATGCCATCATCAGCATCGGTCAGCACGCTATTCCGGGGAGTGCGGCGGCCAGCCTGTTCCTTACTCTTTTGTTTACCATGATTACCTGTATGATCTTGGGCATGGGCCTGCCGTCCATCCCTTCTTATCTGATCACGGCCACCATTGCGGCGCCGGCCCTGGTGGAGCTGGGACAGCCGGAGATCGCGGCTCACATGTTCTGCTTCTATTTTGCCATGTTTGCCAATCTGACACCGCCGGTAGCCCTGGCTGCCTTTGCGGCGGCAGGACTTTCGGGAGGAAATCCCATGAAGACAGGGTGGCAGTCGGTAAAGTTGGCCCTGGCAGGGTTTATCGTTCCCTTTATGTTTATGTATAACCCCCAGCTTTTGCTGGAGAATGTGACGGTTCTTGGGGGATTGCAGGTGGTTGCAACCTCCTGTATCGGAGTGCTTCTCATTGCGGCTGCGGTGGAGGGCTATCTGCGGGGACGCCTGAATTGGATGATGCGCGGGATAGCTGCCCTTGGGGCGTTGCTTCTGATTGACGGAGGAAGCGTGACGGACCTTCTGGGATTTTTGTGCCTTGCCGTGATTTTGGGAATTCAGATGATGAAGGTGTGGATGGTTCCGGCGGACAGTCAGGCGGTGTAGAGGGGAATGAATGGGTGCATTTTACTCCGTATGTCTGAAAATTTCCGGAATTATTTAGTTAAAAGTAATTAAGACAATACACGAGTGGCGGAGAGGATTTCCAGGTCCTGTCAGACAAAGAGGCAAAGGCGTGGGCAGAGAAAAAACTTTCTGCTGAGGAATACTGTAAAATGCAAGCGGATGGGTCTTTTTCTGTCTGTCCCTTGTGCCGCTTTATGTAAGGTTTACTCTTTTCAGCTAATGTTGCCAGTCCTATTAAGATACTTACAATGCGGCTCATGATGTCTAACATACCCACAGACCTGATCCTCCTTTCCTTGGTGTTTTACACACCTATGGCATAGTCTTAAGATGTTTAAGGTTATCCCAAAGGTGTGTATATCCCAAATAGGGAGTGCTCACTCGCGCTCTCTGATGTCTCCACCCTGCCTTATATAGAACGGGTAAAAATCCCGCAGATTGATAATAGTCATGTGTACCTCCGTTTCGGTGTTGGTTGTTGATGAGTGACCGAAACGGAGGCCGGAGGGGAGCGGCACCGAGGCCGGGCTTCGGGCCAAGTTGGCCCGAGGTTTGCCCATAAGGACGGAAAAACGCCCGGACGGCGTGAAGCCATTCGGACGCGTGAAAAACAATATAACTTTAACTGTAATAAAATTTCATATACATAGCCGGACTGCTCCGGGGGAGGGGCTACGCTTTTTTTAGCTGGTGTAAATCGTGAGAATTATGGACAAAGGAAATGGACATGGCAGTACCTCCCGAGGCCCGCCATATCCCCAAAAAAGGGCGACTTTAATAAACCCTCCATATTTTCATTTTTCAAAAGAAAACGGCGGCCTTGAAATTATTTCAAAACCGCCGCCACTTTTGCGAAGCAACACGAAATACCCCCGCAACAACGGTTTTTTTCTTTCACCGTTGTTGCGGCGGGGATTCCATAACCTTTATGAAATTTGCATTAGAACCATGTAGTGATTTTACTTATTTATCGCTTTTTCTGAATATATCAATCGCATGACTTGTGATACCTAATAAGTCTGTCTGCTCACAGGTAGCAAAATGATATTTCAAATACAATTCAAAAGTATTCTTGTCCATTTTGTCTATTGCCTCCCGCATAAGTAGCGCAGCCCCATCTGTTGCTACATAATGTAAGCGATTCGTAGAAAATACAGACATTAACTGGTCAATATCCTTTTTACGAACAAGTTCAAATAAATCTTGGGGTTCAGATTTTGCCGAAAACGTTTCTGCGTCAAGCAATCCATTTTTGATATATTCGGCAACATTTATATTTTCGTGCATAAATCCTTCATCAAGCAAACAGCCATCTGATATGACATAGGCTGCGAAAACAATACCTCCAATTTTTGTTACACGGATTGCTTCGCTTAAAGCCTGTCGTTTATCCTCTATGCTATACAAATGATAGAGTGGACCTAAAAGTAAAGTTATATCATATTGATTTTCAGGAAAAACCGAAAGGTCAAGAGCATTTCCTTGTATAATTGTTACATTTTCTGCGGGGGTTGTATTTTGGGAAAATACATCTATATTATGTTTAATCAATTCAACGGAATCAACCGTATATCCTTGACGTGCCAGTGCATGAGAATAACGACCTGTTCCAGCACCAATTTCAAGTATACGATTTCCGGGTTGTATATATTTTTCGATATAACGCATAGTTGTAAGAAATTCAACAGAACCATGCTTTGATTTTAGCCGGTTATCCTCATCGTAATTATTGTAAAAATCAATTAAGTATTGATTCGTTTGCATATAACATTTCTCCTTTGATTTTAGCCTATAACTACTATCCTTTTAAAATCCAGTTGGGGTTTTCCTGCTTTATAAAAACAGATAACACATTCATAACCATCCTTTTCGCAGTATCTTTGTCTAATGCCATTTTTTTGGTTGCCGTAAGAACAGCAATACCATGACAGTATAGAAATAAATCTAAAAAAATCACCTTTGCTCTATCTAATTCTATTCCGTTGGTTTCGGCAAAAAGTTTAGCCCTTTTTTCATTATCAGTTTCTTTATAAAAATCAGTTGCTTTTTTCATATCCAAGTCCATATCGTCTATGAATAAAAACTTAAACAAGTAAGTTTCTTCTTGAGCAAATTCAATATACGAAAGCGGAAGGAGCAGACAGGAATCAATTTTTTCTGAATCTTGATAAGTTGTAACATACTGCTGATAATATTCATACGCAAAAGAAAGAAATTCTTTCTTTAATTCATCCATATTTTCATAGCAGGTAAAAATTGGTCTGGTAGAACATTGCAGTTTATTAGCAATGCTCCTTGCATTTACAGTTTCAAAACCTGTTTCCTTTGTAATTTCCATAACCGTATTCAAAATCATTTCTTTTGTTATTTTTGCTTTAGGCGGCATATAGTTTCTCCTTTCAAAACTCAAAGTTTTGTCACAAATGTTATGCAACTATTGTTATATAACATTTGCAACTTGTCAAGGATGACTTGAAAAAATAAAGCATTTTTTACTTTGGTCAATTTGGCTTGAAGTAGACTACTCCGTCTTATCAATACGGGGCGTAATAAAATAGAATATTACATGAAATCTAATTACCTTCACATAATATCACCAGAAATTTAGAAGGACATTGGGTGATATTGTATGGAAGATTGGGAAAGAAAATTTGATTTTCACGGGCTGGGTCTGGCAATAAAGGACGCCCGAGAGAAAAGGGGCTGGACACAGGCTTACCTTGCGGAGCTGGTAGACCGCACTGACCGCACTATTATGAATATTGAAAATAGAGGGCAATATCCCAGCTTTGGGGTTTTTATTAAACTCGTCACCATGTTCGATATTTCCGTTGACCAGTTCATATACAGAGATAGTGGGAGTAAGGAGAGTCTATGCCGCAAGCACATTGATGTGTTGCTAAATTCCATGAACGAGAAAGAGCTTCTTGTCATGGAGGCGACAGCCGAAGGTCTAAAGAAAGCAAGAGAAACGGAGGTTTCCGAGTAAGGGCCTCCGTTTTTTGAGCCGTTTTTGGGGTTCCGCTAAACGGCAAGCAGGGCAACTGTAGCCACAGTTGCTATTTTTGACATTCCGGCCTTCCGGCCAGAACGCAAAAATCTGCTTGTTGGGGAGCCTCACCAAACCCGGCTTCGGGCCAACTTGTCCCGAAATGTCAGCGTCGCTTTGCTCCTTATTTTTACCCCCCCTAACGTTCATGCTCCTTCTTCTTGCCCGGCTCCGCATAG
>JAAWEL010000056.1 GCA_022794255.1 Lachnospiraceae bacterium
AGCATATCATAAAGAGGTTGAATAGAAAAATGCAATCGTAATGCAATGATAAAGAGAAAAAGCCGCCAAACCCTTGTGTTTACGGGCTTTGCGGCTTAGCTCCGACTATTCGAACTCAATCGTAGCCGGCGGCTTCGGACTCATATCATAACAAACCCTGCACACATTCCCCACCTCCGCCAGGATCCGGTCCGTAATTCTCTGCAGCACATCCCAGTCCACCCGCTCAATGGTTGCACTCATGGCATCCACTGTATTGATCGCCCGGATAATCACCATATAATCAAAGCACCTGGCATTGTTCTTCACGCCAACAGACTTAAAATCTGGTACCACAGTAAAATACTGCCATACCTTTTTATTGAGCCCTGCCTTCTCAAATTCTTCCCTCAGGATCGCATCCGACTCCCGGACAGCCTCCAGCCTGTCCCTGGTAATAGCGCCCAGGCAACGTACACCCAGCCCAGGCCCCGGGAACGGCTGACGGTACACCATGGATTCCGGAAGCCCAAGTTCCACACCGCAGGCCCGCACCTCGTCCTTAAACAGCTGCTTTAACGGTTCTACCAACTCAAACTTCAGATCCTCCGGCAACCCGCCCACATTGTGGTGGGACTTCACCATTTTGGCTGTCTTTGTTCCGCTCTCAATAATATCCGGATAGATGGTTCCCTGCCCCAAAAAGTCAATACCTTCCAGCTTTCTGGCCTCTTCCTCAAACACCCGGATAAATTCTCCTCCGATAATCTTTCTCTTTTGCTCCGGATCTGCCACATTTTCCAGCTTACCAAGAAACCGCTCCACAGCATCCACATAGATCAGATTGGCATGAAGCTGATTTTTAAACACCTCCACAACACTTTCCGACTCATTCTTTCTCATCAGGCCATGATTTACATGGACACACACCAGCTGCTGCCCAATCGCTTTGATTAACATTGCCGCAACCACAGAGGAATCCACACCACCGGACAGTGCCAGCAATACCTTCTTATCTCCCACCTGTTCCCGAATCCGCTCCACCTGATCTTCAATAAAATTCTTCATATTCCAGTTTGGCTCAGCATTGCATATATCAAAGACAAACTTTTTCATCTCCTCATCCCCTGGAATTGCCGCAAACCTTTGCTGGCATTTTGCAGTGGGATGATCAATGGAAAGCACCGGACAGCCACAGGCATAAACAGCCTGATCCACATCCACGGCCTGTCCATCCACAACCCGGTTTTCACCGCCGTTTAATATAATCCCTTTTACATTTGGCAGCTCGTTTAACTGTTCTGCGGTAATATCATGAGGATGTATTTCACTGTACACCCCCAATTCACGAATCTGACGGGCAACTACTGTATTCTCTGTGCTTCCAAGATCCAGAATTACGATCATATCCTGCTTCATGATGGATTATTCTCCTTTGTCTGGTAATTTTGTGTAAGGTTCTTCCTCTATTATATCCCATCCGAAATAAATTTCAACAAAAATTCCGGAAAATGTGATACAAGAGCAAGGATTTAACCATGGAGTGAATTGCTGTGACAAGCAATTTTTACCTGTTTTCATTCGGATTAAAGGAGTCTTTTGATAACAGAACTTCTATTTTTATGCTAGTGTACTGTCTGGATTATATATTTGGACAGCACACTAATGTCTTGACAGCGGACAATACCTGCCCCCATTCTCCTCGAACCGAACAAAGGCGGCTTTATTCCAGCAAACATGCAGGATTTGGCATTGATTCCGTATGTTTTATCGCTCACCAGTATCAGGAGGAAACTTGTTTTGAATGGAAAGACGGCATTTTCTATGCCTCTGTGATGTTTAAGATTGTCAATCAAAATTCTGGTGCAAAGCCTTTTTCTTTGGGTGCTTTAGAATAAGCATCCGGACCGTCCCCAAAAGATTCTTCCGGACAAAAAATATCCTGACTGTGGTAAAATTGAAGCTCCCAGGTATCCGGACAAATGCGGATTCCATAGACATCCCCGGTTATATTTTCACCAGTTCCTGATGGCAGAACCCATTCAGCCTTATATTCCTGCTGACTGTTCACAACACGAAAGCTTAATTTTTCTTTTAAAGGGAGGCGGCAGAAAAATACTGCCATTTCCAGAATAAAAACTGCTGTGAGAAAAGAATCAAGACGTTTATAAGAATGAACGGCCTTTTTCATTCGTTTTTTTCTCCAGATACATCTGCCTTGATATATCTTCTTTTTTCTCCATCGGAGGATTAAAGTTTTCTGTATTTTTCCAATGATCCAGTGTATGTATCCCATAGATTGTCCTCTGTAAGCCAGCACAATATCCAAAACCCTGCAGCAAATATATAAAAGACCATAGCACACCCCTGGCTCTTCGTCAACCGTCTTTTGTCAAAAAAATACCAGACCAATGCATTGCATGTCTGGTATTTTTCCTCTCTCTATTTGCTTTCATCAGAAGCTCTGGAAGCGTCATTCCCGGTCAGGTCCTCCACTCCCTGCTCCACATCATCGATCAGGCCGCCAATCACTCCTGTGCTGCTTTCCTCCCCGGATCCACTAGTAGCTCTGCTGCCGTTTGCGGAGCTCTCTGAGATGCCTGTACTGCCAGAACTCTCGGTGGAAGCAGCTGAGGAAGTCTGGTTCGTCTGGGAAGTGCTGCTGCCGGATGTGGTATCATTATTATTTCCGCAGGCTGTCACACCACAGACCGTCATCAGAACCAGCAGAAGCAAAGCTGATATCTTCATCTTTTTCATAATTGTGTTCTCCTTTCTAAACTGTTAATCCTTCTTTAGTATGCTTCCCAAAACCTGATTTTATGAAAAAAACAGACCGGGAAGAATGTCAGTTTCTTCCCCGCCCGTCATAAATTTCCTTTTTATGTTTCAATGCTTCTGTTACAAAAAATAGGGTCATGTGGCTGATGCGATCACATCGGCCATCGTATAAAGCCCTGGTTTCTTCCCCGCCAAAAACCGGGCAGCTTCCAAAGCCCCCTTGGCAAAAACTGCCTTGGAATAGGCCGTATGGGAAAAGCTTACCACCTCGTCCTGCCCGGCAAAGATCACCTCATGTTCTCCCACAATCGTGCCTCCCCGTACTGCCTGGATCCCGATCTCCTTTGGATCTCTCTTTATCCGGTCAATTGTCCGGTCATATTTATAATGATATTGATCATCCATAGCCTCATTGATAGAATCAGCCAATGCCAGGGCTGTACCGCTGGGTGCATCCACCTTCCGGTTGTGATGCTTCTCCAAAATCTCTATGTCAAAGCCTGCGCCTGCCAGTACTTTGGCAGCATCCTGCAATAACTTGAGCAAGGTATTAATCCCAAGGGACATGTTGGCAGAACGGAGAATCGCCGTCCTTGCAGCTGTCTTTTTAACCAGCTCTGTTTGTTCTTCGGAAAGACCTGTCGTACACAGCACTAAAGGCAGTTGTTTCTCTCCACAATATTCAAGCAGATGATCCACTGCTTTTGCAGAGGCAAAATCCACTACCACGTCTGCCGATATATCACACAGCTTTAGACTTTCAAACACCGGATATCCCAAATCTGACTGGTGATTTAAGTCGATCCCGGCCACAATCTCCACCTGCTCCATCTCTGCAGCCAACCCGGAGATCACTCTCCCCATAGCTCCGCTGCATCCATGCAAAATAATCCTGATCATCATTATTCTTCCCTTTCCCCTCTACAAAATCCCGTATTCCCTCATAGCCTTCTCAAGCCGTTTTTTATTCTGTGGTTCCATCTCCGTCAAAGGCAGGCGCAAAGATCCTACTTCCTTTCCCATCAGATTCATGGCCGCCTTCACCGGAATCGGATTCACCTCACAGAACAGTGCATCAATCAGGGGAATGGCTTGAAGCTGCATATCACAGCTTCTTTTTATATCGCCGTCCAGATAGGCCTGGCATATGTCATGGGTTTGACGAGGAGCCACATTAGACAGCACAGAGATCACACCCTTTCCTCCCAGGGACATAAGGGGAACAATCTGATCATCATTACCAGAATAGAGATCCACACATCCGTCTGCCAGGTTCATGATCTGAGCAATGGCAGAAAAATTACCACTGGCCTCCTTGACACCCACAATATTGGATACCTCCCTGCACAGACCTACAATAGTCTCCGGAGTCATGGTCACTCCAGTACGCCCGGGGATATGATACAGCAAAATCGGAATGCTGACAGCACCAGCAATAGCCTTGTAATGAGCCGCCAGTCCTGCCTGAGTGGCTTTGTTATAATAAGGTGTCACAAGCAAAAGGCCATCTGCACCGGCCTTTTGTGCCTCCTCTGACAGATGGATGGCCTCCTTTGTGGAATTAGAACCGGTTCCGGCAATCACTGGAATCCGGTTGTTCACCACCTTACAGGTAAAACGCACCACATCGATATGCTCCCCGTGACTCATGGTGGAGGACTCCCCAGTGGTTCCACAAGAAATAATGGCGTCCGTGCCATTTGCGATCTGCTCCTCCAAAATCTCTTCCAGCTTATCATAATTTACTTCCCCATCCGCCTTAAAAGGGGTCACTAACGCTACGCCTGCTCCTTCAAAAATTGCCATATCAATTCCTCCTTCAACTTATGTATGTTCAATACACCATTGCAATCTGCCGGGAAAAGCGTCAAATCTCTGCCCCCTTCCTATGAAACAAAAACAGGGGAGCCAAAAAGACAGCTCCCCAAAAAAGTTATAATATCCTTATAATCTTCTGAGCAGCTCTCCATCCGACCTTAAGCACTCCACCCAGTCCCGGATGACAGTCACAGAATTATTCACCCTGTGCCCAGATGAATACACCCAGAATATGTACACACCTTCGGCGCTCGGCCCTTTCTGCTGCCTTCCTCTGTCTCTGGAACATCCGGCAACCTACTCTTACCTGGCGCAACCTCTACTTCTGTAATACAAAAATACTATCATTATCATTACTTTTTGTCAACTGATTTTTCTTTCCCTGTCATAATTTACCAGGACAAAGCATACGGCACGGTTTCCTTCACTGCTCTCTGCCCGCAGCAATCCGGGTGATCCGGTCGATGCGATCTGCCATGACAGACAGGCTTTCCGGCAAAACCCTGCCCGTGAGAATCACATCCACTTCCCCCCGAGACTCCAAAATCTGCAAAAGCTCCGGCTCCAACACAATCTCCTGATCCAGAATCCCCAACACCTCATCCAAAATCAAAAGATCACACTCTCCTGTTGTCAAAACCTTTCTGGCGTAATTGACCCCATTGCGGATATTAGCACATTCTTCCTGCTTTTCCTGCTCTGAAAGCTCATCAAAATTACAGCCTGCCTTCTCAAAACGAAATACATTCAGCTCCGGCTCCAGTCTCCGCAGTACCTCCATCTTGTCCTGTTTTTGGCTGCCCTTCAGAAACTGGATGATAATCACCTTTTTCCGGCGAGTCAGAGCCTGAATCCCCCTGCCCAGGGCCATTGCCGTCTTGCCGGATCCTTCCCCGTAAATAATCTCTATTTTTCCTGTATCCATATTTTTGCTCCTCTGTACTTCTGACACAGCCTGCTTACCTGGCCTGCCTTTTTCTACATCTCCTCATCACCACATTCAAGCTTGCTGATGGAGACCTCGTAGGCAATCCTCTTTTCGCACTCTGTCTCTGACAGCTTCTTGGTGTATTCCCGGCTCTGGACTCTTCCCCAGACCCGCACCCGGGTGCCCACCTCAAATCCTGAGGCGAAGCGGGCATTGCGCCCCCAGGCAATACACGGGATATAATCCGATTTGCCGTAAGGCCGGTTCACTGCCAGCAGAAGATCTGCAATCTCCCGCCCTAAAGGAGTTTTCCGATAGATCGGCGCCTTACAGATATAACCATCCAAAAAGATTTGGTTCGTTCTGGTGTAATCGGTAAATTCCTCCATAAAGTTGATCTCCCGGACAAATACCGATAGCACCAGACGGTTTTTGACCCCCTCATGCCGGTTATAGGAACGGAACTGACCAATAGCTTCCACCGTACAGCCCCGGTAATCCTCCTGCACATGGATCAGACGATCAGAAATCATCAGAGGGATAATATCTGCCTGCTCACTTAAGCGGCTGACTGCAACATCCACCACATAAAAGCCTTCCCCGAATACCTCATGACTAAAGGTAAATTCAGAAATAATCTCTCCAATTACACTCACTTTGTTATTTTCAATTACTTTTTCTGCCATGGTACTTCTCTCCTCTTCCTTTTTCATATTCATATTTGCTTTTTACCGTTGCCGGTTCTTCTCTTAATATGTCTATGAAAAAAAGGACCTAGATATGAGGCTTTTCGCTCGCCAAATCCCGACATGTTCCTTAAGTCAAATACTCCCTGTTCTCCCTGCAGGACATACCCGTGTAAATACAGCACCCGTCTATTTTTTAAAAGATGCTCTCTTGCGCAGAGTAGGATCCAGAATCTTTTTCCGAATCCGCAGGTTTGACGGAGTCACCTCCAACAGTTCATCCGTATCAATAAATTCCAGACACTGCTCCAAGCTCATCTCTTTTTTCGGCACCAGCTTTAAAGCCTCATCTGCGCTGGAAGAGCGGGTATTGGTCAGCTTTTTCGTTTTGCATACATTAACTTCTATGTCCTCTGCCTTGGGATTTTGGCCGATCACCATACCGGAATATACCTTTTCTCCTGGCCCCACAAACAAGAGGCCTCTCTCCTGAGCATTAAACAGACCATAGGTAATCGTCTCGCCGCTTTCATAGGCTATGAGAGAACCTGTTTTGCGGTAATTTAAATCTCCCTTATAAGGGGCATAGTCATCAAAAATCGTATTCATGATCCCATTGCCTTTGGTATCTGTCAAAAATTCTCCCCTGTAACCAATCAACCCTCTGGAGGGGATGGCAAATTCCAGGCGGGTATATCCGCCGCTCATGGGACTCATTCCCTGCAGCTCCCCCTTGCGGGAAGTCAGCTTCTGAATCACTGTGCCTGTAAACTCCTCCGGAACATCAATATAGGCCAGCTCCATTGGCTCCAGTTTTTGATTTCTTTCATTATATTTGTACAGAACTTCTGCCTTACTGACTGCAAACTCATAGCCTTCCCGGCGCATATTTTCTATCAGCACCGACAGATGCAGTTCTCCCCGGCCAGACACCTTAAAGCAGTCCGGAGAATCCGTCTCCTCCACCCGCAGGCTGACATCCGTATTCAGCTCTTTAAATAGCCTTTCCCGAATGTGGCGGGATGTGACATACTTTCCTTCCTGCCCTGCTAAAGGGCTGTCATTGACCATAAAATTCATGGCAATAGTCGGCTCGGAAATCTTCTGGAAGGGTATAGACTCCGGATTCTCCGGGGAACACAGGGTGTCACCAATATGGAGATCCGTGATTCCAGACACTGCCACAATGTCTCCCACAGTTGCCTCAGATACCTCCACCCGGTTTAACCCGTCAAACTGGTACAGTTTACCGATCTTCACCCGGCGCAGCTTGTCCGGATCATGGTGATTGACGATCACACATTCCTGATTCACGTGAATCGTACCATTGTCAATCTTTCCAATACCGATCCTACCTACATATTCATTGTAATCAATCGTGCTGATTAGCATCTGGGTATCTGACCCAGGATTCCCCTCCGGAGCCGGGATATAGTCTACAATTGTCTCAAACAGAGGCCGCATATCCTCCCTGGGATCTTCCATATTTTTAATGGCAAAACCTGCCCGCGCTGATGCAAATACAAAGGGGCAATCCAGCTGTTCGTCAGAGGCATCCAGATCCATAAACAACTCTAGTACCTCATCGATCACCTCTGTGGGTCTTGCCTCCGGCCGGTCAATCTTATTGATACAGACAATGGCAGGCAGCTCTAACTCCAATGCCTTTTTCAGCACAAACTTGGTCTGAGGCATAGGACCCTCGTAGGCATCCACCACCAGGATCACCCCGTTTACCATTTTAAGAACCCGCTCCACCTCTCCTCCGAAATCCGCATGTCCGGGGGTGTCAATAATATTGATCTTGGTATCCTTATAAAAAACAGCCGTGTTTTTGGAAAGGATTGTAATCCCCCTCTCCCGCTCGAGATCATTGGAATCCATGACCCGTTCCACAACCTCCTGGTTGGCCCGAAATACACCGCTGCTTTTTAAAAGCTCATCCACCAACGTGGTCTTTCCGTGATCCACGTGGGCAATAATCGCTATGTTCCTAACATCTTCTCTCTTCATTGTTCTCCTCCAAAAAAGCTAAGAACACGGTGTCGGTCCTTAGCTCCTGGTAATCTACAGGGTATAAATATAGCATTTTCATAAGGAGATTGCAAGTGGTATTTCAGCTTTTAGTCCTCAAAAAGGACCATATTTCCCTCTGCGATGCCGTAATATAAGGTTCCTCCGTCCTCAATCCGGGCTTTTCCAGCTGTGCGCTCCGTAATCTGGGCCGTCAGTCGGTCTGATAAGGATACAGGCGCCATCAGTGTAACCTTTACCTGATCTGTGTATTCTGTGTCCAGTACCGGAATCTCCATCTGACCAGCAATGTACTGAATCTTCCCAATCCCGTTATAATCTGTAAAAATATGAATACGCTTTCCAGGAATCTTTTCCACAATCAGACTGTGACGTAATCCCTCCTGCACTGCACCGGAATAAGCCCGAACCAAACCACCTGTTCCCAAAAGCGTTCCGCCGAAATACCGGGTCACCACCACACAAACATCCCGTATCCCTTCCCCCAAAAGCACATCCAGCATTGGACGCCCCGCTGTCTGAGCCGGTTCCCCATCGTCACTGCACCGGCTTGTCTGCCCCCTCTCACCAATCACATAGGCATGGCAATTGTGCCTGGCATCCCAATATTTTTTCTTTATCTCCTCCACAAAAGCCACAGCTTCCTCTTCTGATTTCACTGGTCTGGTGGTGGCGATAAACCGGGACTTTTTTTCCACAAGCTCCCCCTGTCCTCCCTGATACAAGATCTTATACGGCTCCATCATAAACCCTTCCTCCCTCCAATATTCACCATCCTTATTGAATTGTACCACAATTTTTGTTATAATGGTATCTGGGTTTTTGTCCGAACCCTCTAAAAGGAGGAATATCATGAATTACGGAAAAAAAGCAACCGAAAAAAAGATAAAAGCGGCCAGCTCCAATGCCGAAAAATATACCTCCCGTATATTACTGACGATCTTTAAAACCTGCTTTGTCCTCTGCCTGTTCACGGTCCTGGTAATATGCAGTACCGGTATCGGCATGTTTATGGGTATCATTGACAGCGCACCGGACATTGACGTGGAAAGCATTGTTCCCATGGGCTATGCCACCACCATCTATGACAGTGCAGGCAATCTGACCGACACCTTGGTCATGGCAGGCGCAAACCGGGAGGAGGCTACCTATGACGAGCTTCCAAAGGATCTGATCAACGCCTTTGTGGCCATTGAGGATTCCCGCTTCTGGAAGCACAATGGCATCGACTTGCGCTCCATCTCCCGGGCAGCCTACGGCGTCCTGACCGGAGAGAATCGGGGAGGAGGCAGCACCCTTACCCAGCAGCTAATCAAAAACAATGTATTTAACGGCGGTATGGAGTCCAGCTTCGGCGCCAAGTTAGAGAGAAAACTTCAGGAACAATACCTGGCGGTTCAACTCAGCAAATCCATGGACAAGCAGCTGATCCTGACTAACTATTTAAACACGATCAATCTAGGTAACAATGCCCTGGGAGTGAAAGTGGCAGCACGCCGGTATTTTGACAAGGAGGTTTCTGACCTTACGCTGTCCGAAGCCACAGTACTGGCCGGAATCACCCAGAGCCCCTCCCGCTACGACCCTATCTCTCATCCGGAAAACAATGCGGAAAAGCGGGAGATCATTCTACAGTATATGGTGGACCAGGGCTACATTGACAAAGCCCGTCAGGAGGAGGCTTTAGCTGATGATGTGTATTCCCGGATTCAAAATGTAAATCTTGTTGCCCGGGAGACAGCCGCCACCCCCTACAGCTATTTTACTGATGAGCTGATTCAGCAGGTAAAGGAATCCCTGATGGAGAAGCTGGGGTATTCAGAAACCCAGGCACACAACCTTCTTTACGGCGGCGGTCTGCAGATTCAGACCACTCTGGATCCCCAAATCCAGGCCATTGTGGATGAGGAGATCAACAATCCAGCCAATTATACGGCCACCCGCTATTCCATTGAATACCGTCTTTCCGTGACTCATGCAGATGGAAACACGGAGCATTTCTCAGAAAAAGATATTCAGAACTGGCACAAAAATACACTTCACGACCGGTATGATGGCTTGTACAATACAGAAGATGCCGCCCAGGCGGATGTGGATGCCTACAAGGCACAGCTTCTTTTGGAAGGAGATGAGATCATTGGAGAAAAGCTGACCAAGGTGATGCAGCCTCAGATCTCCTTCGTGATCATGGACCAGCGAACCGGCCAGGTAAAGGCTGTCAGCGGAGGAAGGGGCCAAAAAACTGACAGTCTGACATTGAACCGGGCCACCAACTCCACCAGACAGCCAGGCTCTACCTTTAAAGTCATCACTGCTTTTGCTCCAGCCATAGACACCTGCGGATCCACCTTGGGCACGGTCTACTACGATGAGCCCTTTACCGTGGGAAAAAAGACTTTTGCCAACTGGTACAGCCAGGGCTATCTGGGTTATTCCAGCATTCGGGATGGCATTATCTATTCTATGAACATTGTGGCTGTCCGCTGTCTGATGGAAACCGTCTCCCCTCAGCTGGGGGTGGAATATGCAAAGAATTTCGGCATCACCACCCTGACTGACACAGATTTAAATGCCGCCACTGCCTTAGGCGGTCTTACCAAAGGAGTAACAAACTTAGAGTTGACAGCTGCTTATGCCTCCATTGCCAATGGCGGTGTTTACACCAAACCTGTATTTTTTACCAGAATCTTAGACCACAACGGCAAGATTCTCATTGACAACGAGCCGGAAACTCACCGGGTGTTGAAGGATTCCACCGCTTTCCTTTTGACCGATGCTCTGTCCGATTCCATGGAAAGCCACCGCAAGTTTGCCCGCTCCGGTGTCAGTGTCAACTCCACCAGCGTAGCTGCCAATATTCCAGGCATGTCCAATGCCGGCAAGAGCGGCACAACCTCCAACAATGTGGATATCTGGTTTGTAGGCTTCACCCCCTACTACACGGCCGGCATCTGGGCCGGCTGTGACAACAACCAGCGGCTAGGTGGCGGTGGCTTAAATGGCAACACTTCCTTCCACAAGGCCATCTGGCGGAAGATTATGACAAGACTTCATGAGAACCTGGCTGACCCGGGGTTTGAGGTGCCGGATAGTGTGGAGACGGCAGACATCTGCAGGAAATCCGGCAAGCTCGCCATTCCCGGTGTCTGTTCTGCCGACCCCCGGGGAAATGCCACCTACACAGAATATTTTGCAAAGGGTACCGTTCCCACAGAAGTCTGTGACACTCATGTGCGGGCCACTGTGTGTGCTTCTTCTGGCTTGCTCCCCGGATCTTGGTGCCCGCGGGCTACCCATGTGCGCATTGCCCTTCCTGCTGAAACAGAAGGGTCCACGGATGACTCCGCCTTTGCCCTTCCATCCAGACATTGTCCCGGACATGCTGCCGCAGTCATTGAACCTCCTCAAGGTGAGACTCAGGAAAGTCAGGAAAGCACGGAGCCAAAACCCATTGGCCCTGGATACGTATCTCCTGGAGCCGAATATTCTGGATCTGCCATTTCCAACGGACCTGGACGGGATTAGCTCCCACACATCAGTAAATAGTAAAGCAGCAGAAAGTCTCCTTTATGGAGATCATTCTGCTGCTTTTTGTTTGCCGCTTTTTTGTTTTGCGCCATTGTTTTCTTTCTCTGGATTATCCCTTCATCTTCGGTTTAAATGCCAGAGAGCCTAAGTATCCAAAGATCATGGCTCCTGCTATTCCTGCAGAGGCAGCCGTCAAACCGCCTTTAAATATCCCAAGAAATCCCTCCTCTCCCAAACTTTTGACCACCCCTTTCCACAGGGTATTGCCAAAACCAAGAAGAGGCACCGATGCTCCGGCTCCGGCCCACTCTGTAAAAGGCTCATAGATTCCCAGACATCCAAGAACTGCCCCGGACACCACCAAAAGGACCATCACCCGCCCTGGCATCAGCTTTGTCCTGCTCAGCAAGATCTGTACCAGAGAGCAGATAATGCCTCCCACCAGAAACGCTTTTATTAGTTCCATCATTTTCTCTTTTTCCCTCCGTTTCTTTCCAGAATCACCCCGTGGGCAATACCAGGAATACTTTGTCCTTCATTGTAACTGACCGTGGACAGAAGTGCCCCTGTAGGTACGAAGAGCACCCGCTTCCAGTCACCTTTTAGCATCTTGGGAATTATATAGGCACAGAGTGTCACAGCCGCACAACCGCACCCGCTTCCACCAGAATGCGTATCCTGAGTCTTGTTGTCAAAAATCTCCAATCCGCAATCTGTATGCTTTGAGGAAAGGTCGTGGCCTTCGTTTTTCATAAAATCCAACAGGATTTTCTTTCCCACCTCCCCCAGATCTCCAGTGATGATCTCATCATACCATCCTTCATCCACCCCAAAATCTTTAAAGTTCTGCATAATGGTATCCCAGGCTGCCGGTGCCATGGCGGCTCCCATATTCATGGAATCCTTTGTCCCCAAATCAATCATTCTTCCGGTAGTAATGCCTGTAACCTTTACCTGCTCTTCCTTCCCCTTGGCTGACAACACCACAGCTCCACAGCCGGTAACAGTCCATGTGGTGCACTGTGGCCTCTGATTTCCATACCCCAAAGGAAAACGAAACTGCTTTTCTGCTGTGGCATAATGACTGGATGCCATGGCCATTACCTTGTCCGCATGTCCCCCGTCCACACACATAGCTCCAAGGCTTAAGGCTTCCCCAATGGTAGAGCACGCCCCATACAGCCCAAAAAGTGGAATTTCCAGGTCCACGGTTCCAAAGGATGTGGCAATCAGCTGACCTAAAAGGTCCCCGGCAAAGAGGTAACGAATATCTCTCCGGTGAATGTCCCCCTTCTCCAGTGCCAGATCTGCTGCCTGCTTTTGCATGGCTGATTCTGCCTGCTCCCAGTTCTCTGAGCCAAACATGGGATCCTGCTCCACCACATCAATGGCCTTTCCCAGAGGGCCTTCTCCCTCCTTTTTTCCGGCAACAGAGGCCATCCCTGTAATATACACCGGATGTTCAAACAATAAACTTGCTTTTCCTTTCTGCATAGCTTCAGCTCCTTTTCTCTGCAGTAGCATTTGTCTGCTATTACTTTGTCCATTTTTCTTTTGGGATATTCGTCTGTTAAAAATTCAAAAAAAGATACCTGCCAATCACGGCAAGTATCCTTTTATTTTAGAAATGACGTACCACCTCAAACCGCTCCAGCTCCACATCCTCCCTCTCATCGATGCCGGCCTTTCTCTTAGCTATGGATATCTGCTCCCGCACACTGTCCACTCCGTCCAGATTGGGCAGCAAAAGCCCCTTGCTCCCGGCAGATGTGACGATCACTCCATAGCGCTTAACATTCAGCTCTTCAGGTGATTTTATTTTTTCCACTGATCCCAATACATCTACTGTGATGGTCAGGCGATTCAGCTCATTCTCTTCCACCGGGGAGAATCTGGGATCTCTGGCGGCTGCACTGATTGCATTGTGTATAATCTCCCCAGCCAGGGACTCCTCCCCCGGTAAAATAGTGCCGATACATCCTCTCAGACTTCCATTTTCCTTAATAGACACAAAAACTCCCGCCTTCTGACTATACAGCTCCTGGGAAAGCCCTTTAGGCACTTCCATCACCTTGCCGGTGCGTGTATATTTCTCCACAGCCTGACGAGCCAATCTTACATACTCATCCTGCCTTTCTATCTCTCTGCCAACCCGCTGCCTTTCCTTTTCCTCATAAATCTCCTTAAAGTTCCTTTGATTATTTTCTCCCTTAACCAGGTATTCGCAGATGCCATAACCAATGCCAAAGGGGCCTTCATAGGAAAGACGCTTAGCAGTAACCTCCGATTGATCCAATGTTCCTGCCATAATAGTAATAGCCCTGTGTCCACATTCTCCTGCCTTATTGCACAGCTTCTCTGGAAATTCCAAAAGCGCCCCAAAGTCTCCCCGTCCCAGGACATACATCATACGGCTGTCATACTCCGGCCCCTCCTTCTCAAAGCCATAAGGTCCTTCCAGCTTCAGCTTGTGGGACAAATCTCCACTGGCAATCACTACCGTTTTCCTTCCCAGAAGTTCTGCCGCTTCCCTGATACACTGTCCCAGCTCATAGTGCCGCATCAGTGACAGCCCAGACATTCCGACTCTTACCAGCCGGCAATCTGTCCAACACTTCCCCACAAAATACAAAGGAACCAAAGTCCCATGATCCAGCTGACGGTCTGTCTCCCCTTCCGTCCCTGCAGGAAGCTTTTTCTCCTCTGCCAAGCCGCAAAGCAGCTCTACAAATTCCGTGTCATAGGAAGCCTCAACTCCAATATGACCTGCCTGAAACTTCTCAAAAGTTCCCTTGGCCTCCTCCCCCGGAGATATATGAAAATAATTGGCATACATGGTCTGATGGGAGGAAACCACAACAATTGTCTCTGGCTTAAGTTCACCAATCCTTCGGGCAACCTCCTGATACGCATCGATTGTTTTTTGAATTGTCCGTTCTCTTCCCTTTCCGATCTCCGGCACAATCACCGGAGGATGCGGAACTACAAATGCCGCCTGTACAGCCATGATACATCCCCCCTTCTCTTTTCTTTTTCATTTTAATAGATAGGGAAATCTTTGTCAATGCTCATTGCCTCACATCATCATGTCACCTTTTCACTCTCCGATATTCTCTTGACATTTTCCCCTGCAAACCACTCTCCCACCAACATTCCCAGCTCCAGCTGCCCTCTGCAGGCCTCCATATTGCTGATCATTGTGTATCGCCTTGTGGTTTCCACATTACTGTGCCCCAGATAATCAGCCAGACGGATAATGTCCTTCTCCTTCTCATAATAACAGCAGGCAAACAGATGACGCAGATTATGAGGAAATCCTTTGCTCTCTGACACTCCGGTCTCCCGGCAGAGCCTTTTCATATCTGACCAGATATTTCTGCGGTCTACCGGATTTCCTCCTTTTGTTATAAAAATACTTCCTTCACGAATGTGATTCCTCTCACAATACTGCTCCAGCAAAGCAACCAGAGAATTTGGTAAAATCACACATCGGCACTTTCCCTTAAACTGGATGTATACCAACTTTTTCGTTAAGGTTTCCACGGTGATATAGGGCAGCTCCCCGATCCGGATTCCGGTACTGCCAATCGTTTGAAGAATACAGCTCATCCGTAAATTCCCATTTTTTTCTGCCTGTTTTACCAATCTCTGATACTCTTCCATGGACAGCTCTTTCTCCTCCTCTCTGAAAATCTGTTTTTGAATGCGACACAACTGTACCCGATAGTCACGATTTCCCGAAAATTCCAGATAGCTGTTTAGCGCAACCAGCATTGAGTTGACACTGGCCGGCTTATAATTCTTTATTAGGTATTCTTTATATTTAAAGATCCATTCCCGGTCAATCTCATTTATCCCTTTCAACTGCCATTGTTTTCTTCCTCCTCTTCTTTTTTCCTGTTGTCTGTCATTTTCTGATAATTTTTTCTCTTGCATCTGTCCCTGAATAAATTCAAGAAAAAATCCTACATCGTGGAGATACTTGGTGATTGTGCGTGGGTGTTTCTCCTTCTCGTACAGATAATTTTCAAATTTTTTCAGATAATCCTTCGTATTTTTCATAGTTCACCTATCCTTTTCCTTCTTGTCAGTACATTTGCTGCAGCTGATTTCTTCATCCATTTGTAAATGTTAATCGCAATACTTTCAAAAGAAAAAACTTCTTTATTTTTTTATCTCCATCAACTCCCCCTTCCTGCATGCATGTACTCCCGGTGTAAAAACTGCCGAACATTACATGATAACGCTGCAAGGACGATATTTTGTCCTATTCTGCGTATCCACTGATTGTATCACAGGTCACCAATTTTCGGTAGAAAATTGATAATTTGACTGTGCATCAATGCAATCCATTGTATCACAGGAATCAATTGTCACATAGTATCCACATTCAAGAAAGAATTGTACAAAACAAAAAGGCTGCCAAATACCGCAGCCTTTCATCTTAAAAATATTCAATCTTTACTGGGAATAGCCATATGTCTCCACAACCACCCCGTCATAAAAAAACTTCAAAATCTCCTCATACCCCATCCCTTCCTTTGCCATCCCTTGCGCGCCGTTCTGGCTCATTCCCACCCCGTGTCCATATCCACCTCCGTAAATTTTAAAAAGCTGCACCCCGTTTTTATCTGTTCCAGCCGCCTCGACCGTGAGAAATCCACTAGGAAGAGACTTCCATCCGGTCACTGTTTTTCCATCCTTCTGATTGATTGTCAGACTTCCGTCTCCCAAAGCAGCCCGAATCCTGTCCTGACCGGATATGGTTCTCTCCCCGTCACTGCCTTTCACCTGCAGCGCCTGAGCCACACCGCCGGATCCCCTTTCCACAACTCTCACCGTCTCTACGTTCCCCACACCTCCAATGTTGGCGGTGAGAATATCTGCATTGGTAGTCACATTCCACCGGTAAAAGGGAAATGCAGAATCATAAGCAGGATAATCCATCCGCTTGATAAAAGCGGCAAATTCATCATTGGAATCCAAATCCAAATGCCTTCTCCCTGGTTGAAGAGTCACGCTTTTTAAGTAGGGAGTAGATGCCGGATCACTGCCCCACACTCCACTGTCAGCGGTAATTCCGCAGGATGTGGAAAAATAATAGGTAGTAACTGGCTTTCCTTCATACAAAAGCATTTTGCCGTAGGTTTCATCCACTGCCGTATTGGTCCGCTCATCTGCACTCATATTATTGTATACCTGGAAGTTAGTGCTGTCATCCACATGAGCCCCATACTGGCTGTAGGAGTTGCTCTGTATCTGCATATAGGCATAGGTTCTGGCACAAACTGCCTGGGCCTTTAAAGCTTCCTTCTCATAAGCAGGCGGCATCTCACTGGGAATTACCTTCTTCAGATAATCCTCCAGATACAGTTCATTAATCAGTACCAGCCCCTCCTCTGTATCCAAGAGCTCAAGGCGCCCTTTGTAGGAAGGCTGACTCCCGGAACGATTCAAGGAACAGACACGGATCTCACCCCCATCATCTGCTGTGACAATTACACGCTCCCCGGCAAGCCGCTCATCTCCCCGTCCAAAAGTTACTGTCTCACCTGCTGCCACCTGAGTTACCTGATCTTTTCTCGTAAGCGTCAGGGCTGTGTCCCCAGATAAGGTTATCTCTTCATGGTATAAACCGTTAAATCCTTCATTCATAAGCAGTACACGGATAGTTTTGGCATCAAATTCCCGAACAGTCAATATTCCGCAGATTTTCCCTTTTGCTGCCACAAATTCCTGAATATCATAGCCGATCAGCAAATCCTCCAGCTTCTGCCGTTCCAATCCCCCATAAGTTTTCAACACCTTGTATTCCTCATCAAGAGGCACCACACCATATCCCTCAATCTCTACCCCGTCCGGCTGGACGGAAAGAAGCTTTCCTGTTATCCGCTCCTTTTTCACCGACACCCGGATCACCTTTCCATTTTCCATCTGGATGTCTGCCAGATTATGTAAATATTTCTCCACCTTTTTTGTCTTTTTAGCAAAAGGAAGCTGTCGCTCAATATCCCCCACATAGACCCTAAGCCCTTCCTCATCTCCGTCCATAAGCCATACGTTTTGGTATGTCAGTTCCTGGCCCTTGTCCGACAACACATGTATGATCTCATTTCCCCGCAAATATACTTCCAACTCATGATCAATATATCCGTCCATTGCCAGACCAGCAAATCCAGTCTCTCCTAAATTGGTGTGGGCAATCCAAGCCGGAGTCCCTGGCACATTCTTGACTGTGCCATATATGCAGATGTTTCTTTTCTCTACCCTTTCCTCCGTGTTAACGGACTTAAGAATCGAATCATATAAAAGCCACCACAGTTCCTGTGGATACGGCTTTGCCCTGTTTCTTTTGGTCACAGAAACCCGGGACTTAAGCTGAGGAGACAGACAGCCTGCAATCTGTGCCGCCTCCCCATAGGTAAGGTACCCTTCTGCATACTCCCCCTTAGCCGGTGTATCCTCCTCCGACAAAAAACCCTTTTCATAGAGATAATCCAGATAAGGTACATACCATTGCTCCAACTCTTTGGCAGGGAAATGGGACGCCCTATAGCTTTTCTGCCATGTCTCCAGCTCCTGAGGCGACTGAAGAGCTAAAACCACCGATTTGGCAGCAAGCCCCCGGTTAATCCCCTCCCCCTCTTTCTCATGAAGGAGAATCACTGCGATCAAGGCCGCCACCACAAGGGGAACTCCTATAACCCATGCAACTGCCACTCTTTTTCTAAACACATTTTTTTTACTTTTTTTTCTACTTTTCAATATAGGTTTTGCTCTCCTCATCAATATAATCAAGCCGCCCGTACTGTTCCAAATCCGCAGAAAGCTTTTTCCTTTCAAGAAGCCACACAATCAGCTCCTTCAAAAGCTTGTAGAATACGGCAAAAGTCGGCACCCCGATAATCATCCCCACAAACCCAAACAGGCCTCCAAATAACAAGATGGAAAAAAGCACCCAAAAACTGGAAAGCCCTGTGGAATCCCCCAAAATCTTCGGTCCTAAAATATTTCCATCAAACTGCTGCAAAAGCAAGATAAATCCCAAAAACCAAAAACATTTAACCGGACTTACCAAAAGAATCAGAAATGCACTGGGAACAGCTCCGATAAAGGGTCCGAAAAACGGAATCACATTGGTCACTCCCACAATCACACTGACTAACAGCACATATGGCATTCGCATAAAATTCAGCAACACAAAACAAAGAATCCCAATAATCAGGGAATCCACCAGCTTTCCTATAATAAACCCGCCGAACACCTGATGTACATATCTTCCTTCCTCCAATACCTTATTCGCTATCCTTAAGGGGAATACCCCATAAAGAATCATTTTAGCCTGAGTCATCAGCTTTTCCTTCATATTCAAAAGATACACCATTACAATCATGCCAATCAAAATATTTTTTACAATATTCAGCACAGTGAAAACTCCGCTAGATAAGCCACTTATAAAGTTATATACCTTGTCCATGTTAGGAAGAACCTCATTGGTCACCCACACCTGAAGCTGTGTTACCCCCATGTCATAGTACTGCATAACGGTTGCTTCTAAATCAGCATTATCCTCTAATATTTTCTCCAGCCACTGCTGCAGATTATTGATTCCCGCAGGAAGAGCCTCAATAATCCCTCTGACACTGTTAATCAGCTGCGGAATCAACATGGCAGTCAGACCCACCACCACTGCTATGAGTACTGCAACACTCACCAAAGTAGCCGCAAACCCACCCAATGCTTCCCGTCTCTTCAGGGAAAGTCCACTGTTTTTTCCAAGAGAAATCACTCCAAACCGCACTCGGTTATAGATGGGAGCCAGCAAATAAGCCAAAACCGCTCCATATGTGATTGGCGCCAAAATATGAAAGAACATGTCAAAGGCCTGTTTTACCTTCTCCATCTCTATTATGGTAAAAATAAGAGCAATTAACAATGCCAGCACAACAAATGCAGTCACTCCCCAATAGATGTAGGTTTGATATTTCTTGTTTTTCATAAAATCTCCTTACTGATCTCAAATTCTTCATCCTGTTTTATCTTAATTGCTGTTTTCCTATAGATTACCACAAATTGGCAAAAAGATAAAGCAGCGATTTCTCGCTGCTTTCTTCTTTTGTAATCCCAGAAATGCCGGTCTTACTTATTGACTCCTAGCCGTTGCTAGGTGGGCAACCTCACGTAAGCTTCTGCCTTCCACTCATATGGAGGCCTGACATCCACTTACAAATATTGGAATCCCTGTGTCACAGATGTAGGTTCAAAATTGGTAAGGTTGTCGAGCATTCCCAGGAATTACTTTCCCTTCTCTTATGGAATTGATTATACAACAGTCCTGATGGTTTTTCAAGTTCCTTTTGTTTCCATTATCAAAAAAATATTATCCTTGCATCAGAGTAAAAAACATGTTATGTTATGAATTGCACAAATATGCAGGCCAATATTTTGAAAAGTACAAAATCAGATTTTAGGAGGAACTATGGATTCTTCTCTAATTTCACCAGATATATTTAGAAACTGTAATCTATGTCCCAGACAATGTATGATAAACCGGGAAAGCTCTGTCGGCTTTTGTGGCTGCAGTCCCCGACTTATGGCTGCACGGGCTGCACTCCATTACTGGGAAGAACCCTGCATCAGTGGAATAAGGGGAAGTGGAGCTGTATTTTTCACTGGTTGTACCCTGGGCTGCTGCTTTTGCCAAAATCACTCTATCAGTCAGAAACACCTGGGAAAGGAGCTGACAAGCCAGCACTTGGCCGATATTTTTCTTCGTCTGCAAGGAGAAGGCGCTCACAATATTAATCTGGTCACCGCTACTCAATATCTGCCCCTCGTCCTGACTGCCCTGGATCTGGTTCGCCACCGTCTGACTATTCCAGTAGTTTACAACTGCGGTGGGTATGAACGAGTGGAAATTGTACAGGCCTTAAAGGACTACGTGGATATATGGCTACCCGATCTGAAATACCATGACTCTTCCCTATCCAGAAAATATTCCAAAGCCTCAGACTATTTTGCCGTGGCATCCCAGGCCATTATACAGATGATTTCCCAAACCGGAAAACCCGTTTTTCACAGAGAATCGAAAACAACAGACCCGATTATGGACCGAGGTGTTATTGTCCGCCATATGGTTCTGCCCGGACATAAGGACGACTCTATTCGTTTGCTTCAATGGATGGCCTGCCACTTACCTAAAGGAGAATATTATGTAAGCCTTTTAAGCCAGTACACGCCCATTGACAAAAATTGCTCCTTTCCGGAGCTGAACCGCCCTGTCACTTCTTATGAGTATCAAAAAGTTTGGGACACTGCCCTAAGCCTGGGTCTGGATCAAGGCTTTATGCAGAAAAAAAGCAGTGCCCGACAGGAGTATACCCCAGCTTTTGATTTTTCTGGTCTCTGATAAAACCCCTGTAACACAACGGAAGCCGGATATCAACGATTGATCTCATCTCATTGATATCCGGCTTCAATGGAAGTTGTCCATTGGATTTTACCTCTCTTTTCTTCCGTTTTCTTTGCCTTTTGTAGCAGGACTTTCTCAGCCTTCTGCCACATCCTGTCCATGTACTACAACACTCTCTATATGAAATTTTTCCCTCTGCCTTTGGCACTGCACCTTCCGATTTTCTTCCATTTTAACATTATTTCTGATTATCCGATTCTGAAATCCATCTTCCTTACTATACTTTCTCGTCATATAGTAAAACCGACTCTTTTCAGTTATTGATAATATCTGATCTGGATATTCCTCCTTTTATATTGGTGCTTCTCCTGGCAGATTCGTTGTCCTATGTTCCTGTCTGTCTCTGACAGCAGAAACGAAAATTACGTCTTCGGTGGCCCGTACCTCCTTTACTTAGATTTTTTGAGATTTCTCTCTTCATGAGAACTCTCTTTTGAAGATTGTCTCTCTTCTTTTTTCTCTTTCCTTGTTTTGTTGTATTTATAATAACAGATATCCCAATATTTGTCAATGCTTTTTTAAATATTTTTTCTATTTTTTATTATTTTTTTATTGTAAGGTATTATTTAAAAAATATAAGAATATTCTCCTACTTTTACTTGTGTAATTGTTTTATTTTTTCAATATAATCAGATATTATATGCGATTTGCACAATTATTTTCATTTCAAACTTCTCCTAGTGAAAATGATTCAGACTTTATTGTCGGCAAAATTCTGTTTTCCTGTCTTTTTTCTTCCAGTTTTCATTCATAATAAATCCAGAAATATTCAAAAAAACAACATAATTATTATTATAATTCTATAAAAATAATCTATTAAATATTTTTTTATTTTTAATCAAGCTATTAATCGAAAATATTTTTAATATCTTACATTTTCTTACATTATTCAGAAATCTGTTGCGCTTCCTCATAAAATAAGATAAAATATATTATAAACTTTTATTTTCCACGAAAGGAGAACTCCATGATACTACCTGATTCCTTTTTCTCCATTGCGATTATCGCTGTTGTTGTCATAATCTTTCTGCTGATCTTGTTCAGCGGTTATGTGAAGGCTCCGCCGGATCAGGCCTATATTATCTCTGGCCTGAAAAAAGATTCCCGAATCCTTGTGGGGCGAGCCGGCATTAAAATCCCCTATTTAGAGCGGTTGGATCGTTTGTACTTAGGCCAGATGACTGTGGATATCAAAACCGAGCAATCTGTACCCACTAATGATTTTATCAATGTCAATGTTGATGCCGTGGCCAAGGTACGAATTTCCCCTTCCCCTGACGGTATCAAACTGGCGGCAAAAAACTTCCTGAACAAAAAGGCTGTGGATATCACCATGGATCTTCAGGACTCTCTTCAGGGAAATATGCGGGAAATCATTGGTACTCTTTCTTTAAAAGAGATCAACACAGACCGGGACTCCTTTTCTGACCAGGTAATGTCCAAAGCATCCAAAGATATGGATAAGCTGGGAATCGAGATCCTCTCCTGCAACATTCAGAATGTTACGGATGAGAATGGCTTAATCAAGGATCTAGGTGCAGACAATACTTCCCGCATCAAAAAAGATGCTGCCATTGCCAAAGCCCAGGCTGACCGAGACATTGCCATTGCCCAGGCTGAGGCTGACAAATCTGCTAATGATGCCCGGGTCATTGCCCAGACCGAGATCGCCCAGAAAAACAACGAGTTGGCAATCAAAAAATCCGAACTTCAGAAAAACGCAGATACCAAAAAGGCGGAAGCAGATGCTGCCTATGAGATTCAAAAACAAGAGCAGCAGAAAACCATCCAGACCGCCACAGTCAATGCCCAGATTGCAAAAGCGGAGCGTGAGGCTGAGCTGAGAAAACAGCAGGTTGCCATTCAGCAACAGTTTTTGGAAGCTGAGATCAATAAAAAAGCGGATGCAGAGCGGTACAAAGTAGAGCAGGAGGCCGCCGCCACTCTGGCAAAGCGTCAACGGGAAGCGGAAGCTAAAAAATATGAACAGGAAAAGGAAGCAGAAGCTATGAAGGCCAAAGCCCAGGCAGAGGCAGATGCCATGAAAGCAAAGGCTTTGGCTGAAGCAGATGCCTTAAGGGCAAAAGCAGAAGCTGCCCGTTTTGCCGCCGAACAGGAGGCCACTGGTATCCGTGCCAAGGGTGAGGCAGAAGCTGCCTCCATACAAGCCAAGGCATTAGCAGAGGCAGAAGGTATGGAAAAGAAGGCAGAGGCCTACTCCAAGTATGACAATGCTGCGATCTTAGAGATGCTTTTAAATATTATGCCTCAGATGGCCGCCGAGATCGCCAAGCCTCTGTCCAGTATCAGCAAGGTCAATATCTATGGAGGAGGCTCAGATTCCGGCTCTGGTATCAGCCAGGTGTCCGGCAATGCTGCCACGGTCATGCAGCAGGTCTTTGATACCATGTCCGAAGCCACAGGTGTAGACTTCCGAGAGATTTTAAAAGCACAAACATACGATGCCAAGGTAACGCGCAACTTAAATTTCAGCGGTCTGCCTGGTTCCAGCCCAGACAAGGCTCCCAATGATCGAAATGTTCCGCCTGAAAGCGCAGACTCCCATCCCTCTCACATTGATCCTGAATCATCAGATCTGTAGTCTGTAGATTTCAAATGATTTTACATAAAAACCGACCTGATGTATAATAAATACATCAGGTCGGTTTTTATATACTCTTTATTTTAAAAATCCATTGACAATCTGGGCCTCCGCTTCTTCTTCCGTCAATCCCAAGGTCATCAGTTTCACAATCTGTTCTCCCGCAATCTTTCCGATAGCCGCCTCATGAATCAGAGCGGCATCGATATCATTGGCCTCCAGCTGGGGAACAGCAAGAATCCTGGCATCTCCCATTATAATTGCATCACACTCTGTGTGACCGCTGCATGGAGCATTGCCAACAATCCGTGAATCAAATTTCTGATAGGAACTGTCCTTAGCCACAGAGCGGGAAACCACATCTGCACTGGCATCTGCACCATTTAACTCCACCACATAATCGCTTACTGCATACTGACTGCCGTGAGTCATCAATCGCTCCCGCACCACCAGCTTAGCGCTCCTTGCCAGCTCTGCCTTTGTCTTTCGATCTGTGGAATCTACACCTTTAATCTGGACCATCTCCATCTCCATAGAGCTTCCCTCCTCCATGTAGACTTCTGTAACCGGATTTAAGATCCGCTTCCCACTGCCATCTCCCTCTCCATAATGCTTTTCTACATATTTCACCTTAGCATTTTTCCCCACATAGAACCGGTGAATCCCGTTATGTTGAGAATCCTGATCGCCACAATTATGGATGCCGCAGCCTGCAATAATCACCACATCACTGTCCCCACCAATATAAAAATCATTGTAAACCATATCCTTCATTCCACTCTCGCTGAGCACCACCGGAATATGAACACTTTCGTGTTTTGTTCCTGGATGAATACGGATATCAATGCCGCTTACCTCTGTCTTGGAAATAATCTCAATATTGGCTGTTGTATTCCTCCCTGCCATCTGACCGTTGGCCCGGATATTATATGCCCCCTCCGGCACTCCATGGAGGTCTGCAACCTCCTCCAAAATCCTCTGCTGAATCTGGTCCATCATCGCCTGTCTCCTCCCTGATAAAATTTCGCACAGGCATCCACCGCTGAAGTAGTGCCCAAAAGATCTGGAAGAACCTCATTCTTAGGACCCTGCCGTGTGATCTGTCCATCTGCAATCACCACGATCTCATCTGCAATATTTAAAATCCGCTCCTGGTGAGAAATAATAAGAATCGAACCGTCTGTACTCTCTCTCATCCTCTCAAAAACCTGAATCAGGTTCTGGAAACTCCACAGATCAATCCCTGCTTCCGGCTCATCAAACACAGACATTCTGGTATTCCTGGCAAGCACTGTAGCGATCTCAATCCGCTTTAGTTCCCCACCGGACAGACTGGCATTGACCTCCCGCTTGATATAATCCTTGGCGCAAAGTCCAACCTCTGACAGATACTGACAGGCATCTGCTGCGCTTAAGTTCTTCTTAGCCGCCAACCGGATCAAATCCAGCACCTGAATCCCTTTAAACCGCACTGGCTGCTGGAATGCAAAGCTGATTCCTAAATTGGCTCTCTCGGTGATGCTTAAATTCGTAATGTCTGTTCCCTGAAAACAAATCCTCCCCTCTGTGGGCTTCTCAATTCCCGCAATCAGTTTGGCTAAGGTGGATTTCCCTCCCCCGTTCGGACCTGTGATGACCACAAACTTATGATCATCAATAGTCAGATTCATGTTTCTTATAATCTCCTTCTGCCCTTTTTCTTCCTGTACCTCAAAGGACACATTCTCCAATGTCAGCATAGCTTCCTCCAAATTTCCTCAGTTCTCCGAAAAACCCATATAAAGTTCCGAAAATCTGTATCCGTATACAATTAATTGATTGACAGACTTTTTACTGTCTCTGCCTTTTATATTTTTTTCCAATCCTTCCTATTATATAACAATTCCCTGCGAATTTCCACAGGTTTTTCCTCTGGTCCTCAGCCTTATCCTTTTCTCTATGTTCCGTTTCCTATAAAATCATTCTAGTGTTCTGTCCGAATATAATTACAGACAGTATACGAACAATCAGGCTGATCTACCCTTATTTTTTCCGCCTCAGTCTTGCCAGAAAAAATCCCTCATACTGGTCATTGGGACATACACACAAAGTTCCTTTTATCCCGACAGGAAGCATAGGTACTTCAAAAAAAGCTTCCAACTCTATAGGTATCACCTCAGCCTTCACCTTTTTAAGGGCCCCTCTCACAACTGCCTCATTTTCTTCCTCCAAAATCGAGCAGGTGGAATATATCATCTCATGTCCTGGCTTTAAAAGCTTTAATCCCTTTACCAAAAGCTCTTCCTGCAGCCTGGCCGAACGTTTCAGAACACTCTGATTAAAACGTTCCTTTACATCCCTGTGACACATATCCAGAGTTCCACTTCCGGTGCAGGGTGCATCCAGAAGTATCTTATCGAAGGAGAAAAAATCATCCAGCCTTCTGGCATCTATTATCATCACGCAAACCCGGGTGGCTCCTTGCTTTTCAATATTATATTGGAGCCGCTCTGCCCGGATCTTATTTTTCTCACAGGCTGTAATCGATGCCATATTCTGTGAAAGTACAGCCATCTGGGTCGTCTTGCCACCGGGAGCTGCCGCCATATCCAGCACGCTCTCTCCTGGCTTAGGAGCCAATATAAGCGGAGGAATCATAGAAGAAAGACTCTGGAGATAAATACTGCCAGTCTTGTAAATCTCCAGGGCTTTAAGTCTTGGCTCCCGTATTCCCTGCTCAATAATCAGAGCTGATTCACTCCAGGTCACTGGTCTGTATCCAATATGTTCAGAGGCAAGAACTTTTATTACCAGCTCCTTATCCACCCTCAGCTCATTGACCCGAAGAGTCACCGGTTTTTCCCTCTCGTATCCTTTTATAATCCTGTCCACTAAATCTTCCCCATACTGTCCTAAAAGCTTTTCCCGCAAAAATTCCGGAATTTTCCCCTGAAAAATCTCTGATTGCGTCATTGTTTTCCTTTCTCTCATATCTCCTGCAGCGCGTATCTTTCTGCCATTCATACCCAATGAATCATACATCAATGAACCAACGTTAAAGGACTGCTTAACCATGAAATAAAAAAATAACGCAAGACCTGAACCTTATCCGTTCGGCCTTGCGCCTTAACCTGCAGAAGATGGGAGTCGAACCCACAAGGTATTGCTACCACACGGACCTGAACCGTGCGCGTCTGCCAATTCCGCCACTTCTGCATTTCTCAAATCTTTGTCTCAATCAACCATCCGGCTTTCTTGAAACAACATACATATTATAACTATATCTGGAATATTTGTCAACTAATTTCTAAATTTATTTTGTCGAATTAAATGATCCCATCATACATCTTCTTATTTTCAAAAATATGAAAAAAGAAAGCCTCAAAAACCTTGCAAAAGCAAAGTCTCAGAGGCTTTTATACCTGCACCGAGCACGGATAAATCCGAACCCTCAACCTCTATCAGCGTGATAGTCTTGGAACCATCCTTATAGTTGAAAGTAAGGATTATCTTATCCTCATAAAGATACACCACATTGACAAAACTGTCAATCAGTCTTTGTCGCTGTTCCCGCTTTGTCACATCAAATTTTCGGAAACGGTAAATGAAGAAAGCTATCTGTTCTCTTGTAAGCATGGGCTTGTGCATTTCTTCCTGCAAAATGCTGATTTCAAGCTGGCTCTTGGTTTCCTCCAACTCGTCCAGCCTTTGCTTGGTGGATGGTGTGAAAATCTCGGCTTGAATAGCATTGAGCATATTGTTAATGCCTTTTTCCGTTTCTGCAAGCTGTTTTTTCAAAAGGGGCAGGTCGGTGCTTTCTCTTTTCTGCAATTCCATAAGCGTATCAATCAGCCGTTCCATGACTTCATCATTCATAATCGCTTTCATGGTGTAACTGACAACTAAATCTTCAATCCAGCCTTTCTTGAC
>JAAWEL010000057.1 GCA_022794255.1 Lachnospiraceae bacterium
AAACACTGTTCAATCTTCTGTTTTCAAGGTCCTCTCTGTTGGCTTCCTCAGCAGCAACTCGTTTATCTTAACATACTCTGCAAAGTTTGTCAACAACTTTTTTCATCTTTTTTTATTTTTTATTTTGACTTAAAATTCAGTCTCATAACTCGATGAAAAAAGGAATCATTTGGAATAGAGCGGAGAAAGAGGGATTTGAACCCTCGCGCCGGTTGCCCGACCTACACCCTTAGCAGGGGCGCCTCTTCGGCCTCTTGAGTATTTCTCCGAATAACTTATTCCTTATGATTACGTTTGAAACATCTTTGTTCCGAAACGCATAGCCCATTATAATTGAAAAATCAAAGCTTGTCAACCCATATTTTTCATCATTTTTCTATTTTTTTCTTCTATACTAAATATTGCTTTATTATCTATTTTTCTTCTATATATAGATTCTTATAATCCTAATATATTTACCATATAATCACCACTACCTAAATCTCTCCCACTCTCCTTAGCGTAAAAGCAGAATTTAAAGTTTCTCTATAATATACAAATATAACAGAAAAAACGGCATCGGACTATCTTTCTATCTCTTATACGCTTCCACCGCTGTCTCATACAAATTGTTTCCCTCTGAATCAATCACAACCACAACCGGAAAATCTTTCACCTCCAGCTTTCTTACAGCCTCTGTTCCTAAATCTTCATAAGCAACTACCTGAGAAGAGAGGATTCTTTTAGAAAGCAAAGCCCCTGCTCCCCCTACTGCTGCAAAATACACCGATCCATTACGGACAATTGCATCTATAACTTCCTGACTCCTCTTTCCCTTTCCGATCATAGCTCCCAAACCAAGATCTAAAAGCCGCGGGGTATATCGATCCATACGGCTGGCTGTAGTGGGACCTGCTGAACCAATAGAACGTCCCTCTCTGGCTGGAGATGGCCCCATATAATAGATAATATTTCCAGATATACTCACTGGAAGTGCTTCCCCTTTATTCAGGGATTCTTCCATTCTTTTATGGGCAGCATCCCTTGCTGTATAAATCGTTCCTGTCAGAAATACATAATCACCAACTTTTAAACTGGCAGCATCTTTCTTACTTATGGGTGTCTTTATTCTCTTATCCATCAATATTCTCCAATTTTTATAATATTCTGTGAGCGTGGCGATTAACATGACAACATATATTTACAGCTACAGGAAGTCCAGCTATATGAGTTGGATAAGTTTCAATATTAACAGAAAGCGCTGTGACAGTTCCTCCCAGACCGCCTGGACCGATCCCAAGATTATTAATCTTTTCCACCATCTCTTTTTCTAAATTCTGAACATAGGGAATTGCATTCTTCTCTTTTAAGTCTCTTGTCAATGCATGCTTGGCCATCATTGCACATTTTTCAAAAGTTCCTCCAATTCCCACACCAATCACCATTGGAGGACATGCATTGGGACCTGCATCTTTCACTGCCGTGAGAATCGCTTCCTTCACCCCTTCAATCCCATCTGCAGGCTTTAGCATAAATATTCTACTCATATTTTCACTTCCAAAGCCTTTAGGAGCTACAATAATATCGACTTGATCTCCTGGAACAATCTCACAGTGAAGAACTGCAGGCGTGTTATCCTTTGTATTTTCCCTCTCAATCGGATCCTTTACCACTGACTTTCTTAGATATCCACAGGTATATCCATCCCGGACTCCCTGATTGATGGCATCTGTCAGATCACCGCCCTCAATATGTACATCCTGGCCAATTTTTAGAAAAACCACAGCCATACCGGTATCCTGACAAATCGGAATCATATCTTCACCAGCAATTTTAAGATTTTCCTTCAATTGATCCAATATCTGTTTTCCCAAAGGAGATTTTTCTTTTTCTATAGAATTTTCAAATGCTTCTCTCATATCCTGTGACAAAAAATGATTTGCCTCAATACACATCTCGCTGATATTTTTTGTTATCTCTGCTGCCTGTATCAGTCTCAATGAATTCCCTCCTGACTTTTATTGATATAAGGCATAAAAAGCGGATCATTTTTATAAATATTTTTGATCCGCTTTTTTGCTTAATACTTTATTCCTCTGTTTTCTCTTCTTCAGAAGGATCTTCAAGATCTAACTCTTCGATTCCGTCACCTTCTGATTTCTTTCCGTCATCCCGAACCTTGGCAATACTAGCTACTTGTACATCCGATTCCTGAGCAATATCCATCAGTTTAACCCCAGAGGTATTGCGACCGATTATAGAAATATCATCTACAGAAATACGGATCACAATTCCCTCTGTGGTGATAATCATAATATCATGATCGTCATGAACCAACTTTGCTCCCACAAGATCTCCTGTTTTTTCTGTAATCTTATAACAAAGAATTCCTTTTCCCCCACGATTCTGGCAGGTAAATTCCTCAATAGGAGTCCGCTTTCCCATACCATTGGCTGATACCACAAGCATACATTCTCCCTGAGTATGCATCTGCATAGCTACCACTTGATCTCCCTCATTAAGCTTCATTCCAATGACACCAATAGAAACTCTGCCTGTGATACGCACATCTGTCTCATGAAAGCGGATACATTGACCCTTTTTCGTTACCAGGAAAATATCCTTCTCATTATCTGTAGCTTTTACCTCTATTAACTCATCTCCATCCCGAAGCACAATAGCCTGAAGTCCATTTTTTCGGACATTTTCATACTCACGGATCGGAGTTCTCTTAACCATACCATTTTTTGTAGCCATAAAAAGAAAATCTTTGTCATCATACTTTTTAACTGGAATAATCGCATTGATTTTTTCATCCGGCTGAAGCTGAATCAGATTTATGATGGCAGTTCCCCTGGCTGTCCGGCTTCCCTCCGGAATCGCATAAGCCTTCAAACGATATGCTCTTCCTTTATTGGTAAAGAACATAATATAATTATGATTATAAGTCAAAATCAGATCTTCAATGTAATCCTCATCGATAATCTGCATTCCCTTGATTCCCTTTCCACCACGATTCTGACTCTTAAAATTATCCACACTCATACGTTTGATATACCCAAGCTTTGTCATAGCCACAATGGTTCTCTCATTGGGAATCAGATCTTCCATGGACATATCATATTCATCAAATCCAATAGAGGTTTTTCTGTCATCTCCATATTTCCCAGAAATAACAAGAATCTCTTCTCTTATTACACCTAAAAGCTTTTTTTCATCTGCCAAAATCGCTTTTAACTCCTCAATCCGAACCATCAGCTCATTATATTCATTTTCAAGCCTTCCCCGCTCCAAACCAGTCAGAGCTCTCAATCGCATGTCTACAATGGCCTGGGCCTGAACATCGCTTAAACCAAATCGTTCCATTAACTGAGTCTTGGCGATTTGAACTGTATCAGATCCACGGATAATCCGGATTACCTCATCAATGTGATCCAGAGCAATCAATAATCCCTGCAAAATATGGGCCCGCTCTTCCGCCTTATTCAAATCATATCTGGTACGGCGGGTCACAACATCTTCCTGATGCTTTATATAATACTTCAGCATATCAAGAAGATTTAATACCTTAGGCTCATTATTTACAAGAGACAGCATAATAACTCCAAAGGTATCCTGAAGCTGCGTATGCTTATAAAGCTGATTTAAAATCACACTGGCATTTACATCCCGGCGCAGCTCTATAACTACCCGCATACCCTGACGGTCTGATTCATCCCTCAGATCTGTGATTCCATCTACTCTCTTTTCTTTTACTAAATCCGCAATCTTTTCAATCAGCCTCGCCTTATTGACAAGATAGGGAAGCTCTGTAATGATGATCCGACTTTTCCCATTAGGCAGAGTCTCTATATCTGAAACGGCACGAACTCTTAGCTTTCCGCGCCCAGTCCGATATGCCTCCTCAATTCCTGCCTTACCCAAAATGGTTGCCCCTGTTGGGAAATCAGGCCCTTTTATGATTTCAAGAATCTCCTCAATAGAAGTCTCTCTGTCTTCTGTCACCCGATTATCAATAATACGCACAACAGCAGCAATCACTTCTCTCAAATTGTGAGGAGGTATATTAGTAGCCATTCCCACTGCGATACCAGTCGTACCATTGACAAGCAAATTAGGATATCTGGATGGAAGTACAGTCGGCTCCTTCTCTGTCTCATCAAAGTTTGGAACAAAATCCACCGTATCTTTATTGATATCTGCCAGCATTTCCATGGAAATTTTGCTTAAACGAGCTTCCGTATAACGCATCGCCGCCGCTCCGTCCCCATCCACAGATCCAAAATTACCATGACCGTCTACCAAAGGATAGCGGGTGGACCACTCCTGGGCCATATTCACCAAGGCTCCATAGATAGAACTGTCGCCGTGGGGATGATATTTACCCATAGTATCACCTACAATACGGGCACATTTTCTATGAGGTTTATCTGGTCCGTTATTTAATTCGATCATGGAATAGAGAACCCGGCGCTGAACAGGCTTTAGTCCATCTCTTACATCCGGAAGGGCACGGGCAGCAATCACACTCATGGCGTAGTCAATATAAGATTTCTCCATGGTAGATTTTAAATCTATATCATGCACTTTATCAAAAACATTTGGTTCCATACTATTCTCCTTACCTTTGTCTGTTACAATTCAGACTCCTTCACTGTAACCTTTGTTCCAAGCCTATAAAACTAAATGTCCAGGTTTTGTACATATTTAGCATTTGCTTCAATAAATTCCCTCCTTGGCTCTACCTGATCACCCATTAAAGTGGTAAAAGTAAGATCAAGCTCAGATATCACATCATCATCCATATTCACCCGCAAAAGAATTCTTCTTTCAGGATCCATTGTTGTCTCCCACAACTGCTCTGCATCCATCTCTCCAAGACCCTTATAACGCTGGATCTTATTATTATTATCTCTTCCCACTTCCTTTAGAATCTGATTTAGCTCTTCATCACTGTAGGCATACCATATTTTCTTGTTTTTCTCCAGCTTATAGAGCGGTGGCTGAGCCAGATATACATGTCCCTGCCGGATCAGCTCTGGCATAAACCGATATAAGAAAGTAAGCATCAAAGTACTGATATGAGCGCCATCCACATCTGCATCAGTCATAATAATGATTTTGTGATAACGCAACTTGGAAATATCAAAATCATCCTGTATACCTGTGCCAAATGCCGTTATCATTGCCTTGATCTCAGCATTTGTATAAATCTTGTCGAGTCTGGCTTTTTCTACATTCAAAATCTTTCCACGAAGAGGAAGGATCGCCTGGTTGTCCCTGGACCGTGCAGTCTTGGCAGAGCCACCAGCAGAATCTCCCTCCACAATAAAGATCTCACATTTTTCCGGATCCTTATTTGAGCAATCGGCAAGTTTACCGGGAAGAGCCATTCCCTCCAAAGCTGTTTTTCTCCTTGTTAAATCCCTGGCCTTTCTGGCAGCCGCCCGGGCTCTCTGAGCCAGAACCGATTTCTCACAGATCGTTTTTGCTGCATTAGGATTTTGTTCCAAAAAATAGGTGAGCTGTTCACTTACTACATTATCCACAGCGCCTCTGGCCTCACTGTTTCCCAGTTTTTGCTTCGTCTGGCCTTCAAATTGAGGCTCTTCAATCTTTACACTAATAATAGCAGTAAGACCCTCTCGAATATCTTCACCACTTAAATTCTCTTCATTTTCCTTCAAAAGCTTATTTTTTCTGGCATAATCATTGATTGTTTTTGTAAGAGCATTTTTAAAACCGGCTAAGTGCGTTCCACCCTCCGGTGTATTTACATTATTGACAAAACTATATATATTTTCTGTGTAGGAATCATTATGCTGCATTGCCACTTCCACATAGATATTATCTCTGGTTCCCTCACAGTAAACCACTTTATCATAAATAGCTGTTTTTCCTTTATTCATGTAAGTGACAAATTCCTGGATTCCTCCCTCATAGTGGAAGGTCTTTTCCTTTTTTTCTTCCCTTTCATCCCGCAATATAATCTTAAGATTTTTAGTGAGGAATGCTGTTTCCTGCAAACGGACTCTGAGAATTTGAAAATCGTATACTGTATCCTCAAAAATCTCTGGATCCGGCAAAAATTGTACCTCTGTTCCATGTTTTTCTTCAGAACATTCTCCTACTACTTCCAGAGAAGAAATCGCCTTTCCCCGCTCATAACGCTGATAATAGATTTTTCCATCCTGATAAATTCTTACTTCAAGCCAGGTGGAAAGGGCATTTACAACAGAAGCACCCACTCCATGCAGTCCACCGGAGACCTTATATCCGCCGCCGCCGAATTTACCGCCGGCATGGAGTATGGTAAATACCACTTCTACTGCTGGAATCCCGGCTTTCTTTTGTATTCCTACCGGTATTCCTCTGCCGTTGTCTGTGACTGTGATGGAATTGTCCCCATTGATCGTTACTTCGATCTTGTCACAAAATCCTGCCAGTGCTTCGTCAACAGAATTGTCCACGATTTCATATACCAGATGATGAAGTCCTCTGGATGAAGTACTGCCGATATACATACCGGGACGCTTTCGGACAGCTTCCAGCCCTTCAAGAATCTGAATCTGGTCCGCTCCGTATTCTGCACTCATGCTTTTTCCTCCTAATCTTTTACTTCTATGATAAATACTAGTTTTCCTGTGTCACTTTTCCATTTACTACCTTAAAAATCCGGTCTATAGGAAAACGGTTGCTTACAAAATCCTCCAATCCTGTGCAGGTAATCATAGTCTGAATCTTACTTATGGCAGACAAAAGATGATTTTGTCTTTCCCCATCCAATTCTGAAAGTACATCGTCCAACAGAAGAATGGGATAATCCTTTACTATTTTTTTTACCAGCTCTATTTCTGCCAGCTTCAGCGATAATGCTGCTGTTCTCTGCTGTCCCTGAGAACCAAATTTACGAATATCAATATCATCAATGTAAAAACCAATATCATCCCTATGAGGTCCCACAAGAGTAGTTTTCTGTTTTTTATCAGATAAACGGCTCCTTCCAATCTCCTTTTCAAGATTGTCTAATGAGGCACAGGGATCATAAATAATTCTTATATTTTCTTTATCTCCTGAAAGCTTTCTGTGTATCTCTCCGATTATTTCATTTAGCTGGGAGATAAACGTTTTCCGGCAATTTATAATTTCTTTTCCATATTGAACTAGCTGTACATCCCATATGTCCAGAGTCTCTTCATATTCTGGCTTAAAAACCAGATCCTTTAAAAGACGATTGCGCTGCATTAGTATTCGGTTATAGGAGACTAAAGAATGAACATACAGCTTATTAAGTTGACATAATTCTAAATCAATGAATTTTCTTCTCTCTGAGGGTCCATTTTTAATAAGATTCAAATCTTCTGGAGAAAAAAATACCACATTGACAATGCCAAACAATTCACTTGCCCTGCGAATGGGAATTCCATTAATAGCGATTCCCTTTGCTTTATTTTTTTTCAGATGCATATCAATCCGGTAAGGAACATTTTCCCTGCAAAGATTCAGCTTAATATGGGATTCTTCTTCATGGAAACGAATCAATTCCCGATCTTTACTGCCCCGATGAGACTTAGAAGCACAACAAACGTAAACTGCTTCCAAAAGATTGGTTTTTCCCTGAGCATTGTTGCCATATAAAATATTGGTTCCCGGACTGAACTGAATATGTAGGGTATCATAATTGCGGTAATTTTTTAATTCGATGGACTCAATAATCATTATTTACCCTTCAATCTTAATGGACCTTCCATCATAAGTAACCACGTCTCCATGATAAAGCTTTTTCCCCCTCTGCAGTTCTTCTTTTCCATTGACCTGCACCTGCCCATCGCCGATTATAAATTTAGCCTCCACACCGGAATCACACATTCCTGATAGCTTTAATGCCTGTCCCAGCTTAATATAATCATCCTTTATTCTGATTATTTCCATTATTTTCCCTTTCAAACATACTATCAGTCTTCTGCTATAAAATTCACCGGAAGAATCAGATAAATATAATTTCCGGCATCATCCTTAATAAAACAGGGAGATTTTGGATTCAACATATATATATCTACTTCTTCATCATCAATGACCCGAAGAGCATCCAATAAAAATTTAGGATTAAAGGCAATCATAATATCATCGCCGGTTTTTTGGGAACTCACATCTGCATTCATGGAACCAAAGGAAGATCTTATTTTCATATTAACATTATTTTCTTCTATTTTCAGTATGATCGGCTTGCGGTCATTATCCCGAATCATGATCATAGCCCGGTCAATATTATCCATAAAAGATCTTTTATTAATCTTTACATGAGTTTTATAATCATTAGACAGCATGTGGTCAATCTTAAAATACTCTCCTTCAATCAAGCGGGAAACCACTCTGGAATTATCAAACTCAAATAAAACGTGATTTTTGCTGAAATATATTAATACCTCTTTTTCATTATCACCTGTAAGGATCTTGCTTACCTCAGAAAGAGTTTTTCCAGGAATAATAACCTTTTGATTTTCATAGTTGTGTTTCAAAAGAATATTACGGATTGAGATCCGATGTCCATCTAAAGAAACGATTTTCAGTACATTATCTCTGACCTCCAAAAGCTCTCCTCCCATCATTTTATTGCTGTCATTTGGAGCTATGGAGAAGATTGTTTGTCTTACTGCTTCCTTTAAGGAAAATTGAGATAGACAAATATACTGGTCTTTTTCTATAAAAGGAAGATAACTAAATTCCTGAGGATCCCGCCCTAGTATTTTAAATAAAGAATTATCGCATTCAATAGTAGTATTAAATCTTTCATCAGACATGATGGTTACATCTGAATCACTGTCCGGCAATTTGCGGATAATATCAGAAAATATCTTGGCTTCTAAGGCAATGGTTCCCCGTTCTAAAATATCTCCTTCTACCTTTGTCTCAATCCCTAATTCCATATCATTGCCAGTCAGACGGATCTCATCAGAGGAGGCATCAATCAGAATACACTCTAATATATTCATAGTTGTTTTAGAGGGAATTGCTTTTGATACAATATTGATTCCATTCATTAATGAATCTTTCTGAAATATAAGTTTCATGTTGATAAGTTCCTTTCTGTTTAATAAGCAGTTTACAGAGATATATAAATAATAAAATTTCGCCGTAATCGTAGTAGGGGCTGTTAATTTGTGTAAAACTTGATTTTTCCTTTAAAATAAGGACAAATCGTGTGTTAAAAAGTATGTTGAAAACCATTCTGAAGCTATGGGTAAATCTGACAGGTTTTCCACATAATATAAAGTTGTTGAGAAATTACTGGAAATCCGAATAAGTTATCCACAGAAAAATGCCACTTTTCCACAAAAAAATGTGAATAACTTTTTTAGCCCATAAGTTCTTGTATTTATTGGATTTCTGATAATAAAAGGCCTATTTTGGACTAAGTTTCTTCTTTAAGATATCCACAGTGTTTTGAAGCGTTGGTGTTTTTTCAATATCCTTTGAAATTTTTTCAATTCCATGAATAATTGTGGTGTGATCTCTTCCACCCATGGCTTTTCCAATCTCCTGCAAAGGAACATCTGTCATATTACGGCACAAATACATGGCAATCTGTCTCGGATAGACGATCTCTTTACTTCTCTTTTGAGATAAAAGGTCCAGTGTAGTCAGATTGTAATGTTCAGCCACAACTTGAATGATCAGTTCCGGAGTGATTTTTTGGATTCCGCCGGGAGATATAATATCCTTTAAGGCTTCCTCTGCCATAGAGAGGGTGATCTCTTTGTGATGATTTAACTTGGAAAAAGCTACAATCTTAGTCAATGCCCCTTCCAGCTCACGGATGTTGGATTTGATGTTGGTGGCAATGTATTTGATCACCTCATTGTCAATATTATAGCCTTCTAGCTCTTCCTTTTTGCGGAGGATTGCCATTCGGGTCTCATAGTCAGGAGACTGGATATCTACGGTCAATCCCCATTCAAAGCGGGAACGAAGACGTTCCTCTAAAGTCTCAATATCCTTCGGCGGCTTATCTGAGGAGATGATAATTTGTTTTTTTGATTCATATAAAGCATTAAAGGTGTGGAAAAATTCTTCCTGAGTGCTTTCCTTACCAATGATAAACTGGATATCATCGATGAGAAGAATATCATTATTACGATATTTTTCTCTAAATTCTGTGGTTGAAATATTGTTTTTATTCCGAATCGCGTCAATCAGCTCATTGGTGAACTTTTCTGAGGTCACATAGAGAATTTTTGCTTTTGGGTTATTTTTCAGAATAAAATTAGCAATGGAGTGCATAAGGTGGGTTTTTCCCAATCCTACGCCTCCATAAATAAATAGAGGGTTGTAAATTTCACCAGGGGATTCCGCAACAGCGAGAGAAGCAGCATGGGCCAGGTTGTTGTTGGCTCCGACAACGAAGGTGTCGAAAGTGTATTTTGGATTCAAATTGGCATTTTGCAAAGCTTCTTGGCTTATTTTTCCTTTGTTGGTGCGGATAAGCTGGTTGTTTTTGGAGGGTTCCTCCTTGATTTGGTCCTCCACAATAAATTCGATCTCACATTTGATGCCAGTGATCTCTTCTATAGCAATTTTCAGGAGGAAGCTGTATTTTTTTTTCATGTAGCCAACAAAATTGGCGTCCGGAACAATAAGCCGGACTATGTTGCCTGGTTCCAGGTCATACAGATGCATAGGAACCAGCCATGTTTTAAATGAAACATCGGATATATCGTGTTCTTCTTTTAAATAATGTAAGATATCATCCCATTTAGCCCTCAGTGTTTCTAACATCTTCTGATCTCCTGATTTCTATGTATAAATTGTGTGATGTGAACATCTTGTGGATATCCTTATTTGTTATGTGGATACGCAAAGGAACCCAATCTACATATATTGTATACTAAAACGGATGGTTTTTCAACGAAAATAGTAAAAAGAAAAGAAAATTTGGAAAATTATCAACAAAGTTATCCACACATTGTGGATAACTTATTCACATTGTAAACAGCTTTGGAAGGAAGAACTTGACAAGAAAGAAGGAAACCGATAGTATATACAGTGTAACTTTATAATAATGCATTGTATCTTATTTTTAAGAACAGTAGCAGGAGGTAAAAAATGAATATGGAAAGAAAAGACACCCGTTGGCTTACCAGTGTCGCACTTATGATGGCGATTATTATCCTGTTGGCAAATACGCCTCTGGGAATGATTCAGCTTCCGATTATCAAGGCGACAACTGTACACATTCCTGTTATCATTGGGGCAATCCTTTTGGGTCCTGTGGCAGGAGCAATTTTGGGAGCAGCTTTTGGAGTGTGTTCCCTGATCAGTAATACTATGGCACCTACTTTATTATCTTTTGCCTTTTCTCCTTTTATGAGTATGAGCGGAATACCAGGGGCGATTAAGGCATTATGGATTTCTGTTGGATGTCGGGTAATGATCGGTGTGGTGTCAGGATGGTTTTGGATTTTTTTGAAAAAGCTGAATGTTCATAGAGTGGTTGCTCTCCCTGTCACAGGCTTTATAGGTTCCATGACTAATACGGTATTTGTTATGGGAAGTATTTATCTGCTTTTGGCTGGTGATTATGCTGTGGTTAAGTCAGTGGCTGTGGATGCTGTATGGGGGCTTGTGATGGGAACAGTTTTAGCTTCCGGAGTACCAGAGGCAATTGCGGCAGCGATTATTGTGGCCGTGGTGGGAGAGGCGATGTTTGCAGGTCTTAAGAGGAGAACCATGAGACGTTCGATACAAAATTAAACAGTTGTGGTTTGACAGAGAAGGCTGTAAAACAAAAGGTTTTTTAATGAAAAATGCTTGACGAAGCAGTGTGTTTTCTATATAATTGAAGAGATGCCAAATTGAAATCGTCAAATATAAAAGAATTCAGAAAAGATAAATGAATGGAAGAGGAGGTGCTATATTATGAAGATGACTTTCCAGCCGAAAAACAGACAGAGGTCAAAGGTTCACGGCTTTCGTGCGAGAATGAGTACTCCAGGTGGAAGAAAAGTGTTGGCTTCCAGAAGAGCAAAGGGCAGAGCAAGATTATCTGCCTGATAGAGTTCGATGAATTAAGGTCACAAGAGATTGTGACCTTTTTGTAACTATTTTTACAAACTTATTTCAGAAAGATTGATATGAGGAGATTTCCCAGTATTAAAAAAAGAGAGGACTTTCAGGCTGTATATCATGCCGGAAGATCTTATGCTAACAGAGAACTGGTAATGTACGTGAGAAGGACAGAGATGAAAGGCCAGAGAATAGGGATCTCTGTCAGCAAAAAAGTGGGAAACAGTGTGGTGAGACACCGGGTCACCCGTTTAGTAAGAGAGTGTTTCCGTTTAAATCAGAAATATTTGACGTCAGGTTTGGACATTGTGGTGGTAGCGCGAGTTGCTGCAGGGGTATCAGATTATAAAAAAGTAGAAGGTGCGTATTTGCATCTGTGCGGACTGCATAACATTATAAAGGAATCGAAGTGAGTGTGGAATGGAAAAGATGTTCAGAAAGTGTTTGATTCTTCTGATTCGCGGATATCAGATATTTTTGTCTCCTTTAAAAATGAAAACTCACTGTATCTACATGCCTACGTGTTCTCAATACGCCATTGAGGCACTCCAAAAGTATGGTGTTGTAAAAGGATTATGGTTATCTGTCAAAAGGATACTTCGGTGTCATCCATGGGCAGAAGGCGGTTATGACCCAGTTCCGTAACGTATGAGGAGGTAAAAGATTGGATTACTTAGTATTGACAAAAACCGGAGGTATGATTCTTGGACCGGTTTCCCAGATTTTGGGATTGATTATGGATCTTCTTTTTCGGTTTACCAGTTCCATGGGGGTATTGAATATTGGACTGTGTATTATTTTGTTTACTTTGGTAGTAAAGGTTTTGATGTTTCCGTTGACAATCAAACAGCAGAAATCTTCCAAGCTGATGACAGTGATGCAGCCGGAGCTTCAGGCCATTCAAAATAAGTATAAAGGTAAGACAGATAATGACTCCATGATGAAGATGAATGTGGAGACAAAGGCGGTTTATGAAAAGTATGGCACTTCCATGACTGGCGGATGTCTGCAGCTTGTAATTCAGCTTCCTATTCTTTTGGCTTTGTATCGGGTTATTTATAATATCCCTGCTTATGTAAGTTCAGTAAAAGTTTATTTTATGCAGGTGGTATATGCGATTACTAATGTAGGCAATGCGGCAGACCTTAAAGAAGGGGCAGGGGCATCTCTTCTTAAGTTTGCTACGGATAACAATATACCTTTGACTGGAGTAACGAATATTGGTGATTTGGTGGGAGTGACAGGAGAAGCTCTCGGCAATAAAATGGTGGATATTCTTTATAAGCTGAATCCAGAACAATGGATTGAATTGGGAAAGCAGTTTCCAGGGGCAGCTAGTGTTATAGAAGAAAATTTTCTTGCCATTGAAAAAATGAATTCTTTTTTAGGAATAAATCTGGCTACAAATCCCTGGCAGGGAATGTCTCCTAATGCGGCATGGCTGATTCCTATTCTTGCGGGATTAAGCCAGTGGTTTAGTGCGAAGCTGATGATGTCAAATCAGCCTCAGCAGGATGAGAATAGCACCAGCGCTCAGATGATGAAGCAAATGAATGTGATGATGCCTCTCATGTCTGTATTTTTCTGCTTTACTTTTCCAGCTGCAATCGGTATCTATTGGGTGGCCAGCAGTGTGTTCCAGATCATTCAGCAGTTGATTGTCAATGCCTATCTGTCAAAGGTAGATATGGATGAGATGATCAAGAAAAATCTTGAAAAGGCCAATGCCAAGCGGGCAAAGAAGGGATTGCCTCCTCAGAAGATTTCTCAGAATGCTATGGTCAATGCTAAAAATATTCAGGCAGTTCAGCAGCGGGAGGAGCAGGCTCGCAATGAGAAGCTGGAAAAAACCAGACAACAAGTAAAGGAATCAAATGAGTATTATAATAAGGATGCAAAACCCGGGAGTCTTGCAGCTAAGGCAGCTATGGTTGCTAAATATAATGAAAAGCATAATAAATAGAGAGGGGGTATTGTGGGATGGATATGATTACTATTTCTGCAAAGACGCTGGATGAGGCTATCACAAAAGCGCTGTTGGAGCTGAGAACTACCAGTGAACATTTGTATTATGAGGTAGTTCAAAAGGAAAGCACCGGATTTTTAGGACTTTTTGGTGGAAAGCCTTGTGTGATTCGTGCCCGGGTTATGGGGGAAGAAGAAGAGAAGGAAGCAAAGAAAAAGAAAGCAGAAAAGGAAAAAGCAGAAAAGGCGGCCAGAGTTGCTGCGGAGAAAGCAGCTAAGATTGAGGTAGAGAAAGAGAAGGCCAAAGCCGAGGCACAAAAGGTAATTAAAGTAAAGGAAGAAGCCCAAAAGGCAGAAAAAGAAAAGATTGAAGCAGAGAAAAAGAAAAATGATTTTGCAGAAAAAATAAATCATTCTGTGGAGGAAATGGAGCGAAATACAGAAGCACAGACAACAGATGAAAAATCTGGTGAAAAGTCCCGCAAAAAATACGGAGATCAGAAGGATTACGAAAAGAGAAGATACGGAAAGAAAGAGGGATACCGGTCAGATAATCGGGATAAAAGAAACAGTGAGGTTCGTGTTGAAAAGCAGGAGAAAGAGCCAAAGGTAAAAGCTGATGTTAAGATGGATGAGGCTTTGGTACAAAGAAAGGCTAAAGAATTTTTAGAACAGGTTTTTGGTGCTATGGGCATGAAAGTCTCTGTGGAAACATCTGTAGATGCAGGTGAGGGTGAGCTTCAGGTAATGATGAACGGAGATGACATGGGAATTTTGATTGGAAAGCGTGGACAGACCCTGGATTCTCTTCAATATCTTGTAAGCCTTGTAGTGAATAAGGAGACAGAGGGATATCTTCGTGTAAAATTAGATACGGAGAATTATCGTGAAAGAAGGAAGGAAACCTTAGAAACTCTTGCAAGAAATATTTCTTATAAGGTAAAGAGAACGAAAAAGCCTGTATCTCTAGAACCCATGAATCCTTATGAGAGACGGATTATTCACTCAGCATTGCAGAATGATCGATATGTGGTGACGAGAAGTGAAGGAGAGGATCCTTACCGGCATGTGGTGATTTCTTTAAAGAGGGACAGCTATAATAAGAGAGATCGCTATTCAAGGAGGGAGAATAAGGAATTTCGTGATCGAGATAAACAGGTGGAAAAACCTGTTGTGGAAAAGGTAGAAGAGGGATTTGAATAAGATTAAATAGAGTATCCGGCAGAGAATTTAATTTTTTGCCGGATATTTTTGGAGGATTGCAGATGGAAGCTGGAAGAAAGACAGATACAATAGCAGCAATAGCCACTGCTGTGAGCAGTTCTGGTATTGGAATTGTGAGAGTAAGTGGAAGTGAAGCAATTTCTGTTGTAGATCGAATATTTCAAAGTAAAAAAGAAGGAAAAAGTCTGCAGAAGGTGCATTCTCACACAATACATTACGGTGTGATTAAGGACGGGGAAACTATCTTGGATGAGGTTTTGGTGATGGTAATGCGGGGACCTCACAGCTATACAGGGGAAGATACAGTGGAAATCGATTGCCATGGTGGAGTGTGGATTATGAAAAGAATATTAGAAACAGTAATCCGCAGTGGAGCTGTTCCGGCAGAGCCGGGGGAGTTTACAAAAAGAGCTTTTTTAAATGGTCGTCTTGATTTATCTCAGGCGGAAGCTGTTATAGATATTATATCAGCGAAAAACGATTATGCTGTAAAAAGCTCTTTAAATCAGTTAAAAGGATCGGTTTCTGCAAAGGTAAAAGAATTCCGGGAAATTATTTTATATCAGATGGCATATATAGAATCTGCTTTGGATGATCCGGAACATATTTCTTTAGATGGATATGGAGATGTTTTGAAAAAGGATCTGGATCCTTTGGTAAATGAGATGGATAAATTGGTTCGTTCTTCTGATAATGGAAAGATGGTTTCAGAAGGAATAAGGACAGTTATATTGGGAAAACCAAATGCAGGAAAGTCTACTTTAATGAATGTGCTTGTGGGAGAGGAGCGGGCTATTGTCACAGATGTGGCGGGCACTACCCGAGATGTTCTTGAGGAGCAGATTCGGTTTGGAGATGTTTTTTTAAATCTAATAGATACAGCTGGAATACGGGATACAAATGATATAGTGGAACAAATCGGGGTGTCCCGGGCAAGGGAAGCAGCAAAAAATGCGGATTTGATTTTCTATGTGGTAGATGGAGCTTGTTCTTTAGACGAAAATGATTATGAAATTATAGAGATGATCCGGGATAAAAGGACAGTAGTTCTCTTAAATAAGACAGATTTGGAGATGACGATTGATGAAGAATATTTGAAGGCAAGTATAGGTCATCCGGTTTTATCTATTTCAGCCAGGGATGAGAAGGGGATTGGACAGTTGGAAAAATTAGTTTCTCATATGTTTTTTGAAGGAAAAATCGGGTTTAATGATGAAGTTGTTATTACGAATATTCGTCATAAAACATCTTTAGAAAATGCTTTGAAAAGTATTCGGATGGTTATAAATGGGATTGAGAATAAAGTTTCAGAGGATTTTTTAACAATTGATCTGATGGATGCTTATGTGAGTCTGGGATTAATAATCGGAGAGTCTGTGGAAGATGATTTGGTAAATGAGATTTTCGGAAAATTTTGTATGGGAAAATAAAAGGAAGGAAAGATAAGGATGCCTTGTTTGGAAGAAAATTATGATATTGTAGTAGTAGGAGCAGGACATGCAGGATGTGAGGCTGCTTTGGCTTGTGCTCGTTTGGGACTGAATACAATTGTCTTTACTGTAAGCATAGACAGTATTGCATTGATGCCGTGTAATCCTAATATAGGCGGAAGCTCCAAGGGTCATTTGGTTCGTGAGCTGGATGCTTTAGGTGGGGAGATGGGAAAAAATATTGATAAGACATTTATTCAGTCAAAAATGCTGAATGAATCCAAAGGTCCGGCTGTACATTCTCTGCGTGCTCAGGCAGATAAGCAAAGTTATAGCCGGGAAATGAGAATAACTTTAGAAAATACAGATCATTTGACTGTCCGCCAGGCTGAGGTGTCAGAGATTTTGACAGAAGATGGTGAGATCAGAGGAGTGAAAACTTCTTCAGGAGCAATATATTACGCTTCAGCGGTAGTGTTGGCTACTGGGACTTATCTTAGGGCTAGATGTATTTATGGCGATGTAAGCAATCCTACAGGACCTAATGGTTTACAGGCAGCAAATTATCTGACGGATTCTTTGAAAGTAAATGGAATTGAAATGTTTCGCTTTAAGACAGGAACACCAGCAAGGGTGGATAAAAGAAGTATTGATTTTTCTAAAATGGAAGAGCAGTTTGGGGATGAGAAGATTGTTCCTTTTTCTTTTTCTACAGATCCGGATTCTATTCAAAAAGAGCAGGTTTCTTGCTGGCTGACTTATACAAATGAGAAAACTCACCAGATTATTCGGGAGAATCTGGATCGTTCTCCTCTTTTTTCTGGAGTAATTGAGGGAACAGGGCCCAGATATTGTCCTTCTATTGAAGATAAGGTAGTAAAATTTCCAGAAAAAGAGCGTCATCAGGTTTTTATAGAACCTGAAGGATTATATACAAATGAAATGTATTTAAGCGGAATGTCTAGTTCATTGCCAGAGGATGTCCAATATCAAATGTATCGCACTGTGAAGGGATTGGAAAATGTAAAAATAGTGAGAAATGCTTATGCTATCGAATATGATTGCATTAATTCCCGTCAGTTAAAGCCAACTTTAGAATTTAAGGCCGTTAAAGGTCTCTTCAGCGGAGGACAATTTAATGGAAGTTCAGGGTATGAAGAAGCAGCAGTACAGGGATTTATGGCAGGTGTCAATGCTGCTATGAAGTTACTTGGGAGGGATGCCGTTGTATTGGACAGATCTCAGGCGTATATTGGTGTACTGATTGATGATCTTGTAACAAAGGAAAATCATGAACCTTATCGTATGATGACATCCAGGGCAGAATATCGTCTTCTTTTGCGTCAGGACAATGCAGATTTGAGACTAAGCCGAATTGGCCATGAGATTGGCCTGGTAAGTGACGAGACTTTTAAAAAGATACAAGAAAAGGAGTATGCAATTGAGGAAGAAATAAGGAGAGTAGAAAAAACGACTGTTGGTGCTAACCAAAGAGTACAGAACTTTCTGGAAAGACATGGAAGTACAGAGCTAAAGACAGGGGTAACTTTAGCAGAGTTGATTCGGCGTCCGGAGTTAAATTATTTTATGTTGGCGGAAATCGATGATGATCGTCCAAGGATATCCAGAGATGTGGCAGAACAGGTTGACATAAGTATAAAATATGAAGGGTATTTAAAGAGACAAAAACAGCAGGTAGTTCAGTTTAAGAAGCTGGAAAGCAAAAAATTGGATGTGGATTTTGATTATAATGTTGTTGGAAGTTTGAGAAAAGAAGCAGTGCAAAAGTTAAATTTATATAAGCCTGTATCTATCGGACAGGCGTCCAGGATTTCTGGTGTATCTCCTGCAGATATTTCTGTGTTGCTGGTATATTTGGAACAAATGCGGAGAAATAAATAAAATTTTATGGATAGGAAAAAGAAGTATATGGAACATAATTTTGTGGATAAAATGGCTTATGGAATAGAAGAGTTGGGGATATCTTTGTCTGATAAGCAATATGAGCAGTTTTATCAATATTATGAGCTTTTGATAGAGTGGAATCAAGTGATGAATTTGACAACAATCACAGAGATCGAAGATGTAATTAATAAACATTTTATAGATAGTCTTTCTTTGATAAAGGTGGCAGAAGGATTCAATAATAAGAAAATTTCTTTGATTGATGTAGGTACAGGAGCAGGTTTTCCTGGAATTCCTTTAAAAATTGCATTTCCTGGAATTTCAGTTGTGCTTTTAGATTCCTTAAATAAGAGACTGCGTTTTTTGGATGAAGTAATATTGAGACTTGCTTTAGATAATATCCAAACAATACATGGGCGAGCAGAGGATTACGGCCGGAATAAAGATTATAGGGAATCATTTGATATTTGTGTATCCAGGGCAGTGGCAAACATTGCTACATTAGCAGAATATTGTATTCCATTTGTAAAGACAGGAGGGATATTTGTAGCATATAAATCAGGAAAAATTGAGAATGAGATGAAGCAAGGAGAAAATGCTATAAGTATTCTTGGAGGAGAGACAGAAAAAATAGAAAAGTTTGTGTTGCCAGGAACAGAAGCAGAACGAAATTTGGTTGTGATTCGAAAAAGAAAAAAAACAGATAAGAAATATCCCCGAAAAGCCGGGATTCCTGGAAAGGAGCCAATCGGAATAAAAATATAGTAAGTCATTAAATAATAAGTATTTTATAATATAGAGAGAAAGGAATTTACATAATACTCATGAATAATAATATTCAAGAAAAAATAAAATGTAGGTGTAAATGGTGTAATTTAAATAATCCTAAATATATTAAGTATCATGATGAAGAATGGGGTGTTCCGGAATATAATGATTCGGTTTTGTTTGAACTATTAATATTAGAAAGTTTTCAGGCAGGATTATCCTGGGAATGTGTATTGAATAAAAGGGAATATTTCAGAGAAGCTTTTGATGATTTTGAAATAGAAAAAAATTGCGAATATAAAGAAGATAAAGTTAATGAATTGATGGAAAATATAAATATTATACGGAACAGGAGGAAGATTAATGCTACTATTAATAATGCGAAGATTTTTCGTTTAATTCAGAAGGAATACGGAAGTTTTTCGGATTACATTTGGGGGTTTACAGAGAAAAAAATTATTTATGAATATGATAAGACCAGTTCCCAGCTGTCAGATAAAATATCGGATGATCTGAAAAAGAGAGGGATGAAGTTTGTTGGAACTACTATTATCTATGCTTATTTACAGGCAATCGGTATTATCTATTCTCACGATGAAGAATGTTTCCTGCGAAAGGAAAAGAAGATTAATTTATAGAATCTTATACATAAATAAAAAGATCGTTTGCCATTTTATTTAAAATGCAGACGGTCTTTTTATTTATGTTTAATTAGCGTTGAGGAACGATTTCAATCCAATATCCGTCTGGATCAGATATAAAATAGATTCCCATGGATTCATTTTCAAAGCAGATAACACCTTGCTCTTTATGTTTTTTGTGAAGAGTTTCAAAATCGTCTGTTACAAATGCAAGATGAAATTCACATTCCCCAAGATTATATGGCTCTTTTCGGTCCCGAAGCCAGGTTAGTTCCAATGTAAAGTCACTTATTTTATCTCCTAGATAGACTAATTGGAAGGAACCATCAGAAGCTGTTTTTTCACGTACCGGTTCTAGATTGAGAGTATCTTTGTAGAATTTCAGACTTTTTTCTAAATCTAAAACATTAAAATTAAAATGGTTGAATTTGATCATGGTGGATTCTCCTTTATAAGTTTATTTTTGTTACTGTGAAGTTGGGTTATTATTTATACTCTCAGTGAACAAGGAGCGTGTATTCTCTTGTCCACTGAGAATAATGTTTCACGTGAAACATTCATATTATTTTATTATCTTATTTTTGATTGGAAGTGTGAGAGATATGCATCTGTTCCCAACACAGCCATATATCTTCCGATTTGAAAGATTGTATTTTTTCCTCTTTAAATGTGTATCCCAATGCCAATTCTTGATCAATCATTTCCTAACTAAAATATGTGCTGATCAATTCACTTAGATAGTCTGGTTTCTCTAGTTGAGGAAGATTTTTTGTTTTTGGAATAAATGAAATCTCTATTGCCGGATTATATATCTTATATTCTTCAAGTCTGTCACACACATTTTGAATTTTCTGTCCTCCGATCAAATAAATACTATTGTTAATTTTTTTAAGTGCATTTACAATATTGCACTTAGTATAATTACATTTTTGACTGATATAGACAGATTTTGGTGATAATCCTAAATGAGCAGCCTCGTAGTAAGCATCAACCAAAGAACAATTTACATAATACGAATCATAAAAACCATATTTTTCTAATTCTTCATAAATGAATTTTTTACTTACAGCAATATGATAGAGGAGTGTACCTAGTGCTGGTAAATCTACGATTTTTTTATATAGTTTTGCTGATTTGCCTGGGATCTGGCAGTAATCAGATAGACTTAAAGGATTGATCAACATAATCTGATCAAAAATATCAGGATTGTTGGAACATGCCATTATAGGAATAGAAGCAGCTTCGCTAGTGGCTATAACATTAGTCCGATGGCCGATCTCAGACTTGATAAAATCTGTTATCAATTGTACATATAGATAATTGGTGTACGTAGTATTAACCTTTTCGGAAGAACCACAACCAAGAAGATCTACTGCATAGATTGTATAGTTTTTCGCTAGTAGCGGAATCAGACGACTCCATTCATAAATACTCGATGAAGCATTTAAATCATGAATCAAAAGGATGGGTTTACCAGAACCGGTTTTTGTATAATGAATATCACCTAAACGCCATTTGAAATAGCAGGAAGGCTGAGTTTCTAAAAGATTATTCTTTGTGGCTTTTAGCTGTATCAGTTTATTTATAAATGAAGTAGTAGAAATAGCGCCTGAGGAAAGAATTAATAAGGTTAAAAGCTTATTTTTTGTTTTCATAAATATTTCCTCCAAATTATAAAAACTTAACTAATGTTAGTATAATACAAAATAGCATTTGTTACAATGATAAAATTTAGAAATCTTTTGATAGTTTTTGATAAGTTGATCAAAATATCTCAGAGTATATTTAGAAATCGATTAGATTAATTAGATATGTTTCACGTGAAACATTTAGAAAAAAAATAAGCTTTTATTTTGTTTGTACATAGGAAAATAAATTAAAGTGTGGTATACTGTTAAAAGAATGTTTTTACAAAAGCAGTTCATATAAGAGAATAAAAAAGGAAGAAATATGGGAAGAATAATAGCTATTGCAAATCAAAAGGGTGGGGTTGGAAAAACAACTACAGCAATCAATTTATCTGCATGTTTGGCAGAGGCTGGACAGAAGGTTTTGACAGTAGATTTTGATCCGCAGGGGAATGCTACTAGTGGATTAGGATTTGAAAAGGGATATATGGATAAAACAGTATATGAACTTTTAATGGGAGAGTGTAGGATTGATGAATGTATTATTCCAAATGTGCAGGATAATTTAGATATTCTTCCTTCAGATGTTGACTTAGCAGGAGCAGAGATTGAATTATTAGATGGGGCAGAAAAGGAACAAAAACTGCGAAATGAATTGGATAAGATAGAAAAAAACTATGATTTTATTATTGTAGACTGTCCTCCATCTTTAAATTTATTGACAATTAATGCGCTGACAGCAGCGGATACAGTATTGGTACCGATTCAATGTGAATATTATGCATTGGAAGGATTAAGCCAGATTATTCAAACAGTAGATTTAGTAAAGAAAAAATTAAATAAAAAATTAGAGCTGGAGGGTGTGGTATTTACAATGTACGATGCCCGAACAAACCTTTCATTGGAAGTCGTGGAAAATGTAAAAAATTATTTAAAGGGGACGATTTACAAAACGATTATTCCAAGAAATGTCAGACTGGCAGAAGCACCAAGCCATGGAATGCCGATTAATTTATACGATACCAGATCGGCAGGTGCAGAAAGTTATCGAATGTTGGCAGCTGAAGTGATTAGCAGAGGAGAAGTTTGATTATGGCAAAAGCAAAACGTGGATTGGGAAAAGGGTTAGGTGCATTTTTTGGTGAAGAGGTAGTCCAGGAAGTAGCCAATGATCAGATTAATCAGGTAAGTGAAAAAAAAGAATTATATATAGCAGAAAACAAAAATACAGCATCTTCTGAAGAAGAGAAAGAGGAGACTGGTGAATTTTTTGTAAAGCTTTCTAAAATAGAGCCAAATCAAGAACAGCCAAGAAAGGATTTTGGGGAAGAGCAGCTGCAGGAATTAGCAAATTCTATTCGTCAATATGGGGTTCTTCAGCCTTTGTTGGTACAAAAAAAGGGAGATCTATATGAAATTATTGCTGGAGAACGCCGCTGGAGGGCAGCAAAGCTGGCTGGAGTAAAAGAGGTACCAGTGGTTATTCGGGAATATGATAAACAGCAGGCTATGGAGATTGCCCTGATTGAGAATGTTCAAAGGGAAGATTTAAATCCGATTGAGGAAGCTGTGGCATATCAAAGATTAATGCAGGAATTTCATTTAAAGCAAGAGGAAATTGCTGAGAGAGTTTCTAAGAATCGGTCAACAATTACAAATAGTATGCGTCTGCTTAACTTAGCACCAGAAATTCAGCAAATGTTGGTTGATGGATTGATTAGCAGTGGACATGCCAGAGCATTATTAGCAGTATCTGATTTACAGCAGCAGATGGAATTGGCAGACAGAATTATCAGAGATCATCTTAGTGTTCGGGAAATAGAGAAATTAGTTAAGGCCTTGGGAAAGGCTCCAAAAGAGAAAAAGATAGTGAAAGAAGATGAAGCACTGGAATTGATTTTTAAAAATCTGGAGGAGCGGATGAAAACAGTAGTTGGTACAAAAGTAAATATTAATCGAAAAGACAGAAGTAAAGGAAAAATTGAGATCGAGTATTATTCAGAAGCAGAATTGGAAAGAATTGTTGAATTGATCGAAACCATAGGATAGGAGTAAATTAATGGAAGATAGCATATTGAATCATTTGGGAATTGATCCTTTATATATAATATTTGGACAGGCAGCATTAACAATTGTGCTTATGATTATTGTGATCATATGCATTTTTAAAATAAAGAAATTGTATCGCAGTTACGATTATTTTATGAGGGGAAAGGATGCGGAAACTTTAGAAGACATTATTATCGGGCACATTCAGGATATACAGGAATTAAAGTCCCAGGATCGTGCCAATAAGGATCAGATTCGTGTTAATAATAAAAATATGCGGGCTTCCTTTCAAAAGTTTGGAATGGTAAGATATAACGCTTTTAAGGGAATGGGTGGAAATTTAAGTTTTGCTTTTGCTTTATTGGATTATACAAATACGGGATTTGTTATGAATTCAGTTCATAGTAGAGAAGGATGTTATCTTTATCTAAAAGCAGTTGATCGAGGACAGACAGAGATATTATTGGGAAATGAAGAAAAAGAAGCTTTGGAACAGGCTCTGGGATATAAAGAATAAGAAACAATAAAATCTAATATTTTGGTTCTATGGGGACAATAGAATGAGGGAGCAGAAAAAAACCAAAAATCAACAACGGCAGGAACGTTTTGAGGAAATCTATATTCGCACATATCAGGATGTTTGCAGACATGTTCGATTTTTGATTTCAGACAGTGAGAAGGCAAAAAAATTATTAATTCTTACCTATGCGGATTTATATTCTAATATGGAAGATATTTTTGGAAAAGATAATATTACAGAATGGCTTGGGAAGAAAGCAGATGATATTGCAGAATTAAAAATGGGAATTTCTTCAGAACAAGTCAGAGCTTCTTATGTAAGAGAGAAAAAGCAAGAAAATATCTTTAATATAAGTCCTGATAAATCAAAAATATTAGACGAGACATCTGTATTTTTTGATATTTGGGATTATTTAAAGCTGGATGAAAATCAGGATTCTGGAATAGAATTTTCTACATTCCGTATTGCTGCCCAGAATATTTTTTCTTGTTTGTTATTAGTAGCAGCAGTGGGGGCTTTGGTAATAGGAGCGGACAAAATTAAACAACAGTTTGAGTTATTAAAAAAGCCATTTAAGGAATCTCTGTCTATGGAAGGTGAGGATAGTTTAGAAGCCCAAAGAAACAAGAAGAATCATATAAAAATAGGAGGTAAGGTAGTATATTTATCGGAAATTGGACAAGTACTTTATTCTGTTCCCTTAGATCAAACAGAATGGGCATCCCAGGATCCGGAGAATTTGGAAATTCAGACAAGTAGTGATGGATGGGTTTATTATTTACCTTGTCCGGAGCGGAAGGAATCTGTATTATCGAAAGTATCACCAGAATTATTCCATACTTTGTATCGGATGAAAGGTGGTGATGAGGAAATAGAAATTATTTCCCGGGAAGTGGATGACTATTATATATTTGAAGACAGGATATACATTGAAAGTTTTGGCAGGATTCAAGTGATAGATGGGGAAGAAGAGTTTGATAAAATAATTCCGGGAATGTATGTACACAGAGAAAACTGCGAATTTTATCTTCGCGATATGTTGGGGCGTGACATTAAAAAAGAAAATGACGGAAATATTTATTATGGAGACCGGATATTTCAAATGGATTCAGACAGGATTGCAGATGTAGTGGCAGCAGAGAGAATAAGAGACCAGATAAAATATGAATTAAAGGCTTCAGATGATTCAAAAAATAGTATTTATCGGATTGTAAATGGTGTGGAAGAAGTGTTTATCCAGGAAGAATTGACGATTGACAGTTTTTGTATTTCTGGTGATTGGTTATACTATAGTGCATATATCCGAAATGGTGGTTCAGGGGCCAATTATAGTAAAATATTTAGAAAATCTCTTGTGGAGGATAAAAAGCGGGAACAGGTTCATGATGAATTTACAGGACGGATTCTGCAAATGTATTATTGCCAGGATAATAATCAGATTTATGGAAACTATATTCCAAAAAACTGGAAGAGTAATCATGGAGTGATTGTAGTAATTGCGCCTGATGGTCAGATGAGTTATATTGAAGATACGATAGAACGTCAGGGAAGAGAAACAACAGGAAATGATGTATTGGAATTTGTCATGATGCGGGACAATCAAGTTTACTGTTACTGGAAGGATTATCAGTGGGAAAAGGGAAAAGAGCCGGTTCTTCTCTGGAGAGATGTGGTTATAATTCCTAATGGAAAACGAGTAAGGATCAAATAAAAAATGCCTCTGGCTGATTTAATATCAACCAGAGACATTTTTTTATTCATCAAAAATCACCACAACATAAAATCCCCGGTCGTTTTGTCGGATTTCTTTGATAATTCCTTTTCTTGATTTGATGCGGTCACGGGCAGGAAAGCAGCCGGACATAGCAACTGCAGGCTCAATAATATAACTGTATGTGACACCTTCTCTCTCAATGATCTCTACCTCATCTCCTGTTTTTACCAAGTCCTGGCGTTCCATTTTGAATTCAATCTCTCTCATAGTAAGCAGAAGCTCCTTTAATATATTATAGTATCAGTGACAATTGTAATTGTTTTGCAAAGAAGCTTGCTGATGATCGTACAGGTTATCAGCTTTTGCTTCGCTTCAGTTGGTGACATTATATCACATTTAAATTTTATCTGCCATAAATATGTTGATTATAGCGTAAACAGCATGAAAATCTGAGAATCAAAATTGTGTATCTTCTTGTCCACTGAGGATATCCATATCCTATGAGAAAAAGATATCCCATTTGAATAGCAGCATATGTTGTATTTACGGGAAGGTGATGTTTGTGGTATGATAGAATGTGTAAGTAGGAATATAGGAAAATAATACGAAAGGAATAAAGAATTGGAGACAGAGGATCTGCTTATTGAACAACTAAAAAGGTATGGTAAATCAAATAGATACCCATTTCACATGCCTGGACATAAAAGACAAATACATGGGGTGACAGAAGAATTTCCCAATCCTTATTCGATTGATATTACGGAAATTGAAGGATTTGATAATTTGCATCATTCGGAGGGGATTCTAAAAAGATCTATGGAATTTGCTGCTCAGGCATATGGGGCAGATAAAACATTTTACCTCATTAATGGAAGCAGCAGCGGCATTTTAAGCGCCATTCATGGGGTTACATCCTATAATAGTAAGATTATTATAGGAAGAAATTGTCATAAGTCAGCTTATCATGGAATTATCCTCAATAATTTGAATCCTGTTTATATTTATCCACAAATAATTGAAAAAATGTGGATAAATGGAGGATATTTTATAAATTCAGTGGAGAATGCCCTGGAAGAGAATCCAGATGTAAAAGCAGTGCTGTTAGTTTCTCCTACTTATGAGGGAATTGTATCTGATATCAAAAAAATTGCAGAAATAGTTCATAAAAAGCAGATTCCTTTAATCATTGATGAAGCTCATGGGGCACATTTTTCTTTTGGAAGATCATTATTTCCTGCATCGGCTTTAGATTGTGGTGCAGATATCGTGATTCAAAGTTTACATAAAACATTACCTTCCTTTACACAGACAGCTGTGATTCATGTAAAGAGCAAATATGTGGATGTGGAAAGGTTGGAATGGTATCTTCAGGTTTATCAGAGCAGCAGTCCTTCTTATATCTTAATGGCGGGAATTGAGAAATGTATTTTTGAGATGTATAAATGGGGAGAACAATATTTTACAGCTTTTGGAATTAAATTAAAATCATTGAGAAAACGATTAGGTAAAATGAAACATCTGCGGATTTTGGATGCTTCTGTAGCAGAAGGTTGTGGGGTATATGATTTAGATTTATCTAAAATAGTAGTTTCCTGCAGAGGTCTTTCCATCACAGGCGTGGAACTGGCAGAGATATTAAGAGAAAAATATGACCTGGAAATGGAGATGTGGGGAGCAGATTATGTGGTGGCAATTACAACAATTTCAGATACAAATCAAGGGTTGGAGAGATTAGAGAAAGCATTTTTAGAAATTGATGAAAGTTTATATGGGATATTCGAGGAAAGGAACAGGGAAGTTTGCAGAAATATAGATAAAAATATAAATGAACTTATGAATGCAAAAATTTTTAGAGAATCAGATAAAAATATATTAAAGAATATAGGAACAGAAGAGAAGAGGTGGTTAAAAGGGCCAGAAATTGTTATGACATTAAAAACTGCTATGGAAAGAAAATTTGAGACATTATCTATAGAAAAATGTGCTGGACATGTTTCCAGGGAATTTGTTTATCTATATCCTCCGGGGATACCAATTGTAGTACCAGGAGAACGGGTAAGTGAAGAAATGGCAAAGGAAATATATAAATATAAAAAAATGGGCTTTTCTGTTCAGGGGATGGCAGACAAAAGAGCAGAATATTTGCAGGTAATAGTATAACAGAATGAGAATGGAAAGGATTTACCAGCAACAGACTTGTTGATAGCTGTTAAGGAATATGTTACACTACATAGGGATATGAGGGATAATAAAAGAGGAAAGTGTGGTAAAATTATGGGCAGAATTTTTTATCTGATGGGAAAGAGTGCATCGGGAAAGGACACGATTTATAAAAGACTTTTAAAGGAATGTCCGGGACTCTGTCCAGTGGTTCTCTATACGACCCGTCCTATGCGTGACGGGGAGAGACAGGGTGTTGAATATTATTTTATCACAGAGAAAAAATTAAATGAGTTTCAGATTTTTGGGAAGATAATAGAACAGAGAAAATATCAGACAGTTGCAGGCCTATGGATCTATGCTACAGTGGATGATGGAAGCATAGGGAGAAATAATAAGAATTATCTGGCAATTGGTACATTAGTATCTTATAAAAAGTTAAGAGATTATTTTGGGGAAAATGTTGTGGTGCCGATTTATATTGCTGTGAGAGATGATCTGAGAATAGAGCGGGCTCTTGTTCGGGAAAGACAGCAAAAGGAGCCGAATTACCGGGAAATATGCAGGAGATTTCTGGCAGATGAGGAGGATTTTTCAGAGGAAAAGCTGAAAGAATGCCATATAGACAAGGTTTATATAAATGAGAATATAGATGCTTGTATAGATGAAATAAAAAAGATTATCGGGAACTATGCAATGACAGAATCTTGATTTTATGGTATACTGCTTCCTATATGAAAGGAGAAGCCATGCCTGGTTTTGAAGTAATTCTGGGACATGATCAAATCAAGGAGCATTTTCGCAGGGCTATTGAGATAAAAAAGGTTTCTCATGCTTATATACTAAGCGGTGAAGCGGGAATGGGGAAAAAGTCTTTGGCAAAAGCCTTTGCTTTGGCGCTGTTATGCCAGGAAGGAAAAAATGAACCTTGTATGACTTGTAATGCCTGCAAGCAGGTGCTGAGCAGCAATCATCCAGATTTGATTTATGTGACTCACGAGAAGCCATCTAGTATCGGAGTGGATGATATTCGGGAACAGATTAATGAAACAATATGGATCCGCCCTTACAGCAGCCGTTATAAAATATATATTGTAAATGAGGCAGAAAAAATGACAGTCCAGGCGCAGAATGCTCTTTTAAAAACGATTGAAGAGCCGCCGGATTACGCAATGATTCTTTTGCTAACGACCAGTCAGGAAGTATTTCTTTCGACAATACTTTCCCGGTGTGTGCAGATGAAGCTAAAGCCTTTGCAGGATTATATTATAAAGAATTATCTTATAGAAAAATTGCAGACAGAGGAAGAAAAGGCAGATATATATACAGCATTTGCCAGGGGAAATTTAGGAAAGGGGATTCGGATTGCTTCTTCAGAGGATTTCCAGGCAATGATTCAGGATATGCTCCATTTGATGAAAAATATCTGTCTCATGGATATATCGGAGCTGCTTGACTATATTCGCAGGATAAAGGAAGATAAGCTGGATAATGAGGAATGTCTTGATTTTATTGAGATGTGGTACCGGGATATTTTGCTTTTTAAGGCAACAGGGGACAGAGATTTACTTATTTTTAAGAATGAGTATCCGACAATTTTAAAGATCAGTGATGAGAGTAGTTATAGTTATTTGGAGAAAATTTTAAATGAGATTGTCAAAGCAAGAAAGAGGATGAATTTTAACGTTAATATGGAATTAGCAATGGAGCTTTTGCTTTTGACTATAAAGGAGAGATAAATTTATGATAACAGTAATAGGAGTCAGATTTCGGAGTGGTGGAAAGATATATTATTTCAGCCCAGGGGATATGGAAATACACAGCGGAGATAATGTAATTGTAGAGACCGCACGGGGAGTGGAATATGGATATGTGGTTTTGGGAAATCGTCAGGTGGAGGAAGAAAATGTAATTCAACCGCTGAAATCTGTGATCCGTATGGCTACAGAGGACGATCATATAAAAGAAAAAAATAACCGCAAGAAAGAAAAGGATGCTTTCGGAATTTGTCAGGAAAAAATTCACAAACATGAGTTGGAAATGAAGCTGATTGATGTGGAATACACCTTTGACAATAATAAGATTTTATTTTATTTTACGGCAGATGGGCGGATTGATTTTAGAGAATTGGTTAAGGATCTGGCATCTGTGTTTAAGACCAGGATCGAGCTTCGGCAGGTTGGAGTTCGGGATGAGACAAAGATTGTAGGTGGTGTGGGAATCTGCGGTCGTGAATTGTGCTGTCATTCTTATCTGTCAGAATTTATTCCTGTGTCTATCCGAATGGCGAAGGAACAAAATCTTTCTCTAAACCCTACAAAGATTTCCGGAGTGTGTGGACGATTGATGTGTTGTTTAAAAAATGAGGAGGAGACTTATGAGTATTTAAATAGTAAGCTTCCTGGTGTGGGAGATTTTGTGACTACAGATGATGGATTGAAAGGTGAGGTACACAGTGTTAATGTGCTCCGCCAGCAGGTGAAGGTTGTTGTGACGGTGGATCATGATGAAAAAGAAATAAGAGAGTATAAGGTGGATCAACTTCGATTTAAGCCAAGAAGGAGAAAGAAAAGAACAGAAGTAGAGGACGCGGAACTGAAGAAGCTAGAGGCATTGGAGAAAAAAGAAGGTAAATCAAAAATTGATGAATGATATAGAGATTCGGGATGATGAAAGAGTAGATGATCTTCAGCGAAATCATTACCAGATTATCCAAAAGAAGAAGGGATTCTGTTTTGGAATGGATGCAGTGCTTTTGTCAGGTTTTGTTCAAGTGCGAGAGGGAGAATGTGTGATAGATCTGGGTACAGGTACTGGAATCATTCCTATTCTTCTGGAAGCAAAGACAAAGGGAAAACATTTTACAGGCATGGAAATCCAGGAAGCTGTTGCAGAGATGGCACAAAGAAGTGTAGGTTTAAATGGTTTAGAGAAAAAGATAAGGATTGTGCAGGGAGATATAAAGGAGGCTTGCCGAATATTCGGCAAGGCTTCTTTTGACGTGGTGACTTCCAATCCACCTTATATGATAAACCAGCATGGCATGAAAAATCCAGATCCGATGAAGGCTATTTCCAGACATGAGATTTTCTGCACGCTGGAGGATGTGGTGAGAGAAGCGTCAATGCTTTTAAAGCCGGGGGGCCGTTTTTATATGGTACACAGGCCCAGACGTCTGACAGAGATTTTCTGTATACTGCATCAATATGGATTGGAAGCAAAGAGAATGAAAATGGTTCATCCCTTTGTGGATAAGGAAGCAAATATGGTGATGATCGAGTCTGTACGGGGAGGCGGTTCTATGATGAAGGTGGAAGCTCCGGTGGTGGTATTTCAGAAGCCTGGGGTATATTCGGATGAAATCCGCACCACTTATGGTTATTAAGATACTGCCTTTAAGAAAACAGGAAGGGGTATGGTAAAGATATGGATGGGAGAACAGGAAAGTTGTATCTGTGTGCAACACCGATTGGCAATCTGGAGGATATTACTTTTCGGGTTTTGCATACATTAAAGGAAGTTGATTTGATTGCGGCAGAGGATACGAGACATACAATTAAGTTGCTGAATCATTTTGAGATAAAAACGCCTATGACCAGCTATCATGAATACAATAAGGTGGATAAGGCAAGACAGCTTGTGGATAAGATGCAGAGCGGTGTGGATATTGCATTGGTGACTGATGCAGGGACCCCGGGAATCTCAGATCCGGGAGAGGAGCTGGTACGGCAGTGTTATGAGGCAGGAATCCAGGTGACTTCTCTGCCAGGGCCTTCTGCCTGTGTGACAGCTCTCACACTTTCCGGATTGTGTACCAGAAGATTTTGTTTTGAGGCATTTTTGCCAGTGGATAAAAAGGAAAGGCAATGGATTCTCAATGAGTTAAAAGATGAAACAAGGACGATTATTATCTATGAGGCTCCTCATCATTTGGTTAGAACTTTAGGAGAACTGGGAGAGGTGCTTGGAATGGAACGGTCTGTCACTTTGTGCCGGGAGCTTACGAAAAAATATGAGGAGGCTTTTCAGACTACTTTTTTGGGAGCTCTGAATCGGTATAAATCAGAGGAGCCTAAGGGAGAATGTGTGATTGTAATTGAAGGAAGGAAAATTGCAGAAATACAAAAGGAGAAGAGAAATTTATGGGAGAATATAAGTATGCAGGAGCATATGGATGTTTATTTAGATCAGGGAATCGAGAAAAAAGAGGCGATGAAAATAGTTGCTAAAGACAGAGGTATCAGCAAGAGAGATGTGTATCAAATATTGATGGAGAAATAAGATGTGGATATTAATTAAGAAGGGCAAGGGTTTTTGATAACCCGCCCTTCTTTTAGAATGATTTGATTTTTTATGCCATCTGGTCTTTTTCTATCATGATATCCAGAATCGTCTTGTCAGTCTGAGTCATTCCCGGATTGCTCACTTTTCCCATATTGTGAATCGCCTGTTCCGGAGTGTAGCCGCATATTCCGTCTGTGGGTTGAAGAACCACATCTGACATAGCAAGGGAAGCGCACATCATGGAAGCATTTGTAGCGGTAGCCAGCTTTAAGGCGCAGCCGATTTTTCCTCCGTCACAGATCATACCAGTAAGATTTCCACTCATATTTATGATGGCATTGCCAATCTGTGTATCATTTCCTCCCATCAGCCATACGATAGCAGCAGCGGCAGCAGTGGCAGCTGACACTCCGCAGCCACAAGTGGCAGACAACTTGCCGGTGTACATTTTTATGTATACATTCAAGGTGTGAGAGAAAGCCAGAGCTTTTACCAGCTGTTCATTAGAAGAGCCCAGATGCTTTGCGATCTCCACCACTGGAATGATAGCTGTGATTCCATGATTTCCACTGCCGGCGCTGCTCATAACCGCATAAGGACAACCGCTCATACGGCCTTCTGCACTGCCGGCCACTCGTACCATTATACGGCTGAAAAGGCTGTTTCCCAAAGCATTGTCATTTAACTGCTTTTGTAAGGAGGAGGCAATTCCAATTCCCAGAGAATGTTCAAGGCTGTAATCCGCCAGCTTTTCATTCATCTCTACTCCATGAATCATATCTGCCAGTTCATCTTCTGTACATTGTTCGATTACTGTTTTGATTTCAGCTACAGTCATTGTCATCAGCTTTTCATGAATTTCATCATTGGAGCTGATGGAATATTCTTTTTGTAAAAGAATTTCATTGTTTTTCTTAGTAAAAATAATATTGGAATGAGTATTGCGGATCTCACTGATTCCAATTCCTGAGGTTGTAATAATCTCTGCTCTGGCATACAACTGAGTTTCATTGGGATTGATCATTACAATTACATGATGGTCCTCTACCAGCTTAATAGCATTCTGGCTTACTTCTGGCGTGATATCTTCTAAAAGCTGTAGTTTTTTTTCAGGATTACCCAGGCAGGCACCTAAAGCTGCAGCATATTTTAAACCTACTTTTTCAAAACCAGGGATGCCTACACTCATTCCATTTTTGTAAATTCCAGGATTTACTTCCATTTTTATGGATACAATATCTCCTCCGATTGCATGCCATGCATCTGCAGCGGCAAGAGCGATACATACAGGTTCTGTACAGCCAAGAGCCGGGACAACCTCCTGATGAAGTAGGTGTAATAATTCTGCTTTTGTGATCATATGAAAACTCCTTCCTGATAATAATGAAATAATAAGTTCTGATTTTTTCTAATAATTAATATTAGCAAAAAACATGCCAATTTTTGATTTTCCTGTTTTTGATAATTTTAGTCTGAAAGGAGAGAAAGAGGGTTGAAAAAGAGAAAAGAATATGGGAAAATGGTTATATTAAGAAAATAAAATAGGTTTATTATATAAAATTGGTTAAAAATAGAAATATAGACAAATTAAAAAAGAAAGGTAAAGGACAGGGGAATGAAAAAGAAAAAAATCACAGTTATTTCTTTAGATCCCAGGGCAGGTGCTTCTTATGCAGGAGAGATCAGAAGTTTATTCCAGGAGTATGCAGATATTTCTATGTTAAATGTGATGGACGGTTCAGCCATGGGAGTATTGGAGTGGGCAGATTTATTTGTCATATCCACAGATGCTTACGGCTCAGCGGAGGAGGTGGGACGCCATGTTCCTATGGAATGTCAGACAATGGCAGTGGAGGTGTCTTTTCGATGGGCAGAGCTGCGGAAGTTAAAAGAGATTCCATCAGGAAAAAAAGTTTTGTTTGTAAATATGACTCAGACAATGGCCAGAGAAGCGATTGCCCAGTTAAATCAATTTGGTATCAACCATATTCAAATGATTCCTTTTTATCCTGGAGCAGTTTTGGAAGAGAATGTCCACATAGCAGTGACACCAGACGAGGTGCGGTATGTTCCTGATTCAATTGAGACAATTATTAATTTGGGGCAGAGATCTTGTACTTCCGGAATGATGATTGAGATTGCTCTGCGGCTTGAACTAGAGCATCTTCTTGAGACAGAAAAATTTAAAGAATATTTTCAGGCGATTGCTACTAATAATTACAGTTTTGATCAGATGTTCAGCCGCTCTATCCGATTGGAAAGCCAGTTCCATATTTTAATGGAAATTTTGGAGGATGGTATTATTGGGGTAAATGAGAAGGGAGAGATATTTGCCTGCAATAATCATGCAGAGGAGATTACAAAGGTTAATTCTCCATTGATAATAGGAAAAAGATGCGATGAGGTTTTTTCTTATATACCTTTTTTGAAATGTCTGCTGGAAAAAAAGACGGTTCCGGCAAAGATCATGAAGATCAATGGAGTGAATGTTAGTGTGGAAATTATTCCTGTATTACGGCAGGAAAATTGTATCGGGGCATTTGCAAGACTTCAGAAGTTTAATGAGATGGAGGTACGTCAGAATGAGCTGCGCAGTCAGCTTATGAGTAAAGGCCATGTGGCAAAATACAGCTTTGATGATGTGATTGGAGAATCAGAGGCAATAAGGAAAACAAAGTCTGTTTTGAAACGGATGGCTGTCAGCGAAAGTCCCATCCTTTTGATCGGGGAAACAGGAACAGGAAAGGAATTGTTTGCCCATGCAGTTCATCAGGAATCAAAAAGAAAAGATGGACCGTTTATTGCCATTAATGTTGCTGCAGTGCCAGAAAATCTTTTGGAAAGCGAATTGTTTGGATATGAAGAGGGAGCTTTTACCGGAGCAAAAAAGGGAGGGCGCCCTGGACTTTTTGAATTTTCTCATAAGGGAACCTTGTTTTTGGATGAGGTGGAAGGCATGAGTCAGGCTCTTCAGATAAAGCTTCTTCGTGTTCTTCAGGAAAGGGAGATTATGAGAGTAGGAGGCAACCGTGTGATCAAGATTGATGTGCGGATTGTTGCTGCCACTAATGAATCTCTGGAAGAAAAAGTGGAGGAAGGAAGTTTTCGAAGAGATTTGTACTATCGTTTGAATACCCTTCCTATTATGATTCCCACTCTGGCAGAAAGAGGAGAGGATATGTTTTTGATTATTGAGAGCATGCGAAAGGAGCTGGGAGGGAATTTTGTATTAACAGAAAGTGTGAAGGATTTTCTCAGAGATTATTCCTGGCCGGGAAATATACGGGAACTGAGAAATGTGGTGGAATATTTTGCCTACACAGGACAGGAAAAGATTACAATGGATGAGCTTCCTCCTACAGTATTTCGAAACAATTCTGTTCGGATCCATTCCGTTGCGGAGAAGAAAACAGAGACAGAGGAAGAATCAGAGGCTTATTGGTTTGTTTTGGACCAGCTTTATCAGGCATCTGAAAAACACATGTCCATTGGAAGAGAGAGGATCCTGGCTGAGGCAAAAGAGAGATATCTACCGGTATCCCAGAAGGAAGTGAGAGATATTTTAACCGATATGGCCAGACAAGGCCTGGTTTCTGTGGGAAGAGGAAGAGGAGGGAGTCGGCTGATGCCGGAAGGAAGAAATCTGTGGGAGAGGCATCAAAAAAGCTGATAATAGAAAAAGTTGACCAATTAACCAATTTAACCTAAAATATTGGTTAATTGGTCAAATTCAAGCAACCAATTTATTCTTATTTTGCTTTGTGATTGATCAAAACAAAGAAAAAAGTTCAAAAAATTCAAAGAGAGACTATTTTATCTAGTAAAAATCCCATTGAAATAGAAAAAATCTGCAAAAAATACAAATAAAAATATAAATTTAAGGTTCAAAGAGAGTTTTGGCATGGTTTGTGCATTATAAAGAGGCATAAGGCAAAAAGAGATGGTCAGATGCTAAAGCAGGAAAATAAAAATGGAAAGGAAGAGTGCGGATATGAAGTACGATTTTGATCAGGTAATTGATCGCAGCAAAAACAGAGCAGCAAAATATGATGAGCGGGTGAAAAAATTTGGAACAGAGGATGTGATTCCTTTATGGGTAGCGGATATGGATTTTCGCACAGCTCAGCCAATTATTGATGCTTGCCGTCAGAAGGCAGAGGAAGGAATCTGGGGATATACATCCAGGCCGGACAGTTATTTTGAATCCGTAAGAAATTGGGAAAAGAGAAGAAATAACTGGGAGATTGATACTTCCCTGATGAGCTGGAGTCTTGGAGTGGTACCTGCCTTATCGGCAATTGTAAAAGTATTTAGCGAAGAAAATGATAAGGTAATGATTCAGACTCCTGTGTATTCTGAATTTTATGATGTGACAGAGGCATGGGGCCGTCAAGTAGTGGAAAATCCTATTGTGGAAAAAGATGGGTGCTGGACAATTGATTTTGATGATTTTGAGAAGAAGGCAAAGGAGGTAAAGATTTTTCTTCTTTGTAGTCCTCACAATCCCTTGGGAATCGTTTGGAAGAGGGAAGAGCTGGAAAAAATGGCAAAAATTTGTATAGAAAATGATGTGTTGCTGGTTTCTGACGAGATTCATTCGGATTTGATATTTAATGGAAAGAAACACATCCCCACAGCTTCATTGTCTTTGGAGATTCAGTCAAAGGTGATTTCCTGCGTATCAGCCACAAAGACTTTTAACCTGGCAGGAATTCAGGCCTCCACAACGATCTTTCCTAATAAGGAAATGAAGGATAGGTATGACAGATTTTGGATGAATATGGATATTCACAGAAATAATGCATTCAGCTCTGTGGCTATGGAGGCAGCCTACAATGAGGGAGAGGAATGGTTGGAACAGCTTTTGGAATATCTTTCTGGGAATTTTAAATTTATTAAAGAGTATTTTGAGAAATATATCCCGGAAATCAAACCAAATATGCCAGATGCCACCTATCTGGTATGGCTGGATTGCAGAAAGCTGGGGATGGATAACGAAAGCCTGAGAAGATTTATGATCGATAAGGCAAAGTTAGGATTGAATGAAGGGAATACCTTTGGCCGAAGCTTAAATGGATATATGCGCCTCAATGCTGCTTGTCCCAGAAGTGTTCTGGAAAAAGCATTAGGACAGCTTAAGGATGCAGTACACAGCCTGAGATAGAAAAGAAATAAGAAATAGTAAAAGCCAAAAAATAATACATTTACAGGAGAAAGAAAATGGATAAGAAAAAATTATGGGACAATTATAAATTTCCATTGATTTTGCTGGGAGGCATTATCATTGGCGCTATTGTAGGGCTTATTATGGGGGAGAAGGCATCTGTTTTTGAGCCTTTGGGGCAGATCTTTTTAAATCTGATGTTTACAATCGTGGTACCTATGGTATTTGTGTCAATCACCACTGCTGTGGGAAATATGCTGAATATGAAAAGGCTGGGAAAGATCCTGGGGAGTTTGGTTCTGACCTTTGTGGTAACAGGCTTGTTTGCAGCGGCTTTGGTGTTGGTTGTGATAAATATATGGCCCCCGGCAGCAAATACTACTATAGCAATGGGAGCAGCTGAGATGGAGGAAGCTTCTAACATCAGCGATATGATTGTGGGATCTTTGACGGTTAATGATTTTTCCGGGCTGATGAGCAGAAGTAATATGCTTCCTATCATTGTGTTTGCCATTATGTCTGGCTTGGCAGTGGCATCCTGCGGGGGACAGGAATCTCCGATTGGGAGAATTTTAAACAATTTGAACGATGTCATTATGAAAATGGTTGATATGATCATGAAGCTGGCCCCCATTGGTCTTGGTGCATATTTTGCAAATTTGGTAGGAGAATTTGGTCCTCAGCTTATAGGAGATTATGGGCGTACTATGGTGATCTATTACCCGATGTGTGCAGTATATGTGCTGGTATTCTTTCCTTTGTACAGTTATTTTGCAGGAGGAAAGCTGGGAATCCGCAGAATGGTAAAATATATTTTTAATCCCGCTGTCACTGCTTTTGCAACCCAGAGTTCAGTGGCTACACTTCCGGTAAATATGGAAGCTTGTAAGAAAATTGGGGTACCAGAGGATATAAGCAATATTGTTCTTCCAATGGGAGCTACTATGCATATGGATGGTTCCGTGTTGTCATCGATTACAAAGATTGCTTTTTTGTTTGGGATTTTTCAGATGCCTTTTGTCGGAATTGATACATATGCAATGGCAATTGTGGTTTCTATTTTAAGTGCTTTTGTCCTTTCTGGGGCGCCTGGAGGCGGACTTGTGGGAGAGATGCTGATTGTCAGCTTATTCGGATTTCCAGCAGAAGCCTTTCCATTAATTGCGACCATAGGATTTTTGGTAGACCCGGCAGCTACCTGTCTGAATGCGTCAGGTGATACGATTGCATCTATGGTGATTACCCGGCTTGTGGAGGGCAAGGATTGGTTGGAAAAGAAAATGGCAACAGGGCAATTGGCAGATTAAATTTAAGACAAAATATATAGAAAAAGGAGATAAAAAATGAATGTGATTGAGACAAAGAAGGCACCAGGCGCTATTGGACCATATTCTCAAGGTTTTGAGATTCATGGTGTTGTTTACACTTCAGGACAGATTCCGGTAAATCCGGAGAGCGGTAAGATTCCTGAGGGAATAGCTGCTCAGGCAGAGCAGAGCTGTAAAAATGTGGGAGCAATTCTTGAAGAAGCAGGGACAGGATTGGATAAGGTATTTAAGACTACATGTTTTTTGGCTGATATGGAAGATTTTGCAGAATTTAATAAAATATATGCAGAGTATTTTGTGTCAAAGCCAGCCAGAAGTTGTGTGGCAGTAAAGAGCCTGCCAAAAGGAGTTCTGTGTGAGATTGAAGCGATTGCTGTAAAATAACAGGAAGGACGGTTGTCAGATATGAAAGTGCTGATCGTAGGCGGTGTAGCCGGCGGAGCCGGCACAGCTGCCAGACTGAGGAGAAATGATGAGAAGGCAGAGATTATCCTTTTGGAGAAGGGGCCTCATATTTCCTATGCCAATTGTGGTTTACCTTATTATGTTGGAGGGGTGATTCGGGAAAAGGAAAAGCTTCAGCTTCAAACACCGGAAAGCTTTCACAACCGTTTTCGGGTGGATGTAAGAACAGGACATGAGGTGGTTTCGGTAAATTTGGAAAAGCAGATGGCTGTGATTACCTCGGAAGAAAAAACTTATGAGGAGAGCTATGATAAGCTGGTGCTTTCTCCGGGAGCAGAACCAATCATTCCACTTGTGCAGGGAATTAAGGAGAATGAGGATCATATTTTTACTCTGAGAAATGTAGAAGATTCTTATAGAATCTATGATTATATTGAAGAGAAAAAGCCAAAATATTGTGCGGTGATCGGAGCCGGATTTATCGGGATGGAGATTGCAGAAAATCTTTTTGAAAGAGGGATTTCTGTGTCTATTATTGAAGGAGCTGACCACGTAATGCCGCCTCTGGATATCGATATGTCTCACCGGATCCACAATGAGATACGTAGCCGGGGAATTGAGCTATATCTGAAGAAGATGTGCAGCGGAATAGAAGAGGATCATCTGGTCTTAAGTGATGGAACCAGGGTAAAAGCAGATTTGGTGATTTTAAGCATTGGTGTCCGTCCGGCTACCGGATTTTTAAAGGACAGCGGGATTGCTTTGGGGCATAGGGGAGAAATTATTGTCAATGAATATATGGAAACATCTCACCAGAATATTTATGCATTGGGAGATGCGGTGGCCGTTTCTCATGTGGTAAACGGTCAGAAGGTTTTGATTCCCCTTGCATCTCCGGCAAATAAACAGGGGAGGATTGTGGGAGACAATCTTTGCGGAAAGCGCTGTGCCTATAAGGGAAGCCAGGGAACCTCCATTATGAAGTTTTTTGATCTGACAGTGGCAGTTACCGGAGAGAAGGAAGAGAGTCTTAAGTCCCAGGGACGTTCTTATGGAAAGATATTTACAGTATCAGCTTCCCATGCCGGATATTATCCGGGAGGAAGTCAGATGTATATTAAAACTTTGTTTGAACCAGAGAGCGGCAGGATTTTAGGAGCGCAGATTGTTGGGAAGGATGGGGTGGATAAGAGAATTGATCTGTTGGCCAATGCGGTTCGTTTTGGGCAGACCTGCTATCAGCTTCAGGAGGAGGAGCTGTCCTATGCCCCGCCGTTTTCTTCCGCTAAAGATCCGGTAAATATGGTTGGATATGTAATTGAGAATGTCCTGGAGGGAAAGATGAATCCCTATTATATAGAGGATGTGGAGAACATTCCGGAAAATGCAGTTTGTCTGGATGTCCGGAAAAAAGAGGAATATGATAGCGGTCATATTCCTGGTTATCAAAATATCCCCTTGGATGAATTGCGGGAGCACTTAGAAGAAATCGACCAATCAAAGGAGATCTATCTGACTTGTCAGATTGGTTTAAGAGGTTATCTGGCTCAGTGCATCCTGGCTCAAAACGGGATTGAGACAAGAAATCTTTCGGGAGGATATGCTCTATGGAAGGAGATGGACCAGGACAGAAATACAAAAGTGTAAAAAGACAAAGAAACAGCTGTATAGGTGCAGCTTCCGAAAAAAAATCATTATAATTTGTGGAAAAGAAAGAGAGGATATGAATCATGAAAGTTACTGTTATTGGAAGTCATCTGTGTCCGGATACTCTGTATGCTCTGAATCAGCTGGTGGCAAAAAAAGCTGATATTGATTTTAAAAATCTGTCAGCAAGCCTGCCGGATCTTAAGGTTTATTTGGCTCAGAGAGAGGGAAATTCTTTATATGAGGCTGTGAGAGAAAAAGGAGGAATTGGGATCCCATGTTTTGTGATGGAAGATGGGAATACCACACTGGATTTAGATGAGGTGTTGAACATTTTGGGATAAAATATAATTATTATTGAAAAATAAGGTGTTAAACAATATAAAATCTAAATATGATCCGGGGATCTAAGACAGGTTCCCGGTTTTGTTTTTTTTAGAATATTGACATAATTTTAAGCACTTGTTACAATAGTATATAAGGTGAAATATCGTTTATTTAAAAGAATCTATGATGTATAACACAGAATGACCATTACAGAATTCAGGGAGGAACGAGGGATGTATCATTGCCATATTCAATTCTATTTGGTAGGCAATCATGGCAGGGTATTTGATATAGTAAAGGAAATGCCTCCGCTTGAGAATTTTACACATGATTTTTTTGAAAGTAAAGAGCCGGACAATAATCTGGTAGCTGAAGCAGACGTGATTCTGGCTGATTTTCAAAATATGGATGTGAAAAAGGCGTTTCAGATATTGATATCGGGTAAAAGGGACAAGACCGAGATTATTTTGCTTGTTAATGAAAACCAGATAGTACTTTTGGAAAATGAAGAACTGGCAATGATTAAGGATATATGGACAATGCCCATGTCCGGAGAAGAGATAAAATTCCGTTTTTTCAGATGGCAGCAGATTTATAAAATGAGCAAGGATTTTTGGCAGACAAATCATTATTTGGAGGCTGCAATCAATAATGTTCCCAATCTTGTCTGGTTTAAGGATAAGGATGGGGTACATGAGAAGGTAAATGACAGTTTTTGCAAAACGGTTAATAAAACCAAGAAGCAGGTAGAAGGGCGCAGACATGCTTACATATGGGACGTAGACCAAGATGATCCTGCCTGTATTGAATCAGAGAAAGAGGTTATGACAAAGAGGCAGACCTGTGTATCAGAGGAGACTATTAAAACAGGAGAAGGGATACGCCTTCTTACCACATACAAATCTCCTTTATATGATGTTGATGGAAGTGTAATGGGAACAGTAGGTGTGGCCATTGATGTGACGCAGGAGCGGGCCTATGAGCAGGAGATTGTAGAAAAAAACCGGACTCTGGAAACGATTTTCACTACAATGGACTGTGGAGTAATGTGCCATACCATAGATGGATCACGGATAATCAGTGTAAACCGGGCTGCTCTTAACATTTTGGGATATGAGTCCCAGGAAGAAATGATAGCAGATGGATTTGATATGGTAGCCACTTCGGTATTGGACGAAGATAAAGAGAAACTGCGGTCATGTATTATGGAATTGAAAAAGGAAGGAGACAGTGTAAGCGTAGAGTACAGGGTCCGCAAAAAAAACGGGGATATTCGGCATGTTATGGGCAATGTTAAGGTTTTAAGGGAAAAGGGAGCGCTTCTTTATCAACGCTTTCTTCTAGACTGTACGGCCCAGAAGTTACAGGAAAAGGAAAATGAAAGACGCCATATGGAGCTGATCCATGCCTTAAGTATTGATTATAATCTGGTTTGTTTTTTTGATCTTAGTACTGGAAATGGAATGTCTCTTAGAATTGATGAGGACAGAGATAAAATATTTAGTTCTGTTTTTTCCGGAAATATCATATTGGAAAAATGTATGGAGCAATATATAGAGAGATTTGTCTATGAGGAGGATAAAGAACTTCTGAGAGAGATATTTTCTAAAGAAAATCTTGAAAAAGAGCTGGAGAAAAAGAAGCAGTATTATGTAAATTACCGCATTGTGAATGACAATGAAATGAAGTATTTCCAGATAAAGGTAGTACGTGCGGGAAAATGGGACAGAGGTCATGGTATTGTTTTAGGAATCCGCAGTGTAGATGAAGAAATCCGCAATGAGATGGAGAAGAAAAATCTCCTGGAGGATGCACTTTTACAGGCAAATCGGGCAAATAAAGCAAAGAGTGTATTTCTCTCTAATATGTCTCATGATATCCGTACACCCATGAATGCAATCGTGGGCTTTACTGCATTGGCTATGACTCACAGTGATAAGAAAGATCAGGTGGAGGAATATTTGGGAAAGATTATGACATCCGGAAATCATCTTCTTAGCCTGATCAATGATGTTTTGGATATGAGCCGGATTGAAAGCGGAAAAATGCATCTTGAGGAAAAGCCATGTCGTTTGCCAGATATTCTCCATGGCCTTCGGAATATTGTGCAGGCAGATATCCATGCAAAACAGCTTGAGCTGTATATAGACACGGTAGATATATTGGATGAAGATATTTATTGTGATAAGCTTCGTCTGAATCAGGTATTGCTAAATCTTCTGAGCAATGCAGTGAAGTATACTGGAGCAGGTGGAATCATCAGCATAAGAATCGCAGAAAAACCAGGAGCACCAGCTGGTCATGCCAACTACGAATTTTGTATTAAAGATACAGGTATTGGTATGAGTCAGGAATTTTTATCTCATATTTTTGAACCCTTTGAGAGAGAGAAAAATACTACGATTAGCCGAATCCAAGGTACTGGTCTTGGAATGGCTATTACAAAAAATATTGTGGATATGATGAATGGTTCCATTGAGGTGAAAAGTGAGGAGGGAGTAGGGACAGAGTTTATTGTTTCTTTCACATTCCGTTTGAATAAGGAGGAGAAAGGACCCCAAGATATTCCGGAACTTAAAAACTGCAGAGCTTTGGTTGTGGATGATGACTTTAATACCTGTGACAGTGTTTCCTACATGCTTGGTCAGATTGGAATGAGGGCAGAGTGGACCTTGTCAGGAAAGGAAGCGGTGTTGCGCACCCATCAGGCAGTTATGCGGGGGGATGCATATTGTGTATATATTGTAGACTGGATGCTTCCAGATATGAATGGTATTGAGGTGGCTCGCAGAATCAGGAAAGAGATGGGTGAGGATGTTCCGATTATAGTATTGACTGCATATGATTGGTCAGAGATTGAGAAGGAGGCAAAGGAGGCAGGTGTTACAACCTTCTGCAGTAAACCTTTGTTCTTGTCAGAGCTGAGAAGCTGTCTGTATTCGATTGTGAATGCAGATGAATCGGAGCGTGAAGGGGATAATCAGAAGATCAATCTGCCTACAGGACGGATTTTATTGGCAGAGGATAATGAGCTGAATCAGGAGATTGCGGTGGAGCTTTTAAGCGATGCAGGCTTTACCACAGATGTTGCAGAAAACGGCCAGGTTGCAGTGGAGATGTTGAATAAATCAGAACCTGGATATTATCAGCTGATTCTTATGGATATCCAAATGCCGGTTATGAATGGTTATGAGGCCACAAAGATTATACGAAATCTGGATAACCGGAAGCTGGCATCCATACCGGTTTTGGCCATGACAGCCAATGCCTTTGAGGAGGATAGGCAGGAGGCTTTGCGAAGTGGAATGAATGGCCATATAGCAAAACCTATTGATATTGGGAAATTGTTTGACACTTTAGGGAAAATATTAAAATAAATACAATCCCACAGGAAAAGAGAATGTTGAAAAACATCAATTCCTGTGGGATTTTTGATTCAGTCATTTCCCATCTTTTCTCCTGAACTGACCGAAGCAAGATTTTCGCGATTCAAAAGCAGTTCAAAGGTGGCATTTTTAGATTGGAGCAGATGCTCATACATGGCATCTGCTGCTGCCTTCCACTCTTTTTTTATACATGCCTTTATGATGGCCAGATGCTCATTTCTGGTATCCTCCAAACGCTGTTCCGCTCTTTGGCCGGTAATGATGCGGAAGCGTTGGTTCTGATTATTGATAATTTTGAAATATTCCTGTATATAGTGATTGGGTACGGCACTGTTAAGAAAGCTGTGGAAGTTATCATCTAATATAAAAAAGGTTTTCGCATTCTGAGTGATATCTAATCGCAAAAGATTCTGATAGTAATCTAAAAGAATTCTCTCATCCAGCGTATAGCCGTAGTTTCGAATACTATAAGGTTCCAGCAAAAGGCGCAGTTCAAAAATATTATTCACTTCAGAAATAGAGAGACTGGAAACCACAATCCCTTTTTTAGAACGGATGGTAACAAGACCTTCCTGCTCTAAGCGGCTCAGGGCATCTCGAATGGGAGTCCGGCTTACATGAAAGGTTTCGCAGAGAACGGCTTCATTTAAATGCATACCAGGAGCATATTCACAATTGAGAATCTTTTCCTTGATATTGTCGTAGGCTTGGACTTTCAAGCTTTTTTTTGTCATGCCAAAAAACCTCCTCAGGTACAATTTGGATGTTGTTATGAATCCATTATAGATGAAATAAGGGAAAAAACCAAGGGAGACGAGACAATTCAAAAAAAGAAATTCACTTCATATTGGATACAATAAAGTGAGAAGAGATGATGTAAAAGGATAAAACAAGGGAAGAAAAACTAAAAAATTAGATGAATGTTATAAAAAAGACAATAAAAAACAAATAAAATAGTGAAAATATCAAGAAAACTATTGACAATTATAAAAAAATCATATACATTATGATGTATACAACATGAAATATAAAGGAGCAATAAGGGCTATGAAGTCTGTTTTTATTGAAAATCCGCACCAAGTAGTTATGAAGGATCTTCCCTGTCCGGTGCGCAAACCAGGGGAAGCTTTGCTGAAGCTGCTCTATGGCGGTATTTGCGGAAGTGATCTGGGCTCTTACCGGGGCACATTTGCCTATTTTTCCTATCCCCGGACCCCAGGTCATGAGTTTTCAGCAGAGATTGTGGAGGTTGATGACAATGGTTATGGACTGAAACAGGGAATGGTGGTCACCTGTAATCCTTATTTTAATTGCGGAGAATGTTATTCCTGCAGGCGCGGACTGGTAAATGCCTGTATGGATAATCAGACAATGGGAGTTCAGAGAGAGGGAGCTTTTTCTGAATACATCACAATGCCTTTGGAAAGAATTTATGATGGAAAGGGATTGGATCCCAGAGTTCTTGCCGTGATTGAGCCTCTATGCATCAGCTATCATGGAGTAAAGCGAGCAGAGGTAAAAGAATTTGATAAAGTTTTAATCGTGGGAGCTGGTACCATCGGCATACTGGCGGCCATTGCGGCAAAGCAGAAGGGAGCTATTGTATACATTACAGATGTTTCGGAGGTCAAGCTGCAGCTGGCCAGAGAATTTGGTGTGGATGGTACGATCTGTGTCAACAATTCTTACTCTTATCAGAAAGCAGTGGATGAAATTACCGGAGGAAGCGGATTTGATGTGACGATTGAGGCTGTGGGCCTTCCATCCACTTTTCAAAATTGCATTGATGCGGCGGCATTCGGAGGCAAGATGGTACTGATTGGCGTGGGAAAGAAAAATCTGGATTTTAATTTTACTATGATACAGAAAAAGGAATTAAACGTTTATGGTTCCCGAAATTCCCTGAAGCCAGATTTCTTGGAATTGATTGACTTAGTGAGGGAGGGGAAAATTCCTCTTGAAAAAATCATAACTAACACCTACAAATTTGATGAGGCGCCCCGGGCTTTTCGGGAGCTGGATGAAAATGCAGGAGAGATGTTAAAGGTGTTGATTGACTTTACCTGAAAGGAAGAAAGCTATGTATGAATGTTTAAAAGGATTGGAGCCTGTGAGATTTTTTGAGATTTTCAGCGGGCTTTGTCAGATTCCCCATGGTTCCAAAAATGAGCGGGCGATCAGTGATTGGATTTATCAGTTTTGCAGAGAAAGAAATATTGAGGTTTGGCAGGATGATCATTATAATTTGATTGCCAAAAAACCGGCAACCCCTGGCTATGAGAATGCTCCCATAGTGATTCTCCAGGCACACTTGGATATGGTGTGTGAGAAAAATGCCGGTACAGTTCATGATTTTGCTAAAGATCCGATATCAGTACAAAGGGACGGGGACCGAATCTATGCAGAGGGAACAACATTAGGTGCGGATGATGCAACCGGAGTGGCATTTGCCATGTGTGTACTGGAGGCATCAGATATTCCCCACCCCCAGCTGGAGGTTGTTCTGACAGCAGATGAAGAGGCAGGAATGAGTGGTATTCGTGCTCTTGATTTTTCCCGGCTTAAGGGACGGGTGATTGTAAATCTTGATTGCAGTGATGAGGGGATTGTAGTCGGCTGTGCCGGTGTGACCTGCCTTCGGAATGAACTGGAACTAAAATGCGAGAAGGCTCCCCAAATGTTGGAATGGGCAAAAGTTAAGATTCGGGGACTGAAGGGGGGACATAGCGGTCTGGATATCACCAAAGAGAGAGGAAATGCCAATTTGATTCTGGCAAGGATTCTTTCTTCTTTGGACAGAGAGATCGGAATCCGGATTTCAACCGTGGACGGCGGACTTCAGACCAATGCCATCTGCAGGGAAGCAGAGGCAACAATAGCTTTTTCCCCGGAGATGAAGGAAAAGCTGGAAGAAAAAATTCAGTGGTGGAGACAAATGCTTGCCAAGGAATTTAAGGTCAGTGATCCTGGAATTTGCCTGCTGTTGGAAGAAACAGAGCCACTTAAAGAAGTGTTTGATGAAAAAGAAGTACAGCGATTGCTAGATTTATTGCTCAATATTGACTGTGGAGTTATAGCCATGAATGTGGAAGTGCCAGGTGTTCCGGAAACCAGCGGTAATATCGGGGTGGTTGCTACGAAAGATTCCCGGGTCATTGTCCGGACTCTGTATCGAAGCTGTTTTGACAGTAAGAAACAGTATCTTATTGACAAAAACCAGCGGCTTGCCCGGAATTTGGGAGCAGAGTTTTTTATTGAATCCAGCTCTCCTGAGTGGGAATATAAGGCAGACAGCCGGCTGAGTGCTTTGATTCAGAGGATTTTTGAGAAACGTTTTGACAGAAAGTTGGTGGTTGAGGTATCCCATGGCGGAAATGAGTGCGGGGCCTTTTTCCGGCAGTTTCCGGATGCGGATATTGTATGTACAGGGACCCAGATTATTGGGGCGCATACTCCGGATGAGAGTGTACTTGTAAGTATTATTCAAAAAGAGTGGGAAATGCTTTGTCTGACATTGAAGGGAATGCTGGAATATTGATGTATGAAACGGGTTCGCACCCCCTTTTCATAAAAAGTAAGATATCCAAAAAGTACGAGTAATTAAGGAGGAAATCACAATGAAAAAAGTAGTATCGGTAATGATGGCTGCCATGATGGCAATTTCATTGACAGGCTGCGGCTCATCAAACAGTACTTCTGGCACACAGGCTGCGGCCACCGGCACAGAGGCAGCTGCAGGGGCAGAGGATAAGAAGGAAACGGCCGGGGAAGCTGAAAAGGAACAAGCAGCTGGTGATTTTAAGATCGGTATTCTGACAGCAACCGTTTCTCAGTCAGAAGAGGAGTACCGGGCGGCAGAGTCTGTAAAAGAAAAATATGGGGATATGATTATTCACCAGACATTTCCGGATAAAGCAGCCAGTGAGCAGGAGACTACGATCTCTATTGCTCTTTCCCTGGCAGCAGATCCCAATGTGAAAGCCATTATTTGCAATACTGCTATGGAGGGCACGGCAGCTGCTATGGAAAAGGTTCGTGAGAAACGGCCGGATATTCTGCTTTTAGCCGGTGTTCCCAGTGAAGCGCCGGATGTCATCTGCTCAGCAGCTGATCTGGTATTCCATCCGGATGTGGCCAATATGGGAACCGCAGTGGCAGAGGCTGCCGCAGAGATGGGAGCGGATACAGTTGTTCATTATTCATTCCCCCGCCATATGGCGCAGCCTTTAAATATTGCCCGTCACGATAACATGAAGGCAAAATGTGAGGAACTTGGAATTACTTTTGTGGACGGGACCTCACCAGATCCCATGAGTGATGCCGGTATCGCTGCAACCCAGCAGTTTATTCTGGAAGATGTTCCCCGTAAGGTGGAGGAATATGGCGCAAATACTGCCTTTTTTGGAACGAATGCCGGTCAGCAGGAGCCGATGTGTAAAGCAGTATATGAGGCAAAGGCAATCTATCCTCTTCCGGACAACCCCAGTGTGTTTTATGCATTTCCCGGCGCTTTGGGAATTGAGGTTCCGGAGGATAAAAAGGGAAATGTTGACTACATGAAAGAACAGATCCATGCAAAGCTGGCAGAAAATGATATGAGTGGCCGGATGGGAGCCTGGAGTGCTCCGATGCATACCATGTTTATCAACTGTGCAGTTGAATATGCAATGGCATTCTGCAATGGTGAGATTACGGAACGTGCGGATCTGGATGCTTTTACAAACATTTTCGCAGAGTTTGCAGGTGGTGATGTAAGTGTTCGCATGTACACAGATATTGAAAGCGGAAAAAGTTATGATAATTTCTTTGTAGTGCTGGGGAAATTTATTACTTTATAATCCTCATAAAAAGAAACAAATGCAGGAACCATTATCCGGGATTGCCGTCTGTCCGGAGGCAGTCCCGGATTCTGTAAAATCAAAAATTTCATTGCAGATAATAAAATCAGAATAATTTCAAAAGAATGATAAATTGGAAAAAGAAAGAGGGATTGCCTATGGATACGCTCCTTCATTTTAAAAATATCAGGAAAAGCTTTTCTGGCAATGTGGTCTTGGATGGTGTGGATTTTAAAATTCAGCCAGGGCAGATTGTGGCTCTGGCCGGAGAGAATGGGGCAGGAAAATCCACACTAATGAATATTTTGTTCGGAATGAATGTAATTGCGGAAACAGGCGGTTATGAGGGGGAAATCATTTTTGAAGGAAAAAGCGTAAAGATTCAATCCCCTTTGGATGCCATGGAGCTGGGAATTGGGATGGTGCATCAGGAATTTATGCTGCTTCCAGGCTTTACCGTAGCTCGTAACATCAAGCTAAATCGAGAAAATCTGATTTCCAACCTAATAAGCAGAATTGCCCCAAAAGGCTATCAGCTGCTTGATAATCCCCAAATAATCAAAGAAGCTGCCGGGGCTCTTGGCAGGCTTGGAATGGATATCAATCCGGAAGTAACTGTAGATAAGCTTCCGGTAGGACATATGCAGTTTGTGGAAATTGCCAGGGAAATTGATAAAAGCAATTTAAAGCTGCTGGTATTAGATGAACCCACAGCAGTTTTAACAGAAAGTGAGGCAGAGCGTTTCCTGCAATGCATCCGTAAAGTGGCAGATTCCGGAATAGCAGTTATCTTTATCAGCCACCGTCTGGACGAGGTGATTCAGCTGGCAGATTCGGTTGTCATTCTCCGTGACGGACAGATGGTTTTTGATGAAAAGACGGCAAAAACAGACAAACACCAGATTGCAGAGCTGATGGTGGGAAGAAAATTAGAGGCAGAAAACCTGATTAATGTGAATCGTTCCTTTAAAGAGGACATTATTTTGGAAATTGAGCATTTGCGGGTAAATATGCCTGGTGAAAAAAGCAAGGATGTATCTCTGAAAGTGAGACGGGGAGAGATTCTGGGAATCGGTGGTCTGGCTGGTCATGGAAAGACCAGCATTTCCAATGGGATTTTTGGAATGTATCCGGCTAAGGGGACTGTGAATTATAACGGAAAGCCTCTTCTTTTTGGAAAGATTGGTGAGGCGCTGAATCAGGGGATGGCCTTTGTATCTGAGGACAGAAAAGGGGTGGGGCTGCTTTTAAATGAATCCATTGCCCTTAACATGATTTATACGGATATGAAGGTAAACCGCAGATTTTTGAAAAAATATGGCTTTTTTACCCAGTTTGACAAAAAGTATGCCAGGAAAGTGGTTGAGCAGATGATTCAGGAGTTGGATATTCGCTGCACCGGTCCGGACCAGATTGTGGGAAGGCTGTCAGGAGGAAATCAGCAGAAGGTATGTATGGCAAGAGCATTGATTACAAAACCTGATATTTTGTTTGTGTCAGAGCCTACGAGAGGAATTGATATAGGGGCAAAGCAGCTGCTTCTGAATTATCTGGTAAAAATCAATAAAGAGCAGGGAATCACGATTGTAGTGACCTCCAGTGAGCTGAATGAGCTGCGGACGATCTGTGACCGGATTGCCATTATTGGATCGGGTGTTGTACAGGGTATCCTGGCGCCGGATGCTCCGAATGTGGATTTTGCGCTTTTAATGTCAGGAGAAAAGGGAGGGAATACATGATGGTATCGATCAAAAACATGGTAAAATCTTTTGGATTTCCCAGACTGATTATTCTTGCCTTTCTTGGGCTTTTGATTCTTATGATGTTTGTACTTCATATTCCGGTTCCTCTTACCTTGTCACAGTGTCTGGTCCGCGTAGGGATCAATTTGGTACTGGCCCTGGCTATGGTACCGGGAATCATGGCCGGAACTGGGATGAATTTTGCACTTCCTTTGGGAATTGAATGTGGTCTGCTGGCGGGTATGATCAGCCTTCAGTATAATATGAAAGGAATCGGCGGCATTTTTGCCGCTATGGCGATCTCCATTCCCTTCAGCATTCTGGCAGGATGGGCTTACAGCCAGTTGGTAAACCGGGTAAAAGGAAGCGAAATGATGGTATCCACTTATATCGGTTTTTCCATGGTGGCTCTTATGTGTATCGGGTGGCTGGTGCTCCCTTTCAGCAATGCATCGATTGTATGGCCGATTGGGGATGGGCTGCGGACCACGATTACTTTGGAGGAGTGGTATGACCGGGCGCTGAATCAGCTTTTTGCGTTTCAAGTTTTTGGCGTAGATATTCCGGTTGGACTGATCCTTGTAATCAGCGTGTTCTGTCTGATTGTCTGGCTGTTTATGAGAAGCCATCTGGGGCTGATGATGAAAGCTGCCGGTGCCAATCCAAACTTTGCCCGTTCTAATGGTGTCAAAGTAGATTCTATGCGGACGATTGCCACGATTCTATCTACGGTTCTTGGGGGAATCGGAATCATTATCTATGCACAGGGATTTGGATTTTACCAGCTTTATAATGCACCATTGATGATGGCATTCCCCGCCATTGCCGCAGTTCTGATCGGAGGAGCCACTCCCAGCAGGATTTCTATTTTTCATGTAATCCTTGGCACTATCATGTTTCAGAGTATGCTGGCAATCGCCACGCCTGTGGCCAACAGTCTGATTCCGGAAGGAAACTTATCGGAAGTGGTTCGGACAATTGTCAGTAACGGCATTATTCTTTATGCCTTATCCCGTATGCAAGGAGGGAAGCGATCATGAGCAGTGAGAAAACAAGTAAAACAGGAGTTTTTTTGAAAAAGCTGCTGATTAACAATGCTGTTACCCTGTTGTTTTTTGTGATCTGTATTGCCGGTATTATTCTGGCAGATCAGCCAATGTCCTATATTATCGGGGAGATATCCTCCCGTCTGTTCCGGAACCTGATTTTGATCCTGGCTCTTCTGGTGCCGGTATGGGCCGGTATGGGCATGAATTTCAGCATTGTGCTGGGTGCAATGGCAGCCCAGATTGGAATCATTGTTTCCACGAATTTTTCCCTATCCGGAATTGCCTGTCTGACAGTTTCCTTTCTTGTCAGCATTCCCCTTTCACTGTTATTTGGAAATCTGACCGGACGTTTGTTTAATCAGACCAAAGGACAAGAGATGATTACAGGAATGATTCTGGGATTTTTTGCCAAGGGAATCTATGACCTGGTGTTTATGTTCTTGTGTGGTCCGGTCATTCCTGTCAGAAATGAGGCTTTGCTGCTGACAAACGGTATTGGTCTCACCACGCCGATTAATCTGGATAATGCCACCAAAAGTGCAATCAACAAGATCTGGATGGTATCTCTGGATAAAGCAATTTATGGTGTTCTGGTTCTGACTTTGCTGTTTTTTATGGCGAAGATGATGTGGCGGATGATAAGACGGCATGAAAAAATAAGCCGGAAAGAAATACGCGGGCTGTTGGTGTCAGCTTTTGCTTTAGCGATGTTTTATCTGCTGTGCCGTTCATCGGAAACTTTTTTGTTTGCCCTGAGTTTTACGGATGTTCCGATAGTCACAGGGATTTTGATTGTCATTGTGTGTATTTATATCACATTTCTGTCAAAAACCAAGTTGGGAAGCGATATTCATGCAGTGGGACAAAGTATGCCGATTGCTGTTTCCATGGGGATTCCTGCAGATAAAATCCGGATTACAGCAATTATGATTTCTACATTGCTGGCAGCTTTGGGACAGATAATATTCATTCAGGATATAGGTAATTTTACTACTTATACTGCACATGAAAATGTAGGAACCTTTTCCATTGCTGCTCTGTTGGTGGGAGGTGCTTCCATCAAAAAGGCCAATATTGGCCATGCGATTCTGGGAGCGCTTCTGTTCCATACCATGTTTATTATTTCCCCACTGGCTGGCAAAAATTTGTTTGATAATGCTCAGCTGGGAGAATATTTCCGTGTGTTTGTGTGTTATGCAGTAATCGCAGTGGCATTGGCGCTGCATGCCTGGAAAAGTGTTATGGCAAGACGGGTTGAGGAAGGGGAGGAAGGGTGACGATTCCTTATAGGGAGCAGCTTTGTAAAGATTAACACCATCAACCCTTGATTTTCTGTTCATATTGCATTATAATAAATATAATAATCAAAAATAAGTTCTTCGGGGCAGGGTGAGATTCCCTACCGGCGGTATAGTCCGCGAACCGCTCAGGCGGCCGATCCGGTGAGATTCCGGAACCGACAGTATAGTCTGGATGAGAGAAGAGATTGTGTAGCGGCCAGAGATGGTTGCGGCATTTTCAGCTGAATGAGTCGGATACCCCGGATAAATCAAACATCCGGGGTATTTTATTGTATATCCGGCAAAAGTGTCCGTGACCCTGTGTCTACATAATTCCTCCATGCGATGAACTTACAAGATCAAATTACAGGAGGAAAGAAGTATGAGGGAAAAAAGATTATTATCCACAAAGAATATTGTTATTATGGGAATGTTAGGCGCATTAGCGGCAGTGCTTATGCTGTTTGAGGTGCCGCTTCCCTTTCTTGCTCCCAGCTTTTATGGTCTGGATCTTAGTGAGGTTCCGATTCTGGTGGGAACATTCGCGCTGGGCCCTGTGGCGGGTATGGTGATGGAGGTAGTTAAGATCCTGATTAAATTGGTTTTAAAGCCTACCAGTACCGGGTTTGTAGGTGAGTTTGCGAATCTGGTATTTGGCTGCTCTATAGTCCTGCCGGCAGGATTGATCTATCGTTTCCATAAGACGAAAAAGGGTGCAATGACTGCCATGGCACTGGGAACGGTTATTATGTCATTGGTGGCGATTGCAGGAAATGCGCTGGTTATGATTCCTTTTTATTCCAAATTTATGCCGCTGGAGAATATTCTGGCAGCAGGGGCAGCGATTAATCCGGCTGTGGGAAATGTATGGACATTTGCAGCATTCTGTGTGGGGCCGTTTAATCTTGTAAAGGGTGCCGTGGTATCGTTCATTACTGCATTGGTCTATAAAAGAGTCAGTGTAATGATACGAAGCATTGGCATGGAAGAGCGAAAGGAAAAACACCAGGTTCAGGTATAAATATTATATTTGCTTAAAACAGGTGCCGGGATTGACAAGTGAGTTCATATGCTTGTGTAGTTCCGGCACTTATGTTATGATTGCCGTAATACTTAACAGAGAAATCGGTGCATGGAAGGATGGAGGGAAAATGGAAACGAAAGTGTTTCAGATCAGAGATAAGGAGGATGGAGGGATTTTTCAGGCGGCACAGGTTTTACGGCAAGGGGGACTGGTAGCTTTTCCCACAGAAACCGTCTATGGTTTGGGGGCCAATGCGCTGGATGAGGAAGCAGCGCATCGGATCTATGCTGCGAAAGGGCGGCCATCAGACAATCCTTTGATTGCGCACATTTCTTCCATCAAGGAGCTAGAGCCATTGGTGACGAAGATTCCGGAGACAGGGAGGAAGCTGTCAGAGACTTTTTGGCCAGGGCCTTTGACTTTGGTGTTTCCTAAAAGCAGACAGGTACCTTATGGGACTACAGGAGGCCTGGAAACCGTGGCCGTGCGGATGCCAGGGGCGGAGGTGGCCAGGCGTTTAATTGCCCTGGCAGGTGTGCCGGTGGCAGCGCCCAGTGCAAATTTGTCGGGAAAGCCAAGTCCTACCACGGCACAGCATGTATGGCAGGATATGAATGGACGGATTGATATAATTCTTGATGGAGGCCCGGTGGGGATTGGTCTGGAATCCACGATTGTGGATGTATCGGAAGATGTGCCGGTGTTGCTGCGTCCGGGGGCGATTACCCGGGAAATGCTGGAAAAAGCGGTGGGACATGTCCGGATTGATCCGGCAATTCTTGGGAGGCCTAATGAAAATATTCGCCCCAAGGCACCAGGGATGAAGTATCGCCACTATGCTCCAAGGGCAGAATTGACCCTGGTGGAGGGAAATGCGTGTTCTGTGGTGGAAAAGATCAATGAGCTTGTGGAAAATGATATGGCAAGTGGAAAACAAGTGGGGATTATATGTACGGAGGAGACGAAGGGAAAATACAGACAGGGAATATTGAGAAGTGTGGGAAGGAGGAGCCAGGAAGAGACGATTGCTCATAATCTGTTTGCCGTTTTACGGGAATTTGATGATTTGGAGGTGGATTGTATTTATTCGGAGAGCTTTTCCCAGGATCATCTGGGATATGCAATTATGAATCGTCTGATGAAGGCAGCAGGATACCGGACGATTTATGTGTAAACAAGGGGCGGAGCTGGGCAGCAAAACCAGGTACAGGATATTTCAGGATTACATAGAACAAATCAGGAGGGGATACAATGGAAGATATGAAGAAACGGATGGACTATATTTCCTGGGATGAATATTTTATGGGAGTGGCGGATCTGTCAGGAAAACGTTCCAAGGATCCCAACACACAGGTAGGTGCATGCATTGTGAGTCAGGATAATAAGATCCTTTCCATGGGATATAATGGATTTCCCAGAGGATGTTCGGATGATGAATTTCCCTGGGGAAAGGATCAGGAAAATTCGGATCCTTACAGTGCTAAATATTTGTATGTTACTCACAGTGAATTGAATGCGATCCTGAATTATCGGGGAGGGAGCCTGGAAGGGAGCAAGCTGTATGTGACTTTGTTTCCCTGCAATGAGTGTGCCAAAGCGATCATCCAGGCAGGAATCAAGACTGTAATTTATAAGGAGGATAAATACCAGGATTCTCCGTCAGTGCGGGCGTCAAAGAGAATGTTGAATGCAGCAGGAGTGCGTTATTATCAATATGAACTGTCAGGAAGAGTTATTAAAATTCAGGTATAGGCGAAGAAAAGTATGAAATTTTTACTGGTCGCAGTTAATGCGAAATATATTCACTCCAACCCTGCAGTGTACAGCCTGAAAACGTATGCAGAGGATGTACATGGCCAGAATGGGAAGGAACGGGGAAAATATCCGCCCGTGTGGGTGGAGATTGCCGAGTACACGATTAACCATTTGACGGAGAAGATTCTGGAAGATATTTACCAAAGGAAACCAGATGTGATTGGTTTTTCCTGTTATATCTGGAATATCCATGTTGTTTTGGAGCTGGTGAGAGATCTTCACAAGGTTCTTCCGGATACAGATATCTGGCTGGGAGGTCCGGAGGTATCCTTTGACGGCCCGGAGATTTTGAAATGTGAACCGGAAATTTTAGGTGTGATGAAAGGAGAAGGGGAGGATACGTTTGCTGCTCTTTTGGATTGCTATCAGCTGCTAAAACCTCCGGCAGGAAATAGGCAGCAAAATAACCGGACAGATTTTTGGAGAGGGCTTTCACAGCTTTCAGGAATCACCTATCGCAGAGCTGATGGTGAGATTTGCGATACGGAAAGGATTTCAGCCGTCCGATTAAACAGGATTCCATTTTTTTATCAGGATGTGGATCGATTTGAAAATCGTATTATCTATTATGAAAGCAGTCGGGGATGTCCCTTTTCATGCAGCTATTGTCTTTCCTCTATTGATAGATCGATTCGTTTTCGGGATTTGAAGCTGGTGATGCAGGAGTTGGACTTTTTTCTGAAAAAAAAGGTCCCTCAAGTGAAATTTATGGACCGGACTTTCAACTGCAAAAGAGAACATGCTATGGCAGTGTGGCAGTACATTTTGGAGCATGATAATGGAGTGACCAATTTCCATTTTGAAGTTGCTGCGGATCTGATGGGGGAAGAGGAACTTGCCTTGATTGGGAAAATGCGCCCCGGGTTGATTCAGCTGGAGATCGGTGTACAGAGCACCAATCCTAAGACAATCCGGGAGATCCAAAGAAAAATGGATCTTGAAAGGGTTCGCAAGGTAGTTGCACAGATCAATGACCGGCACAATGTTCATCAGCATTTGGATCTGATTGTGGGACTTCCCTATGAGGATTATGAGAGTTTCCACCGCTCTTTTAATGATGTGTATGCAATGGAACCGGAGCAGCTACAGGTGGGGTTTTTAAAGGTTTTAAAAGGATCTCATATGTATTCTATGGCACAGCAATATGAATTATCCTACAGAGAAAAGCCTCCTTATGAGGTTTTGTCTACCCGCTGGCTTCCTTACAGGGATGTTATCCGGCTGAAGGAAGTGGAAAATATGGTGGAGGTTTATTATAACAGTGGCCAGTTTGCAGGAACATTAAAACTTCTGGTTGAGAAATTTGGGGATGCATTTATGTTGTATGAACGGCTGGCTGGGTATTATAAGGAGAGAAAGCTAAATGGGCAGAATCACAGCAGAATGGCCCGATACGATATTTTACATCAATTTATACAAAAAGAGGTAAAGGAAGAAGAGATCAGCCGGCTGGAGGATGCTTTGGTACAGGATTGTTATCTTCGCGAGAATTGTAAAAGCCGTCCCATGTTTGCGCTGGAACAGGCACCATACAAAAATATTATCCGCAGACTTGTTCCGGAGCTGCGCAATTTAGGAACGCAGATCCATGTGGAGGTATTTCGCTCTGGGGAGATATGGTTATTTGACTACAGGGATAGAGATCCGCTTACAAGAAATGCGGCAGCAAGGAGGCTTCAATGAGTGTGGAGCAAAATTATGTTGCGATTGATTTAGAAACCACAGGATTGGACGCAAAACTGGATAAAATAATTGAGGTAGGTGCAGTCCGCATTGTGGATGGCAGGAAGGATGGACAGTATCATTCCATGATAAATCCTCACAGGAAACTGGAGGAGAGGATTATAAAATTGACGGGGATTACTTGTGAGATGGTGGAAAACGCCCCGGATATTGGGGATATTTTAGAGGAAATCCTGGGATTTTGTGGAGATCTTCCGTTACTTGGCCATCATGTAATCTTTGATTACAGCTTTCTGAAACGGGCCATGGTGAATCATGGGTTTTCCTTTGAGAGAAAGGGGATTGACACATTAAAGCTGTGCCGCCGGTTTATGGCTGTGGGAGAGTCAAAAAGTCTGGAGGCTGCCTGTGCTTTTTTTTGCATTGAAAGGCAGCAGGCCCATCGAGCTTTAGGAGATGCCTGGGATGCCCATTATTTGTATCAGAAATTGGCAGAAGAATTTGGAAAGCAATGGAGCAGTGATGGATATGAAAGAGAAGAATTACAGAAGGACCTGGAAGCATTTGCGGCGAAACCCATGATTTACAAGGTAAAAAGAGAGCAGCCGGCAACGAAAATGCAAAAAGAGGACTTGCGGTATTTACTAAAATATCATAAAATAGATTTGCCTGTGGAGATTGAATTTCTTAGCCACAACGAGGTGTCCCGGCTGAAGGATAAGGTTATCTCTCAATTTGGCAGGATTCGGTAGTTTGTTAAAATCAGCAAAAGAGGTGAATATAAAATGGATAATAAAAAGAAAAAGCTTATTTCAACCATTATCGTGATCATTCTGGTGCTTGCCATGATTATACCAACAGTGGCCAGCGCATTGACTATGTTTGCTTAAACGGGCAATCGATTTGGGATGTTTTGATTTAAAGAGAATGTGGAGGAACTATGAAAAAGGCACATATAATGGGCACCTTTTTTGCCGCGGTTGCCGCGGCTGTATTTTTTGCCGGACCGGTGTATGCAAGGGAAAAAACGATACCGGAGGGATTTTTCGTTGGAGAGGTTAGTCTGGGTGGAATGACAGAGGAGGAGGCAATGGATGCCATTGCCGCAGAGGTCAAGCGACTGGAGAACAGAAAGATAGTTCTGGATATTGCCGGCAATGAGACATCCGTGACAGCCGGGAAGCTGGGAATGTCCTGGGGGAATACGGATGTGGTGGAAAAAGCACTGGAACAGGTTTCCTCCGGCAATCTGGTTCGTCAGTACATGACAAGAAAGGATGTAGAGAAAAATCCGGTTCATATACCACTGGAGACAATGGTGGAAGAAGGAAAAGTTGATGCCTTTATTCGCAAACAGACAGAGGGATTGATGGATGAACCGCAGAACGCATCAATTGTCCGGGTGGATGGAGCATTTCAGATTACACCTGGAGTGTCTGGCAAGATAGTGGATATCGGGGCCACGAAGCTTGTTTTGGATCAGGCTTTGCTGGAGACATCAGGAGATGAGGTGAGGGCAGAGGCTGTTATCAATGAGAAAGATCCGGATATTATGGAGGAGGATCTGGCATCGATTCAGGATGTTTTGGGAACATTTACCACAGATTTCAGCAGCAGCGGCTCTTCGCGGTCAGGGAATCTTGCCAACGGAGCGGCCAAGATCAATGGTCATGTACTTTTGCCGGGAGAGACCTTATCCGGATATGAATGTATGCATCCTTTCACTACAGCTAACGGATATTTTACGGCAGCTGCTTATGAGGGCGGCCGGGTTGTGGACAGTATTGGAGGAGGCGTATGCCAGATTGCCACGACTCTTTACAATGCTGCGCTGCGGGCAGAATTAGAGATAACGCAGCGGCAGAATCACTCTATGATTGTCGGGTATGTAAAGCCATCAATGGACGCAGCCATTGCGGGTGTAGTGAAGGATATTAAAATTACGAACAATTACAGCACGCCTATCTATGTGGAGGGCTATACGGAGAACAGGAAGCTGACCTTTACCATCTATGGGAAAGAGACTCGTCCGTCTAACCGGACCGTGGAGTATGTGTCAGAAACCCTAAGCTCTTTTAGTGCTGGTGCTCCTATGGAGCAGGTGGATCCGTCTATGGCACCAGGAGCAAGACGCCAGGTACAATCGGCTCACCGTGGAGTAAAGTCGAGACTTTGGAAAGTGGTCACAGTAGATGGTGTGGAGACGGAGAGGACTCTGCTTCACACAGACACCTACAATGCATCCAAGGCCATTGTCTTGGTAGGTCCGCCAGCCCCGGCCCCCACAGAACCAGTGGTTCCGGAGATTCCTCAGGAAATTCCGACTCAGCCTCAGGAGACACAGCCGTCCGGAACAGAGGAAAATACAGTGAAGGGTCCAGGCGTATCTTCTCCGGCCCCATCTCCTAATCCGTCAGAAGCGCCGGCAGAGCCACCTTCTTCCAGCTCAGCAGAGACTCCGGCGCCAGCTCCAGCAGAGACCCCGGCCCCGTCTCCAGCAGAGACTCCGGCGCCAGCTCCTGTTGAGACTCCGGCGCCAGCCTCTGCAGAGACGCCTGTTCCAGCAGAGTAAGAGTCAGATGAGGCCGGGACAGGATCTTGTGACTGCAGGATATGCAGGTCTAAAAGGCACAAGTATAATCGTAAGGCAGAAAAGACAGGAATTGGAAGAACGGTTTGCCTCCAGATATCTGGATTCCATTTTGGATGATGCCCAGAGAATTGAGGAAGCGATAAAGGAAAGCAGTGAGAAAGGCTTGTTTTTAGAATATTGGGAGCCGGCTGCTGCAGGAGGGATTCTGACAGCGATCTGGAATTTGTCAGGATCTTGCCGGGTGGGAGTGGAATTTTCTTTAAGCCGGATCCCTGTTCTGCAGGGAACGATAGAGGTCTGTGAAATATTCGGGTTGAATCCCTACCGCTTGTACAGTGGGCACTGTTGGGTAGGAGCAGTTGACAATGGCGGACAAGTGGTGGAACAGTTGAGAGAAAAGAGAATCCCGGCAGCAGTGATCGGACGAGTCACAAAGGGAATTGCCAGACTTGTCGTTAATGACAAAGAGACAGGATATTTAAACCGTCCTCAGCCAGATGAGCTGGAACGGGTGGTACCCGGTGACAGTTTGGACTGGCTGAATGATTTATATGGAAATAAGGGATTGGAACAAAACAAGGAGGCAGCAGGCTATGAGAGAAAAGATTTTGGCAGTGATTGAGAAAAACAGCAGAATTGACATACGGGATCTGGCGATTCTTTTGGGGGAGAGCGAGGTGGCGGTGGCTAATGAGATCGCAGAAATGGAAAAGGAACATATTATCTGCGGCTATCACACACTGATCAACTGGGAGAATACCAGTGAGGAGAAGGTGGTGGCGCTCATAGAGGTCAAAGTAACGCCTCAGAGAGGTATGGGCTTTGACAAAATTGCAGAGCGGATCTATCAGTACAGTGAGGTTAATGCGGTGTATCTGATGTCCGGCGCCTATGATTTTACTGTGATTCTGGAAGGAAAAACCATGCGTCAGGTGGCTCAGTTTGTATCAGACAAGCTGTCTCCTCTCGATTCCGTGCTGAGCACGGCAACCCATTTTGTTTTGAAAAAATATAAGGATCACGGCACCATTCTCTGTGACGAGTTCCAGGATGAAAGGATGTTGATTACACCGTGAGAAATCCATTATCAGAAAAGATTGTAACGATTCCTCCTTCTGGGATCCGGAAGTTTTTTGATCTGGTGAGCGAGATGAAGGATGCCATTTCCTTAGGAGTGGGAGAGCCGGATTTTGATACCCCCTGGCATATCCGGGAAGAAGGGATCTATTCCCTGGAGAAGGGAAAGACCTTTTATACAGCCAATGCAGGGCTGCGGGATCTGCGGGTGGAGATACATAATTATCTGGAACGAAGATGTAATCTGAGCTATAATCCGGACAAGGAGATTCTGGTGACTGTGGGGGGCAGTGAGGCCATTGATATTGCTATGCGGGCCATGCTGGATCCGGGAGATGAGGTGTTGGTTCCTCAGCCCAGCTTTGTCTCCTATATGCCCTGTGCAGTTCTGGCTGGCGGAGTGGCTGTGCCGATTGAATTGGAGGAGAAGGATGAATTTCGGCTCACTCCGGAAAAGCTTTTGGAAAAGATTACTCCAAAGACAAAGATTCTGGTAATGCCCTTCCCCAACAATCCCACAGGTGCTGTCATGAGACGGGAGCATATGGTGGAGATTGCAAAGCTTGTGGAGAAATACGATCTGTTTGTGTTATCTGATGAGATCTACGGGGAGCTGACTTATGGAGATGAAGAACATGTGTCCTTTGCCTCTATGCCAGGGATGAAGGAGAGAACCGTACTGATCAATGGTTTTTCCAAGGCCTTTGCTATGACCGGATGGAGACTGGGGTATGCCTGCGGGCCGGAAGTGATCTTAAAGCAGATGTTAAAGATCCATCAGTTTGCCATTATGTGTGCCCCCACTACCAGTCAGTACGCGGCCATTGATGCCATGAAGAACAGTGACGATGATGTGCGGCATATGAGAGAGTCCTATGACCAGCGGAGACGGTATCTGCTCCATGCCTTTGAGGAGATGCGTCTGGAGTGCTTTGAGCCTTTGGGGGCCTTCTATGCTTTTCCCAGCGTTAAGCGTTTTGGCATGACCTCGGACGAATTTGCCAGCCGGCTCTTGCAGGAGGAGAAGGTGGCTGTAGTGCCTGGAACGGCTTTTGGAGACAGCGGAGAGGGATATCTGCGGGTTTCTTATGCCTATTCCCTTAAGAGCCTGAAAGAGGCGTTAGGAAGGATTCAAAGGTTTGTGAATCGGTTGGATGGAGCGTAGAAATATGTCAGCCAGGATGAATGTGGTATTATACGAGCCGGAGATGCCTTTAAATACGGGAAATATCGGAAGAACCTGTGTGGCAACGAATACCCGTTTGCATCTGATTGAGCCTCTGGGGTTTAAGCTGAATGAGAAGGCAATCCGGCGGGCGGGACTGGATTATTGGGATAATCTGGATCTGGCGGTTTATTGTGATTTTCAGGAATTTCTGGAAAGGAACCCAGGTGCCAAGCTTTACATGGCAACTACCAAGGCAGAGAAGATGTACACAGAAGTGGAGTATGAACCGGATTGTTATCTGATGTTTGGCAAGGAAAGCGCAGGGATTCCGGAGGAGCTTTTGGTGGAAAATCAGAAGAATTGTGTAAGAATACCGATGTGGGGAGATATCCGTTCCCTGAATCTGGCCAATTCCGTGGCAATTGTGCTGTATGAGGCATTGCGGCAGAATGGATTTGAGCGGATGAACAGGGAAGGGAAGCTGCATCGGCTGGAGTGGAAGGATTAATATCATATTGATACACGTGTTACTGTAAATAGCAGAGAAAAATAAAAAACAGAGCATTGAAGCTAAATAACAATCACATAAAAAGGAGAATTTTTAACTCCTTTTTATGTGATTGTATTTTTTTAAAGAACTTCGAGCTTCCGCTATTTTCAGAAATTTGTTGCTGTCATTTCTTTACCGGCAAGAATCTCCTCATAATCCTTCAGATTCCTTTCCAAAAGCTCTGGCGTATCTAAGCCGTAAGGACATTTGCCAGAACACTGGCCACAGTGAATACATTCCTTGATCTTCATCATCTTTTCCTGCCCCTCTGGGGAGAGATGGGAGGCAGAGGGAGAGCGGCGCAGCAGCAGGGACATGCGGGCGCAATTGTTAATCTCGATACCTGCCGGGCAAGGCATACAATAGCCGCAGCCACGACAGAAGCTGCCGCAGAGCTGTTCCCGGTCTTTTGCGATCAAATCCCGGATTTTTTGTGTCATGGCAGGCGGGTTTTTCACATAGCTTAAAAATTCATCCAGCTCATGCTCTCTCTGGATTCCCCAGATGGGAAGTACCTCCGGATATTGGGCAATAAATGCGTAAGCAGCCGCTGAGCTGGTGATCAGCCCGCCGGACAATGCTTTCATGGCAATAAATCCCATATTGTGTTCCTGGCAGCCCTGAACCAGATTAAGCTCCGGCTCACCGGACAGATAGCAGAAGGGAAACTGAAGGGTGTCATACAGATCGCAGGCAATAGCTTCCCGGGCCACGGCAAGACGATGGTTCGTGATGGAGATGAAACGGATCTTACCTTGTTCCTTTGCTTTTTGTGCCGCCTCATAGAGCCCGCTGCCATCATCAGGTCTGGGACAGAAGGAAGGATTGTGGAACTGATAGATATCTATGTAATCAGTTTTTAAAAGGGTCAGGCTGGTCTCAAGATCCTTCCAGAAATCATTGGCAGTCTCAGCTGCAGTTTTGGTGGCAATATAGATATGGCTGCGGATATCGCTCAGGGCAGCGCCCACCTTTTCCTCGCTGTCTGTGTAGGCCCGGGCTGTGTCAAAAAAGGTGATACCACCGTCATAGGCTTTTCTTAGAAGCTTTACGGCGTCCGCCTTGGGAATGCGCTGAACAGGCAGTGCGCCAAAGCCGTTTCGGTCAACGGTAATACCGGTTCTGCCTAACGTGATGTTTGACATAAAAATGATCCTCCTTTGGTGTTCGGATTTGTATCAATAAGTTTTTTACATGTAATGCATCTTATCATATTTTGCAGGGTCATACAAGTAATAGTCACTTTTATCGGTAGCTTGTCAATTTTACTGTTGTCCGGACTGTTACGGAACATTATAAAAGGCCATCCATTTCCTGCTTACAAGAAATTGGTGGCCTTTTATTTTGGAGGAAAAACGCCCCGGATATCGCTGACCCCACTAATATAATCCATACTGACATTATAGAATTTTGCAAGGATAATTAAGCTTTCTACAGGGATCCGTGTGCGACCGCTTTCATAGTCTGAATAAGTTCTCTGTCCTATATTCAGAATATTGGCAATGGTCTGCTGAGTATAGCGGTTTTCATCCCGAATTTCACGGATTCTTTCATAATAGAGCATATATCTTCACCTCTGAATGGATTATACAGAAAAAAACTGTCCTTATTGACAAATAGCGCATATTACTCTAAAATTAGAGTAAATAACTCTAAACCAGAATTGGTATGATCAGGAGAATTACTATAAAGGGGAGGCTTGAAACACGAATGTTCAAAAGAGAGAAACTATTTGAAAAGTATAAGGAATTATACGAAGAATATTATAAGAAAAAGAAAAATATCGAAGCTGGGAATAAAAAAATTTGCGAGTTGGAGCAGAAAAAAGAACAGATAAAAGCATCTCTTAATGAAAAACGGATGCTTTGTCAACAAAGGTTAGACCAGCTGACAGAAAAAGAGGAAGGAACAAGTCCTCATAAGGGATATAATGAAGAATCATTGCGGAAGAAAAAAGAAAGAGAGGAAGCTAAAGAATTAGAAGAACTGGATTCTTTTTATGATAAGGCAATTGCAGATTTAGAATTTGAAATTGCGGAAAATAAGGAAAGAATGCAGCAGGAGCTGGAGACACAAGTTAAAATTATAGAAAATGATCCCGTAGTGGCAGAAAATTATCAGTCTTTTCAGGAGATAGTGAACAGAGAATTGCTTCCCAACAGTATAAAAAATTATTTTTCAAATACCAGCAAAGAAGCAGTTATTGAGGAGGCATGTATTCAGAATGTAAATACAGTCCGGACGTATGCCTCACATGCAGTTCCGTTTCATGATATTCGGAACTATGCTCCTGACTGGCTGGAAAAGGTTGTAAATTTTGGCATTCCGGCTTTTGTCAGTCTTTTAGGATTCTTTGTATTTTTTTTGGGTGTGTTTGAGCTGAGCTTTATCAGAGGAGCATCCAATGCTTTGGCATCCTTTTTACTCTGGTCTCTTATAGCAGCAATTGCTGGCGGAATCTTCTATTTAATTGGACAGATGACAAAAGGTATTGGGAAGATAACCGGAATAATAGGAGCGATTTTAGGTTTTTTTATTGCCCTGCAATGGGATGTTGAGCTTCCTTACTTTGTAACAGATATCATTCAGCTTATTTTTAAGATCATAATCATCGCAGTGATTGGAATGGTTTCCTATTTTATAATTACGAGAACGGCTTTATCACCAAATATTTCGGGAATATTGGTGGAACGAATACCTGTTTTGCGAAAAATAGCCATGAACAGAGTAGAGGAGAACTTAGCAACAGGCGCTGTAAAATATTATGTTCTTGCATATTACAGAGATATTCTGTCTGTGATAATAGACCGTGAGTTTGAAAAAGAAAATAATAGGTTATTTCAGAAATGGCAGGAGCTCCAACAGGAAAAAGAAGAAAAGAAACATTTAGTAAGCAGTAATGCAAATAAAAAATTGGAGCAGGAGCTTAAACGTCATAAATCTCAGTGGGAAATGGAACATGAAAAGTGCTTAAATGAAATGGAGCTGTGCAGGAAGAACCTTGAAAATTATGATAGAAAGCTGTTGGAAGAGGAAGCGAAATACGAAAACTCAATAAAGAAGATAAAAGATGATTCCCAGAATGCAGAGGAAGCACAAAAACAATATCGGCTGGAAATGAAAGAGATACTAAAGGAGCTAGATGAAAGCAAGTTCCCGGAGCTGACAGAGATTCCGGGAATAATTGCTCCAAGTGTATACATACTCCCGGAGTGGAAAAACGGAGAGCCCAAAATGATTCAGCAGCTGTGCCACAATGAAAAGCCGGTTTTGCTTGTATATCATACGAAAAAGGAAGATACGGATGAAAAAGCTTTGTTATACCAGGCAATGCAGAAGCTTATCGTAGAATTTTTGGGAAATAATCCGTGGGACGCCTTAAAGATTGGAGTAGTTGATACTGTTAATAGTGCCAGTGATTTGGGGAAAGCTGCCAGGGAGGAATTGTTAGATATATATGATACAAAAAATATATCAAGATTATATGAAGATGTAGAAAGATATACAAAGAAAAATTCTCAGAATAATAAGTGGAAAGAGGAGATAAAGGAACGAGCCAGACGGTCCGGACAGATGTCAAAGGAATTTGCCTACAGGCTTGTATTTTTCCTGATTCCACCAAACCGTACATCGAATTGGTTTGATGACAGATTGTGGAATATTATTGGTTCCGGGCTTAATTACGGATTTCTTCCGGTGTTTGTTGTGCCGGAGAGAGAATATATGAAAGAGAAAAAGGAGAGTGTTTATGGGGACATTGACAAGGTGGTAAAGGACCAGAAATATGATCTGGAGATGGAAGATGGGAAAGAAGATATAAAAATTAATGTAAAAAGAAGAGGATAAGAAAAATGAGTACACAAAAAAGAAGAATGAGTTTAAAAAAAGAAGAGCAGGAGAAACTTTTAAAGGTATATGAAAAGGCTTTGACGGAATTAAAGAGTGATACAGAGAAGCTGATTAAAAATTTGTCTAATACGGCTGAAAGTGAGAGATTTAAACAAATTGTAGATATAGCAAATGCATCGATTCAATTTTATGCTGAAGATTTAAAAAATATTATGTTATCGAATTATCAGGCTTGGAGGGAATCAAAGGTAAGCATCGCAAAACAGGTGGAAGCGTCATTAGCAGGTGATAATGCGGTTCTGGAGGCAAAGAGTCTTGAGAAGAATTTTGAAAGAAAAATTGAGGAAATGTATAAGAACATGCCAGGACTAATAAAGGTAGATGATACAACTCCTAATATTGATCCGGAAAAGATGGAACAGATAAAGCAGGAAATCACAAACTACGTAGAGAAGTTAAATGGGGCGGAAAGGAAACATAGATTAAGTATTAATAAATACGCAGAAGAAAATCAGTTATTTATCGGGATTCAGGGACATGTGTCAGCTACATTTACAGCAGCCCATGAGGGATTTGCGGCCCGGGCCACACAGGTGAAGGGGTTAGCAGATGAGCTTTCAAATATTTTAAAGCAGGCGGCAGCTGATATGGAACAAGCAAACAGCGACATGAAGAAAAAAGGAGTAAACAGCGCTAAGAATCTGGAACAGTTTCCCAAGCCAAGATTCCAATAGGACCTTAATAAAATAGCACCTTCAAAAGAAATATATGGTAACAGCTTGGCTTGTCCGGGCTGTTATCCTACATATAGGGAGAAAGAAAATGGCTACAACAGAGCAGAGACTTCAGGAGATGATGGCTCAAAAGAGAAGAAAGGAGCAGGAACGGAAGGAGGTAACTTTTGATGCTTTTCGGGACAATTTTAAATATGTAGTGGAATCAGATACATTCGACTACAAAGTCTTTCAGCAATTATGTATATGTCCAGAGCCTTATGGATTTATCAAAGAGTTTGATGAATATGAAAATAACCGGGGAAAATGTCAGAGTATTTTTAATAAAATGTTGTCAGATGATGGTTTTCTGAAAATAGAAAAAAAGGATTATTCAGAAGAGGCTGTGTGGACTCTTTCCTCTAATAATGGGTTGGGGTTGCGGATAGGACTTCGGGATTATAACCGGGATCAGATGGAACCATTGCAGCTTGATGAGGATAAATCCGGACATGCAATTTTGGTGGGAAAGGCAGGGGCAGGTAAATCAGAGCTGTTATGGGGGATTGTTTTAAATGCAATGAGAGAGTATTCTCCCTATGAGCTTCAGCTATATCTGGCAAATTTTCAGGCAGAAGAGAGGGAGGAAGAAAAACTCCGTCCCCATGTTCATCTTCTGGAAGATTATAATGAAGTAAAAAATATATTAGACTTGCTTACCTATGCAGAAACCTGTATGAGAGAACGAATTCGCTTATTTGATCGGATGGGCATAGAGATGCTCAGTGAATTAAAAGACAAAGTTCATTCCGATTTTGGAAAGCTTGTTTTGCCAAGAAAATTGATCATAATAGACAGGGTATATTCTATATATAAAGAAGCATCTGATAAGGAAGTTGGAAATCTGAATCGTTTAATAGGAAACATCATCGAGGATGGCGCCAGGAGCGGCATCCATTTACTGTTGTCTGCGAGAGAGCCCAGTACCAGGATGAATGAAGATATTATTGCCAAATGCAACAATTGGATCGTGATGAAAAGTAAAGCAGAGCTGTCAAAGAAACTTTTAGAAGATGACAGAGCTGTTGATCTGGAAGCTGGTGAGCTATGGCTTAGACAAAAGGAGCACAGAGATGGCAGTGAGAAATATAAAGCACCTTTGATCGGAATTGATGATCCGGAAAAGCTTCTTGGACAAGCAGACTGGATTTTAAATTTTGGCTCCTATCCAAATCAGGTGTGTGATTCTGGCGACATATACGGAGATTTACTGAGAGAAATTCAAAACGGGAAACAGGGAATTGAACGATTAGGGCATATTTCTATGTCTTACGAAGAAATTGCACAGTTTAATGAGTTTATCGAAAAAAGAAATAACACATTGGCTTATGATGATTTTAAAAAGGGATTTGTCAGAGTTCTTCAACAAAATCGGAAGCGATTTGCAAAAGAGCTTCCACCAGGGGATATTTTTGAGAAAGAGATAGTTCGCTGCAGGGAACCCTTGGAATTTTTGAAGGAATACAGTGAACGGTTTATTACAGAGCAAAAAAGAATACAAAATAACGGTGATAATCAAAAGTCATCCCAGGAGATTTACTGGGATATTTTGAAACAGGATATGGATGAGGATAGAACCCGGTTTGAGAGAATTTACTTTAAGAAGCCGGAAGAGTTTATGTGGTTTAATACCACGGCAAAAGGGATTAATTTGCGTCCGGGGCTTTTAAATTATAATAGAAATAATCCGATTGCAGTGCCCATGGGAGATGCCCATGTTCACGGAATGATTGTAGGACGCACAGGAGCCGGTAAATCCGTTTTTATTAATAATCTGATTTTTAATCTTTTGTTAGAATATGCACCATGGGAACTGGATCTGTATCTGGTGGATTTTAAGATGGTGGAGCTGAGCCGCTATATGACCAAGGGTTTTACTCCTCATGTGAATGCCTGCGCAGCAACCAGTGAAGTGCGATACGTGGTATCTATGATTCAGTATCTGGTGGATTGTATGAAGGCCCGTCAGAATTTTTTCAAATGTCTGGGGGTAAAGAGTGTAAAGGAATTCCGAGAAACCGTAAAGAAGCGGTTGGGATACGAGATAGTCATGCCAAGAGTCTTGCTTTTGGTAGATGAGTTCCAGCAGATGTTCCTGGAATCTACTAGCAGAGAGTCAGAACAGATCAGCGATATGCTGACAGCGATTACCAAGCTGGGGCGGGCAACCGGATACCACCTTCTTTTTGCAAGTCAGGAGATGTCTCAAACTCTCAGCGGAAATGTATTTGCCAACTTTAAATTACGGTTTGCACTCACCTGTGAAAAAGAGATTTCCACCACAGTCCTGGGCAATTCTGCTGCAGCTGATATCAAAATAGGAGAAGTTCTCCTTAATACGGAATCCGGGGCAGAGGAGGATAACCGCAAATTTAAGGTACCATTTATTGATGACGGAAATGAAGAATATTTTGATGGATTTTTAAGAAAGCTTCAAGAGATGGCTGCTGATTGGAAATATGAGAAAACCGGTAAATTTTATGAGGAGGACAGGCAGGACAGCATAGAAGAATTTGAAAATATTTTGTCAGGAATGCAAATCATAAAAGACAGGAAGCTGGAAAATGGCGGTGGAAGATATTTTGATATTGTAGTTTTGGGAAATCCGGTTGTATACAACAATAAGAAAAGAGATTTGGAAACATTCTTTATAGAGAAAGGGGTCAACAAAAATATTATGGTCCTTTCTCCCAATGTGGATGATCTGGTCTATGTGCAAAAGCTTCTGGCACTTAATTTTTCCTATTCTTTTTATCAGCACCAGCAAGTATATGTTTCCTTAAACCCGATTATCCGGAATAAATACGAGATAGAAGAGGATCTGCAGGAGGTATCTGTACTTAATTCTGCAGAGGAGTTGGAGGACATCAACCTTTTGTTCCAGGACAGAAAAAATATAGCGGAGGCCATAAAAAAGTCTGGCAGTGAAGAAGAATATCTTCAGAATCTGGTTGATTTAGAAATTATCAATATTTCTGTTGATGAGATAAAGGAGATTTTGGGAACGGAACTAATCTGTGAGGATATTTTTGAAATAACTGAATTTATGGATAATGACAGGCTGGCGTATCTGCTTCGGTGCTATTATAATGCCCGGATGAAAGGTATGAGTGAGATTTTTAAATCAACGGTTGTGTGGATCAGTGGGTGCGAAAGCGTGGGTAGTGCATTGGATTATGATCTGTTGCGTTCAGGGCTGGAATATAATATTTTGTTGGTTTTCTTTGCTACATCTATAGATGATATGGATATAAGCCTCAGATTATCCAATGAGTATATTTTTATGGGAGGGAATTTCCCGGATTTTTATGATAAATTTGAGATTCCTTATACAAAGAAGGATATGGATTCGATTGTCATAGATTTTAAAATCAAGAGCTTAAACACAGTACGATCCTTTAAAAAATGTAGTGTGCTTTTTAAGGAAAGTGAGGCGCCGTGTATTACAGATCAGGAACTGGAATCACTTTGTTTTTGAATAACAGGATAGGGAGGAAAAAATGAACGGTATATCAATGTCCAAGGAAAATGTTCAGGATGTATTTACAATCTTGCAGAATTGTCTGGAGGATTTTCAAAAGGCAAATAAAGCACTTCACAGTGAATATGAGAAGATTGTTTTAGATACGAATAATAAGCGGTATCTTGATTTGGGAAATGAGATTTTTGACAGCTATAATAAAGAAATCAACGATAAGTTAAGGAGAAAAATGATGGAGGCCTGGGGAACGTCTTCTGCCTCACTGTCAGACACACTAAAAAAAGTGGGAGCAGGAGCAAAGGCAGAAGAATTAGCCAGGATAATTGAAAAAAAAATTGAGGAGACGGTCAGACTTTCTGGGAGAATGACGCTATTACAGCAAAATCTGAGCGGAGAAGTAGTCAGCGATGATAGGGATTATGATAAAATCATACAGCTATTAAGTATATATGAAAACTATTTGAATGAATCAAAACATAAATATGAAAATACGATAAAAAATAAAAGTCGAAGCAACCAATTATATAGACAATTAAATCCTGTTATAAATATCATCTTTGGATTGTCAGAGAATTTTATGTCTATTATTAATGGGATTGTAGAGAAAGAAAAGGAAAATTTTATTGCAAAAAGGTTACAAATATCGGATCAATCAAAACCGTCCGGAATGACTTTTACTGTGGCAGGGGCAGCAGGGTCTACATCCGGAGCGACAGCAGGAATGGTAGCTAATACTGCAGGCAGAGGGGCGGCGGTTCTTGCAAATGGAGGTGTAAGGCAGAATACAGCAGGGGCTGCATCTAAAGGAAAAAAATCGATAGAAGAAGTACTGAGGTATTATGCAAAATTATTAATAAATGAGGAAGAGAAAGAAGAGATATGGAAGAAATTAACAATATATATATTAAAAAAAATTGTTATAGAACAAACAAAAGACGGTCAATCGCATGAACAATTAGTAGAACAATTAATGATTATTTATGAAACATATTTTAATTTTACCAGAATAGGAGTAACAGTTAAAAGTGCAAATGAGTGGAAGGCATATACTAACAAGAAAATAGCTGCTTTTATAAGAGAAAATCCAGGTTTGTTTGAAGGAGAAAAGGGTTGGGACGAAAAATATTCACCAGGTGTTTATAGCAAATTGAGCCGGTTGATCCAAGAGAATTGCAAAAAGGGAACACTAGATAAAACTGCAAAATATGAATTTATGGCAATAACGGATTTGATTATAAATGAAATCCAATTATCCGCAGATTCAGAATATGAATATCCGAAGTTTTGTGTGATGGCTGGTGAAATGATTTTGAGCATATTAAACGGACAGTCTATTAGTCCAGGATATCAGTTTTTAGTGCGGGCAGACATAAAAGAAAAGAAATATAAGGATGTTCAGAAGGATATTGGAATAAGATTATTTGAGGAAATGTATAAAGACTGGCATGAGGTTCAGGTATCAAATGAAGAGAAAGCTGCCATATGTAAATATACATCAAAGAAAGATGAAGGGCAGACAGATATATATAAGCTAGTAAATAATGTTTTGAGGGGAGAAATCCAGGATGAATCCGGAATTTATTTGGATATTATAAATAAAATAAGAGAGGCATTAAGGAAAACAGCGGCCCCTGACAATATACTGCTTTATAGAAGTGCATCTTTGCTGGATTTTAAAGAATTAGCACAGACAGCGGATCCAAAAGAGATCGCACGTATGTTGGAATGCGAACCAGAAAGATTTATCGGAAAAACATTGGAGATACCTACTTTTTTAAGTACTACTGTATGTGAGACCATAGCAGGAGATGCTACATATGACAGATCTCTGGAAAGGTATGAGTTGGTAATTCAAACGCCCAAGGGGACATTGGCGGGTTTTTTACCTCTAAGTGAACAGCTTGGATTTACAAAACATGGAGGTGAAAAGGAGGTTCTTCTTACGGATGGGATGATATTACAGATAAAGAAAATTACTTTGCGCAGCCCGGAAGAGCGGAGATTTATAGGCGGAAGCAATTTGATGTATAAGGTGACAGTGGAAATTGTTGACAGAAAGAATCAAAATATTATAGTACTTCGGGGAGATGATTTTGATGAAAGCAATTATTCAAAAGAGAGTATAGAAGGACTGAAAAAAATTATAGCAGACAATTTTAAAAAGGAGGGAGGAATTGAGGCAATTGCTGAGGCTTGTAGTGAAGAGGTTTTCCAGTTTTTCAAAAGACAGTGTGATATTCTGAGAGAAGATTTGCAAAAACAGGTGCGTGATTTACAATCAGAAAGAAAAAAGGAAGATTTACGGCTGGCACTAATAGAAAAGGGGCTGTATGGAAGATATTCTGTTAATAATATCACGGTAAATGCGATGAGAAAATGTGTTCAGACAGTAAATCCCGTTTTGGATCGATTGGACAAAGCTTGTAAGGACGAATTTGACAAGAAAATAGAGAATGAAGAAAAGATAGCATATGGATATAATCTAGTAAAGCAGGCGGTAAGCTTTTTATCATCAACATTAAGGGTTTTTGCATTGGGAAAAGCGTTTAATGGACTTTTGGGATGTGCTGTGAATAACGAAAATCATGTAACATGGTTTGAAAACGGGGTTAGAGAATACGAACAAAAATATACCGGGGAATCCAATGGGAAATACGAATGTGTTCTGACACCTGAATTTAGTGTCCATTTGGGGAATTATCTATTTCCATATTTGGGCAAAGTTTTTGGAGCGGGAAGGAGAGCGGGACAGAAACAAAAGTTACAGAACCTGTGGACATTAACGAAATTGAATATGGAAATAGCTCCCAGTAATAACCTGTTGGAGCAATATATATTTGAACACTATAATATGAAGCTATATAAAAAACACGGATTAGATAAGAATAGCAATCCCTTTAGTAAAAAAAAGGCGCTTAAATTTTATGAACAGAAAAATTTGAGATGGAGCGAAGTCCATTGGGTCCTGTACAATGTTACAGATGAAAAAGCCCGGAGAGTATTTGAGGATGCATATTTTACTGTAGTATTCTACTGGAATAGGCATAAAAATGGTTTTGGAAAATGTAAGAATAAAGAGGAACAGGAGGGGATCATATTAAATCTAATGAGGGCTGCCATGGTAAGAAGTGATTACAGCCAGACACAAACAGCAACCGGAATGATTGACTCTCTGTATGATTACAAAAAAAATATTTTAAAAATAACAGCAGATACCAGCAAATATCCTACAGAGTATTGGACAGGAAAAAGAATAGAATCTTAAGAGGATAAAAGAAATGAAGAACATTTTTACAATCAATTTAAATAGCAGAGGAATACGCTACGAGTCAGAAGAACCAATTGTAAAAGTACAAAGCGATTCAAATGTAACAGAAATGCAGGAAGTACAAAGCGCAGAAATAGAAGCGTTTCAAGGAGTAGAGTATAAAGATATCCTGACAAAGCTGTCAAAGTTAAAAATGCTTAATACTTTTTCCAGCATTTGCTTTATATTTCTCCTGTTTTGTCCGGTCAAGCCGGCATTGATTTTATTGCCAGTAATTGGGCTGGTGTTTAAAATACTGATTTATACCACATGGCGTGTAAGCCTGATTTATAATTTTCAGGATGGATATGAAGCAACCTATAAAAACAGGGTAGATGCATGGCTAAAGTTAAGAAAAAGCGCGGACCTAATGCAAAAGACAGCATCAGGGAAGATTAAAAACAGAAAAACAGCTGCAGGTATGAGTGAAAGTTTTAAATGGGAGAAAGTAAAAATTTCATCAGGAAAGCCTGCATACATTCACACAAATGTCAAGGTGGTCCGGATTGATCTGAAGAGAGAAACACTCTATATATTACCGGATAAAATTTTAATTGAAAAAAACGGAAAATTGGGAGCAGTAGATTATCTGAAAACTACAATTTATGTGAGAAAAAATGAGATAAAGAATGGCGATTGCCATATACCATCGGATACAACAGTATCACGTTATTCCTGGCAGTACGTGAATCGGGATGGAAGTCCGGATAAGCGTTTCAAAGATAACAAAAAAGTTCCTATTTGCTGGTATGGTGGGATTTACATTCAATCCCCAGAAGGACTAAATGTGGCGATTTTTGTTTCTAATCTGAATCTGGCATCAGAATTGGAAATTGCTATCAATCAGGAATATTAATAGCAAAGGAGGAAATCAAACACCATGTTTTTTCGAAATTTATTTAATAAACCACAGAAACCGGAGAATAATCAGGCATCAAAGAGAGCGGAGCCTGTGCAAATGCAACTTCAGACAGAGGAAGGCATCATTTCAAATGGCAGGGAAGTGTGGCATGTAAAGGCCAGAAAGGGAAAAAACCCATATGATTTTACAGCTACCTGTATATATAATGATAGGGGCAAATGGAGAATTATTGAAGCTACGGCATGTTTGGAAGAGAAAGCCTGCAAAAATATATCTGTATCAAAATTGATTTTACATAATGAAAATGTTTGCTTTTTTGTTGATTATGATTTTTGTAATACCAAGAAATATTCTATTATTACTTGTAGAAGAGAGGGAAACGGAATTCGCTTTTCTAAACAGAATTTAAACAATCGCGATATGGAATTTTGTATGGATTGTAATTGCGGCTTTGTTGTAAATGAAAATAAATTATACGGAATAAAGCGGCGATACTATTGTTTTGATTTTATGACAGGAGATGTAAAAATAACGGAAATGCCTTTTGAACTTAATTTAATAGGAGCTTTTTATTATAATGGGTATTTGTATTCAGGAAGCTGCAGCCTTTATGATAAAGTATATAGGCTGGATTTGACAAATCCAGACAGGGTAGAAAGCTTTGACATAGAAAATATCAGTATCCAAAGCGACAGCAGAATGTATTCTCCCTATGAGTGGGATAACAATAATTTTATTTATAAAAATAAAATATATGCGAGAAAACCAGGACATATAAATTATCTTGACTTGAATGTTATGGGATATTATCAACAGCTGGAAGCCATTGTGTTTTTAGGAATGACATCAAACAGATATCTTTTGGTGAGAGATGATACGGATGTCAATCAAACGGTCAGAGGATACAGCTTGTATGATCTTGAAGAAAGTCAACGAATTATGTTAGACAAAAAGAGATTTCAGTGTGAAGACTCAAAAGATCCTAGTAAAAAGGTAATGATAGTGGTAAAAAATGTTGCATATGTAGGAGAAAATGCCATTTTCTTTTATACAAAAGGAAAAAGAGTCAAAGAATTTTTCTACAGTGCTATCCCATTTGACGAATTGAAAAATGGAACATCACGTGTTGTAGACTATGAAATAAATAGGATTTAGTATGGATATGTTTTCCGACTGCACAGGTGCAAAATATTTAGCAAAGTACCTAGTTGAGATTTTTTGCACCTGCCCCGTTCAAAACACATATTCATTCGGAAATCATATCCCGGGATCGGAAGTGCCCCCAAATCCACCGCCCTGTCTCACTTAGCTCTTCTGGCGACCATCCAGAGACTTTGGTGCATGACGGAGCGATGGCGCTGCTGGTTTCGGCCTTGTTGGCCAGGTTCCAGCAGCAATAGCTGATCTGATGCCGGTTAAGCAGTTCCAGCCAGCGGGATGTCTGGTCAAAATTGTTTCCGCCATTTCCAGAGGCATCGCAGGTGCCGAACTCACTGACAAACACCGGAAGTCCCTGGGCCAGGCAGGATTCTAATCGCTGGCGAAGCCAGTCGGTGTGGGTATTGGCGTAGAAGTGAAGGGTATACAAAAGATTGTCGTATTCCAGCGGAGAGGCGGCAGCCTGGTCAATGTCCTGGCTCCAGGTGGGGGTGCCCACAAGAATCACTGCATCTGCATCATTGGCCCGGATGGCGGGAATCACTTCCCGGGCATAGGTTTTGATGCTGTCCCAGGAGGTGCCGGAGTTGGGCTCATTGCAGATCTCGTAGAGCACATTGTCATGATCTTTGTACAGGGCAGACATTTCCTTGAAAAATTCCAATGCCTCTGTCTTGTGAACATTGGGGTCCCGGTCATTGAGGACGTGCCAGTCAATGATCACGTACATGCCAAGTTCTGTGGCATAGTTGACCCCGTTTTTTATAAGTGTTTTTAATGCCTCCGGATCTCCTCCGCTGCAATAGCCGTTATACTCGTCTGTATATAGGGCAAGACGGATGCAGTTGGTGTTCCAGTCGTCCCGGAGGGTGAGAAAGGTGTCCCGGCTTATATACTGGGGAAACCAGGCAATGCCATGGGTGGACATGCCGTAAAGCTGAAAGGGATTTCCGTGGCAGTCGGTCAGGCGGGATTTTTCCACTTTAAGTTTTCCGTGAAGTGCCACCGGGGTGGAGCTGGGAGCAGGCTGGGTGGGTGCTCCCAGGGCGCGGCCCGGCAGGCCGGGAAGGAGACTGGATGAAAGCAGAAAGAATGATAAAAGGCTGACCAGAAATCTTCTGTGTTTTTTGCTGTCAGAAATGTTCATGAAGAATACCTCCGTAACAGGAAAGGATTTTTTGATAGAAAGAAAGAACTGCTTTTCCCCCACAGAAAGCAGTCCCTCCAGTCACGATCATAAACCGTTACATTATAAAGCTTTTCCTGGCATCCCCATACCAGATAAAACGTAATCAGCACGGCGTGCGTCTTACTGAGTAGAATATAACATTTTCCGGGGGAATAGTCAAGAAAAATTGTGCAAAATACATTAAAAAAACAAAAGTTAAAAACAAATTTACGGGAAAATTTCCTTGTATCCCTTATTTCTTCGCATACTGGATCGTTCAAGGTAATAATTGCTGCGGCCGGTCCCGGTTCGGTGCACAGCTGGCTGGAGGAAGGTGATTTTCAATACAGTTTTTCCAGAAGCTTGTGGTCATTTAACTCCTTTGGGGCTTCAATTGCTTTCCGGTCAATCTTTCCATTAAGATTGCGGGGGAAGGAATCCAGCTGGATTAAGCAGGAGGGGACCATGTAGTAAGGGATTCTTTCCCGGAGGCGTTCTTTGATCGCCTTTACATCCAGCTTTTCGTCAGCAGTAAAGTAGGCGCACAGAACATTGCAGCCGCCTTCGTCCATGAAGGCTTTGGCTGCTACCTCTTTTACGGGAGCGCATTGGAGGATGGCGTATTCCACAGCTGTGTTCTCCACGCGGAAACCACGGATCTTGTACACGTTGTCCTTGCGGCATACATAGAGGAGATTGCCGTTTCCTACATCCTTTAAGATGTCATTTGTCTTAAAGACCCGCTCATAGCCGGGCTCCCGGGAGAAGGGATTGGGGATATAATGGCTTTTTGTAAGCTCCGGGAGATTGTAATAGCCGCGGCTTACCTGGGGACCGGCCAGCCATAGCTCGCCGGGTTCACCGGGGGCAACCGGCAGGCCGTTTTCTCCTACCAGATAGCCTTTTAGCCAGGGATTGATCTTTCCTACCGGGTAAAAGCCGTCAGAGGGGGAGCCGGAGATCTCATAGTGGGCGATCATGGAACACATTTCCGAGGCACCATAGACATTGAAAATGGAAAAGGGAGCAGTATTCAGATTCCGCACCGGCTCGCTGCCCACAAGAAGCAGGCAGAGGGGAAGCTCCTTTAAGTCCTTAAAATCCATGGCCAGCAGTTTTCTTGCCATGTGGGGTGGGAGAAAGCTGATGTGGATGGTGTGGGCCTTGTAGTATTCCACCAGGGCATCAATGCTCTTGCGGACATGGCCTGGAATGATGTAGGCGGCAGCGCCCACAGCCAGCCCGGAGAAGATGTCGCTTATAGCGGCCACAAAGCCCAGTCCTGGAAAGATGCCGTAATGGTCCCCTTTTTTCACGCCAAAGATCTGGAAATCATACATGGAAGCGATCACGTTTTTATGTTCCAGCATGACGCCCTTGGGTCTTGAGGTGGAGCCGGAAGTGTAGATAAGCAGGGCAAGCCCCTGGTTTTGGGAAAGATCCAGGGGCAGAAGATTGTGAACTTTTGGTACATCCTGCCACCATTCCTTATCCAGGACAAAGCGGCAGCCACATTCCTGCAAAATGGCGGCTTCTCTTCTGGGGGGATAGGCTTTGTCCAGGTAGACATAGGCGCCGCCGGCCTTCCATATGCCCAGGATTCCGGCTATGGTCTCAATGGTTCGCCCGGTGCGGATGGCCACAATCTCTTCTCTTTGCAGGCCGGCGTCAATCAGCTTGTGGGCGCTTGCCTCAGCCCAGGCAAGAAGCTCCTTGTAGGTGATGGATTGCCCTTCACAGTACACGGCAGTTTCTTCCGGATAAGCAGAGGCAGTATCACAGAACACCTTACAAAAGGTGCTCTGCGATACCTCCTCTCTGTGCTCGATCAAATAATCAGAACGATTCATATCTTCATAGGTTTTTTTCATTCTCATACGCTTCCGTTATCATTGGCACAATCTCAAACAGGTCTCCTGTCAATCCGTAGTCCGCAACCTCGAAAATCGGCGCTCTGGGATTTTTGTTGATGGCAATAATCGTATCCGAGGACTGCATTCCGGCCAGGTGCTGAATGGCTCCGGAAATGCCGCAGGCCACGTAGATTTTGGGTTTGACGGTGGTTCCGGTCTGACCTACCTGGTGGGAGTGGTCAATCCATCCTGCGTCAACTGCGGCGCGGGAGGCTCCTACTACGCCGCCCATGGCGTCAGCCAGCTTTTTGATTACTGCAAAGCCCTCGGCAGAGCCAAGGCCTCTTCCCCCGGCCACGATCACCTCTGCGTCTGTGAGGGAAACCACTTCTTTCATGCTCTTTACGATTTCAAGTACCCTGGTTCTCACATCCGATGCTTCCAGCTTGACATTTACAGAAATGACTTCGCCGGTTCTGGTATCATCCGGTTCTGACTTCTGCATAACTCCGGGGCGGACTGTGGACATCTGCGGACGGTGGCTGGGACAGACAATGGTGGCCATCAGGTTTCCGCCAAAGGCCGGGCGGGTCTGCAGGATCTTTTTATCTTCTGGGTCAATCTCCAGCTTCGTACAGTCAGCGGTCAGACCGGTATTTACTCTGGCGGCAACTCTGGGGGCTAAGTCCCGCCCAATGTGGGTGGCGCCGTAGAGGACAATTTCCGGCTTGTATTCTTCTATGGCGTCTGTGATCACTTTGGTGTGGCCGTCAGTTGTGAAATTTTCCAGCAGGGGATGATCTGCCACATATACCTTGTCAGCGCCGTAACGGATCAGTTCATTGGCCAGCCCGGCTATGTCTTTTCCCAGAAGAATGGCACACAGCTGGGTTCCGATCTCATCGGCCAGCTTTCTTCCCTCGCCTAACAGCTCTTTTACCACAGGGGTGATCACCCCTTGTCTTTGCTCTGCGTATACCCAGACATTTTTGTATTGGTTTAAATCCATGATATCCCTCCTTTTATCGGCTCTGTTAAATAATATGTTTTTCTTTGAGACTTCCCATCAGCTGTGTGACCTGTTCCCTGGCGGATCCGTTTAGCATAACGCCGGCGCCCTTTGGCTCAGGGGTGAAGGAACGGAATACTTTGGTGGGGGAGGCCTTTAAGCCCACCTTTTCCTGTGGTACGTCCAGATCATGAAAGCCCCAGACCGTAATATCTTTTTCATAGGCATCATAAATTCCCTTCATGGTCATGTATCTTGGCTTGTTAAGCTCTTTGATGGTGGTCAAAAGACAGGGCATTTTCGCGCTGACTACCTCGTAGCCGTCTTCTAGCTGGCGCTGAACCACCACCTCATCTCCTTTGAGTTCAAAGCTCTGCACATAGGTGATCTGGGGGATCCCCAGCTTTTCGGCAATCTGGGGACCGACCTGGGCCGTGTCTCCGTCAATTGCCTGGCGGCCGGCAAAGAGGATGTCAAAGGCCCCTACTTTGGCAAGGGCAGAGGAGATGGCATTGGAGGTGGCCCAGGTGTCAGAGCCGCCAAATTCTCTGCCGCTTACCAGGATTGCCTCATCTGCGCCCATGGCCAGACATTCCCGCAGCATGGTCTCTGCCTGAGGCGGGCCCATGGAGACAACGGTTACAGTCACATCCTGGTATTTGTCCTTCAGCTTTAAAGCCTCCTCTAAGGCATTGGCATCATCAGGGTTTAAAATACTTTCCACCCCATCCCGAATCAGGGTGCCCTTCACCGGGTCAATTTTCACTTCATTTGTATTAGGAACCTGTTTTGCACAAACTAATATTTTCATTTTGTCCTCCTTCCATTTCATGAATCTTTGTTTTACCTGCGCCAGATAAACGGATGTCCACTGGACAAAAGTTTGGCCCTGGAGCTTTTCCTTTATTTTCCCAACACGTGATTGGCGATAACCACTCGCTGAATTTCTGAGGTTCCCTCATAGATCGCCACCAGTCTGGCATCCCGGAACATGCGCTCAATGGGATAATCCTTCATGTAGCCATAGCCGCCGTGGAGCTGTAAGGCCCGGTAGGCAATATTGTTGCAGAGATCACCGCAGTAATATTTGGCCATGGCAGCGTTCTTGGAGTAGGGCAGGCCCGCATCCTTTAACTCGGCGGCATGGTATACAAGTTGCCGGCCGCATTCCACCCGGGTGGCCATGTCGGCAATCTCAAACTGGGTATTTTGCAGCTTGGAGATGGGGCGGCCAAACTGGATTCTCTCTTTTACGTATTTGACGGCTTCGTCCAAAGCTCCCTGGGCAATGCCAAGGCCCTGGGTGGCAACGGTGATTCGCCCGGAATCCAGGGTTGCCATACAGATTTTAAAGCCCTGTCCTTCCTTGCCCAAAAGATTCTCTTTGGGAACACGGACATTTTCAAAGATCAGGTCACAGGTGGGGGAACCGTGCATACCCATCTTTTTCTCCACAGCGCCCCGGGAGAAGCCCTCCCAGGCAGATTCCACGATAAATGCGCTGATACCTTTGACTCCCTTGGCACCGGGGTCAGTCTTGGCAAACACAGTCACAAAATCACAGTCCGGCCCCTGGGTGATAAAGCATTTGCGGCCATTGAGGATATAGAAGTCTCCCTCCTTTTCTGCCGTGGTGGTGATGGCCGCTGTGTCCGAACCGGCGCCCGGCTCTGTGATGGCAAATGCCCCGGTCATGGTGCCCTCAGCTAAGGCCCGCAGGTATTTCTGCTTCTGCGCCTCATTGCCGAACATCATGAGAGAACCGCCGGATAAGGAGTTGGGCATCAGCTGGGAGGAGGCGCTGGCATCCACCCGGGTAAATTCTTCTGTCACAATGGTGGCAGACACCGTATCTCCGCCGCAGCCGCCGTATTCCCTGGGGATGGTGATGGCGTGGAAGCCACAGGCGATGATTTTGTCGCGCAGCTCCTGGGGATATACGCCGGTCTCATCAATCTGAGCGGCGTAAGGTGCAATCTCATTTTCTGCAAATTCTCTGGCAAGTTTTCTGATCATTTCATGTTTTTTGCTAAACATTTCCTTTCCTCCTCATTCAATTTAGGTAATAGGCATCCATGGATGGTTATTCTTTGTTTTTCTGGTCCATAATTTTTTTCAGGCCGCCCCAGTTCTCATGAAAGATATCTGCCGGCATCTGGGTTAAATCCTTGCTGATGATGGGGGAAAACTCCATCTGATCTAAAATATCCTTCTGCAGATCGATTCCAGGGGCAATCTCAGTCAAAAGAAGCCCGTCCTTGGTCAGCTCAAACACACAGCGCTCAGTCACGTAAAGGATTCGTTTTCCCATATCCAGGGAGGCCTCGCCGTTGAAGGAAATCTGTTCAATCTCATTTACAAACTTTTTGCTGTTGCCTTCCCGCACCACCTTGATATGGCCGTCACCGATCTCATACTGAGGCCCTTCCCCTTTTTTTAAGCCACCGGTAAAGGTTGCGGCAAATACCACGGTGCTGGCGCCGCCGGCCACATTTAAAAAGCCGCCCACGCCCATGCCTTCGCCGTAGCGCTTGCTGACATTGACATTGCCGTTGGGACCGACCTGGAGAACTCCCAGGACGCCCAGATCCAGAGCGCCGCCGTCATATAAGTCAAATTCATCAGCCATCTCAATGGTGGCTTCTGCATTCCAGCAGCATCCAAAGTCGTGGCTGCTGGCCGGCACTCCGCCGATTCCGCCGGCCTCTGTGGTGAGGGTAATGTCCTCCCCGCAGCCTTCCTCTGCGGCAACAGAGGAGACAGCCTCCGGAATCCCTACTCCCAGATTGACAATGGATCCTCTGGTCAGTTCCATGGCGGCTCTTCGGGCAATGATTTTTCTGGCGCTGAATTTTTCTACGGGAACAGCATCCAGAGGAATGCGGATTTCGCCGGAGAACACAGGGTTATAATACGTCTTGGAGGTCTGCCAGTGATATTCCGGCTTGGACACAAACACATAGTCCACTAAAATACCAGGAACAATCACATCCCTTGGCTTGATGCTTCCAAATTCCACAATGTTTTCCACCTGACAGATGACAATACCGCCGCAGGATCTGGCAGCTGCTGCCGCAGAGTACTGTCCCAGCTTGTAGCCTTCCTTATAGCAGGAGATATTTCCCTTGGTATCAGCAATGGTTCCCCGAATCAGGGTCACATCCAGCTTGGGAAGCTTGTAGCGAAGCCATTCCTCCCCGCCGATCTCAAGCAGCTCCACCAGAGGCTCTGCAGCCTTTGCCTTCTCGTTCATACAGCCGCCCTCAATCCGTGGATCCATCATGCTTTTTAAGCCGATTTTGGTGATAACGCCCGGGGTGTGGGCAGCAATGTGGCGGCACATAACAGACATAACACCTTGAGGAAAATTAAAAATTTCCCCTAAATTATCCCCGCTGAATTTGGTCATGGCAGGGCCGCAGCCGGTCAGGTGTCCCCCGACCCCTCTTTTTAAGAAGCCCTCGTGGGCTGCATGGGCCAGGCCCCTGTCCCCCCGGTTGCCGGTGGCAGACTGCCAGTACATAGTAAGATCTCTGGGATGTCCGGTCTCCAAAAAGCTTTTTTCTAACTCAATGAGGGCTTCTTCTGCAAAGCCGCCCAAGGTGATGCCTGTGTACATGATGGTATCCCCATCGTGAATCAGCTGGCTGACCTGATCAGAGCTTATAATTTTCATAAATGTTCTTCCTTTCTGAATATTTGACTGAGCCAATGCTTTTCTACTGTTATGAAAGAGCAATATTTATGCCAGGTTTGAAAAAAAGGACAAACATTGTCCCCCAGGGCCAGAAAAAGAAGATTTTCCATAAAAAAAGGGCAGAGGAACCGAAGAAAACCTTTGTGCCGGCGCCTCTGCTCACATATTTTTTACAGAAAACTATACAGGATGGTTTTTTGGTGTATATTTTTTATACAGTGATTCTTTATCTTAAGCCGTATTTTTCCAGCTTTTCATAAAAGGAACGCCGGGAAAGTCCCAGCTCATTGATGGCAATGCTTTTGTTGCCTTTGTTTCGCGTCAGGGCATCCCGAATCATCTGACGCTCCAGATCTTCAATGGCATCCTTAAGCCGCCGGGGTTCAGCGGTCTCCTTCTCCTCCTTGTAACAATCTCCCCGCAGGTATTGGGGCAGATCTTTGATTTCTATGATGTTGCCGCTGCGGACAATCATGGCAAATTCGATAACATTCTGAAGCTCCCGCACATTGCCGGGCCAGTCATTTTCCTCCAAAATGCGGGTGGCGCCCGGGGTGAGATCCGTGTTATCATCTCCGCCGTAATGCTGGATAAAATACCGCACCAGAGGCATAATATCTTCCCTCCGCTCCCGCAGAGGCGGAATATAGATGGGAACCACGTGAAGCCGATAATACAGGTCTCCCCGAAATTCCTTTTTTTCCACCATTTCCTCCAGATTGCGGTTGGTGGAGGCAATGACCCGCACATCCAGCTTTATGGTCTTTGTGCCGCCGACCCGTTCCAGTTCCTTCTCCTGAAGAACCCGAAGCAGCTTGGCCTGCATGGAAAGGCTCATGTCACCGATCTCATCCAAAAGGATGGTGCCCTTGTTGGCCAGCTCGAATTTGCCTAACTTGCCTCCTCGCTTGGCGCCGGTAAATGCCCCGTCCTCATAGCCAAACAGCTCACTTTCCAGAAGATTTTCCGGAATGGAGGCACAGTTGACTTTAATCATAGGCCGGTCCTTGCGGGGGCTGGCCCCGTGGATACATTTGGCCATCACCTCCTTGCCCACCCCGCTTTCTCCCTGAATCAGCACCGTGCAGTTGGTGGGAGACACCTTGGCTGCCAGCTCCAGAGACTTCTTTAAGTTCCGGTTAAGGCTGATATAGGATTGAAAGGAAATGGGAAGTTCGGAAGTTTCTAACTGGGAGGCCAGATATTGAACCATCTCCTTGGATTTCTGAAGACGTCTGGTAAGGCGCACAATCTCTGTCACATCCTTAAAGATAGCGCAGCCGCCTATTTTTTTCCGTTGGGAATTATACAGGGGAAATGCATGGCCCACAGAATCAATATTCAGGGACTGGATGTATTCCATGGCCTCCGGGCCATTCCCGGATGCCGGTTCTTCCTTCAGGGAATCCAACTGTAAGGGGAGAGCCGGCTTTTTGCAGTCTTTTCTGACCCCATCCCCTTCCTCCGGTTCGTAAAAATCAGCGCTTTCCTCCATCACCCGAAGGAGCTTGGCCTGAGGCTCTATCTCATAGAGGCTTCGGCCCAAAAGCCGCTCCGGATTCACCCGCATACATTCTGCGTAGAAACGATTGATGTAGACCACCGTTCCCTCATAGTCAATGACAATGACAGCATATTCCATATTTTCCAGAATATCCAACAGGGTACCCAGCTCCCAGCGCTGAAAATGTTTTGTTGTTCTCAGTCTTGATTCTAAAGTCATGTTTCTCTCCCTTGTGAGTGTTTCGTCCAGATAAGGAACCGTTTCTTGTTAATTTTTTCTCAACATGATTTTATTATAGCGGTTTTTTTATGTGAATTCAACGACAAAAATTCAGGGCATAGAATCCCTGAATAAGATGAGAAGAAGGATCTCTGGTGCATGGACCTGTTTTGATTCCTGAAAGGAATTGCGTCCGTACACCAGAGACAAGATACCAATAATCAGCAGCCTACACGATTCCAAACTGAGCAATAACAGAAAGCACCACTGCCACAATCAACGGAATTACCACAGAACAAACTCCCATAGGACGATATCCCACCTTATGAGGAAGCCTTGCCTGCGTCAGCTCATTGATAATCGTTCCATTGCTGGGAAGGGAATCCAGCCCGCCGGAGCAGATGGTGGAGATACGATGGACTACCTGAGGATTCATGCCCAGTCCCCCTTCAGAGACAGAACCGATAAACCGGTTTGCCAGTGCATTCAGAGCAATCGTCAGACCACCGGCAGAAGAACCAGCCACACCGGCCGCCACGTTTACAGCCACAACCACCTGAAATTCTCCTGGCCCCGGAATATGATTCAGAGCACCACAGATAATGGCAAACCCGGTGGTAGCACCTACAACCGAGCCAAAAGCGATAACCATGGAAGCAGTACACACCGAATTGATAGACTGCATGGCCCCCCGCTTGAAGGTCTCGATCTTGGCCCCCAGCCGTTTCCAGTAGATACCATAACCAACGATGATACCAAAGGTAGCAGAAATGTAAACCGGCTGCTTCAGCACATTCAGGCACACAATCAATACAATGGAGGGAATCAGGCAGGTGATAAGATTCATCTCCTTAAAATTCTCATCCTCCTGCATCAAATTCACCTTGGCGATCTCTGCGCCAGTAGGAAGAAAGCCTTCCTGATTTTTCTCCACCTGATTGATTTCCCATTTGAAATAGATACCAGCCAGAATCATTGCCAGCAGACATCCGATCAGGCCTAACAGAGGAGCCGCCATGGCATTGGTCCCCAGCGCTTCACCGGCAATCACGTTATTTACAGAAGGAGAACCTGGCGCCATGGTCAGAGCCAGCACCCCGGCGCCCAGAATATTGACACCATAAAGCCTCCACGGCACATCCAGCTCCTGAAACATTTCCTTGGCAATGGCAATCACAGTGAAGAACGCCACAAACACACTCACGCCGCCATAGCCCAGGATAAAGGAAAGGGCAGCCAGAGACCAGAGAGCCATAAGCTTTTCTCTTCCCGGGAATTTTCTGGCAATACGGCCGAACTTTAACCCAATAGACTTTGCCGCGCCACTGTCACCCATCATAGCCCCAAAGATTGCGCCCGTGAACATGGTCAGGAAATATTTCTGGATAAATCCAGCCATCCCCTCCATGTAAGCACCACTCATGCCCGCTGCCACATCCATGCCGCTGAAGATCAGCACAAGAATCGAGACAAGAGGAGCCACAATAACAGCAGGAATCCCTTTGTAACATGTGTAGATCAATAATGCCACTGCCAGAAGAATACCAATGATACTTACCATTTCTTTACCCCCTTTAAGGTGAGAGATCAGACAGCAGCCCGGAAATTCTTTTTGTGGGATAAAAAAGCGATCTGCCGCTGCCTGTCCAGTCTCTGTTCATTTATCACCAATATAAATCAGCAAATTTCCTGCCAATTTTCCCCCTTTTAAACATTTCAGGAAAAACCAGGAAAAATTGTGCGTTTTTTTCCCCGCCATAAAAAATATGTTTGTTTTATATACACTTTATCCAGAAAATGTTGTCTCTTTTTTGCACAAGACTGTATATTTTATGCACATTTCCCCCAAAAAAACTGATGAAACCCGACACACAAAACAAAAACCCAATACCCCCTCATCCACAAAAAGTACGCTCCAAGAATATTCAGCTTTGGGAAAGGGGTGGGAGGCGGCCTGATATGGTCTGCAGATTTTGACTTTGCAGAGATTTAGAAGTCCTTAAATTCCCGGTTTTTGCGTTGAAACGAAAATCCACACTGTCTGAGCGAAGCGAGTTTGGGGATTTTCGTTTCGCACTTAGCAAAAATCGGGGATTTTAGGGATTCTTAATCTCGAAACCGGAAAAAGCAGCAGACCATATCAGGCCGCCTCCCACCCCTTTCCCAAAGCGTACCCCCTCCAAAAACACTTCCAGGCCAGTCTGAAAAAAACAACCGGCCCGGAAATCAGCAGAAAAATATCAGTTACAAGTAGTCCCCATATCAGCAGCAATATAAGCACCAGTAATAATGCTGGAAGCATCAGAAGCCAGGAACAAAGCCACAGCCGCGATCTCCCGAATCTCGCCCAGGCGCTTTAGCGCAGTTTTAGCCAGAATCTGCTCCCGCACTCTGGGAATCGCCAGAGGCGCCTCATTGATTGCCGTGGGAACATACCCGGGACAGATGGCGTTGGCAGTGATTCCATAACGCCCCCACTCCATTGCCTCTGTCTTGGAAAGACTGATCACACCAGACTTGGATGCACAATAGGCAGCAATATTCTTGGTGCCCACCAGTCCGCCGGCAGAAGAGATGTTGATAACCCGCCCCTTGATTTCCTTTTCTATCATAACCTTGGCAGCCTCAGCTCCACAGATAAATACCCCCTTTAAATCCGTGTCCACCACTTCATCCCATTCCTCATCCGTCATTTCCACCACTCTCTTGGTAATACCAATACCAGCATTGCAGACCATAATATCCAGCTTGCCAAAGGTTTCCACGGTTTTCTTTACCATGGCCTGCACCTGGCTGCGGTTTCTCACATCAGCCTCAAAGCCGATGGTCTCCCCGCCCATTTCGTTGATTTCGCCGGATACCCGGTCACATTCACTCTGGTCCAGGCCATTGATCACGACCTTGGCCCCATAGGCACAGAAGGCCACAGCCATCCCATAGCCAAGACCCGTGCAGCTTCCGGTGATAATGGCAACTTTTCCCGTAAGATCAAAGGTGGGGATTTCAAATGGTGTGTTTTTCAGTTCAATCATGATATGTATTCTCCTTTTTTATTAAAATAATTACCTTGTCTGAGAGGGCGGATTCAAAAAGCAGGCAAGCCTTGGGCCCATGAACCGTCCGATATATTTGGAAAACCAGCCAATTGTGATGGCAGAGATCAAAGTTCCCTCTCTCACCCCCTCCACTCTTCTTAAGAAAACAAGAGAAATCACAAGAGCCAGCACTACCATGGAGGAATCAAAAATGATTTTGCAGGTGCCAAAGTCCTTTTTGCTCAGCCGCTGGATACACACGGCCACTCCCTCCCCGGGCAGCATACCGAAGTCAGACATAACCACTCCACATACGCCTATGGCAAGGACAAAGCAGCCAAAGACCAGATAAAGCAGCCGGGCCACATAGGACTGGGGGATAAACCCGCCAAACAGGACGCCGGTAAAATCAATCAGCACGGCAAACACAGAACTTAAGATAAACTGGGTAAGAAACTTTCTCAAGGTGTATTCCTTGCCTAGAACCGCCTTCTGTATCACATACAGAATGGCATTTAAGTACATGGTGCAGGTCCCCAGCGACTGACCCACCACAAAGGAAAATGCAAAGGGAGCGCTTGTAATCGGTGAGATTCCCAGATTGCATACCTTGACTACCGTGATTCCGGCTGCGTAGATAAACGAGCCAATGAGACATACAACAATTTTTCTGATCAGATATTTATTCATCTGATACCCCCTTTGCTCAATCCGTTTTCTTCTGTTTTTGCGCCAACCGATGATGCTTTGCTGTTTGCGCTTTTTTGTGGAGGGAATGACTCCTCTGAAGGATTTAAACAGCAAAACCCGTGCCAATCTTTTTCAGAGAAAGGAACTTCCGGCAATTACAGCCAGGTCACATCCAGTTTCTTTCTGGGAACACTTCGCAGATAGGAAACATCCGTGTAACCGATTCCGATGGCATTGACCAGACATTCTCCTTCCCGGATACCCAGATCAGACTGGAGCTTTTGGTCCGCCTCAAAGGCATCACCAAAAAATCCGTTTACACAGGAGCCCAGACCTTCCGTTTCACATAAAAGCTGGATATAGGCGGTTGCCAGGCCGCCGTCCTTTTTTACATTAAAGCCCTTTTTCCTGTTTCCGATGATGAGAAGAATCACCGGGGCATGATAGAAAAGCTCATCCTGCCCATTTTGGCTTGCCTGACAGATTCTTTTAAAAGCAGAAGCATAAAAGCCTCCGTTTTCTGCAAGCCGTCCCAGAACTTCTGCCGCCTTTTTTGCCACCTCACCGGCTCTTTCCATGATCACCAGATAACGCAGGGCCTGGCGGTTGCCCCCGGTTCCGGCGAAACGGGCCCCGTCTAGGATTTGCCGGATGACAGCTTTTTCCGGCAGTTTCTTATTATAGGAGCGGATGCTTCTGCGGAAACGCATCCGGTTAAAAAGCCCCTCCGTGGTGGCCATTTCCAGGTCTTGTGACCATTCCACTGCCTCCTGGTTGTCATAGAGGTCGGTTTCAATGGCATTGGAGGGACACACGGCCATACAGTGTCCGCAGGTGATACATCGCTTCTCCCCCTTAAAAGAGGCTTTGCCGTTTTCGAAGCGGATACAGGACATGAAACATTCTTTGACACAGGCCTGACAGCCAGTGCATGTTTCCTGATGGATGAGAATCATACTGTTTACCATTCCTTTCCAAGGGGCAGAGAACCGTGAAAACTTGCCAGATTTTTCACGCTTACGCCTCTTTTGCAGTGAAAGTACGCGTTTTATTGCTTCTGTCGCTGGTTTTGCTGTTCTATCTGAGGAAACTTGTATGTGTACTGGCGTACTGACACCGGATCTCCAAAAACCAGTCAGCCCTTCGGCTGGATACAGGTCACGATTTTGGGGACATCTGACAAAGATCAACATGCAAATTCCGGTACAGAAAGACTCTGGGCGTACCTGTAAAAAATTTGAAATAAAGGTTTCACTTATATTTCTGCAAGTATTGTGCCAGTTGTTTTCCCCCTGGTTTTGTATACTTTTCATACAATCGAAAGGAGGAAGCGTGTGATTTTTATACAGAAAATATTCTTTCCTCCGGTTTTACCCGGCAGATAGGGGGTGTTTTTTCTGGCATGATATTTGCACTTATATGGGGTTGTAAGACTTATCAGGAAAAATCCAAGGAAAAGACAAGGAGAAAGGAAGGAAAAGAAAATGGCGGTTGGAACCTATGAACAATACAAAGAGCGACTTTTGAAAATGAAGCCCAATGTGTACCTGAATGGAAAATGTGTGGACCGTTCCAATGGAAAACAGGGGGCAGAGCGTGATCTGGCAGACTGGATTAAAGGCGGCACCTATGTGATGAAGCAGTGCTATGATGTGGCCAATGACCCGAAATATGCAGATGTGTGTGTGACTACCTCCCATATTAACGGGGAGACCATTAACCGTTGTACCCATATCCACCACAGCATGGAGGATCTGCTGAACAAGCAGCTGATGACCCGTCTGATCTGTCAGCATGTAGGCGGCTGTATGCAGCGCTGTATGGGAACCGATGCCATGAACGCCCTGTATTCCGTTACCTATGACTGTGATGAGGCCTGCGGCACAGAGTATCATCAGAGGCTTTTGCAATATATTGAGTACTGCCAGAAATACGACCTGGTATGTAACTGTGCCCAGACCGATGTGAAAGGCTCCCGCAATCCCAAGTACAAGAGAGCTCACATGCAGCCAGACCCGGATTCCTTTGTTCATGTGGTGGAAACAGATGTGGAT
>JAAWEL010000058.1 GCA_022794255.1 Lachnospiraceae bacterium
CTTTCTGCCGTCCTCATAATACTGAGTACATGCCTCGGTGGTAATAGTAAATCCCTGCGGCACCGGAAGTCCTAAGTTGGTCATCTCTGCTAAATTGGCTCCCTTGCCGCCTAACAGGTTCCGCATGTCGGCATTTCCCTCGGTGAACAAATACACCCACTTGTTTGCCATAAGTGTTTTCCTCCTAAATAAGTTGTGTAGACATTTTCTACAGGTTATCTCCGCCTTTGGTAGGCCTCCCCGCACCGCAAAAGAAGCGCTGCCGCAAATAAAAAGCATGACGAAAAAGCCCATGGGCGGTCTGCTATAAGTATAACATATTTTGTATTCTAGTAAAGTTATTTTCTTCAAAATAATGGAAAAAATTTATCCAAAAATCTGCTAATTTTTGTGTAATGCTTTCATATTCTGTCATTTTCGGATATCTGTTTTCTGTTCGTATATGCGATAATACGCGGTTTTCCCTGATCCTCTCAAGCATTCAAGAAATATTCTGTGATATTTGTTTCTGAAATCCCCGAATTGCCTTCACTCCACTTCCGGAGATAATGCTGTCAGCAATACTGGATTTTCCCCTTCACATCTTCTGCCGCCTCATCACTGATCAAAATCCGCACCAGCTCAATTCCCAGATCAATGGCAAACCCCAGTCCACGGGCCGTAGTAATATTCCCGTCTGTCACCACTCCCTGCCTGGTATATGCACCACTCTCAAACTCCTTCTCAAATCCAGGGAAGCAGGTAGCTGTTCTTCCCTTTAAAAACCCATGGCGCCCCAGAACCACTCCCGGCGCTGCGCAGATAGCAGCAATCCTTCTGCCTTCCTTGTCAGCCTGGGTGAGAGCGGCAAGCAGCGGCTCACAACCGGACAGGTGCTCAGACCCCGGCATACCACCTGGCAGGAAAATCACATCTCCATCAGAAAAATCTGTCTCCTCCACAGTGGCATCTGCCTCAATCTTCACATTGTGGGAACTGATCACAGCCTTTGTTCCCTCCACAGACACTAACACGGTCTCTATTCCGCTCCTTCTCAAAATATCCACCACAGCCAGACACTCCACTTCCTCTGTTCCATTTGCAATCATTGCATAGACCTTCGCCATATTTTGTCCCTCTCTTTCTCAAATTGTTGCCAACTCTGTTTAACATTCACAGATACAGCCGTAAGCGCAGAAGGCTTACTATCTTATATATTTTACCAAATTTTCTTTAAAAAGACCAGTATCTATAATTGCTTCATCACCACACACTTTAACAAGAACAGCCGCCAGTGAACAACCGCTCTGAAATCTACCGTTATCCAACCATTGAAAATCCCCAAAATCCATGGTAAACTAATATAAGCTAACAAAAATTATTTACAATCAGCACAGGAGGTATCCTACCATGAGCATTATCTTGGCACTCTTCATATTCATACTTTCGCTATCCATACCTGTTCTCATGCTTATTGCATACTGGAAGATTTTTACAAAAGCCGGAGCGCCGGGATGGGCGGTTCTGATTCCCTTTTATTCCGGCTATATTCAATACAAATTCACCTGGAATCCCCGGTATTTCTTCATTCCTTTAAGCTGTCTTGCCCTGATCTTCAGCACAATATGGATTGACTCCTTAAATGAGCTGCTGATGCCTTTATACATAATCGCCATTCTGGTCATCCAGATTATGAATCTGATTTCCTCTCACAAGCTGTCAAAAGCTTTTGGTCATGACCTGGGCTTCACTCTGGGACTGATCTTTTTAGAGCCTATTTTTATTATGATTCTGGGCTTTGGATCTTCCAAATATGAAGGGATCCAGTAAATAGATCCTGCCTTTTTACAGACGTCAAAAACATCGTCCTCCAGAGCAAACAGCCCAAAATAAAAAGGAGAGCAACTATGAAAAAGATTACAGTTATTGACGGCCAGGGAGGTAAGATGGGAAGAGCCATCATTGAGCAGTTAAAAAAACAATTTCCTCAGCAGGAGATCCTGGCTATCGGCACCAACAGCACTGCAACCGCTGCCATGCTAAAGGCCGGCGCTGACTTTGGAGCCACAGGGGAAAATCCGGTGATTGTGGCTGCCAGAGATTCTGACCTGATTATCGGGCCCATTGGTATTGTGATTGCCGATTCTCTTCACGGGGAGGTGACACCGGCTATGGCTGTAGCCGTGGGACAAAGCCGCGCCCGCCAGCTTCTTATGCCAGTAAATCGCTGCAACCACCAGGTGATCGGCTCTGACGGTCTGAGTCTCAATGATATCATTTCCCTGGTAATCGAAGAAGTCAGAAACTGTCTGTAACGGACAGCTCCTGACTTCCTTTTCTTTCCTTACCTGCCTCTTCTCTGATGCACATCCGAATCTTCTCTTTTGGTTTTATCTCATTCTCTTGCTATTCATGTGGATTCACAATCCCCCTTTACTCCCCATCCTTCTGGCAATCTCCATGAGCCCTGGTATACAGGCATCAAAAAACATTTGATACGACTCACAAAAATACTGATGATGTCCGGCCGTCTCAAGCCTGGTTCTGCGGCAGCCTCCCCGGCACAGGGCGTAATAACGGCAATTCTCACAACCTTTTTCTTTTTTCATGGACTCCCGAACAAAACCAATCTCCTCCCGGGCCTGGTCCAATTCCTCAAAGGTATTGTTGTGTACATTACCCAGACGATAGGGATCCAACACATAAAAATCACAGGGATAAACTGCTCCGTCCGCTTCCACCACATATTGATTGGAACAGATTCCCCGCATATCACAAGCCTCCGGCGGCTGCCCCAAAAGCAGAGCAATATAGTTCTCAAACTGCCGGATATAAGGCTGCTTCCCTTGTTTGAGATCCTCGTACCACATCTCAAACAGCTCAATGAGAAATTTTCCGTAAGCCCTGGGGGTAAGGGAATATTCTCTCCCTCCCGGCTCCTCTCCCAAAGGATCCAGACAAGCGATAAACTGAAGATAACTCAGTCTGTTTTTCTTATAGAAGGAATACGTTTTCCGGATATGAGGCGCTGTCTTTCCATTTACCACAGAAAGAATATTAAAATCCACATGCTCTTTTTTCAGCAGCTCCACATGCTCCATAACCCGGTAAAAGCTTCCTTCACCGAAGGGCGTTTTCCGATACTCATCGTGAAGCTTCGGTCCTCCATCTAAGGAGACCCCCACCAGGAAATGATAATCCCGAAAAAATTCTGCCCACTGCCGGTCCAGATGGTAGCCGTTGGTCTGAATGGCATGGTAAATCTTAATATTCTTTTTGTTGTATCTGCTTTCTAACTCTATGGATCTGCGAAAAAAATCAAGACCTCTCAGAGTAGGCTCTCCTCCCTGGTATGCGATGGTACAGCTTCCGGTGGCAAAAGCCAGCGCTCTCTCTATAAGAGCTTCCAGAGTCTCCTCAGACATAAAACCGTAGGAGGCCTGCTGCCGCTTTTCCATTGTATCATAATAAAAGCAGTAATCACACCGCAGATTGCAATTCCCGGATGACGGCTTGATAAGCAAACTGACAGGCGGCATTTTGATCCTCTCCTTTCCCAAAACGCCCCGGTACAATCAGGACCTGCATCGGTTCAGATACCTCTCAACCACTGGATCCCATTGCACCGGAGCGTCCGGCTTCCCCATTACCCTTAGAACCTAAACTTATCCTCCAAATAGGATTTCAGCTCTGCAATCGGCACCCGTACCTGATCCATGGTATCCCGGTCACGGACAGTCACAGCCTGATCTGTCTCTGATTCAAAGTCATAGGTCACACAGAAGGGCGTTCCAATCTCATCCTGCCTGCGGTAACGCTTGCCGATATTTCCCCGGTCATCATACTCACAGTTGTAATATTTGCTCAGCTCTGCATAGATCTTCTCTGCTCCCTCAGACAGCTTCTTAGACAGAGGCAGCACACCTACCTTCACCGGAGCTAAAGCCGGATGGAAATGGAGCACCGTCCGTACATCCCCCTCTCCGATCTCCTCCTCATCATAAGCAGCACAGAGGAAAGCTAAAGTCACCCGGTCTGCACCCAGAGAAGGCTCAATCACATAAGGAATGTACCGATCCTTGGTCTCATCATCAAAATAGGACAGATCCTGTCCGGAGGTCTCCTGATGACGGCTTAAGTCATAGTTGGTTCGGTCCGCAATTCCCCACAGCTCCCCCCAGCCAAAGGGGAATAAAAATTCAATGTCCGTTGTGGCCTTGCTGTAAAAGCTTAACTCCTCCGGCTCATGGTCTCTAGCCCGCATCTCCTCGTCCTTCATGCCAAGGGCCTTCAGCCAGTCAATGCAAAACTGCTTCCAGTAAGCAAACCACTCCAGATCCGTGTCTGGCTTACAGAAAAATTCCAGCTCCATCTGTTCAAACTCACGGGTACGGAAAGTAAAGTTCCCGGGAGTGATCTCATTCCGGAAGGATTTACCGATCTGAGCGATCCCAAAGGGAACCTTCTTTCTGGAAGTTCTCTGTACATTTTTGAAATTTACAAAGATTCCCTGTGCTGTCTCCGGGCGGAGATATA
>JAAWEL010000059.1 GCA_022794255.1 Lachnospiraceae bacterium
AACTCCAGCAGATGGCGTGATCACCGGCTATGGAACCATCGATGGAAGCCTTGTGTACGTGTACAGCCAGGATGCTTCCGTACTGGGCGGTTCCTTAGGCGAGATGCATGCAAAGAAGATTTCCAACATCTATTCCATGGCTATGAAGATGGGGGCGCCGGTGATCGGGCTGATTGACTGTGCAGGTCTGCGGCTTCAGGAGGCAACCGATGCATTGAATGGCTTTGGTCAGATGTATTTAAATCAGGCTATGGCATCCGGTGTGATCCCCCAGATCGCAGCAGTGTTTGGCACCTGTGGCGGCGGGATGGCTGTGTCCTCGGCTATGGCGGATTTTATTTTCATGGAAGAAAAGAAAGCAAAGCTCTTTGTCAATTCTCCCAATGCTCTTGATGGCAACCGCATTGAGACTTGTGATACCTCCAGCGCGGATTTCCAGAGCAAAGACACAGGCCTGGTGGATTTTACAGGAGATGAGGATGAAATCATAAATCAGATTCGTACCCTGGTTTCAATCCTACCGGCCAACAATGAAGATGATATGTCTTACAGTGAGTGTGAAGATGACTTAAACCGTGTCTGCACAGGTTTGGAAAACTGTGTAAATGCCACGGATATTGCCTTGGCGCAGATCAGTGACAACGGCTTTTTCCTGGAAGTGAAGAAGGCCTATGATCCTTCCATGGTGACTGGCTTTATCCGCTTGAACGGTTCCACGGTGGGCTGTGTGGCCAACCGGACAGAGGTGTACGGGGAGAATGGTGTGAAGGAAGCAGAGTATGAGGCGGTTCTTACCTCCCACGGCTGCGAGAAGGCAGAAGGCTTTGTATCCTTCTGTGATGCCTTTAATATCCCGATTCTGACACTGGTGAATGTAAAGGGATACAAGGCCAGCAAATGTACGGAGCGCAAGATTGCAAAGATGGCTGGCCGTCTTACCTATGCCTTTGCCAATGCCAGTGTACCCAAGGTGTCTGTGATCGTGGGAGAGGCTTACGGTACTGCCTACCTGACCATGAACAGCAAGTCCATTGGAGCAGATATGGTCTATGCCTGGCCTACGGCTTCCATTGGCATGATGGATCCGGTTGCGGCTGCAAAGATTATGTATGCCAGTGAGCTGCTAGAAGCTGACGACAGTCTGTCTCTGATTAATGAGAAGGCAACTCAGTACCGGGAGCTTCAGTCCAGCGCTTTAGCGGCTGCAAAGAGAGGCTATGTGGATGATATCATTGATGCCTGTGACACCAGAAAGCGGGTGATTGCTGCATTTGAGATGCTGTTTACCAAGAGAGAGGATCGTCCGGACAGAAAACACGGAACGGTCTAGAATGAGGTGACGTGTATATGAAACAGATTATGAAACGATTATGGTTAATGGTGTGCATGGCACTCTGTCTGGGGATTCTCTCAGGCTGTTCCGCTGAGCAGACAGAAAAAACAGTCGAGGATGCAGAGCTGTATGGCTTTCTCTGCAATGCTGCCGAGGAAACCTTGAAAACCTTTGTCGCGGTTCCGGAAGATCAGATCGACACGGTAGTGGAAGCACTTTTAAAGTCCCGGGATTCCGTTACAGCCAGCGGCCTTACCGGATGGCAGGGTGTGATGAAGGATACCGGCGCATTTGTGGATGTGCTTGCCAGCAGAGCCGTAGAAAATGAGGATGGCACTTATGAGGCGATTGTGGATGCCAGCTTTGCCAACCGGAAGGTAGAGTTTAAGGTGTTTTTTGAGCAGAACGACCAGGGCCTTGCCATTACCTCCTATTCCTTCTCCCCGGAATACACCACCGGCGAGAAGCTGACCAAGGCGGCCATGAATACGGCTATGGGTATGGGAACAGTGTTTTTGGTACTGATCTTTATCAGTGTGCTGATCAGCTGCTTCAAATATATCAATGCTTTTGAGAATAAGGCAAAGGCAGCAGCGGCTCCGGCCCCTGCAGCAGTGGCTCCGGCTCCTGTGACCGCACAGGCAGAGGAGGAGTTAGTGGATGATCTGGAGCTGGTGGCAGTGATTACAGCCGCCATAGCGGCATATGACAACACATCTGCTGATGGTTTGGTGGTACGCTCCATCAAGCGTGCAAGTGGTGCAAAATGGAAAAGAGCATGAGAGTGCAAGAAAACAGGAGAACAGGAGGATTTTGATCATGAAGAATTATACAATTACAGTCAATGGCAATGTTTATGATGTAACCGTAGAGGAAGGCGCTTCCACAGGAGCATTATCTGCAGCACCAAAGGCTGCTCCCAAAGCAGCACCGAAGGCTGCCCCTAAGGCAGCAGCTCCCGCAGGGGCTCAGGGCGCAGTGGCAGTGAGCGCTCCCATGCCAGGCAAGATTCTTGCGGTGAAGGCAAGTGCCGGACAGGCTGTGAAGAAGGGTGACGTGATCATGGTTTTAGAGGCCATGAAGATGGAGAATGATATTGTGGCTCCTCAGGACGGAACCATTGCCACGATTAATGTTGCCGTAGGCGATTCCGTAGAGCCGGGTTCGGCCCTTGCTACCATGAACTAATCTGCTGAATAACTTATTCCACATGGAGGGATTAAAATGGATTATATTGCAACAACAATGTCTAATCTTCTTCAGCAGACAGCATTTTGCAACCTTACCTTTGGAAATTTCCTGATGATTGGTGTGGCGCTTATATTTTTGCTGCTGGCCATCAAATACGGATTTGAACCGCTTCTTTTGGTTCCGATTGCATTCGGTATGCTGCTTGTCAATATCTATCCGGATATAATGGCAAGGCCTGAAGATATGTCAAATGGTGTGGGCGGACTGCTTCATTATTTCTTCCTTTTGGACGAGTGGAGTATCCTGCCGTCCCTGATCTTTATGGGTGTGGGGGCTATGACGGACTTTGGTCCTCTGATTGCCAATCCCAAAAGCTTCCTTTTGGGAGCAGCCGCTCAGTTTGGTATTTACGCTGCTTATTTTATGGCGATCTTTATGGGCTTTAATGATAAGGCTGCCGCGGCCATCTCCATTATTGGTGGAGCAGACGGCCCCACCTCCATCTTTCTGGCAGGAAAGCTGGGACAGGCAGAATTTATGGGCCCCATCGCAGTGGCTGCTTACTCTTACATGGCCCTGGTTCCCATTATCCAGCCGCCTATCATGAAGCTGATGACAAGCGAGAAGGAGCGGAAGATCAAGATGGAGCAGCTTCGTCCTGTCTCCAAGCTGGAAAAGATCCTGTTCCCGATTATTGTAACTATTGTAGTCTGTCTGATTCTGCCAACCACTGCTCCCTTGGTGGGTATGCTGATGCTGGGCAATCTTTTCCGGGAGTCCGGAGTGGTAAAGCAGCTGCAGGAGACAGCCAGCAATGCTCTTATGTACATTGTGGTTATTCTTTTGGGTACCTCTGTGGGAGCCAGCACCAGCGCTGAGGCATTTTTGAAAGTGACTACTTTACAGATCGTGGCTCTGGGCCTGATTGCTTTTGCCTTTGGTACGGCTGCAGGTGTGTTTTTCGGAAAGATTATGTGTAAGCTGACCGGTGGCAAGGTAAATCCTCTGATCGGTTCAGCAGGTGTGTCTGCAGTGCCTATGGCAGCTCGCGTATCCCAGAAGGTGGGAGCTGAGGCTGACCCCACCAATTTCCTGTTAATGCATGCCATGGGCCCTAATGTGGCCGGCGTAATCGGTACTGCTGTGGCAGCAGGTACCTTTATGGCAATTTTTGGTGTGTAACCCATGGATGATGGCTTAAAATATTAGGAGGTAAAATAAAATGGCAATAGAGAATAAGCCGGTTAAGATTGTGGAAACCGTCCTCCGTGACGCTCACCAGTCTTTGATCGCTACCAGAATGAGTACAGAGCAGATGCTGCCCATTATTGACAAGATGGACAAAATCGGCTATTATGCTGTGGAGTGCTGGGGCTGCGCCACTTTTGACGCATCCCTGCGCTTTTTGAAGGAAGATCCGTGGGAGCGTCTTAGGAAGCTGAAGGCAGGCTTTAAAAATACCAAGCTTCAGATGCTTTTCAGAGGCCAGAACATTCTGGGATACAACCATTATGCAGATGATGTGGTTGAGTACTTTGTGCAGAAATCCGTAGCCAACGGGATCGATATAATCCGTATTTTTGACTGCTTAAATGACCTGCGCAACCTGCAGACTGCAGTTACTGCGGCCAACAAGGAGAAGGCCCATGCACAGATCGCTCTGTGCTATACATTAGGGGATGCCTATACAATGGATTATTGGAAGGATATTGCCAAGAGGATCGAGGATATGGGGGCGGATTCCATCTGTATCAAAGATATGGCAGGCCTTCTGACTCCTTATGCGGCTCAGGAGCTGGTGGCAGCCCTGAAGGAATCCACCAGACTTCCTATTGATCTTCATACCCATTACACTTCCGGTGTGGCTTCTATGACCTATTTAAAGGCTGTGGAATCTGGTTGCGATATTATTGACACAGCCATGTCTCCTCTGGCCCTGGGAACCAGCCAGCCAGCAACAGAGGTGATGGTGGAGACCTTCCGGGGAACTCCCTATGACACCGGCCTTGACCAGGTAAAGCTGGCAGAGATTGCTGACTACTTTACCCCAATTCGCGAGGAAGTGTTAAAGAGCGGCCTTTTAAATCCAAAGGTTCTGGGCGTAAATATCAAGACTCTGCAGTATCAGGTGCCAGGCGGTATGCTTTCCAATCTGGTTTCTCAGCTGAAAGAAGCCGGCAAGGAGGACAAATACAGAGAGGTGCTGGAGGAGATTCCGCGGGTGCGCAAGGACTTTGGCGAGCCGCCTCTTGTTACCCCATCCTCTCAGATCGTAGGGACCCAGGCAGTTATGAATGTAATCGCCGGAGAGCGGTATAAAATGGTTCCAAAGGAGTCCAAAAAGATCATGCTGGGCGAGTTTGGCCAGACAGTAAAGCCTTTCAATCCGGAGGTTCAGAAAAAGATTATTGGAGACGAGACCCCGATTACCTGCCGTCCCGCAGATTTGATTCCGCCGCAGCTTCCTCAGTTTGAGAAGGAGTGTGCCCAGTGGAAACAGCAGGAGGAGGATGTGCTTTCTTATGCTTTGTTCCCCAAAGTAGCAGAAGAGTTCTTTAAGTATCGGGAGGCACAGCAGACCAAGGTGGATGCTGCCGTGGCTGATACGGCCAGTAAGGCTTATCCTGTATAATGATATGATAAAGCAATACCCGCCAAGAAGCAGTTGCTTTTTGGCGGGTATTGCTTTATAGCAATGTGTAATGGCATTCCCTCTCAAAATCTCTTATCTGGACTAATGCGATCCTTATCTTCTATTAACACTTTCTTACGAATTACTCCAAAAGTGTGAACTTTCTTCGATTTTATTGACATAACCCGTCTTTTGTCATTATAATAGGGATTATGCGAGAAAAGGAAAATTATTGGAGAATATAGATGAAAAGACAAATGTGGAAAAAAAGGATGGCAATTTTTCTGGTATTGGCTATATGTCTGCAGTTGCCATTTGCTACATACGCTCCCTGGAGGCAGGCCTATGCATACACAGAACGTCAGGCTGTGGTTAATGCCTCTTCTTTGAATGTGCGGAGCGGCCCCGGAACCTCCTATTCCCGGGTGACAAATCTTTCAAAGGGAGCTTCTGTTACTGTAATCAATGAGGCCACAGGCAGTGATGGAAAGCTTTGGTATCAGATTCGCAGTGGTGGAAGCACCGGTTATGTACTGGGCTCTTATTTGCGTTTTCCGGTTTCCTACAGTCAGGATTCCAATTTCGAGTCTTATCTCAATTCCCAGGGATTTCCGGAAAGCTATAAAACGGCGCTTCGACAGCTTCATGCCCAGTATCCCAACTGGGTGTTTGAAGCGCATCAGACCGGGTTGGACTGGAATACAGTGATTCAGAATGAAAGTGTTATTCCCAGAAGCCTGATTCATAAAAACAGTATTTCTTCTCATAAGTCCACAGAGGACGGGGCTTATAACTGGGATAATGGCACATGGACCGGATTTGATGGAAGTAGCTGGGTAGCCGCCTCTGCAGATATAATCCGTTATTATATGGATCCGAGAAACTTTCTGGATGATGTGTATATTTTTCAGTTTATGAGCCATGGCTATGACGCCTCAACCCAGACAAGAGAAGGATTACAGGCTATGGTAAGAGGGACCTTTTTGGATGGCAGCACTACCGGAGGGGGTACATGGAGCGGTGGTTCGGGGAGTAGCGGCTCTCTGGGGCCGGGGGGCGGTTCAGGAAGCAGCACCGGTGTTGTAGTGTCTCCCGGAGGTTCTGGCAACACAGGCGGACCAGGAGTGTCTGGCGGAAATAGCAGCACAACCATGTCTGGTGGGACAAAGGGACCAGGAGGCACTGGCACAAATCCAGGATCCTCAGGTGATCAGAAGGTTTACTTAAGACCGCCTTCTGCTGCTGTCAGCCGGCATGATGCGCCCTTGGTGGCCTCTTCTGTCCGGGTAGGGGTTAAACCAGGCCAGGATGGCTCAGGAGGCACGTCAGCTTCCCCAGGAGGCAGTGTGCAAGGGGGTGTCTCCCCATCTCCGGGAGGTGGTTCTCAGGCTGGAAAGCCTTCAGGGGGTACTTCCTCTTCGCCAGTGGTGGCACCAGGGAACAATTCATCTTCTAATCCATCTTCCGGGACATATACTCCCGAAAACGGGGGTACTATATCCTATGTGGATGTGATTATGCAGGCGGCACAGGTTTCCGGTGTGAATCCTTATGTTCTGGCAGCCATGATTATACAGGAACAGGGATCTGATGGCCGAGGCAACTCCATTAAAGGGAACAACTCCTCCTATCCAGGATACTATAACTATTTTAATGTAGGGGCGTATGCTGCTAATGGGATGGGAGCTGTAGAGCGTGGACTGTGGTATGCCTCTCAGTCTGACACCTATGGAAGACCATGGAACACTCCTGAAAAGTCTATCATTGGCGGCGCCCAGTTTTATGGGGAAAACTATGTCCGGGCAGGGCAGGATACTTTTTATTTGAAAAAATACAATGTACAGGGAAGCAATCTGTACAAACACCAATATATGACAAATGTAGATGGTGCAGCCTCAGAAGGCTCTATTTTTGCTGAGAGTTATTCGGACAGGCTGAAATCCACAGCTCTTCGTTTTAAGATTCCTGTGTACCGAAATATGCCGGACAGTCCTTGTGTGCGTCCTACCGGAGATGGGAGTCCCAACAACAAGCTTAGCGGGCTGGGGGTGGAGGGATTTTCTCTGACACCGACTTTCAGCCGGGATACCTATTCCTACAATCTGATTGTGGACAATTCTGTCAGCACGGTATCGGTGTATGCCAATGCCATTGATCAGACTGCATCCGTTAGCGGTACAGGAACCTTCCAGATATCTTCCGGAACCAATGAGATCCGGGTGCGGGTGCGGGCGCAGAACGGCACAGAGCGGGACTATGTGATTTATGTAGTGCGCAGGGGAGGCGGTCCCACTTACAACAGCGGACTGCAGAACAATCCTTCTTCATCTGCGAATCAGACCAGTCCCGGAGGAAGCACAAATGCTGCCACAGGGCAGACCAGTCCGGTAATCGGACCAGGTGGAAGTGGCGGGCCGGGAACGAATACCGGAGGCGGAGGAGCTACGCCAGGGGGAAATAATGTGATCATTATCAGCCCATAAAGGGCTGGATGAAATATAATTACAGAATAGAGAGTCAGGAGAGATTATGAACAGACAGGCAAGACAATTCATGGGCAGACTGTTGACAACAGTGTTGCTGGCTGCTGTGATGACATTTGAGAGTTTTGCGGCAAATGCGCGGATTGCATTTTCCGATCCGTCTGCCCAGGTGGGGCAGGAGGTCAGTGTTACAATGAAATTCAGCTCTACAGACGGACAGATGTTAGGAGACACAAAGGTAACACTGGATTATGATGCAGAGATGTTAGAGTATGTCAGCGGAACAGACAATGTAAGCGGCGGCACGGGAAAGCTTGTGATCCGCGGTGCTTCCGGCACAACAGAAGTAGTTTCTGAGCTTCGTTTTCGCGCGTTAAAGGCGGGCTCAGCGAAGATTACTGTCAGCGATTGGGAGGGATATGACAACAATGGAAGTGTTTTGGCAGATGTAAAAAAAGGTTCCTCCACCATCACGATTCAGGGACTGGCCACATCCTCGGATGATGCTTCCTTACAATCTCTGCAGATATCTCCGGGAAATCTGGAACCGGCCTTTACACCGGGAACAGAGAATTATACGGCTACAGTCGGGCTGGACACGGAGAATCTGACTGTCAGTGCCATACCAAACAATAGCAATGCTACTGTGGCATTAGAGGGTGATTCCGGCCTGCAGCAGGGAGAAAACACAGTTATCTGCCGAGTGACTGCAGAGGATGGAGCTACGGTTAAAACCTATACAATTGTAGTCAACAAGGTGGAAGGAGGAGAAAACAGCGGTGAGGCGGCTGTGCCCGAGGAAGTGCCAGAGGTACTTGCAGACCTTAATTCTCAGGCAAAGAAGGTACAGATTATTCCGCGTCCGGAGGATGTGGCGGCTCCGGAAGGAATGACGGAAAGTGAGATTACAATTAATGGATCTAAGGTGATCGGATGGGTGCCAAGTGGTCAGAGCAATCCTGCATATTGTGTGTTCTATTGTATCAATGAAAACGGAGAGAAGGGCTTCTATCGCTATGACCGGGGAGAGAAAACGCTTCAAAGGTATTTTGATGACGGAGCTAAGGTAGATCCAGAGCTTTTGACAGCAGGGGAGAAATATAATGCCCTGATTGATGACTATAATATGCTCAAATGGATTGCCATTGGTGGTGGTGGATCCTTGCTGGCATTGGTTCTTCTGCTTTTGATTCTTCTGATATCTGCCAGACGGAGTCAGGGAAATCGTGGAGGAGCTTCCAGCTATCCGGCAGCCAGAGAGGCCAAGGCGACATCGAGAATGACATCCGGAAAGCGGATGAGCCGAGAGGAGCGCTATATGATGGGCGAGGAAGAGGACTATGAGGAAGAAGATGAAGAGGACGACTATGAGGAGGCGCTTCCTGTAGAGGCCTATCAGCCGGAACCGGCGAACCAGAGAGATTCCCTTGATTACCGTCCTGAGCCAGATTTTAAGAGAGCAGAAGTGACAAGAACCAAAAAGTCTGCCAGAGAGGAAAATTATCCGGCCCGGAGACCATCTCAGGCCAGATCAGGCCAGCAGGCGCCTATGGTGGATATGGAGAGAACTCTTGCCGCAAGCCTGGCCAGAGAGGCAGCAGCTTTAGAAGATGAGGCTTCCTATAGGGCAGAAGAGGGAGATGATTTTGAATTTTTTGACCTGGATGAGTAAATAGTAATGATCCAACTATTCAGTAAGTAACAGGAAATGAAAGCGGCGTATTGACTTCGCCGCTTTCTTGTTTTATAATTGTTATAGTTTTTGTATAACAATGCAGATGAAAGATGGTGAGGGTATGGTTCTGACAATTGATTTTGAGAGTGATGAGGCGATTTATATTCAGCTTCGGAACCAGATTATTATTGGAATTGCTGCTGACCGGATCCGGGAAGGCGATTCTCTGCCATCAGTGAGGCAATTGGCAGATAATATCGGGATTAACATGCATACGGTAAATAAAGCATATGCTGTATTAAAGCAGGAAGGTTTTATCCGGCTGGATCGCAGGAAGGGAGCTGTAATTGCCCTGGATGTGGATAAGATTCGTGCTGTGGAGGAACTGCGGCAGGAACTGGCGGTTATATTGGCCCGGTCAATCTGTAAAAGGGTCAGTCGTCAGGAGGTTCATGCGCTGGTGGATGAAATCTATGATTATTATGCAGGAAAATGCAGAGAATAGCTATACGGGAATACGTAAATGGAGGATTATTATGTTGTGTGAACGCTGCAAGATCAGAGAGGCGAATATTCAGTATACAGAGGTGATCAATGGCGTAAAGAATGAACATCATTTTTGCACCCAATGTGCAAAGGAAATGGATTTTGGGCCCTATGCTGCTATTTTCGACAGTGAATTTCCTTTGGGGAAGCTGCTGTCCGGCCTTTTGGGGGTGGGAGAGGAGCAGGAAGAAAAAAAGGCCTATCAGGTGATTTGCCCGGCCTGCAGGACCAGTTATGAGGAGTTTATTAAAAACAGCCGGTTTGGATGTCCGGAGTGCTATGGAGTATTTGATCTTCTGATTAGTGAGAATATTAAGCAATTACAGGGAAGTGATGTTCACAAGGGAAAACAGCCTCGGTATCACTACAGTGACGGGGAAACTCCTTTTTCTGTGGAGGATGTGTCAAAGGCAGGAGGAGACACTCCCGGAGGTGAATTGGACAGGGAGGAGCAGATCCGGCTTTTAGATGCCCGCCTTCATGAAGCTCTTGCCAGGGAGGAATATGAGGTGGCAGCAAAATGCCGGGATAAGATCAGAGAATTAAGAGAGGAAATCGGAAAATGTTAAAATGGTTTGAGCGTGTGGATCCGGGACGTCCCGGCATAATCAGCAGCCGGGTACGGCTGGTGCGCAACTGGAATCAGTATGTATTTCCATCCAGGCTTTCCCAAAAGGAGAGTATGGAGATGCTTCACCGTTTGGAGCTGGGACTGCAGAATTTAAATTCTCTGGATGGAAAGCATTATGAGTATCAATACCTGGGAGACATAAGTGAGCTTGATAAAAAGGCTATGCAGGAACGGAGGGTATTTAACGCTACCATTGCCTCGAAAAAAACACCTACCGGACTGCTTTTGTCAGAGGAAGAGGACACGTCCATTGTGTTAAATGGCACGGATCATATCCGTCTGCAGATGCTTTCTGCCGGGCTTCATTTGGAGGAATTATGGTCTGGCTGTGATCAGATGGATGATTATATCAATGCTCGTTTTCCCTATGCTTTCGACAAAAAATACGGATATCTCACTTCTTTCCCCACCAATGTGGGAACAGGTATGAGAGCTTCTGTGGTTCTTCATCTTCCCACGCTTTCCATGGGAAAAAAATTTAATGGATTGGTTACGGAAATGGGGCGTTTTGGGGCTTCTATTCGTGGTGTTTATGGGGAGGGCAGTGAGAATTACGGAGCTCTTTATCAGGTTTCCAATCAGAAAACCCTGGGACTAACAGAAAAGGAAATCTTAGATTTGGTAAACCGGGTAGCTTTACAGCTTTTGGCCCAGGAAAAGCAGGTTCGCAGAATGGCTTTGGAAAAGCATCGGCTGGAATACACAGATGAGGCTTATAAATCTTATGGGGTGCTTAAATATGCCAGACGGCTAAGTGCCAAGGATGCCATGGTATTTCTTTCTCAGATCATGTCAGGAATCGCTGACGGGATTTTGGAGACAGAGGGAGATTGTGCGGTTTACCGCATGATGTTGGGAATCCAGCCAGCCAATTTACAAAAGATATCTGAGCGACCCTTAAGCAAGGAAGAGCTGGACGAGGCACGGGCAGCATATATCCGAGGGGAATTGCCCGAGCTTAGATGAAAAATCATGTGGATTGGAATGTTAGAGAAAATGAACCAGAAGGATGGAAATTGACGATGATAGACAGATTTACAGAACAGGCCAAAAAGGCTGTCAGTCTGGCTGTAGATGCAGCTCAGGAGCTGGATCACAGCTATGTGGGAACGGAGCATTTACTGATCGGGCTATTACAAGAGGACAGTGGTGTGGCCGCTAAGGTTCTCTCAGAAAGCGGCGTGAAAGCGGACAAGGTGATTGAGTTGGTCAGCCAGCTGATCTCACCCAATCAGGCGGTGAGCCTGGTGGAGAAAAACACCTATACACCCAGTGCCCGGCGAGTGCTGGAAAACAGCTATCGGGAGGCAGTTCGTTTCAAGGCTCCTCTTATTGGGACAGAGCATTTATTGATTGCAATAATTCGGGAGAGTGATTGTGTGGCAGCGCGGCTTCTCAACACAATGGGAGTCAGCATTCAGAAATTATATATTGAAATTTTGTCGGCTATGGGTGAGGATGCGCCAGCCAACCGGGATGAGCTGCAGCCAGGCCGGCAAGGGAGGGGAAGGGCCAGTACTCCCACACTAAATAATTACAGCAGAGATTTGACCGCCCTTGCCAGGGAGGGAAAACTAGATCCGGTTATAGGGCGGGAGCAGGAGATACGCCGGGTGATTCAGATTTTGAGCCGCCGGACAAAAAACAATCCCTGCCTGATCGGTGAGCCGGGAGTGGGAAAGACGGCTGTGGTGGAAGGACTGGCTCAGCTGATTGTATCCGGAGATATTCCGGAAATTATTTCCCGCAAAAGGGTGTTGACTCTGGACCTTTCCGGTATGGTGGCGGGCTCCAAATACCGGGGAGAATTTGAGGAGCGGATCAAAAAGGTGTTGGCAGAGGTGAAAGAGGATGGGGAGGTTCTTCTGTTTATTGACGAGATCCACACCATTATTGGTGCTGGAGGTGCAGAGGGGGCTATTGATGCCTCAAACATTTTAAAGCCATCCTTAGCCAGAGGAGAGATTCAGCTGATTGGAGCTACCACCATTGACGAGTACCGCAAATATATAGAAAAGGACGCGGCCTTAGAAAGACGGTTTCAGCCGGTGACTGTGGAGGAACCGGGGGAGGAAGAATCCATAAGCATTTTAAAAGGGCTTCGTCCCCGCTACGAGGAGCATCATAAAGTGACTATTACGGATGATGCTCTGACAGCGGCGGTACGGCTTTCAGCCCGGTATATTAATGATCGTTTTCTCCCTGATAAGGCCATTGACCTGATTGATGAGGCATCCTCGAAGGTTCGGCTGACTACCTATGTGGAACCTGCAGAAATCAAGGATTTGGAGCAGGAGATTGAGGCATTGGAGCAGCAAAAAGAGGCGGCCATCAAGGCAGAGGCCTACGAGAAGGCAGGAGAAATTAAGAAAAAGCAGGGGAAGAAGAGGGAAAAGATTGAGAAGATCCGCGTTCGCTGGCAGAAGGAGAAGAATTCCCGGAAGCTAATGGTGGATGAGGGGCAGGTGGCAGATGTAGTTTCCGGATGGACCAAGATTCCTGTGAGAAAGCTGGAAGAGGAGGAATCAGAAAGGCTTAAAAAACTGGAAATGATTCTTCATGAACGAGTGGTTGGCCAAACGGAGGCAGTTACAGCTGTGTCAAAGGCTATTCGCAGAGGACGGGTGGGTCTTAAGGATCCAAAGCGTCCCATTGGATCTTTCCTATTTTTAGGTCCTACGGGTGTGGGAAAGACTGAGCTGTGCAAGGCTTTGGCTGAGGCTATGTTTGGTACGGAAAATGCCTTGATTCGTGTGGACATGTCCGAATATATGGAAAAGCACAGTGTGTCTCGCATGATTGGCTCTCCTCCAGGATATGTGGGATATGATGAAGGGGGGCAGCTCAGTGAAAAGGTGCGGCGCAACCCCTATTCAGTGATTCTTTTTGACGAGGTGGAGAAGGCACACCCGGATGTGTTTAATATCTTACTCCAGGTTTTGGATGACGGTCATATTACAGATGCCCAGGGAAGGAAGATTGATTTTAAAAATACCATACTGATTATGACTTCCAATGCAGGGGCGGAGAATATTATATCTCCGAAAAGACTGGGCTTTACCTCCTCAGATAATGAGCAGGAGCGATATAAGCTGATGAAGAGCCGGGTTATGGAAGAGGTAAAACGCCTGTTTAAGCCAGAGTTTTTAAACCGGATTGATGAGATCATGGTATTCCATCCTTTGAATCAGGAACATATGAGGGAAATTGTATCCATTATGTTGTGCAGTATTGTCAAGCGCACAGCTCGTCAGATGAATCTGGAGCTGTCTGTGGAGGATGAGGCAAAGGCGTTTTTGGTGGAAAAGGGATATGATGAAAAGTATGGTGCACGTCCTTTGCGGCGGGCTATCCAGAATCACTTAGAGGATAAACTTGCAGAGGCTGTGCTGGATGGGACAGTCCGGTCCGGAGAGCACGTGGTGGTTGGAGTGAAGGAAGGGGAACTTCACTTTAGGGTCGCTGAGATGTTGGGTGTTTAAGTTATTATGCCGGGAGAAGCAGCTGAGGGATGAGAAATGCCCTCAGCTGCTGTGTTCAATTGCATTGGATGTTTATGAAAATTTATGTGATGGGGACTAGCGTTTTTTTGCGGGTTAGGTTATACTCATAGTATAGCTTCCGCAAACAGGCAGAGGAACATGTGAGTCTGTTTGCGGCGGCTGGGTTTCAGGTATAACCTATACATATCAATACCATATTTACAGGAGGGCAACAGTTATGCCAGTAGTTGAATCTTTAATTCGTTCGGAAGCAGATGGAACCATTAGTTTTGGCAATTATAAGCTATCCACAAAATCAAAGCTCCAGGATTTCGAGCATGACGGAGATTCTTATAAGATTAAAACTTTTTATGAGATCACTAAGCTGGAGCGCAATGGCATGTTTGTCTATGAGTCGGTGCCTGGAACGGCAGTGGAGCATTTTCAGGTTACGAATGATGGAGTGGAGTTTGTGGTGGAGGGGGATAAGGATGCTCAGATCACCATTCAGCTAGAGGATGATACCGACTATGAGGTATATGTGGATGATGTGGCTGTAGGCGGAATGAAAACAAATATGAGCGGAAAATTGATGGCCAGTGTGGAGCTGAATGAAGGCATGGGAAGCCATGTAAAGATTGTAAAGCGTTAAAGGATAAAAGTAAAAGAGCTGGTGCAATGGGAGGATAGACATACATATGGCAAGAGCGAAAACGACAGCGTTTTTCTGTAAGGAATGTGGCTTTGAATCTGCCAAGTGGACAGGCCAGTGCCCTGGATGTCGGGCGTGGAATACCATGGTGGAGGAGCCTGCCGGGAAAAAGGAGTCCTCCCGCAAAGCGGTTTCATTTGGCAGTGGAAGAAACGGAGCAAAACCGATAAAGCTGACAGAGGTGTCGATTGAGGAGCAGGACCGGGTATCTACCGGATATCCGGAGTTGGATCGGGTGTTAGGGAGCGGCATTGTTGCCGGCTCCCTGGTTTTAGTTGGGGGAGATCCGGGAATTGGTAAATCCACTTTGCTTTTGCAGGTGTGCCGGAATCTGGCAGCAAGTGGGCGGAAGGTGCTGTATATATCCGGGGAGGAATCTCTGAAACAGATTAAACTGCGTGCTAATCGGATCGGTACGATCACCGGGGAGCTTTTATTTTTGTGTGAGACGAATCTGGATGATATTGAGGAGTCTATCCGAGAGACGAAACCAGAGATTGTGGTAATTGATTCCATTCAGACTATGTACCGGGACGATGTAAGCTCAGCTCCGGGAAGTGTCAGCCAGGTAAGGGAGTCCACCAATATTCTTTTGCAGATTGCCAAAGGTATGGGGATATCCGTATTTATAGTCGGACATGTGACGAAGGAAGGGGTGGTAGCCGGTCCCCGGGTACTGGAGCACATGGTAGACACTGTGCTGTATTTTGAGGGGGAGCGCAATGCCTCCTACCGGATTCTCCGGGGAGTGAAAAACCGCTTTGGCTCTACCAACGAAATCGGTGTTTTTGAGATGCAGGAACAGGGACTTGAGGAGGTGGAGAACCCTTCTGAATACCTGCTTAGCGGAAGGCCGGAGGAGGCCTCCGGGGCGGTGGTGGCTTGTTCTCTGGAAGGGACAAGACCTATTTTGCTGGAGGTACAGGCACTGGTGGCTCAGACAAATTTTGGAATGGCCCGGCGGACGGCTGCGGGTACGGATTACAATCGGGTCAATCTTTTGATGGCAGTGTTGGAGAAAAGGTGCCATTATGAGATGTCCCGTTACGATGCCTATGTAAATATTGCAGGGGGAGTGAGAATGAATGAGCCAGCCTTGGATTTGGCGATTGTTTTGGCATTGGTTTCCAGTTTAAAGGATCGTCCGGTCAATCCGAAATGTATTATTTTCGGAGAGGTAGGACTGTCCGGAGAGGTGCGGGCCGTGTCCATGGCAGAACAACGGGTTCGGGAAGCGGTGAAGCTGGGGTTTGAGGCTTGTATTTTACCCCAGGTGTGCTTGGAAAAGATGAAAAAGGTGGAAGGAATCCGGCTTTATGGAGTTCGGAATGTGCGAGAGGCTATTGGAGTGATTTAAGAGGCAATAAAAAGAGAAAATTTGACAGACAGGGAATCGGATGAAACATGATTCCCTGTCTGTTTTTTTGACATTCAGATTTAAAGTCCTGCTGTCACATCCGATTGGACAAGATGGCATTGATAGAAGGATTCAGTCCTGTGGGATTGTTTAAAAAGAGAGCGGACTGAATAATTCCCCAGATGGTGATCTCACAGATGTTGGGAAGGAACATGTAGTGCATATCATCCGGGATATCGTGGCTGTAATAGAGAATATAATCAGCCAGTCTTGCCATAGTGGAATCTGGGGCGGACGTGATGGCAATAATGGTGGCGCCGGTTTCTTTGGCCAGGGAAAGAGGAACATTGACACTTTTGGCCTCCCCGCTGTAAGCGGAAGCCACCACCACATCATTTTTTGTAAGAAGGCTGGCAGCTACCTTCATATCCACGATATCATTGTAGGCCTGGCTCAAAATCCCGGCAAGCATCAGCATCTGCTGTCCGTACAGGGAGGAGATATGGGCACTGCTTTGACCATAGATATGGATGGTGTGGGCAGTTTGAAGAGCATGGATGATTTCCTTTAACTGTTTTAAATCAATCGTGCGCAATGTCTCAGAAAAGCACAAAGAGCCGGTTTTTAACAGTTTTTCTACAACCATATCCATGGAATCCGTCTTGGTGATCAATGTTTCTTCATTGTCAGGAAGCTTTCTTTGAGACATATGGAATTTCATTTCGCTGAAGCCGGAGTAGGACAGAGACTGGCAAAAGCGGGTGATGGTGGATGCTGCAATACCGGTTTTGCGGGACAGCGTGGTGATGGAACAGCGAATTACCTCGTCCTGATGAGAGAGAATATATTTTGCCAGTTTTTTTTGCTGTTTGGGCAGAAAGGAATATTGTGAGCTGATCCGGCTGATATATTCGTTGGTTTCGTCTTTTAGATTTAGGTCCTTGTGAATGTAATCATTGATGTTCATAAAGGCTCCTTTACATAAGCTGTATGATTTCATGGAAATAATATATATTATAGCACAAAAAGAACAGAATGGAAATATTTTCATAAATAGATGTATATTAGTGGAAATGCTTATAAAAATGGAAAATATAGATTTACTTTTAGTTAAATTTGACATATAATTGAGGCGTAAAGGGAATAAAAAACAAAAACTGTAAGTAAAAAAGTTCCATTATGGAATAGATTTCCATTTTAGGGACACTGTAATTTAAAAGGAGGAAGAAATGAGAAAAACAGTAGCTTTAGGAATGACCATGATAATGACATGTGCATTGGCAGCATGTGGGAACAAAAACGCGGCAGACACTTCAACCCCTTCTCCATCTCAGGTATCACAGGAGGCAGAAGATAGCGGTGCAGGAGGAAAGGAAGCATCAGCTCCTTCTCAGGAAGTGATAAAACTGCGTTATGCAGATACCTGTGCAGATATTAATCCAGATGGATGGGGAAATGCAAAATTCATTGAATTGGTAAATGAGCGGACAAACGGACAGGTTTCGATTGAGTATTTTGATCGGTGTTCTTTGGGATCGGACAAGGAGATTACCCAATCATGTCTGGATGGAACGTTGGATATGTGTAAATGTACATCGGGAAATCTTACAGAATTTTCAGATGGTCTTGCCATTTTCGATCTTCCAGGCTTGTTCCGGGATTTTGAGCATGCCAGGACGGTTGTGGAGGATCCCGAGATGCGGCAGTATTTTATTGATGATATTTATCAGGAGACCGGCCTGTATGCAATGATTTTTGAATTTGATGAGCCGAGAGGCCTTGGAACTACTGGTAAAGAAATCCGCACTCCGGATCAGGCGAAGGGACTAAAACTGCGTACTACAGGTGCTCCTATTGAGATGGCCCTGTTTAATCAGTGGGGTGTTTCCTCCATTGCCCAGTCTATGACAGAGGTATATACATCTCTTCAAAACGGAGTGATTGACGGGGCATATAATCAGGCATATATACTGAATCAGGAAAGCTGTTCAGAGGTAATTGACAACTGGGTGCAGTTTAATCAGTCCTGGTGCTTGTCCGTAAAATTTATGGGGCCTACTGCTATTGAAAAATTAGGCGGTGTGGATTCGGAACTGTTTAAGACGGTATTGGAATGTGCCCGTGAGGCAGAAACATGGCAGGCAGAACAGTGGCTTAGTTTTGTGGCAGAATCTCATAAGGATATGGCCGAAAAATACAATGTGAATGTGGTGAAACTGACGGATGAGGAGCTGGAAGTATGGTTTGATGAATCTCATGCCATTTGGGATCAGTATGTTGGTGAGGGCAAACAATTCAGTCAGGATTTAGTTGATAAAATTCAGAAGCTGGCAAAAGAATAGCAGACATGAGAAAGGTTTGGTGTTATGAAAGATTTGATTCATCTACTGGATTCACTGAGTGGATTTTGCATGAAAATTGGTGAAATGATTATTGGAATCTGTGGGATCGGGATTCTGATCTCCATGATATTTGCCATTATACCACGTACTCTTTTTGGATTTTCCTTTGCCTGGCCGGAGGAGACATCCAGGTATCTGATGATATGGGTGGCATTTATCGGATCCAGTGTGGCTATGAAACGCTGTGAGTTGGTCAGCTTTGAATTTTTTGTGAGCATGTTTCATGGAAAAAACAAATTTGCAGCAGCTTTGATTGCAAGAGCGATTACTTTGTATTTTTTGGTGATTTTTCTTCATGTGGGAGTTCAGATGCTTCCGTCCTACATGAAATCAAAGGCAGTTGGGCTTCCCATCACTTTGTTTTGGCCGGCTTTAGGGTTGTTTGTAGGAGGAATCTTTATGCTGGTCCATACCATTGACGGAGGACTTCATGATATCCTGAGTTTGATGGGAAAGGAGGGGGCATAATGCAACTGGCTGTTTATTTGTTCCTTTTACTGTTTGGCATTTTATTTTTAGGAGTACCTATTGGAATTGGCATGTGTACCAGTGTACTTTTGGCTTTACAGATATGGGGGGAGATGCCTCTTAACATGATTTTCCGTCAGTATTATCAGGGAGTTGATTCTTACTCCCTGCTGGCGATTCCCATGTTTGTCCTGGCTGGAGAACTGATGATGCAGTGCGGGCTGATCCGGGATATTATGCGTCTCTGCAAAGTGTTTGTGGGACGTTTGCGGGGAGGTCTGGCTCATGTGAACATTCTGGCATCTGTATTGTTTGCTGCAATGTCCGGCTCTGCGGTGGCTGATACCGCATCCGTAGGCTCCATGCTGATACCTGCCATGGAGGAGGAGGGATATGATGCAGAGTTTTCAGTGGCAGTGACAGCATCCTCTTCCTGCTTAAGTCCCATGATTCCGCCTAGTATTCCCATGGTGGTTTATAGCTCCACCATGTCTGTATCCACAGCCGCCATGTTTATGGGAGGAGTGATTCCTGGTATTCTCACAGCAATCGCTTTGGGGACGATTGTGGTTTATCTCAGCAAAAAGCATAATTATCCTAAGGATGAGGAGAAAATTCCTGTAAAGGAGGCTGTGAGAACAGTCATCGAGTGTATTCCTGCGATTGTAACGCCTTTGATTATCATGGCAGGTATATTTACCGGATGGTTTACCGCAACGGAGTCAGCCGCCATTGCCTGTGTATGGGTATTGCTGGTAGGGAAATTTTTTTATCGCACACTGACAAAAGAAAAGGTATGGAAGGCATTGGTGACAAGCATGACAACCGCCGGAGGTATTTTGCTGATCAATGCGGCGGCAAAGCCATTAAGCTATCTGGTAGCTTTCTCTGGTGTGCCAACCTTGTGCGCTCAGTTTATTTCAGCTCATATATCCAGTAAATATGTGGTGCTGTTCTTGATTAATATTATTTTGCTGATTTTGGGAGCCATGATGGAATGCTCAGCCAATATTTTGATCTTTGCTCCGATTTTAGTTCCAATGGCAGTTTCTTATGGGGTGGATCCGCTGGCAATTGGAGTGGTATTCTGTATTAACTGTGCTGTCGGAATTTGTACTCCTCCTTTTGGGCCCACTTTGTTTATCGGTTCGGCGATTGCAAAAAAACCTGTAACCTCTTGCATGAAGGCTATTTTGCCCTTTTGTATGGCTGAGATTGCGATTGTGCTACTCATTACCTATGTGCCAGGGCTGATTACCTTCCTGCCTAAGCTTTTTGGTTTGTATTGAAAACTGCAGTGGAGAAAAGAGCCTGTATTAGCAGGCTCTTTAAATATAGAGATGAAAGCAGAGGACAAAATATGAAGATGATTGATTTATCAACGGAGCTGCGGGACAATATGCCAAAGCCGCCCAGCGCTCCGGTTGTAGAGATGCGGTATGTTTTAATGCACTCGGCCCAGGAGGAAGCAATCAAGGGCTATACCAACAAAATGGAACAGTTTACCATTACCACTCATGTGGCCACCCACATTGATGCGCCGTCTCATTTCTGTATGGACGGAAAAAACATTGATGAATATCCGGTTGATTTTTTCTATATGGTACCCACACTCATGCTGGATATTGAGCGGGATGTGTATGGAGAAATCTGCAAAACGGATATTAGGGAGGCAGAAGAAAAATGGGGGGAAATACGGCCGGGAGATATGGTAATTCTGAATACGGGCTCGTTCCATCGCTATGAGGAGGAGGATTACAACAAATCTCCTTATCTGACCGAGGATGGGGCTCAGTACCTGGCGGATAAGCAGGTGTCCATGGTGGCGATTGACTCCTTTACAGTGGATGATCCGAGAAAAAAAGAAAAGCCAGCCCATGTGATATTGCTTTGCAGATATGGAATACCGGTGATTGAATGTGTAGTAAACCTGGATCAGGTGCCGGAACATCGATTTAAGACTATCTGTATGCCTTTAAAGGTCAAAGAGGGTTCTGGCGCCTATACGAGAATGGTTGCGGTGCTGGACTGACAGGAAATGAGGTGGAAAATGAATCTGGATTATGTGAAAGAAGTATTTTCGCTGGAAGGCCGGCAGGCTGTGGTGACAGGGGCAAGCTCTGGCATTGGACGTGGGATCGCCGTGTCCCTGGCGAATCTTGGGGCCCATGTGGCTTTGCTGGGAAGAAATCAGGAAGGACTTGACGAGACAGAGAGACAGATCCGGGAAAAAGGCGGAAGCTGTGAGTCCTACCAGGTAGACATAACCGTGGAGGATCAGGTGGAGGAATTTTTCCAAAAGCATCAGGATCTTCATGGGCAGATGGATATTTTTGTGGCAAATGCAGGAATCAACTATCGGGCAGAGCTTTTAGAGACCGAGATGGAAGCGGTGGACCGGATTATTAATACAGACTTTAAGGGAACCCTCTATGGAGTGATCCGCGCCGGAAGGATTATGAAAAAACAGAAATCCGGCAATATTGTTGTGATCACCTCCATCAATGGAATCAGTGCCATGGGAAATCTGGCTGTATACTCCAGTATTAAATACGCCCAGGAGGGGCTGGTAAAGGCTCTGGCCTCCAGCCTTGGTCCCTACGGCGTTCGCGTAAACAGCTGCGCGCCGGGAGTGATTCTCTCCAACATGAACAGGAATGTATATGGAGAGGAAGAAAATTTAAAGGCGAAGCTAAAGTCCATTCCTCTTGGCAGAATCGGCCAGCCCCGAGACATCGGAGATGTGGTGGCTTGTATGGTCAGCGATGGTTTTCGATTTATGACAGGTACAACCGTTCTGGTGGATGGAGGAGAACTGATGAGAGGGATGCAGAAGCAGGATTAAGACCAGCGAAAGGAAGGATAATCCCCAAGAGACATTTATATTCGGGGAAAAGGAGAACAAAACATGAGAAAAGTAGTTAAATTTGCTCCAAAGGACAATGTGGCAATTGTTCTGGATGACTTGGTGCCAGATCAGGATATTGATGTGGAAGGAGAGAACATACAGGTCAGGGATGAAATTCCCTACGGTCACAAAATCGCCTTGACAGACATTGCTGTGGGCTGCTGTGTCTATAAATACGGAGAGCCGGTGGCAAGATGTACCCATGAGATAAAAAAGGGAGACTGGGTACATGTACATAATGTGGAGAGTATAAGGGGGTTAGGACGATGAGAAAAACATTTCTGGGCTATGCCCGGCCGGACGGGAGTTATGGGGTGAGAAATTATGTGGCAGTTATCAGCACAGCAGATAATTCAAATTTTGTGGCCAGGCGTGTGGCCCAGATGATTCATGGTACCATACCGGTCTGCCCCTGCTTTGGCCGGGGAGAGATCGGTCCGGATATGGAGCTGCACATCCGGACCATGGGCGGCATCGGGGCCAACCCCAATGTTCATTCTGCTGTGGTGGTGTCTTTGGAGCCTGCCATTGGAGAGAAGATCGCTGCCATAATCCGGGCAGCGGGCAAGAAGGCTCTGGTTTTCTCTATGGATGAATGTGGCGGTTCCATAGGATGTACGGAGCAGGCTGTGCGGGCAGCAAGAGAACTGATTATAGAGGCATCCATGGTAAAGCGGGTGGAGGTCGGCATAGAGAAGCTGCGTCTGGGAGTGGAATGCGGCGGGTCGGATACAACCTCCGGGGTGGTGTCAAATCCGGCTACCGGTGCAGTGGCAGACCGGCTGGTGGATGAGGGAGGAACGGTGATCCTTTCCGAGACTACTGAGTGGATGGGGGCAGAAAGCAACCTGACCGGCCGTGCGGTTACTCCGGAGCTGGGAGAGCGAATCGTAAAGGCAATTCAGTGGTATGAGGATTACATCAAAAGTATCGGGGTGGATTTAAACGGTTTTAATCCGGCTCCGGACAATATTAAGGGTGGTTTGTCCACCATTGAGGAGAAGGCTCTGGGATCCATCAAAAAAGGAGGGACCAGACCAATTCAGGACATGCTTACCTGTTCTCAGAAGCCGGAAAAGCCGGGAATGTATCTGATGGATGCACCTACCGGCGGGGTGGAAAATACCACAGCTTTAGCAGGAGCAGGGTGCCAGCTCATTATTTTTTCCACAGGGAAGGGGAATCCTTTGGGCAATCCGGTTGTGCCTACCATTAAGGTTACAGGAAACAACCGCACCATGGAAAAATCTGGTGAGAACATTGATGTGGACTTAAGTGCAGTGATTACGAAAGATATGAGTATAGAAGAGGCAGGCGAAATTTTATATGACAGAATGATTGATCATGCCAATGGGAAGCTTACAACAGCGGAGGCCCTGGGAGATTTGGAAATTGCAGTTACAAGAATTGGATTTACTGTATAGGAAGTATTCCACGAGGAGGAGACAAAATGAAAGCGATTGTTTATAAGGGAGCGGGGCAGATTGCCGTGAAGGATGTTCCCATGCCAAAGGTACCGGAGGGGTGGGCGCTTGTCAAAGTGTCTCACGCAGGAATCTGCGGAACAGACTTGAATATTTATGGAGGGACCCATCCCAGAGCAAAGGCACCTCTGGTTATTGGCCATGAATTTTCCGGAGAAATGGCACAAGATGCCCCGGGACTTCCTAAGGGGACCCGGGTAACCGTATATCCTTTGCTTAGTTGTGGGAATTGTGAACCATGCAAAACCGGGAATACCCATGTATGTAATACCCTGGGACTTTTGGGGATTGACTGTGACGGGGGAATGGCGGAATATGTGGCCTGCCCGGTTGATAAGATTATTCCTGTGCCGGATATGGTTTCTGATAAGGTGGCAGCTTTTGTGGAGCCTATTGCCGTGGCAGTTCATGCTCTTCGGGAAACCGGCTTTGTGCCGGGAGACAACGCCATTGTGCTGGGAGCCGGCACAATCGGAATTGCCACAGCGATCACTCTGCGCAAATTTGGAGCATCGAAGGTAATTATCTCAGAGACAGATGAAACCCGCGCAAGTCTGGCAGCCAGTCTGGGATTTCAGGTAATAGACCCTGCAAGTACGGATATGAGTAATTTCGGAAGAGAGAACTTAAAGGCCGGCGGCTTTGATTGGGTATACGATTGTGCAGGAGTGCAGGCAGTGGCAGATACGCTTCTGGATCTGGTGAAGGTTCGGGGACATATTGTGATCATTGCTTCCTACAAGAAGCCGGCAGCCATGCCGCTGTTTAAGGGAATGGCAAAGGAGACAGATTTCCGTTTTTGCCGGGTGTACAGACAGAAGGATTTTGAGATTGCTGTCACCATGGCCCAGGATCCGGATTATGAGAAAATTATCACCCATGTGCTGCCTGTGGAGGATGCCCAGAAGGGATTTGATCTTTTGTTTACCAAGGGGACAGGAGCCGTGAAGGTAATGTTCCGGTTTTAAAGGAGAAGGCTTATGACGAATTTATTTGATCTTACAGGTAAAAAGGCTATTGTCACAGGTGGAACCAGAGGATTAGGTCACGGAATGGCGGAAGGGCTCATGGAGGCCGGGGCAGAAGTTGTTATATTCGGAAGTAATGAAAAGGTGTATACAGTAGCAGAAGCCTTTTGCCAAAAGGGGTTTTCCTGTATAGGGATTGCTGTGGATTTAAGCGATTGTGACAGTCGCCGGATGGCTTTTTTGAAGGCAGTAGAGCTTCTTGGAGGCCTTGATATTCTGGTCAACTGTGCCGGAATCCAAAGGAGGCATAAAAGCGAAGAATTTCCTCTTGCGGATTGGCAGGATGTGTTAAATGTAAATTTGACAGCTCCCTTTGAGCTTTGCCAGATGGCGGCAAAGGAATTTATGGCTCATGGAAAGAAAGGAAAAATCATTAATATTTCTTCCATGCTGGCATTTTTCGGAGGATTTACTGTTCCGGCTTATGCGGCTTCCAAGGGTGGAGTCACCCAGATGACCAAGGCTTTCTGCAATGAGTGGGCAGGCAAAGGGATCAATGTCAACTGTATTGCCCCTGGTTATATGGACACAGAGATGAACGCGGCCCTGACTGATCCTGCAAATCCCCGTTATGCAGAGATTACCGACCGGATTCCGGCCCATCGGTGGGGGACTGGCGAGGATATGAAGGGGGCAGTGATTTTTCTTGCCTCAGCGGCATCCGATTATCTGAATGGGGCTCTGATCCCGGTAGATGGCGGATATCTGGTGAAATAGGAGGAAATCACAAATGAGAGTTATTGTTACGGATTGTGATCACGATAACATGATTCAGGAGGAAGAGGTGTTTGAAAGGGCAGGAATGACTTTTGAACATCTGGTATGCAAAACAGAGGAGGATTTGATCGGGCAGGCAAAGGGCGGAGAGATTTTGATGACCCAATATGGCCCCTTTACCAGGAAGGTCATGGAAAAGTTAAGGCCTGAACTGAAGATGATCGTTCGTTATGGGGTGGGAGTGGACACCATTGATCTGGAAGCAGCAACGGATCTGGGGGTGCAGATATGTAATGTGCCGGATTATGGCATGAATGAGGTGGCTGATCAGGCTATGGGGATGCTTTTGGCGCTGGCGAGGAAAATCTGCTATATAAACGACTGCACCAAGCATAAAACATGGAATTATACGGAAGCAATCCCGGTTCGCCGGATTCCTGGTTCCGTAGTGGGAATTGTCGGACTGGGAAGAATCGGACGTACTCTTGCAAAAAGGCTTAAAGGCTTTGAATGTCGTCTGATTGCCTGTGATCCTCTCTATCAGGAGGGGACAAAAGAAGCAGGGGTGGAGATTGTGTCTTTTGATACATTGCTGGCAGAAGCGGATATGATTTCCATCCACTGTCCCTTGACCCGGGAAACGGAAAGCTTGTTTGATTTAACCGCATTTAAAAAGATGAAGCAGAGTGCCATCCTGGTGAATACAGCCCGGGGAGGAATAGTCAATGAAGAAGATCTTTTGAAAGCATTGCAAGAGGAATGGATTGCCGGGGCTGCCCTGGATGTGGTAAAGAAGGAGCCAATGGAGGTGGGAGCTGCCTTATTTGCCCTTGATAATTTCCTGTGCAGTCCACATATGGCCTGGTATTCTCAGGAATCATCTCTGGAGCTGAAACGAAAAGTAGCCGAGGAAGCAGTCCGGTTTGCAAAGGGTGAACCTGTGAAAAATCCGGTGAATGTTTACAGAAGGGATAAGGGTTCAGAGACCATATTATCTTAAAAAGAAAAAGGAGATTAAATGAAAAAAATATTAGGGAATATTCTTTTGGCTGCAGGTTTCATGATGGGAATTATGGGCTGTGGAAATCAGCAAACAGCTGCTACGACAGCAGCTGGAACGGAAAATGTGAGCATTAACGAGACAGAAGCACCGGAAAAAAAGGAAGAATCCGCTGCAAAGGATACAATTGTCTTGAGATTTGGAGACACCTGCACGGATGAGTCGGGAGACGGACAGGGGAATTTGAAGTTTATAGAGCTGGTGGAGGAGCGTACAGATGGAAGAGTAAAGATTGAATATTATCCGGCTTCTCAGCTGGGATCGGACAAAGCGCTTACTCAGGCATGTATGGATGGAACCCTTGATATCGCCAAATGCTCTGCAGGAAATATGTCAGAGTTTACAGATGCCATGTTGTTCTTTGATCTGCCGGGATTATTCCACTCTGCAAAGCATATGCGGGCAGTTTGTAACAGTGAGATCATGGAAAATGTGAACAAGGAGATGTATGATTCCATTGGACTTTATGCTCTCATGATCAATATCGATTCCGGTGAGCCACGGGGAATTGCCGGACGGGGAAGTACCGTAAGAGTTCCTGCCGACATAGCAGGGAAGAAGATCCGTTCCACGGGTTCTAGTGTTGAGATGGCTTTATTTGACCAGTGGAAAGCAAGCTCCATATCTCTGCCCTTTGATGAGGTTTATAACGGTCTTAACACGAACGTTATCGATGCCACCTACAATCAGGCTAATATTATTGACATCAACAGTATGATTGAGGTTACTGATTATTTTACCCCAGTCAATCAGTCTTGGGTCGCAGGTGCCAAGCTTATAGGAAAGAGCGCAATTGAAAATCTTGGTGGACTTGACTCTGAGCTTTTTCAGATTATAAAGGAATGTGCCGAGGAGACCGATACCTTTAAGGATGAGAACAATATCATTTACACAGACGCTTCCTATAAAAAAATGAAAGAGAAAGGCATTGATGTTGTGGAGCTGACGGATGAGGAACAGGCCCAGTGGGACGCAGCTTCTGAAAAGGTTAGAGAGCAGCTTGTGGGGGATGGAAAGGGAATTTCTCAGGAGCTGGTAGACAGTATTATCTCCATAGATCCTGACAGATAGGTATAAACGGATAAATTGATAAGGAGAAAAACAATATGCTTAATTTTGAATTTAACTTGACAACCCGCGTGATCTTTGGACGTGATGCAGAGGATAAGATCCCAGAGATTATCAAAGGAAACGGTTTTAAAAAGGTGCTTCTTCACACTTATGACAAGGATTTTGCCCAAAGGATTCCCATATACAAAAAGGTGAAGAGTCTCCTGGAAGATGCAGAAATTGAATATGTGGAAATGTTAGGGGTGGAGCCAAATCCCACTCTTGGAGTGGTGGAAAAAGGAATCGAGCTTTGTCGCAGAGAGGGTGTGGACTTTATTCTGGCTATCGGCGGTGGCAGCGTGATTGACTCTGCCAAGGGGATTGCCCTGGGCGTTCATACCAGTATTGAAGACGTATGGGCCTTTGCTGAGGGAAAGAAAGAGCCGGATTGTAATCAGACTTTAAAGGTAGGAGTTGTTTTGACAGCCGCAGCTGCCGGCTCTGAGACCAGCACGGCTACGGTTTTGACGAATGAGAAGATGAACCTGAAACGAGGTGCTCATCATGACGCCAATCGTCCCCTTTTTGCTGTGATGAATCCGGAGGTTACTTATACGGTTCCCCCATTCCAGACAGCCTGTGGGGTGTTTGACAGTATTATGCATGCCTGTGAGCGTTATATGACTTCTTCCACAGATGCAATGCTCTCAGATCGTGTGGGGGAGGGAATTATTAAATCGATTATTGAGGCCGGTTATGAGGTAATGAAAAATCCACAAAGCTATGAGGCCCGTGCGGCGGTTATGTGGGGCGCATCTATGGCTCATAATAATTTGATTGGCTGCGGACGCTTAAAAGGAAGCGGGATCCATCTGATTGAAGAGGAGATGCATTCGGTTAACCCGAAAATCATTCATGGTGCAGGCCTTTCGGTTGTATTTCCGTCCTGGGCGCGACAGGCAGTAAAAAAAGCACCCATGCGCCTGGCTCAATTTGCAAACCGGATATGGAATGTGGATATGGATTTTGAGCATCCGGAGAAAACAGCTATGAAGGGGATTGAGCATATGGAATCCTTTATCGATTTTTTGGGACTTCCCAGATTTATGCATGAAATTGGGGTAAAGGAAGAAGATTTTCCGCTGATTGTAGATCAGTGTACCAGAAATGGCAGAAGGGTGTCTCAGCTTTGCGATTTTACTCCGGAGGATGTTATGGAAATTCTTCAGAGGGTAAAATAACAAGCGTGAAGCGGCATTTACAGCCGAACGGAAATGCTGGGGAGCTATCGGAAGATAAGGAGGAGCCATGGCCGGCAGAATACATGAATTTGTATTTGATTTTTCATGGAATAAAGCAGGAGAAAAAATATGTGAGCTGGCAGAAAGAGCCTTTATAGATACAATTGCTGCTATGTTTGCAGGTGTTTCCTCAGAACAGGTACGCCGTACCAGCGCTGCCTTGGAGATTGATTTGAGTAAAAAGGGAGACTTGGACAGTCCAACAATCATAGGATTCGGACATAAAAGTGTGACTTTATCAGAAGCAGTGCTGTTAAACGGTGTTCTGGCTCATTCCTGTGAGTACAATGATTTATTTTATAAACGCCCGGGGCATCCCAGCGCGGTTTTAGTTCCGGTTGTATTAGGGCTGGGAGAGAAGCTTCATAAAAGTGGACGAGAGGTGTTGGAGGCTTATCTCTGTGGTTTGGAGGTAACAGGACGGGTCAGTGAAAGCCTGATGCCAGATCATCACATCAAGGGATTTCATTCCACCAGCACAGTGGGAATTGTGGGGGCAGCTATGGCCGCCGGAAAGCTTTTGAAGCTGTCAAAGAAGGAACTTTTATATGCAGCAGGTCTTGCATGCACTTTCTCCTGTGGTCTGCGGGGCAATTTAGGATATATAGCCAATTCTCTTCATGTAGGGAATGCGGCATCTGGCGGGTTAAAGTCAGCGCTGTATGCGAAGGCTGGAATTCAGACAAGGGAAGATCTGATGACTATGCCAGATGGGTATATCTGTGCATTTGGGGGAAAAGCAGAATGGTTCCAGGAGCAGATGAATCTTTTGGGAAAAGTATCGGTTTTTGAAGCGCCAGGGCTGTTATTAAAAAAGTATCCGGTCTGCTTTTCTGCCTATCAGGCAATTGAGTCTGCAATATGGCTAAAAGAGCATTATGCGTTTACCCCATATGAGATTGAGGAAGTGGTTTGTGAGACCTCGCCTCATCATTATCTCTCGTTGCCTATGGAATGGCCGGATAGTTTGTATGCGCAGCGGTTTTGTGTTCCTTTTTGTGTCTGCTGGGTTTTAAGCGGCCATCCGGTCAATGCAGAGGAGTTTGCAACTACTCACTATCAGGAACCGGAAATGACATATTTGCGAAGTCGGTTCCATTATGGAGTGGACCCGCTACAAGATGGAAACCAGAGTGTTGGAAGTACTTATATTCGGATTCGCCTGAAGGACAAAAGAAGGTTAGAGCGGCAGGAATTTCCTAAAAAAGAGGATAAGATTGAAAACTGGACCCAGGACGCTCTAAGAGAAAAGCTGGTCTTGTGCAGTAAGGAAATACTGGGAACTGAAGGAAGCCTGACACTCTGGAATGAACTGCATCAATTTGCCAGGACAGAGGATGTGGCAGAATGGCTGGACCGCATTCATATGAAGCGTTGAAGAAAAAACACAAGTCCATTTACCATAACAGGACTTGTGTTTCTTTGTACTCCAAAGCGCAATCCAAAGACTTTATCGTGATTTATATGCCGAATAAAGTCTGGAAAAATAGCTGAAGTTAGTAAAACCCAGCTTTTCTGCAATCTCATATTTTTTCAGATTTGTATTGCTGATCAGATAGCTGGCATACTCCATTTTCATATTAGTTACATAGGCATTAAAACTGATCCCTGTCTCTTTTTTAAACAGGCGTCCAAGATAATCTGCGTTCATATGGATGGCATCTGCAGTTTCCTTTAAGGTGATATTTTCGCAGTAATGGCCCTTTATGTAAGAGATGGCATCTGTCACCGGCATACTGAATTTGACCGGATTTTGAGGGACATAGAATCGGCCAATCAGTTCCAGAACTGCTTTTTGCACATCATCCAGATAGATACTTTCGGACAGCCTTTTTCGGAACTCAGTATGAACTGATTTATCCAGGAATTGAAACTGCAGGGAATTGGACATGGTTACGGAGTGAATCAAATATACCAGCTCTAAAAAGTAATCTTTGACAGACTGGATATCGGATGGCCTGGAAGAACGAAAATAATCAAAGAGCTGATAAAGTCCTTTTTCCAGTTCTTCAAACGGACATGTTTTTGCAATATTCAGAATATCTCTGCTGCAGGAATTTAAAATATTCGGGTCAAGAGTTTCATCTTTTGTCTCATAGATATATGTGATGCTGGCAGGCTTTTTGTAAAACCCGGAGTTTAAGGATATGAGCGCCTCGCTCAGCCCGTGATAAAGATCCGAAAAGCTTTGGTAAATGTTGCTGATCCCCAAATAGGCATAACTTATATGAGAGCAAAGCCAGCGCAGCATACCGGCAATAGAATGAAAGATCATAAGCTGGCTGGTTAGCTTATTCATCTCACAGACAAGAAAAAGGTCGGTTTTGTTGTAAACAACAGAATGCATGGCAGTGAGATGTTCCGAGATATCGGACAGAGGAATCGGATCCAAATGGACAATATCTTCCGACAAACAGCGGATTCCCACTACAAACAGATTCTTTGTATAAGAGAGAGGTCGTGGATATTTATTGGCAGTCTCTAAAAACTGTTTTTGGCTGGTGATAGTATGACGCAGGATCTGTTCACAGAGCAGCCGGACTGTCTGACTCTCCGCCTCTGAGGAAAGATTCAGCAGGAGAGAATTTTGTTTTTGGGAAGCAGCAATTTTGTTTAAGCAAGCCATCAGGCTCTCCTCTGTGATCTCAGATTTGAGAAAATATTCCCTAGCTCCATTGCGCACAGCCTTCTGAATATATTCAAATTCTGCAAAATTTGTCAGCATAATAATACCTAAGCCAGGATGGATTTGACTAAGCTTTGGAAGAACCTCCAGGCCGTTTAGTCCTGGCATCATAATATCCAGAATAACAATATCAATATCCATGTTTTCTAATGCTTTCAGCCCTGCTTCTCCATTGGAGGCCTCTCCTGCAACCTGAAAGCAGGATCCAGACCGTTCAATACAGAATCGTATCCATTGACGGATAGGGATCTCGTCATCAATAATGAAAATTTTAATCATAATCTGCCTCCTTGGGATTGATATCTGGAGCATAGATCTGGTTGGGAAACCAGAGATGAATGCTGGTTTGTTTGTTATCAGCTTTCAGGATTTCCAATCCGTATTGTTCTCCATAGATCTGCCGGATTCGCAAAAGGACATTAGACAGACCAATATGATTTTTGTTGCTGAGAGATTTTTCTGTGTTGGATTCCAGTCGTTCCTTGAGGGAGAGATAGACATCCCTTTCCATATGACCATTGTCTGAGACAATAATATGGAGAATTTCCAGGTCGTTTTCTTCTTCCTTATATGCGTGGATCTGGATAAGACCATCTAACTCATTTCTGACAATTCCATGGAAAACGGAGTTCTCCACAATAGGCTGAAGAATCATTTTTGGAACCATGGACATGTGGACAGCAGGACTAATATTTATCTCCATCTCCAGTGCATGACTGTAAACGATTTTCTGGATTTCAATATAATCGCGGAGCGTGGCAAGTTCACTGTCCAAAGGAACAAACATTTTCTCACCGCTTAATACGGTCCGCATCATATGAATGACAAAAACAAGGATTTTTGCCGCATCATTTGTGTTATTCATCATAGTCATACATCGAACAGAATTTAGTGTATTATAGATAAAATGTGGGTTGATTTGCGCCTGAAGAAAATGAATTTCTGCAATTCTTTTTTCATTTGCCTGTTCTTTGATGCGATGGATTAAATGATCAAATTCCTGTGTCATATGGTTAAATCCGTCAATCAGCCGTCCCAAATCATCATCCGTTTTTTTTGCCAACCGAAGTTGGAGATTTCCCTGCGAAACTTCCTTCATGCCACGGTCCAATTCTTCCATAGGCCGGGTCAGATACCGGGAAATGCTGTAGGAGATGAGAAGGCTTGTAATTGTACAAATAAATGCAATGAATACCATGATTTTCAGGAAACGAGAGCTGGTTTTTATCAAGGTATGAATCGGTATGGATTCTACAAGCCACCAGTTAGAGCTGGCAAGTCTCCGGCAGCTGATAAGGATCTCACCGCCAGCAGCAGAGGACCCTGTCACAGCCTGTTCTGTCCGGCTCTGAACCATGTCTAAGGGAACGGGGGAATCCCAACAGGTACCGATCAGTTCTTTGTCCTTATGAGAAACAATAGTTTTATCTCCATCTACAATAAAATAGTTTGTGTCAGGGGAGATGGAGGTAGAATAAGTTCGGTAAAGGGCATCTTCGTCTATCATGATAGACAAAATACCGGCAGGAACCAGGCGTCTTCCGCAGCGAATGGCCCGGCTCATAATGTAGATCGGCTTGTGGGAAAAGGTTGCATAAGGGTCAGGCTGAGTGGGAATCCAGACCACACGGCCATTGGCCTCCAATACGGAATCAATCCAGGGAGCCTGGCAGAATAAGTCATATCGGAAGGCGGCTGCGCTGCTGTATTGAAATCCGTTAAATCCGATCAAGGTGGCATAGTAGCTGATCTGCAGGTTTTGATAGGTGGCGCTGTAATTGCGGAAAATTTCTTCTGCCTGCTGCTTAATCAGAAGACGTTCATAAGGATCCTCCGGCATTTCTTCTGTAAGCATGTCCTGAAACTGGTTCTGAAAGGGACCGATGCTGATAGCAAACAAAAGCATGTTGGTGAGATGGTCAATGGTATCTGCCGCATGGCTTACAGTCTCGATGCGGGAGGCCTTTACGTCCTCTGTCATTTGCTGATAAATATAGTGATAGAAGCAAAATAATATGACAGAGACAATCATAAAGGTGAGGACAAAATAGGTAAAAAATAATCTGGATTGTAGTTTTTTCATGGGATTCTCATTTTGTGCTTAAGGAATATTGTTACATTTCTATAATAATATAAAGGAAGCAGTCTGTGCAACTGTTTGAAGAAATTAGTCGGAAAAAGTAAAAATTTTTACTAAAATTCCCAAAAAAGTGAGACAAAAACGAATATGGTAATAAAAGAATCAAAAATTGTAAAGGAAAGCAGAATCATCTGTGATAAAGTAAGATTACTAAGTGATAAGGAGTGTAAAAAACCTGTGAAAAAGAAAAAAAAGCAATCCGTTGCGGCTTATCTATTCATAGCGCCGTCATTTATAATCTATCTGATTTTTGTCCTGATTCCTGTGGTCTGCGCGATTTTTATGAGCCTTACCAATTACAATATGAGCAGGATGAAATTTGTAGGATTCAACAATTACATCCGTCTTTTGAAGGACTCTGTTTTTATCCGGTCTGTGGGGAATACGGTGGTCTACAGTCTGGTGGTAGTAGGGGTTAATATCATCTTAGGGCTGGTTCTTGCGGCCATCTTAAATCAGGTTTGGTTTAGGGGAAGCGGATTTTGCAGAGCTGTATTTTATGTTCCCTACATTATATCCACCATTGCTGCTTCTATGATCTGGCTTTATATGTATGATTCCAAGGTGGGAGTGATAAATGGTATTTTTAAGATATTCAAAATTCCCACTCAGTCCTGGCTGCAGAACGAAAAGCTGGCATTGGGCTGTCTGATTCTCATGGGAATATGGCAGGGGATGGGATACTGTCTGGTAGTATATTTTTCAGCCCTGCGGGCCATTCCTGCCTATCTTTATGAGGCAGCAGAGATTGATGGGGCATCAAAAATTGCTCAGTTTTTTAAGATCAGTGTGCCCATGTTGTCGTCAACAACTTTTTTTCTTCTGGTCATGTGCATGATTTCCTCCTTCCAGGTATTTGCTCAGATCATGGTTATGACTGGAGGAGGGCCATTAAACAGCACAACTATGATTGCCCATCAGATCTATGTAAATTCTTTTACAAATTATTCTATGGGATATGCAACCAGTCAGGCAGTGGTTCTGTTTATGATCATTCTTGTACTGACATTGGTATTCTTTAAATACGGAAACCGGGAAGGAGATGGAGAGCTTGATTAACAAAAAGAGGAAGAAACGGATGGTGGAGGGAATCGTGTGGCTCGGCGTGATGGGATTGACGGCCATGGTCTTAGGAACCTTGTTCATTGCATTTTTCACCTCCCTAAAGCCGCCAGAGGAAACGATTTCTGCAGCCTTTCAGTTCTTTCCCAAGCATTGGAAATGGTCCAACTATTTGGATGTGCTGCGGGGAGATATCTGGTGGAGATATTACTTTAATTCTTCTTTCGTCACATTTATGGTGGTGATGCTCAGCATTTTAATCAGCTCCCTGGCAGGTTTTGCCTTTGCCAGACTGGAATTTAAAGGGAGAAATGTGCTGTTTATCCTGTTCCTTAGCGGTATGATGCTTCCCAGTCAGGTGTACATCATCCCTCAGTATATTCTTTTGAAATCTGTGCCTCTTATGGGAGGCAACAATCTGTGGGGAAAGGGAGGGATGGGATTTTTAAATACCTATTGGGCTTTGATAATCCCGTTTTTGGCGGCTCCTTTAGGGGTGTTCTTGATTCGGCAGTATTATATGGGTTTTCCCAGGGCTTTGGATGAGGCAGCAACCTTAGATGGCTGCAAAAGCTTTGATATATACCGCTATATTTACCTGCCCTTAAGCAAGCCGGTGTTTGCCACTTTTGCAATCCTTAAATTTACCGGTACCTGGAACGACTATTTTTATCCCTTGATTATGACCAACTCAAAATCCATGTACAATGTACAGATTGCTTTACAGAAATATAAGGGGGAATTTGGGGTGGAATGGAACTATCTAATGGCAGCGGCAGTTATGTCCATTCTGCCTATTCTGCTGGTTTTTATCTTTTGCCAGAAATATTTTACCCAGGGGATTGTCACCAGTGGGTTGAAATAGAGAAAGTATGTTTACAAAGAAGAAAAAAAGAAGGGAAGATCTTGGAAAATGAAACAAAACAGGATTGGAAAAACAGACATAACGGCATCCGTTATTTCCCTGGGTACCTGGTCCATGGGCGGGGACAAGCAGTGGGGTGTTTCGAATGATGCATCGTCCATAAAGGCCATTGATACGGCTGTGGAAAACGGAATCACATTGATTGATACAGCTCCGGCCTATGGCTTTGGTCACAGTGAAATGTTGGTGGGACAGGCCATCCGCCGCTACAAAAGGGAAGATCTTGTCATTGAGACCAAATGCGGCGTGTGGTGGAAGGATGACAACGGAACCAAGATACTCAGCCGTGACGGAAAAACCATTCGCAGGAATCTAAGCCGGAAGGCTATGCTGGAGGAGATTGATGACAGCCTGCTGCGTCTGGGGGTGGATTACATTGATATTTATGTGACGCACCAGCAGCCCCAGCCTCCTTTTCTTGTGGAGATCAGCGAGGTGATGGGGACACTAAAGGAGATCCGGAAGGCAGGAAAAATCCGGGCCATTGGAATCTCCAATGCCACCACTCAGCAGCTGAAGGAGTATTTACAGAATGGGCAGGTGGACTTAGTGCAGGAGCGCTACACCATGCTGGACCAACAAAAGATGAAAGAGTTTCTTCCTATATGTAAAGACAATCAGATCACAATTCAGGCCTATTCGCCTTTGGAGCAAGGGCTTCTGACAGGGAAAATCGGTATGGATTATGTGTTAGATCCAACCAATGTCCGCAATAAGATAGAATGGTTTCAGCCGGAAAAGCGCAGGCATGTGCTACATATGCTGGATGGCTGGAACGATCTGTGCCTGAAATACGGATGTGAAACCACAGAGCTTGTGATTGCCTGGACATTGACCGGATATGACAAGATGAATGTGATCTGCGGAGGGAGAAAGGTGGAGCATGTTCTCGGATATATCCGGGGCGGGGAGCTAAAGTTAAAAGAGGCGGATATCCAGAGGATCAACAGAGACATTGACCAGTGTGTCAAAGACTGCATGGAAAACAAAAGAAAATAAAGGAGCAGGAGGAACTCTATGATTCTAAGACAGGAGAGCCCATCAGGAATGAAAAGCTCTGTTATTGGTCAGGGAACCTGGTCTATGGGTGGGGACAGACAGTGGGGAGAGATGGATGAAAAGAGAGCCATTGATACCATCCGTTTTTCCCTGGAATCGGGAATCAATCTTATTGATACGGCTTTGGTGTATGGCTTTGGAAGAAGCGAGCGTCTGGTGGGGAAGGCTATAGAGGGCTTTGACAGAAGCCAGGTCCTTATCCAGACAAAATGTGGTCTGTGCTGGAGAGGAGAAACGGGAGCCTTTCACATGGAGCGGGACGGAAAGGTCCTGCGCAGAAATCTGACAAAAAAAGGGATTTTTGAGGGGTTGGAGGAAAGCCTCTCCAATCTGGGAACCGACTATGTGGATATTTATATGACTCATGCCCAGGCCATAGAGCCTTTTAAGACACCGATTGCAGAGACAATGGAGGCGCTTATGGAGTTAAAAAGAGCGGGACGGATCCGTGGGATTGGGGTGAGCAACTGTTCGAAGGAGGAGCTGATAGAATATTTAAAATATGGTCCGGTCGATGTGATCCAGGAAAAGTTCAGTATGCTTGACAGAGAAAAAGCGGAACAGCTTTTAGATATCTGTAAAGAAAACGGGATTTTGTTTCAGGCCTATTCTCCCCTGGAGCAGGGACTGCTCAGCGGGGAAATTTCCATGGATTATGTGATACCTCAGGGGCATGTGCGCAGCCGGAACATTTGGTGGAGGCCAAAGGCCCGCCGCCGCATCCTTGTCCTTTTGGAAAAGTGGAACCCACTCTGTGAAAAATATCAATGCAGCATGACGGCTCTGGTGACGTCCTGGATTTGTGGATACAGCAGGCAGATGGTGGTTCTGGCGGGAGGAAGCCAGATAAAGCATATAAAGGATTATATTCAGGGGGGCTTGTTTGTGATTGAGGAGAAGGACTGGCTGAAAATGAATCGGGAAATTGAAGAAACCATAAAGGAAATTTGGGAGCCGGGTATGGAAAAAGAAAGCGGAAGCAAAAAGCTTTCCTAAACAAAAAAGCATCAAAAAAGGAGGAGCAAGCTATGTTCAAAAAGGTATTGGCAGTTACATTGGCAGGGGTTTTGATGGCAGGGATGACCGCCTGCGGTGGAGGAAACAAGACAGAGCCGGTTACAACAAAGGCAGCGGCAGCAGAGCCGGAATCAAAGGATCATTCACCGGAAGCATCTGGGGAGAGCCATGAGCCGGTGACGATTTCTATGTGGTGGCCGGGATCCGGGGAGGGCTATGAACAGCTGGCAAAGGGTATGGCGGATCTGGTCCATGATACCTACGACTGGATCACCGTGGATTACCTGGTTATCCCCTGGGGGGATTATGATTCCAAGATGAATGTGGCCTTTGCGGGAGGAACCGCGCCGGATATTTTTGGGGTAGGCATGAATCCTCTTCCCAACTATGTACAGACAGGAAATCTTTTGGAACTGGAAAATGTATTGCCAGAGGACTGGGACGGATGGACAGATATCCCTCAGAACGTTCTTGACTGTGCCACTTATGACGGACATTTCTACGGAGTGATGATGTGTGATGTCCGTCCCATGATTTATCGGAAGGATCTGTTTGAAAAAGCCGGGCTGACGGATGTGCCTAAAAATAAGGAAGAGCTGTGGGATTATGCCAAGAAGCTGACAGAGCGGGGGGAGGATGGAAAGGTTACTCTGGCAGGCTTTCAGATTCAGACCACCGGCTATGCAGATCAAACCTTGTTTTTTGTCTCTCTGATGCACGGCCAGAAGCAGCTGTGGGATGACAATTACAATCTTCTTTTACTGGAGCCGACTATGATCGATGCCATGGAGTATACGAAACGGTTCATCACAGAAGGACTGTGCGATTACAGTGATGCAGCAGTGGGAACCTCTGATTTTGCATCGGGGAAGGCAGCCATCAGCTTAAGTACTTCCTGCAATGAGCTGGGAAATATCCGGGGAACTTTGGGGCTGGATAAGATCGGGGTAGCGGCACCTCCTACAGACAAGGGTTCAAATTTCCTGGGAGGCACTATTGTCTCTGTGAATAATAAAAGCTCCCATATGGAGGCAACGATGCTGGCTTATGAAGTAATGACGGGAACAAAGGGATGTGAGCTGGCAGGTCTTTGCGCAGGCTTCTGCCCGCCGCGGGAATCGGCTCTTAAAGCCTATGTGGCACAGAACCCGGAAATCTACGGTGTGGTGGCGGAGATTCTTCCGTCAGCAAAGACTTATGGGCCCTTAAATCCTTATTTTTCAGACTTCCGCAATATAGCCCTGCTTCCCTGGATGGAGAAAATATATTATGGAAAGATCGATGTGAGGGAAGGCCTTGAGAATGCCATAAGGGATTATGACGAGGCGCGGAAGCAGCGGGATGCAGACAACTAAAGAGCATGGGTTAAGAGAGAAAAGGAGAAGTGCCATGATTTACAGAGTTAAAAAGCAAAAAAACGAGATGGACACCTATGTCCTTTACGATGTGGACCGTATGCCTCAGGCTGTTTATGGGGTAGACCGGGGGGATGTGATGGAATTTGACAGTGACCTTGACAGAGCAGTGTTTTTCACCAAGCTTATGATTCCCGGATTCGGAGGAGCTCTCCTCTTTGCAGACAACTGCAAAGAGGGATATCTCCCTGGCGGGGAACCGGTGGATTTTTACTATGAATCTGCCTGCAGCCGTCTTTTTGCTCTAGATCAGTATGAGAAGGAGGTTGCGGATGCGTTCGGCCGGATCCCGGCCCGGTCCAAGTCCCGCCTGGAAAAGGCAAGGGTGCTTTTAGAACCGGGGATAACCTCAGAGGAGGTGAGCCTTCAGGCACTATGTGAGCTTTTGTGGGCCGGGGAAGAGATAGTCTCCTATGAAGCGAAGAGCCGGATAGCAAAAGACGGAATGCGGGATGACTTTCTGGTAGGCTGTTCCACCAAAGGATTTACAGAAAGTTCAGATCAATGGAAAAAATATTTCCGTGAATTGTTTAACTGTGTGTGTGTTCCTACGCACTGGGGGATTCTGGAGCCGGAGCCAGGAAAAACGTACTATGAGGTTCTGGATGAGATGATCCGGTGGAGTAAGGAGCAGGGAATGATTGTCCGGGGACATGCCCTGTTTTGGTTTAGCCCGAATTGGGAGTGTAATACCTGGATTGAGAAGCTAAGCTATGAGGAAGTAAAGAAACTGGTATTGGAGAGAGTTGATTTTCTGACCAGAGAATATAAAGATTTCTTTGATCTGATAGATTTCAACGAGCCGATTCAGGCCAATGCCAAAAATATGACCTTTGATGAGCATTTTGTCATTATGAAGGAGGCCTATCAGATTGTCCGCCGCAATGCTCCGGACTGTAAAATAATGCTGAATTTTTTCAATGAATGGCAAGAGCTATACGGACTGAATCGGGGGGATTTAAATCGTATACAAAAGGATTACGGACAGATCAAAAGCATCCAGCCCAGGGATAATGAGTGGTGTGTGACAATCTATGAGTATCTGGATCGCTGTGTAAAGGAGGGAATTGATTTTGACTGTATCGGGATCCAGTGGCATGACCATCCCTACGATCTGTTCTCATCTAGGGAGATCATCAAGAACTGGTACAGCCGATACCATCTGCCGATTCATCTGACAGAGCTGGAGGTGTCCTCCTCTGACCGTCCTGCATCTCTGGTGCGGTTTGGACGGCCCTTCCCGGCAACCCATATGTATTGGCATGATATATGGAACCCGGAGATACAATCGGAGTGGTTTCAGAGCTTTCTGGAGCTGATGTACAGCCTCAAAGAGGTAAGGGAATTTAGTGTGTTCAGTTTCTGTGATGCGCCGAAGCAATGGGGGAGCTATGTGGAAAAGTACCCTGTGGCAAAGCGGTTTCAGGTTGGAGCTCTGGCGTATGCAGGGATTTTGGATGAGGAGGAAAATCCAAAGCCAGCATATTTTGGACTTAAATATGCGATGAAACGTTTGGGGATAGAAAAGCATCCAATAAACAAGAAAAAATAAAAAACGGCTGAGATTTCCAAAAGGAAATCTCAGCCATTCACTTAAGAAGCAGGGGAAGAGGGGCTCGAACCCCCATCTACGGTTTTG
>JAAWEL010000060.1 GCA_022794255.1 Lachnospiraceae bacterium
AACAAGCCGACTTTGGTAATAGCGCACAATAAGACATTAGCGGCACAGCTCTATGGTGAGTTCAAAGAGTATTTTCCGAGTAACGCGGTGGAATATTTTGTGTCCTACTACGACTACTACCAGCCCGAAGCCTATGTCCCTTCCACAGATACCTACATTGAGAAAGATTCAGCCATCAATGATGAGATCGACAAGCTGCGCCATTCGGCCACAGCGGCTCTTTCCGAGCGAAAGGATGTGATTATCATTGCATCTGTTTCGTGTATCTATGGCCTGGGAAGCCCTATCGATTATAAGGAGATGGTGATCTCCTTACGGCCGGGGATGGTGCGGGACAGGGATGAGATCATACACAAGCTGATTGACATTCAATATACCCGCAATGACATGGATTTCCATCGGGGAACCTTTCGGGTGCGGGGAGATGTGCTGGAGGTGTTTCCGGCGTATTCTGGAAGCGAGGCGTACCGGATTGAGTTTTTTGGGGATGAGGTGGAGCGAATCACGGAGATTGACGGGCTGACTGGTGAGGGTAAGCTGCAGCTGGGACATATTGCGATCTTTCCGGCTTCTCATTATGTGGTTCCCAAGGAAAAGCTTCAGCTTGCCACAGAGAATATTCTGGAGGAAATGAAAGAGCAGGTGGCCTATTTTAAAAGTGAGGATAAGCTTTTGGAAGCTCAGAGGATCGCGGAGCGGACCAACTTTGATGTGGAGATGATGCGTGAGACTGGATTTTGTTCTGGTATTGAGAATTACTCCCGCCATCTGACCTTTGGAAAGCCGGGGGAGCCGCCGTGGACTCTGATTGATTATTTTCCTGATGATTTTCTCATTATTATTGATGAGTCCCATATTACCCTGCCTCAGGTGCGGGGAATGTATGCCGGGGACCGGTCAAGAAAGCAGACTCTGGTAAATTTTGGGTTCCGACTGCCATCTGCCTTAGACAACCGACCTCTCAATTTCGGAGAATTTGAGAGTAAAATTGATCAGATGATGTTTGTGTCAGCAACGCCCAATGTATATGAGGCAGAGCATGAGCTGATGCGGGTGGAGCAGATTATCCGTCCCACTGGTCTGCTGGACCCGGAGATTTCCGTGCGGCCGGTGGAAGGGCAGATTGATGATCTGGTCTCTGAAGTCAATAAGGAAGTGGAGGGACATAACAAGGTATTGATTACCACCCTGACAAAGCGAATGGCAGAAGATCTGACGGATTATATGCGGGATGTGGGGATTCGGGTCAAATATCTTCACTCTGATATTGATACTCTGGAGCGGGCAGAGATCATCCGGGATATGCGGATGGATGTGTTTGATGTGCTGGTGGGAATTAACCTTTTGCGGGAGGGGCTGGATATTCCGGAGATCACATTGGTAGCGATTCTGGATGCGGATAAGGAAGGATTTCTCCGGTCAGAGACTTCCCTGATTCAGACCATAGGCCGTGCGGCGAGAAATGCGGATGGACATGTGATCATGTATGCAGATGTTATCACGGATTCCATGCGCACAGCGATTGATGAGACCAACCGGCGGCGGAAGATTCAGCAGAAATATAATGAAGAACATGGGATCACGCCTACCACCATCAAAAAGGCGGTGCGGGATCTGATAGCTATTTCCAAGGCAGCAGATGCAACGTCCAAGAGCCTTGAAAAGGATCCGGAATCAATGGATGCAAAAGAACTTGGGAAGCTGGCCAAAGAGCTTCAGAAGAAGATGAATCAGGCAGCGGCAGAGCTGAACTTTGAGGAGGCGGCGGTTTTGCGTGACCGCATGATGAAGGTAAAGAAAATGCTGATTGAGATCGGGGAGGAATAAAGCGGTACAGGGGAATCAGTGACAAAAAGAGGGGAGGAGCAGATGGAAGGGATTTCCGGGCGGCAGGAGAGCGCAAAGGAGCACACAAAGTACAGGCTGGCAGATTCCATAAAAAGATGTATGAAAACCACACCAGTAGACCGGATTACAGTGAAGGATATTGTGGAAGGATGCGGTCTGACGCGCCAGACCTTTTACCGGAATTTTAAGGATAAATATGATCTGATCAACTGGTATTTTGACAAGATGGTTCAAAAGTCTCTGGGAAAGATTGAGACGGGAAGCACGGTCCGGGAGAGCTTGGCCAGGAAGCTTGCCTTTATTTTGGAGGAGAAAGCCTTCTTTTCCGGGGCATTTCGGTCCGATGATCACAACTCCCTTAAGGAACACGATTTTGAGTTGATTCTGCAATTTTATAACAGGCTGCTCGCCCATAGGATCAGCAGACCATTGGACGAAAATCTGCAGTTTCAGCTGGAAATGTATTGCCGGGGTTCCGTTTATATGACAGTAAAATGGGTATTGGGAGGAATGAGAGAAACGCCCTGGCAGATGTCGGACAGGCTGGTGGACGCTATGCCGCCCGGGCTGGCCAAAGTATTTGAACAGTTGGGGCTTTTGGAATGAAACAAAAGCAGGAAAACGATGTTTTTTCAATCTGATATGATTTTACGGAAACAGAATATGGAATAACACACAAAACTAATTGGCACATATGCACAAAAATCAGGAGAAAGTGACAGATGATATCGATTGTCACTTTCTTTTTTCACTACATATCATTAAAATTATAACATCTGATGGATACATACAATTCTATTTAAGGAGGAAACGTTGCCATGGCAAACAGAATCGTATTGAATGAAACTTCCTATCATGGGGCAGGTGCTATCAAGGAGATCCCGGGGGAGGTCAAGGTAAGAGGCTTTAAGAAAGCATTTGTGTGTTCGGATCCGGATCTGATCAAATTCGGTGTGACCAAGAAGGTGACGGATGTGCTGGACGGAGAGGGAATGGATTATGAGATTTACTCCGATATCAAGGCCAATCCCACCATTGAGAATGTACAGTCCGGAGTAGCGGCCTTTAAAGCATCATCAGCCGATTATATCATTGCCATTGGCGGCGGCTCCTCTATGGATACGGCCAAGGCGGTGGGCATCATTATCACCAATCCGGAGTTTGCAGATGTGAGAAGCTTAGAGGGGGTGGCTCCCACAAAAAATCCCTGTGTGCCGATCATTGCAGTTCCTACTACAGCCGGCACAGCGGCAGAGGTCACGATTAACTATGTAATCACGGATGTGGAAAAAAAGCGCAAATTTGTGTGTGTTGACACCCACGATATCCCGGTGATCGCTGTGGTGGATCCGGAGATGATGGCCAGTATGCCTAAAGGGCTGACAGCTGCCACTGGTATGGACGCTCTGACCCACGCCATTGAAGGCTATATTACCAAGGGAGCCTGGGCAATGACAGACATGTTCCATCTGAAAGCCATTGAGATCATCTCCGCTTCTCTGCGGGGAGCGGTGGAGAATACGCCGGAGGGAAGAGAAGGCATGGCATTGGGACAGTATGTGGCTGGCATGGGGTTTTCCAATGTGGGCCTGGGAATTGTTCATTCCATGGCGCACTCGCTGGGAGCTGTATATGACACGCCTCACGGGGTTGCCAATGCAATCCTCCTTCCCACAGTAATGGAGTACAATGCGTCCTGCACGGGCGAGAAGTACCGGGAGATTGCCCGGGCCATGGGTGTGTTGGATGTAGATGATATGAGCCAGGAGGAATACCGCAAGGCGGCTGTGGACGCTGTGAAGAAGCTGTCTCAGGACGTGGGAATCCCCGCAGATTTAAAGGAGATAGTCAAGGCAGAGGACGTTGATTTTTTGTCTGAGTCTGCCTTTGCAGATGCCTGCCGTCCGGGAAATCCTCGGGATACTTCGGTGGAGGAGATCAAGGCGCTTTATAAGTCTCTGATGTAATTTGCAGGTAAAAACGGGACTGCCGCAAAATGACTGGTCTGTAAAATATACCATGTTGCAGCCATTGCCAACAATATTGTATATAAGCAGAATCGTATATTTTACGGCAGCCCCTTTTTATATTGTAATATCACGGATTTTTCCGGCTCTCAAAAAAGGGGAAGGCTTCAATGGCATCTAAAATATCCTGAAAGTCCTCCCTCGGAGCCAGGTCTATATAGCGCTGCAGCAGAACGGCCTCCTCCTGTTTAAAGGGTCCATAAAAGATATCATACAGATTATGGCCGCGGATAAAGATTTTAAAGTTCTCAAAATTCTCCTTCAGTTCCTCTATCGTCTCAAGCTCTTTTCCCAGCACCTCGGTCAGGTGGCGTCCGCTGGACAGGCGGTGAAGATATTCCTTCCATTTGGAGAAAAGAATCTGCCAAAATTCCTCCTCATTTTTCACAATACCCAGTTGCGCCATGATTCCTGGATTCAGAAAATAATTTTCAAAGGAGTAGTATTTCAAAATCAGCACATTGCGGCGGCGGACTTTGGGGAGCTTATCAATATCCACCAGATTCCTCTCGTCATAGTACCGGCAGAGCTGAGAAGCCAGATGTTCCCGGTCCTTGCCGTCCCCATCCCGGATCATGAGAAACTGATCTTGCAGATAGACCTGATTCATATATTTTAAGTTGGCGTAGGTCTTGATGTTGGTACAGCTGTTGGTAGTCAAAATGGAGATTCGTGACAGTCGTCCATTGGCATCATGAAGCTCTGGGTAATATTTCTTTAACAGCAAGGGCAGACGGTTCTTGTCCTGCTTCCCCTCCACAATAAACACAAAGCTGACATTTAACAGATCATTGGCCCCATAGCCCAAATCCTCCAATACCTGATCCACATCTGTATGCTCCCGGGCTACGGTAAAATGCTCCTCATCCGTCACCACCTGGCATAACTGACGGCTGGTAAAATTGGCAATCAGGTTCGGCGAGTGAGTGGAAAAGATCACCTGGTTTTTTCTGGACAGGCGGTAGAGAATCGCTCCGGCGCTTTTCTGCAGGGACGGGTGGAGAAACAGCTCCGGGTACGCTACCATGATAATGCTGGGAATCCGCTTTTCACTTTCAATGTAGGTTTCCAGAAGGGACAGCATATAAATGCTCTTCATGCCATTGCTCAGCTCCTCCACCGGGCCGGGAATCTGCTGATCCTCTCGTCTGGCCTCTGCTGTTACGGTGAAAAGGGCATCTGGGTTGCAGGTGAGAGTGAAAAGAATCTCCTCAATCCCACCATTTTTCTGATAATTTTCGTTGACCTTTCGGGAAAAATCATTGAGATTTAAACGGTACATTTTGTACTCCAAAAGCCTGGCAGTCTCGTAAAGCTGCAGCTCCTCCGGCTTTTTCTGGTTGATCAGGCCGATACAGCTGAAGCATTGATTGCATATTTTGGCAGAACGAAACAGGCAGGTATTGGAGCGCAGCCGGATCAGCTGTTCATCCTCCTGGAACATCAAAAGATCTTCCTGGAAAGCCGTGAGCTGCCGGTCAGTGCCAATAAAATACAACCGGGGCAAAAGTTCTGGAATAAAGCGGTTGTGCTTGTGGAATCCGTCATTGTACCGAATATCCTGGTGGCGATTTATGATGCAGGTGAAAAACAAGGTTTCCCCATCAAAGGAGGGGAGCTTGGCAAAGAAATCCTTTTTCCATGCTTCCGGCCGTTTGTATTGGCTGACGATTCCGTGGGTGTGGAATAACAGGAGATCTTCGCTGGTAATGTGCAGGGTTATGGAGATCTCAATGTTCTGATTTTTTTCGTTAAAATCATTTTCCGATACAGAGTAGTTTCCAAAAGCAGCCCGGATGGCTTTGAGGATACCGGTTTTGCCGGTGTTATTTTTCCCCACCAGAATCAGGGTACCTTCAATATTGTGGATCTCTAAGCTGCGGATAGATTTGAAATTGCGGATGGCAAGGTGTGTGATCTGCATAGCATGTCTCCTTTGGCGGCAGATGGGATGTCTGGGGAACAAGGTATAAGGATAGTATAGAGAATAGCAGGAGAAAATGCAAGAGGAGTCAGGGAAAGCTCACAGTAAACGGAACCCGTTCATAATCCGTTCGGCAAGTAAAATCAATTGTAATTCTTTATGAGATCGTTTATACTACTATATAAATGGATTCACAAAAGGTGATAAACGGGATGCCCTGGCAAAAGCGTGGAGGGCATAAAGGAGAGCCATTATGGAAATAGCAGAGAAATTGATAAAGACTCATTCGCTCACAAGAAAAGAGGCTTTGGAGCTTTTAAAGTATTGGGAGGATCCCGCCACGGCAGCCAAACTGGTGCAGGCAGCGGAGGAGATCCGGAGAAAATATTATGGGGACAAGGTTTTTACCAGAGGTCTGATCGAGTTTACCAATTATTGCAAAAACAATTGCTATTACTGCGGAATCCGCTGCGGCAATTCCCATGCAGCCCGGTATCGACTGACAGAGGAGGAGATCCTGGACTGCTGTAAAAGCGGATATGATTTGGGCTTTCGCACCTTTGTGCTCCAGGGCGGGGAGGATCCTTTTTATACAGACGAGAAGGTTGCCGGTCTGGTGAAAAAGATCAAGGCCTCTTATCCGGACTGTGCAGTTACTCTGTCCATTGGGGAGAAGACAAAAGAGGCTTACCGTCTGTTTCGGCAGGCAGGGGCTGACAGGTATCTGCTCCGCCATGAGACAGCCAATGAGAAGCATTACGGGAAGCTGCATCCGCCGGCCATGAGTCTGAAGGTGAGAAAACAATGCCTGTATGATTTAAAGGAGCTGGGATACCAGGTGGGAGCAGGATTTATGGTGGGAAGTCCGGGACAGACCATGGAATGTCTGGCAGAGGATCTGGTTTTTTTGCAGGAGCTAAGGCCTGAGATGGTGGGGATCGGGCCGTTCATCCCTCATCATGACACGGAGTTTGCCGGGGAACCGGCAGGGAGTGTTAAGCTTACCCTTTTTTTACTGTCTGTGATCCGCATTCTTCTTCCCCAGGTACTGCTGCCGGCCACTACGGCACTGGGGACCATGGATCAAAAAGGGCGGGAGAAGGGACTGGCGGCGGGAGCCAATGTGGTGATGCCCAACCTTTCTCCGGTGAAGAACCGGAAGCAGTACGATCTGTATGATAACAAGATCTGCACCGGCGAGGAAGCGGCAGAGTGCCGCGAATGTCTGGGGAGAAGAGTGGCCTCTGCCGGGTATAGGCTGGTCAGCGAGCGGGGGGATTTTGCAGGGGCGAAGGATTGAAAATATCCAAAAAGGACTGCATGGGAGGGAATGGGTGTGATAGAAAATACAGGAGTGTCAGGAGCGTAACAGGATGGAACAAGCAGAAGCAATCAAGGAGCTGAAAAAAAGACTGGCAAGTAGCCAGAAGGTTCTGATCGGTCTGGGAGAAGAATGGAAAGCAACAAGAGAATCCGAAGAAAACAGCCGGATCTTGAGGGCGTATGACAGTCTTTATGAGCTGGTTCGGGATAAGGACTATTTTATCATCACTATGGCAGTGGATGCCATGATCTATGAGACCCCTCTGGGAAGCTTTAAAGAGTTGGTGGTCTCTGGGGAAGCGGCAGGGGAAGAACCATTTCCCTGCAAAGACAAGGCTGACAGAAAAATGCTGGAGCGAATGGAGCAGATTTTCCCCCAAAAGCCTGTGGGGCAGGATACCCGGCGGGACAGGATTGTGGCTCCCTGGGGCAACGAGACCTGGCGTCAGTGTTCCAAAGCCTGCACCAGGGATATCTGGGAGCCGGGAGAGATTCCGGATGATTGCTGCCCTCATTGCGGTGCGCCTCTTACAGGAAATACAAGGGAGGCGGATGTCTATATTGAGGCGGGATATCTTCCCCAGTGGGAGCGGTATACCCATTGGCTGGCTGGTACACTGAACAGGGATACTTTGATTTTAGAGCTGGGAGTGGGCTTTAAAGATCCCGGCGTGATCCGGTTCCCTTTTGAGAAAACGGTATATTTTAATCAGAAGGCATTTTTGTGCAGGGTGAACAAGCGGTTTCCTCAGATTGCCGGGGAGATCAAGGAAAGGGCGGCCGGAATCGGTGAGAACTCAGTGGAATGGATTGTAAATCTTGTGAAATCGTGCCATTTATGATAAACTGAGGGGAAACAGCTGCCAAAATCCAAGCAGCTGTCAGGAAGGGATGCTGGAGGAAGGCGGAAATGACAGGGATTATTGATTATGATGCAGGAAATCTAAGAAGTGTGGAGAAGGCATTGGAAGCCTTGGGGGAGGAAGGGGAGATCACCAGGGACCCGGAGAAAATCCTGTCAGCAGACCGGGTGATTCTTCCGGGAGTGGGCTCCTTTGGTGATGCCATGGAGCGTATTAGACAGTATGACCTGGAAAAGGTGATTCATCAGGTGGTGGATCGGGGAATCCCGTTTTTAGGAATCTGCCTGGGGCTGCAGTTGCTGTTTGAGCGCAGCGATGAGAGTCCGGGGGCTTTGGGGCTGGGGCTTTTAAAGGGAGAGATTTTGCGGATCCCTTCAAAACCAGGGATGAAGATTCCTCATATGGGTTGGAATTCCATTGGCATTAAGCCAGACAGCCGGTTGTTTGCCGGGATTGAGGACCAGGCTTATGTATATTTTGTGCATTCCTATTATTTGCATGCTGCCGATGAATCCCAGGTGGCAGCGGATACGGAGTACATTACTCACATCCACGCGGCAGTGGAGAGCGGCAATATATATGCCTGCCAGTTTCATCCGGAGAAAAGCGGCAGGGTGGGCCTGGCGATACTGAAAAATTTTGTTGACCTGTAAGGAATGTGGCAGTAAGGAGCGGCATAATGTTTACGAAGCGGATTATTCCCTGTCTGGATGTACATAACGGGCGGGTGGTTAAAGGAGTTAATTTTGTAAATCTCCGGGACGCCGGGGATCCGGTGGAAATCGGGGCTGCCTATGATAAGGCCGGTGCAGATGAACTGGTGTTTCTGGATATTACGGCCTCCAGCGATGATCGGGAGACGGTGGTGGATATGGTACGCCGGGTGGCGGAGACCGTGTTTATCCCTTTTACAGTAGGCGGAGGAATCCGGACGGTGGAGGATTTTAAAAGGCTTTTGCGGGAGGGGGCAGACAAGATTTCCATTAATTCTTCTGCGATCAACACGCCAAAGCTGATCTCGGATGCAGCGGATAAATTCGGAAGCCAGTGTGTGGTGGTGGCAATTGATGCCAGGCGCAGGCCGGATGGATCCGGGTGGAATGTGTTTAAAAACGGGGGCAGGATCGATACAGGACTTGACGCGGTTTTATGGGCCCAGAAAGCAGACCGTTTAGGAGCCGGGGAAATTCTTTTGACCAGTATGGACTGTGACGGAACCAAGAACGGATATGACAATGATTTGACCAGACTGATTGCAGAAAATGTGTCTGTGCCGGTGATTGCTTCAGGCGGTGCAGGAACAATGGAACATTTTTATGATGCTCTGAGTGTGGGAAAGGCAGATGCAGCTCTGGCTGCCTCTCTGTTTCATTATAAGGAGCTGGAGATCCGGGACTTGAAGGAGTATCTTCTGGGGCGTGGTGTTCCAGTGCGGATATAATGGTAATTACAAAGGAAAGGAGACAAATCAATGGGAGCAATTTCTAATGACTGGCTGAAGCCGCTGGAGGCAGAATTTAAGAAGCCCTATTACCGGCAGCTGTATGAGAAGGTAAAGGAGGAATATCAGACAAGACAGATTTTTCCTGATGCGGATGATATATTCAATGCTTTTGCGTTTACTCCTCTTTCCGAGGTGAAGGTGGTGATTTTGGGACAGGATCCCTATCACAACGTAGGGCAGGCCCATGGACTCTGCTTTTCGGTAAAGCCGGATGTGGATATTCCCCCATCTCTGGTTAATATTTACAGAGAGCTGCATGATGACCTGGGCTGTTATATTCCCAATAACGGGTATCTGGTGAAATGGGCAAAACAGGGGGTCATGCTTTTAAATACCGTGCTGACAGTCCGGGCCCATGCGGCCAATTCCCACAGAGGCATTGGCTGGGAGGAGTTTACGGATGCAGCGATCCGGGTTTTAAATGAGCAGAACCGGCCGATTGTGTTTATTTTATGGGGTCGTCCTGCACAGACAAAGAAGGCTATGTTAAACAATCCCAGGCACTTGATTTTGGAGGCGCCTCATCCTAGCCCCTTGTCGGCCAGCCGGGGATTTTTCGGCAGCCGGCCATTTAGCAAGACCAATGAATTTTTGGAGGCCAACGGGCTGATGCCGGTTGACTGGCAGATTGAGAATGTGTAGGAGAGAGAGCATTTTATGGACATCATTGAGTTTTTGAAGATCGTAGTATTTGGAATTGTGGAGGGCTTTACCGAATGGCTTCCCATCAGCAGTACTGGACATATGATTCTCTTGGAGGAGATCATCCCTTTGAAGGTGACAGAGGATTTCTGGAATGTGTTCAAGGTGGTGATTCAGCTGGGAGCGATTCTGGCGGTGGTGGTGCTGTATTTTGGCAAGCTGAATCCCTTTGACAGGGGCAAATCCGGCAGACAGAGGCAAGAGACGATTCTTCTGTGGTTCAAGATTGCGGCGGCATGTGTACCAGTTGTTCTGGCAGTGGTGGTGGATGACTGGATGGATGAGCATCTGTACAACGGTTTTGTGGTGGCAGCCATGCTGATTGTATATGGGGTTTTGTTTATTTTAGTTGAGAATCGTAACCGTTATACAGAATTTCCGGTGCAGCGGGTCTCACAAATTGATTTTAAAACTGCTTTGTACATCGGGCTGTTTCAGCTTTTGGCACTGGTGCCTGGAACCTCCCGTTCCGGTGTGACGATCATCGGAGCCATGATGCTGGGCTGTTCAAGGGCAGCTTCGGCAGAATTTACATTTTTTCTGGGAATCCCGGTTATGTTTGGGGCAAGCCTTTTAAAGATTGTTAAATTTTTTATGCGGGCGGAGAGAATGTTTTCCGGGGTGGAAATTTTCTATCTGATCTCGGCCATGGTGATTGCATTTTTGGTGTCCATCTACTCAATCAAGTTTTTGATGGGGTATATTAAGAGGAATGATTTTAAACTGTTTGGATACTATAGAATCATATTGGGCGTGATTGTGGTGTCATTTTTTGCTGTGCGGGCGCTGATTGCGTGAGGGCGGTTTTCGGAAAGTCATGGATTTGCTTAAATTAAGGAAAGAAGAAACAAAGGAAAGGTAGAAAGGAGCCATAATATTATGAGATTGAGTATAGCAGGAATCAAAGAGCAGGCAGCCTGGGAGGCGGCAGGGATCAAGCTTCCGTCCTATCATGTAGAGCAGGTGGGGGAGGTTACAAGAAAGGCTCCGGTGTGGGTACATTTTGGTGCGGGAAATATCTTCCGCATCTTTATCGGCAGTCTGGCGGACAGGCTGATTGAGGCGGGGAAGCTGGACAAGGGAATTACCTGTGTGGAGACATTTGATTTTGATGTGATTGACAAGATCTATAAGCCCTTTGATAATCTGGTGCTGGCAGTGACGCTGAAGGCAGACGGGTCAACCAGAAAGGAGGTGCTGGGCTCCCTCACAGAGGCGCTGAAGGCCCGCTCTGATGTGCCTGAGGAGTGGAATCGGCTGAAGGAGATATTTGCAGCGCCAGATCTGCAGATGATATCCTTCACCATCACGGAGAAAGGATATGCACTGAAAGGGGCAGACGGAGACTTTTTCCCCTTTGTTCAGGAAGATATAGAGAATGGACCAAAAAAACCGGGGGCAGCCATGGCTGTAGTATGTGCTCTTTTGTATGAGCGCTACAAAGCCGGGGGATATCCTCTGGCAGTGGTTTCCATGGACAACTGTTCCCACAATGGAGAGAAGTTGCAGAGCTCTATCCTGACGATTGCTCAGGAGTGGGAAAAGAAAGGATATGTGGATGGGGCGTTTGTGAGCTATCTGTCTGATGAGGCGAAAGTTTCCTTCCCCTGGACCATGATCGATAAGATCACTCCCCGTCCGGCGGATTCTGTGTGCCAGGAGCTGAAAAAGGCCGGGGTGGAAGATATGGATCCAGTGATTACATCAAAGAAAACTTATATTGCCCCCTTTGTCAATGCAGAGGGTCCTCAGTACCTGGTGATCGAGGACAAGTTCCCCAACGGGCGTCCACCCCTTGAGAATGCCGGTGTGTATATGACAGATCGGGATACGGTCAACAAGGTGGAGCGTATGAAGGTGACTACCTGCTTAAATCCTCTTCACACAGCCCTGGCAGTCTATGGTTGTGTGCTGGGTTATACACTGATTGCAGATGAGATGAAGGATCCGGAGTTGAAGAAGCTGGTTCAGCAGATCGGTCTGGTGGAGGGAATGCCGGTAGTGACTGACCCGGGCATTTTGTCTCCTGCTGATTTTGTGGACGAGGTGATCCAGGTAAGGTTCCCCAATCCCTTTATGCCGGATGCACCTCAGCGCATTGCTACAGACACCTCTCAGAAGGTGGGAATCCGCTACGGGGAGACGATCAAATCCTATGTGGCAAAATATGGGGATGCTAGGAAGCTGACAGCGATCCCCCTGGCACTGGCAGGTTGGTGTCGGTACCTTCTGGCTGTAGATGATAAGGGCGAAGGTTTTGAGCTGTCTGCTGATCCCATGATTCCGGAGTTGACCAAAACCCTTCAGGGGATTGAGGTGGGCAGACCAGAATCCTACACTGGTCAGCTGAAAGGGATTTTGAACAATGCCAATATTTTTGGTGTGGACTTGTATGAGGCCGGAATTGGGGAGCGGATTGAGGAAATGTTTTTGGAGGAGATCGCCGGGCCGGGAGCAGTGCGGGCAACACTGAAAAAATATCTGGAATAAACAGTGGCTTTTGTAATGGGAGAAAAATATGATCAGCTTGAAACCGATTCGGGAAAATGCCGGCGCACCAGCATATACAAGGGGCAATCAGGTATATAAACGGGGACTGGTCCGGGAGTTTGAAGTGGAAAATCAGGGTGGGCTGATCATTGCCAGCGCACAGGTGGAGGGAAGCTATGACAATGTGTACCAGGTGGAGCTGGTCTACGACCGGGTGGAGGATGATTTTTTAGAGTATGGCTGTGAGTGCCAGGCATTTGTAAAATACCAGGGAATGTGTAAGCATTGTGTGGGCACAGCCCTGAAACTTTTGGAGCATGAGCGGGGGCGGATACAGAGCGGCAATGTTGCCGGACAGATGATCTGGACAGGACAAAAGAAGCTTCGGTCCACAGACAGGGAGGTGCTGGGCTGGATCCGCTCCCAGTCCATCAGAGAAAAATCCCACTTTTTCCAGGCTGAGGTAAATGGTAAGGTGGAGCTTACTCCGATTCTCCACTTACAGTCCCATAACGGTTGGACGGTGGAGTTTAAGATCGGAGCCGGCCAGAATTATGTGGTGAAAAATATTACCTCTTTGGTGGAGGCGGTTCAGGAGCAAACTCAGGTGGAGTATGGAAAAAAACTGAAGTTTTATCATCAGCCGGAGGTGTTTTCTCCTCACAGCCAAAAGGTGCTGCGTTTTCTGGAAATATGTGTGGTGGAAGAGCAGTACGCTATGTGTCAGTACCATAACCGCAGCAGCTCCCCCTATTATTACGGGGGCCGGGACAGGGTGACGGAACGTATGTTGTTTTTAGGCGGTGAGCGCATGGTGCGTTTTGCTGCCTTGTATATTGGACAGGCCTGCTGTCTGGACGGAGAAAAGTCTAAAAAGAAGATACAGTTTGTGGAAGAGGATCCGAATCTGAATTTTAAGGTGGAGGAGACGGAAGAAGGGGCCTGCAGACTGAGTACACCGGCTGCAGAAGTATTTTACGGAGTGGAAAGACTCTGTGTACGCATGGAGAATATCATTTATCTGTGCAGTCGGGAGTATTCAAAGGATATGTGGGAGATGGCCCGGCTTCTCACGGGAAAGAAGCAGACCTTCTGGATTAATCCGGAAGATTTCACGTCCTTCTGTGCAGTCCTTCCGTCAGTGGAGCGGCGGGTTAAAATAAAAAAACCGGAGCTTTTGAGCCGATATGAGCCCAGGCCTTGTGTGATCAAAGCTTATCTGGACCGGCAGGAGGAAGAGATCACAGCTGCTCTGTATGGAGAATATGGGGAGGAGCAGTACAATCTTACAGAACCGGCCTGGGCTGGCCAGGGGGATCGGGATATTGAGAAGGAGAGTATGGCCTTTCATGTAATCCGCAGGTATTTTCAGACTATGGATGAGACAAGAGGCCTGTTTGTATTCCCGGAAAAAGATGAGGATATGGTTTATGAGCTGGTAAGTGAAGGCATTCCGGTTCTGCAGCAGATGGGGGAGGTCTATATATCTGATGCATTGAAGGCTCTTAAGATCTACCGGTCTCCAAGGGTATCTGTGGGCGTATCCCTCAGCAACGGAATGTTGGATATTACTCTTAGCTCCGAGCAGTTTTCTTCTGAGGAGCTGGCGCAGATTCTCTCTGGCTACCGGAGAAAAAAACGTTTTTACCGTCTGAAGGACGGAAGCTTTCTGTCAATGGAGGACAGCGCTTTGGCGGTGGTGGCTGAGATGGCAGCAGGGCTGGAGATGGATGCCGGACGGCTGGCAAAGGGCACGGTACAGGTGCCGGAACATCGGGCTTTTTATCTGGATCAGCTTTTGAGGGAACAAAATAAGGACATTCAGGTAAACAGAAACCGGGAGTACCGGGCGCTTCTGCGGGAATTTAAAAATGTGGAGGACTGTGATTTTGAGGTGCCGCACACATTGTCTGCCCGGCTGCGGCCTTACCAAAAGTTTGGATTCCGGTGGATGTGTACCTTGGACAAGTTGGGATTTGGGGGGATTCTGGCAGATGATATGGGGCTGGGAAAGACTGTGCAGGCTATTGCATTTCTTCTGGCTCAGAGAGGGAGCGAGAGAACAGATGATGGAGAGCGGTATGCTTTGATAGTATGCCCTGCCTCTCTGGTATATAATTGGGAAAGCGAGTTTCACCGGTTTGCGCCTGGCCTTACGGTGACTACTGTGGTGGGGACGGCCCCCGTGCGGGAAGACCGGATCAGGGAGGGAAGCGGAGATGTTTTTCTGACCTCCTACGATCTTTTGAAGCGGGATGTAAAGCTATATGAGAGGCTGCATTTTCGGTATATGGTCATTGACGAGGCTCAGAATATAAAAAATCATCTGACTCAGACGGCAAAGGCAGTCAAGGCAGTTCCTTGTGTGCGCCGGTTTGCCCTGACAGGCACTCCCATTGAGAATGCACTCAGTGAGTTGTGGAGCATTTTTGATTATCTGATGCCTGGAATTTTGAATTCTTATCCCAAATTCAAAGAGAATTATGAGCATCCGATTGTCAGCTCCCAGGATGAGCAGGTCACAGAACGCCTTCGGAGAATGATACGACCGTTTATTCTCCGGAGGATGAAGGGAGAGGTGCTTAAGGAACTTCCGGATAAGCTGGAGGAGGTAGTGTACTCCCGGATGGAGGAGGAGCAGAAGGAGCTTTATGAGGCAAATACCCAGCAGCTTCTGGATTCTCTGAAACAGCAGAGCGCTCAGGAATTTAAGACTGGTAAGCTACAGATTTTAGCCGCTCTGACTCGGCTGCGTCAGCTGTGCTGTGACCCTCGCCTGGTTTATGAAAACTATAGCGGAAGAGCCGCCAAGGTGGATACCTGTATGGAGCTGCTGAAAAGCGGGGCGGAGGCAGGAAATAAAATTCTTGTATTTTCCCAGTTTACGCAGGCTCTGGATATTTTAGAAAAACAGCTTCATAAGGAGAAAATTGGCTGCTATGTTCTCACCGGAGCTACCTCCAAGGAGAAACGGGCGGAGCTGGTAATGACTTTTAACATGGACCGGACGCCGGTATTTCTAATCTCTTTGAAGGCAGGGGGGACAGGTCTGAATCTGACTGCCGCCAGTATTGTGATCCATTTTGATCCCTGGTGGAATATGGCAGCCCAGAATCAGGCCACTGACCGGGCACATCGGATCGGACAGAAGCAGGTGGTGACAGTTTATAAGCTGATTATGAAGGATACTTTGGAAGAGAGGATTTTGCGTCTGCAGGAGCGAAAGGCTCAGCTTTCCAATGATATTATTTCAGATGGGAGCCTTCGGGATGTGCTGGCAACCAGGGAAGAATTTATGGAGATTTTAGGGTTAGAGTGAAGAACATGAAATTTTGTATGTCAGGGTGCAGGGTATTGCACCCTTATTTTTTTTGCTTAAAAAAATAGTCATAAGCATACAGGCTGATTGGGAGTACCCAGGACAGGGATTTGCAAAAAGGCGTGTCCCTGAAAAGAATAGACTATGACATAATGTGTATTATGTCATAGTCTATGAGTATAAAATCTTCTTTGTTCTCAGTATAACTCATGCGGTTTCATATTTCAACCATTTTTTGCTATTTTCTTTAGAAAAATTACGCAGAAAACAGATATCTATCAAAACAAATGGAAGAAAAATGACCCAGGAAAGGTTAATAGCCTGACTTTGGTAACGGTTCATGGGATGACAAATACCCCGCGGTTTGCTGCGGGGTATTTGATGTGAGACATAATACACATTATATCATAAATAAGAGGGGCAAAGGGGGCTGTAATGCTTGTAGAAGAGATGGAACAAAAGCAAAGGAGAAAAGAAAAAAATCAAAAGGAGCCAAAAGCATACAGCAATGTGATGATGATCTCTATCCGGAAAGGTGAGCAAGGTGAGCCAGAGGGAGAAATTATTCATTTCAATCTTCTCAATCCGGTTCCTTATCAGGGGATAAAGGATCTGGGATTCCGGATTGACGAGATTGCCAGGTTTTTCAATCTTCCAGAAAGCAGCTGGACATGTCACACAAAAAGAGAGTATTCTGATGACAGAGAGGCAGGACTTTTGAGTAATCCTCAGGAGTATCGTTCTCTGAGAATGGATTTGGAAACCAGGCCTTGGGCTTTACAGAGGGAATTTTTTCAGATTGTTCCAACAGAGTGGTGGAAAAGCGGGAATTTTAAAAATCGGTTTCCTGCAAAAAAATCCCAGGAGATTGTATATATGGAGCTTTTGGGAGCACAGAATATGAGCCTTCAGGGAAGACTCCGGTGCAGAAGTACAAGAGAACGGTATGTGTACTTTCGCAGTGCTCTGGAGCTGATGTACTTTTTTGCGCAGCTTTTGCAAGAGACGGGGGAAGAAAAATCAAAAAGGAGAGAAAGGGTATGTGGAAAAGAATTTGCAAGAACTACAGGCGCGTGATTGCCTCCTTGCTGACGATGGCCATGATTTTGACCAATGTGGGCGGGAATTTAGGTACGATCTATGCGGCAGGTGAGACAGAGACTGCTTTGTTTCTGGTGGAAGGAGAGGCGCTTCAAGAAGCTATACGAGAAGCTGAGCAGCAGGGAGAGATCTTTGATTTTTCATCCTTAAAGCTGGCAGCGAAGAAGAAAAGTATTAAAAACCGTTATGAGAAGCTGTTGGGAAAGAAGGAAGGAGCTGTATATGCTCTGGACTTAGAGATCAATGACAGCTATGCGCCAGAAGATACCGATTTGCAGATATTCTACAATGCAGGAACCAAGGATGTGATCTTCTTGTTCCTGAATGAAAGTGATCTGGTAGTGGATTACCGGGTGAACATTGATGGATATGAGACAGAACCGGTACAGGTAAATCCCAATACCATGAATATTGAGATAGACGGCGAGGAAGATCTGTCCTGGGCAGAAAACTATGAAGCAGGAGATATGATTGATGATGAAGCAAAGAAGATAGAAGCAGAGGTACTGAATCCAGTGGAAACATCCGGGACAGAGGAGGATGATACGGAAACGGAAGAGAGCAGAGGAGATGTTTTTGGGGACGAAGCCAGTGATGATGTAACAGAGGCAGAAGATCAGACTGAAGACGGTTCTCAGAAGGAGACAGATGAGAGTAATGAACCGGAAGAGACGGAAGAAACCTCTTCATTTGATAATGAGAATATAAATGGAAGCAATGACACAGAAAACGAAAAGCCTGATGAGAAGGAAGAAGAGGCTGAGTCTGAAAAAGAGGATACAGTTGAGACTGAGGTAAACGATGCAGAAGAAACCAGGTCCGAGGAAACAGAGGAAGAAACGATGGACGCAGAGGTTCCTGATGCAGATGTGAAGGACGGAGAATTGCTGAGTCTCTCCCGTCATGAAGTCGGCATTGTGGCGGTTTCTGTGGATGAGTTAGTGGACAGAGAAGAGGTTGTGGAAGAGACGGAAGCTTTGGAAGAAGAGACGGAAGAAGAACCAGAAACGGAAGCAGAGGAAGAAACGGAAGCAGAGGAAGAGACAGAAGCTGAAATAGAGACAGAAGCCGAAGCTGAGGAGAAGGGTGAGTCGGAAAGTGAGATAGAGACTGATACTGACACAACGAATAAAGAGGAGGAAAGCGAGGCCGGAGAAGATACTGAGAGCAAGCCAGAGGAGAGTATAGCCGGAGATGAGTCAGAGAGCACGCCGGAAGATGGCATAGTCAAAGATGAATCAGAGAGCAAGCCAGAGGAGAGCGAATCCGAAACCGAAGCAGAAGAAAAGCTCGAAGAAGGAAAAGAAGAGACTGGTGAGGATATTGGATCAGAAGAAGCAGACAGAGAAGAAGGCACGGAACTTCCAGATAAAGAGGATGCTGAAAGCAGTGTAAAGAACGATAAAATTGAGATGGAGGGACAGCTGTTAGAGGATGATGATATCCAATTTTTAGGGAAACTGAAAGGCAAAGAATATGATACCGTAACAGTTTTGGAGAATGTGAATGCAAAAGCATGGAAGATTCCTCTGGAAGATATCGAAGCAATTGTAAGCAGCAATTCCGGGGATAATGTAGGGGATTATCAGGTGGATTATCAGCTGAATTATCCGGATGCAGCAACAATAGAGGGAGAAGATCGTGTAGCTGAGGGTGAGAATTTATACTTTGCGGTTGAGCCAGAAGAAGGATTTGAGATTATCAGTGTTTATGCGAATGGCATTGAAGTGGAAGAGATCGAAAGCACCTCAGATCTGGCAAGTGCTTCTAACTGGAAGGGATACTCCCATCTGTATATGGTAGAGAGCGTAGGAGAGGATCTTTGGATTGAGATCGAGATGGAGGAGCTGGTGCCGGTTATTGCAGCAGCGACTTATACTGCAGAAACAGATGATGCCGTGTTTGTTGTGGATGTGCCAGATGGGGCATTTGAGGTAGAGGTGGAACTGCAGGTATCCAGGATTGAAGATGAAAAGCATGTTGAGGAGCTGAAGGCCCAGGCAAACGGACTTTTGAAGGATAAGCAAACAGTGGCAGATGCTTTAGTTTATGATGTAAGTTTTATCTCTAAAGAGACCAGAGAGGAAGTAGAGCCGATTGAGGCTGTGGGAGTAAGCGCCCGTATGAAAGCCACTGTGGTATCAGAAGAGACTGCAAAGAAGAACCTCAATATTACGGAAATTTCGGTTGTCCATTTACCAGACAACAAAGCTGCGGAGATAGTGACTTCTACAGAAAACACAGAAGAAACCGAATTTGAATTTCAAACGGAAAGCTTTTCAGAAATCATGTTCCTGGCTGTGACAGATGATGAAACAGCTAATGGTGTGGCAAAGATCATCTCTGGGGCAGATACTTTGTATTATGAAACGCTTCAGGCAGCGATTGATGCCATTGGAGGAACTGGTGAGAAGGCACAGCCACAGGGAGCAGAGATTATTCTTCTGACAAATGTTAATGAAAATATCGTATCTACAGAGAAAAGCTATACATTGGATATGAAGGGCTATACCATTGATGGCGGCGGAAAGGACCGTGTATTTACCTTCACAAACAAAAATGGTGGTACAGTTACATTAAAAAACGGGACAATTACCGGTGGAAAGGCAAATGCAGGAGGCGGTATTCGTGCGATTGGTGTGCCAAAAGATAAGTATAAGACTCCATTTATCTTAAATGTTCAATCTTGTAACATTATTAATAATACTGCAACAAACGGTTACGGCGGAGGCGTGTGCTTAGGTGATACTTCTTCATCCGGAGGTATTGCTTCTAACTATGGCAGTGTGATTAACGGTGAATGGTCAAATGTTAAAATTTCAGGAAATACAGGCGGAGGCGTGCATTTTAATGGCAATAATTTAAGTGGTACAACAGGCCTTGCCAGCAGAAACGACATGATCTTTGATAATGTGACGATTAGTGAAAATAAAGATCAGCATGCATCTCCAAGCTTTAGTGTTTTAGCAGCCGGACTTGATATAAGCTACGCAACCTTGACGATCAGGGACTGTTCGATAACAGGAAATGGAACATCTGCAAGAGACGCGGGAGGAGTTTCAATTAATGGATATTCCATTGTCAAATTTGAAAATGGTACGAAAGGTAACAAGATAGAAAATAATGTTGGAAAATTGACAGGTGGGCTTTATTGGAAGGGCGGTAATGTGTCTGTTGAAGATACGGTATTTAAAAATAATACCAGCACGGGAAAATCCGGTGGTATGTATCTGGAGGGCAGCACAAATTATACGTTTACTATGGAGTCGGGAGCCGTCTATAACAATGGTACCGAAAGTGATATCTATATTAAATTGGGAGGGAAGCGGGGACAGAAGGCAAGTATTATTGCAGCCAATGCAATGCATGACCCGGATATGGGGAATGATTTCTTTGATACCTATGAATATATTTGGGATGGGGATAAGGAAACATTAGGACTTGGTGACGGGATTACAAAGTCAGGCAGTGGAGCAACTGGCACATACAAAGCAATTGCCGGAAAGGAACCAGCAAAGATTGCCAAAATTGGCGACAGAGAATTTATGAGCCTGACGCAGGCGGTGGACTCTGTTAAAACAGGAGAGACCATTGAATTAGTCTGCAAGGATGAAGGAAAATCCATACTGTCCACGCTGGATACGGAAGCAATTCAGGTCAATAAAGAATTTGTGCTGGACTTAAAGGGGTACAATATCAGCACACAAAGCGCAGAGCTTTTCCATATCACAGACGGTGGGAAACTGACCTTAAAAAATACAGATAATTCTGAAGAGGGAAGGACGATTGGTGGCACGATTACAACGGAAAAAGGGGGAAGCCTGAATGTAGAAGCAGGCGTGGAATTGCCTTTTGAGGTTGTTTATGGTGGAGATTCGTTTGTGATTAACGGCCAGCATGAAAATCTGAATATTTCTCTTGGCGAAGGGAAAGCCATAAGAGGAGGAGAAGGATTTGATGTAACAGGTTCACTGAATTTTACGTTAGATGCAATAACACTGGGCAAGTTAAATGGCAATCTTGCATTAAATAATATCGTTTTAGTGCAAGGATGTCCGAAGGAGACGGCAGAGGAACTTGCCAAAAAGGTGACAGTCAAAGATTTAAATTATAAGGAAAAGAATATTGAAGTTACAGTAGATGAAGCTGGTAATGTTGTATTGAGAAAGAGCGATTTGTCAGGAGTGTACCTGGACGGGGATAAGGGCGATGACAACAATACAGGTTTGAACAGCGCATCTCCAGTAAAAACATTCCAGAAGGCAGCTGAGCTTTTAGGGGAAGATTCTAATTTAAGCACAATCTATGTAGTTGGACCAGTTCTGGTTGGTGGAGAGGAAACATGGTCACTGCCAAAAGGTGAGCTAAAGCGTTTTGAGAAGTATTCCGGTACATTGGTTAAGGTTACAGGAACTCTTACTTTGCAGAATATTGTCATTGACGGTGCAGGCCGGGTGGATGAGAATCAGTCTTCCGGAGGCTTTGCCGTAGAACAAAAGGAAGGTGTTGCAAGTAAGTCAGCCTTAGTTACAGTTGATAACGGTGGAACGTTGAATATCAGAGACGGAGCAGTTTTGCAGAATAATATTCAGCCGAAGAACAGCAATATTTTCTCTGAAGGTGGAGCCATTACAAATAATGGTACACTGAATATGACAGGTGGTAAGATTCAGTATAATCACGCATATTTGGGTGGCGGTGTACACAACAGAGGAATGTTCTATATGTCTGGAGGGGAAATTTGTAATAATATTGCTGATGGGACATATGGAAGCATTGGAACAGGAGAAAAAGGCGCCTGTGGCGGCGGTGTATATGTGATTGGCACGGAAGGCCAAATGATGGAGTTGACGGGTGGAACGATTTCATCTAATAAAGCTACCGGAACCCGATCCAGTGGCGGTGGTATTTCTCTTGGAAGCAGAAATGACAGGCTTCATGACGGCAAGACCGCGAAGCTGCTTATGAATGGTGGTACCATTACCAAAAACCATGCAGATGGCTGGGGAGGCGGCATTAATATGTCGATAGGCTCAGCAGAGATAAACGGGGGAGATATTACATCAAATATAGCCCAGGGATATAAGAGCGGTCTGCAGAATGATTATTGGATAGGCGGCGGAATCTATGTGGATAAACAGGCTACTCTGTATATTAAAAATGCAGAGATCGCTCAGAACACTGCCCAATGGGGAGGCGGCGGAATTGCTGCATGTCCAACTGCAACGGTGGAGATTTATCGCATACAAGGTGGTGTGATTCACGATAACAGAAGTAAAGATGTATATAAAAACTATTTATCCGATATTGTTATTAATCACACAAATTATCGGCCGGCTATTGCTATTAGCAGTAATATGCTGGGTGGTGGTGAGTACAATTGGCGGTATTCTTCAAGTACAGGGGAAGGAAAACTGGTTCCTTATGAAAGCCTGAACCAGGAACATATTCAATCTAGTATGGAGATTTATTCAGATGGAGCTCCTGCAGATATAGCGGCCGGGTCAAGTGACTGCGATGTGCGCATCACAAATAATTCCGTAAAAAACAGAGGAGATTCTGTCAGCGGAAGAGGCGGCGGAATTGCGGTAAACGGACATTTGATCCTCGGTGAAGCCGGAGGCTACCGGATTGTTCACACGTACTTTACAAAATACTTAAGTGGTGATGTGGAAAGAGATGGTGCTCGGGAGCCAATCCTGAGAAATGAAATTAAGCTTGACAAAGAAATTTCCACTGATGGCACGGATGTGAATGGTAAGAAGTATGTAGAGCACATGACGGATTATCAGGGCAGTCAGTATGAATTTGTTGACTATGGTCTTTGCTATGCACTGCAGGATGCCAGAGATGTGGATTATGATGAGGCAGCAGGAACGCTGATAATAACCGGTAAGGATGGAGTCAAGACAACCTATGAAAAGAATGAGATAAGTGTGGGAGAGGATGGAAAGAAATATGCGGTTTCCTATAGCATCATAGTAGATAAGAGCGGAGATAAAACAATTTATCTGGACTATGTGCGCCCAACCTTTACTCTGGATGTGGAAAAGTTGTGGAGAGGTGACAACAATAATGCAGATAACACCAGGAAACCCGTGACTATCCGGGTTGCCAGAAAATATGATAATGTTATCGTTGCAGAGGTTAAGCTTGATGTAAATGGTGAGACAATCAGCAAGCATATATTGAAAACCCAGGATGACGGATCAAAGGTCATGACAGAAATCCCGAAAGATCAGGTGTTAGAGGTGCCAGGAGTTTTCAGCGAATATCTGATAAAAGAGGATACAACGGATTTGCCGGATTATTCTGACAGCTATAGAATTAAGGTGAATGAAACAGAAGGAAACAAGCATTATGAGATCACGGTTACTAACACCTATGGCAATCCAGAACTTGAGAGTCTGACGATTGGCAAAGAAGTGGTCAATGGCACAGAATTAAATGGAGCCGAGAATCAGGAATGGAATTTCGTTGTGACATTGAAAGACGAGAACGGAAACTCTCTGGATGTGGTAAATAAAGACCAAGATGATGTGGAGGATAATATTGGTTTCGTTGCATTCAATGCTGTATGGAAACATGGTGATGGGAGTACAGAACCACTTGTTTTGGAACTGTCTTCAGATGACCAGATACAGTTTGCGTTGAAACACAATGAAAGAATTACGATTGAGGGGATTCCTGTAGGCACGCAGTACAAAGTAATTGAGAGAGAGGCCAACAACGGAGAATGTATCACCACTGTTGAAGGCGGTGAGGAAATCAAAGAAGGAGAAAAGGTAACTGGCAGTCAGGGAGCAATTATAAAGGACGATGCCCAACAGGTACTATTTAAAAATACTTTCCTGAAGCGCAGCACATTGACCATTAGTAAAGAAGTGGTTAATGGAACCGTGGAAAACGGAGCTGAAAATAAGGACTGGAATTTTACTATAACTTTAAAGGATGAAAATGGAAATTCTTTGAATATAGTGAATAACAATGATGAGACAGACAGAATCGGCTTGCTGTCTTTCCCAGCCACTTTGACAAATAAAGATGGTCAATCAGAGGATATGGTTTTAGAAGTATCAGAAGCTGATCAAATTTCTTTGGCTTTGAAGCATGGGGAGCGCATCACGATTCAGGGGATACCAGTAAATGCTCAATATACGGTGATTGAAGAAGAGGCTAATAGAGAAGATGCCACAACGACTGTTCATGGTGGTGTGGTGGTAAAGGATGAGGACGGTAAGGAAAAAGGCAGCACAGGGACAATTGCAGCAGATACAGATAACACGGTGAGATTTGTCAATACGTTCCCGACAAAACCAGACGAACCGAATAATCCTCCCACAACTCCTGACCGGCCTGGTGGTGGAAGCCCTGGTGGTGACAGCCCTAGCGGACCTCGGGGAGGCGGCAATGACCCAGGTGGCCCGGGCACTATGACTATCGAAGACCCAGGAGTACCATTAGCAAGCCTTCCTCCAGATTCAATAACTGAGATGATTGAGGAAAATGAGGTACCGTTAATGGCTCTGCCGAGGACCGGAGACAGCCGCCATACCAAGGCATTAATGATGATGTTTGGAATTGCAGGTCTGGGAATGTTCCTTATAGCAGCAGGCCTCAGAAGATTTAAAGATGAATCGGATGACTGACAATAACTGGAAGTGATAAGACCGTCATAAAATTTATCGAATCGTTACAAGCGGGCAGAACCGGATTTTTGGGTTCTGTCCGCTGTTTGTATTATACAGGTTTTTTTATCCCTGACAATGAAAAGCCTTGATAAATAAAAAGGCTTGAAATGCTGATAAAATTAGAGGATTCTCTAAAACTTATACAATTCAGGAAAGTCATGGAAATATAGAGGGAAAGATACAGGACTTGGAAATCGGTGAGGCCTGCATGGGGGTTACGTCTGCGCATATCAGAAATGAGTTTGATTTCTTCTGGGGTATGCTGGTTAGGGTGGTGGTGCGGCCTTCTGGAGAGATCACGCAGGGACTGGATGGAGCCGTCATAACGGCGTTTCCAGCGGTAGATATACTGCCTGTTGGTCTTGTACTTGGCAGCAGCATTCGAAACCCCATACTTGTCAGCATATTTAATAAGTGATAGACGAACCCTCATATCCTGTGTTATAGTAGCCATGTGGAGATACCTTCTTTCTGGTTAGATTTTGGTTTGGCGATTAAAATATAACACAGAACAGGTATCTCTGTCTTTTATTTATTCAGTTGTAACACATGTATTGTAATCCTACACAAACTTCAAAAAAACATTTCAATACCCACTTGCATTTTCAGGAAAATTCTGATATACTGTTTATCGTTCGTCAGGAACATTCCTCGATAGCTCAGTCGGTAGAGCACGCGGCTGTTAACCGCGCTGTCGTAGGTTCAAGTCCTACTCGGGGAGTTTTGGCTACATGGTCAAGCGGTTAAGACTTCGCCCTTTCACGGCGGTTACACGAGTTCGAATCTCGTTGGGGTCATCATGGAGACATAGCCAAGCGGTAAGGCGTGGGTCTGCAACACCCTGATCACCAGTTCAAATCTGGTTGTC
>JAAWEL010000061.1 GCA_022794255.1 Lachnospiraceae bacterium
AGCCCACATTCGTATTATGGAGCCAGTGATCCGCTATCTTTGCGTTAAGCAGGACGAGCAGTAGGAATAGACGACCAGCTTAAAAAGGAAGAGTGATGGTATGAATAGAGTAATTCTTATGGGTAGACTGACCAGGGATCCGGAAGTAAGATATTCCCAGGGTGAACGTTCCATGGCGATTGCCAGGTACACACTTGCGGTTGACCGCAGAGGCCGTGCCAGGAGTCAGGAGGGAGATCAGGGACAGAATGCTGATTTTATCAATATCGTGGCATTTGACAAGGCGGGAGAGTTTGCTGAAAAGTATTTTCGCCAGGGAATGAGAGTTCTGGTATCCGGACGTATCCAGACGGGAAGCTACACCAACAGAGAAGGTCAGCGCGTTTATACCACAGATGTTATTGTGGATGATCAGGAGTTTGCCGACAGCAAGAATGCAGGCAGCGGGGATAATGGCGGTGGTTATGGCTATCAGCCTACCTCCAGACCGGCTCCCTCCAGCGCAATCGGCGATGGCTTTATGAACATCCCGGATGGTGTGGAAGATGAAGGTTTGCCTTTCAACTAAGCAGACAGGCTTTTGTGTTGAGAGACATGGATTAATCGAAGAAGGAGGCAGTACCAATGGCATTCAATAAATCGGATAAACCCGAGGGCGGCAAAGTCAGAAAAGGCGGCATTCGCAGAAGAAAAAAAGTGTGTGTGTTTTGTGGCGAGAAGAATGGTGTGATTGATTACAAGGACACCAATAAGCTGAAAAGATATGTATCTGAGAGAGGAAAGATTCTTCCCAGAAGAATCACCGGCAACTGCGCTAAACATCAGAGAGCTCTAACGGTTGCCATCAAGAGAGCACGCCATATTTCTCTTATGCCCTATACTTGCGACTAAGAAAAGATACGGGATTGCCCTGGAACCAGGATGGTTTCAGGGTTTTTTGTTTTTTTGCTTACAGATGCGTTCGATTCTTATGGAAACAATCATTTTACTCATATTTTGTGTAAATAGAAAAAGCGGTTGTCAAATCAAGTCAGCTATATTAAAATGTTGATACGGAGATTCTTGGGGGAAAAGGAGGTGGAAAGGTTCGGAAGCACCTTACTATTTGGAAAATATCAGTTGTGTCGGCTGCTGGGCCGCGGGAGAAGCGGAACCGTTTATCTGGCAAAGCATAAGGAGTTGGAGGAGTACCGGGCGATTAAGAAGGTGCCCAAAAGCCAGATTGATTATGCTCAGTTCCGGAAGGAAGCGCTGATACTGAAGGATATCCGCCATCCGGGAATACCGATTGTGTATGACCTGGAGGAGGATGAGGATTTCTGTTATCTGATTGAGGAATATTTGGAAGGAGATTCGCTGTACGCCCTTGTTTCTGACATGGGGCATTTTTCAAAGGCAATGACGGTCCGTTATGGGATTCAAATTTGCCATCTGGTGAGTGTCTTGCATTCAGCAAGCCCTATCCCTATTTTGTATCTGGATTTACAGCCCAAAAACTTACTGGTATGCGATGATACCGTGAAATTAGTGGATTTTGACCACGCGATTTACTTGGAAGAGGCGGAGCATCTGACAAAGCGCTATGGAACGGTTGGCTGCGCTGCTCCGGAGCAGTACACAGGAGGAAAATTGAATGAGCACACAGATATTTACGCCATTGGTGCTGTCCTCTACTATATGCTGACCGGAGAATTTCCAGGAAGCAATCCTGTGTATCCTGGAGAGCAGATAAGCCGGTGTCTGGCAAAAGTGATCCGTACCTGTCTGAGAAAGGAGCCTGAATGCCGGTATGAATCGGCAGACCGGTTAAGAAAGGATTTGGAAAATATTCAGGGGCAGATAGATAAAAAAGAAAAAGGTGTGTTTCGGAAAAACCAGGAAATTTCTCTGTCTATTGCCGTGGCTGGCGCCTCTAGAGGTGCAGGGACAACCCACATGGCAATCAGTCTTGTGGCATATTTCAGACAGAAAGGGTTGTCCGCATTATATGAAGAGAGGAATGATTCCGGTGCAGTCCGCCAGATGGCAGATTGTGCAGGATGCACCATGGATCAATATGGAATTTACCGGATCTATGGTTTGCCGGTGCTTCCTTTATATGGCGATGTTGTAAAGCTGAATCCTCATCCGTATCGGGTAGTGGTTCGGGATTATGGCATATCACAGGAGGCATTTGCGCAGGAGCCGGCAGATGGATATCTGTTGGTTTGCGGAAGTAAGCCCTGGCAGTGGAAGTTTGCCAGGAATGCTGTTCAGTTTCCGGGGAATCCTCCGGGAATGGCGGTTATCTACAATCAGTTCTGCAGGCGTCTTACAGTAAGACTGCCTGGTCCGGCTAAGGGAACGGAGAGTTTCCTGATGCCAGATAGTCCCAATCCATTTGTATGTACAAAACAAGTGAAAAGAGTTTTTGATGAAGTGTTCCGGATGCTGTCCGGTGAACAGACAGGAGGAATCATACGAAGATTTTTGGATATAAAAGGCTGTTTGTGAATGGCAAGACAGAAAATGATTCCTGGCGAACCATGGGAATCATAGGATCATGCAGAAGTGTGGGAGTTACCCATCTGGCAGTCTGGACAGCCAACTATCTCACAGGGGTGAGAAGAGAACGGACAGCAGTTTTGGAGTGGAACACCCATGGAGATTTTGACCGGATGGGACAATTCTGCAAGGGTGATGGAAAGAAGGGATTGTACAGAATCCTGGAAGTAGATTACTATGCACAGGCAGGTATGGAGGAATTGGCAGACTGCCTGAATAAGGATTACCAGTACATCATTGTAGACTATGGAGAAATCACCGGTCATAAGCTTTTAGACTGTGCCCGGTGCGACTTGAAAGTGATTGTCGGTTCATTAAGCGAGTGGCAGGCAAAGATGTTTTCAGGAGCTGTGACAGAGGATAGAAAACGAGATAAGAGCTGGAGATATGCCGTTGCTTTTGGCAGCGAGGAAGCCAGAAAAAGGATGGAAAGATGTTTTCGTATTCAGGTTCAAAGAATTCCTGATTCCAGGGATGTCTTTGCTGTTACCCATGCCGATATAGGGTTTTTTACGGAACTTTTAGAGGATTGACCAGGCGGTGCAACGCAGAAGATTTGTGTCACGACTAATTTTTGCCTTGTGGGAATTTAGTGTGCCCGTCTGCGTGGATCCGGAATGGGAGGAGCAGGTGAGACGGAAATATCAATTATATGGAAAAAACCGAAAGGTTTTTCTGGATGGTTTACAAAAGTATTGGGATCGAGGCGTTGTGATTCGAATTGACGGAAAGGTGGCAGAAGCTTCCGAGTGGATAAAAATATTGGAAATACAGGCAGATGGCAGTTTCTATATGGGTGACTATGTTATGGAGGAACAGAGAGCTTTTCCGTCTGCAGCTATGGTTTGTGAAGATCCGGGGATCTACGAAACACAAAAAGAACCGGAAGGAGATGATAAAAAGGCCTGTCCTGAACTGTATCGTATGGGTACCTTAAAGGAGATTCGTTTTGACCGGGTATATAACCGGTAAGGTATCAGGGCAGAGCTGGAAAAAGAAACATGCCACAAAAGCAGAAAGCTGTAAAGGCGGCAGGGCAGACACTTCTTTGAGAGAATCCCGATTCAGCCAGAAAAGGATGGAAAGCTTTCCGCCTATCGCAGAAGGAAGCATGTATTGAAATGGCATGGATTATTGGCGTAAGCTTTTGCATGGCCAGACAGGGAGGCGGGTTGTGTTAGTGCTCTTCCAATTTGGTCATGCATATATTTCCGAAAGGAAATAATGAAATTGTAAGACAAGAAAAGAGAAAATTGTGGTATACTTTTTTCGTAAGTCTGAAGAATACAATCATATCCCCAGAGGAGGAGAAGGCCAATGAAACGATTTTTTATATCAGTCATAACAATTATGGGAGTACTCCTGATTCTGGGCGCGGCAGCAGCAGGACTTTTATTTTATGTGAAATATATGCCAAGTGACAAACAGGCAGATCAAAACCAGTGGTTTGGCGTAGTCGGAGACCGGGTGGCGATTATTTTGGACAATGAACAGGTGGAGGAGAGCAAAGGCCGGTACATGAATGGAGAGATTTATCTGCCTATTGATTGGGTTATAAAGACTTTAAATGAGAAATTCTACTGGGACAGTGGGGAGAGTCTTTTGATCTATACGCTGCCAGAGGAGATTATCTATGCGGATCTTTCTTCCACGGGAAATAATGGCAAGCCTTTGGTGATGGAACAGGATGACCAGATATGGCTTTTGGCCGGACTTGTTCTGAACTATACGGACATCCGGATTGAGGGATTTACTGATGGGGAGGCCAAGAGGGTGTTTATTGATACCTGCTGGGATTCGGTTCCTGTGGCAGTGGCTAAGAAGGAGGGCAGCATTCGGGTGCGCGGCGGAGTGAAAAGTGAAATTTTGACAGAAGTGATGGAGAATGAAAACCTGCAGGTGCTGGAGACCATGGAGAGCTGGACCAAGGTGCGCACAGGGACAGGATATGTGGGATATATTCAGAACAAGTTGTTAAAACCAGGACCAGATCATCATTTTATAAGCAGTTTTCAGGCGCCAGTATATAGCAGCATCTCATTAAATGAGCCAGTATGCCTAGTCTGGCATCAGGTCTTTTCCCAACAGGCCAACCATGCTATGGAGCAGCTGATGGCCGGGACAAAAGGGGTTAATGTGATTGCACCTACCTGGTTTATGCTGACGGATAATGATGGCAATTACGAGTGCCTGGCAGATCGCGGCTATGTGGATAAAGCACATGATATGGGAATGCAGGTGTGGGCGGTGCTTGATAACTTTAACAAGGGAGAAAACGTTCAGTCTGAGGTCCTGTTTTCGCGGACCAGTGTGCGCCAAAAACTGATACAGTCTCTGATAAAGGATATAAAAGCCTATGATCTGGATGGGATTAATCTGGATGTGGAGAGTATTAAGGAGGAAGCAGGTCCTCATTATGTTCAGTTTATCCGAGAGCTTTCTGTAAGCTGTCGGAAAGAAGGGATCATTCTTTCTGTAGACAATACGGTACCAGCGCCTTATTCTGCCTTTTATAATCGTGGGGAACAGGGAAGAGTGGCAGATTATGTGATTATAATGGCTTATGATGAGCATTATGCAGGCGGAGAGGCAGGTTCTGTAGCTTCTTTGGAATATGTAAAAAAGGGAATTGAGGACACTTTGAAGATAGTTCCCAAAGAAAAGTTTATTAATGGGATTCCTTTTTACACCCGTCTGTGGAAGGAGGAGGCAGGTACTACAACTGCTGTATCTATGGGAATCGGGGCGGCTAAGACCTGGGTTCAGGAAAATAATATGGCACTTCAATGGGATGAAGAGACGGGACAATATTATGGACAGCTGCAGGAGGGGAATGTACTTTACCGTCTTTGGATGGAGGAGGAAGAATCTGTCAGCAGGAAGATGGATTTGATTTGGGAGAATGATCTGGCTGGCGTGGCCTGCTGGAAGCTGGGATTTGAGACCCCAGAGCTGTGGAATATTGTCAAGCCAAAATAATTGAGGTAGGGGAGCATGGAAAAGACTAAAAACACCCAAAGACGGATAAAAGGAATGGCAGTGTTGCTGCTGCTCCTGACATTGAGTGCCTGTACCAGACAGACGGATTCACCTGTGGAATCAAAAGAGAACACGAAGGAAGTTTCTGATGAGGAGGGAAAGCTTAGCGGGGAACAGGAAACGCCTGAGGAGATATCAGAGGAGTCTGTCAGACCGGCTCCCATAGAACCTTTTCCCAGCCGTGAGCCGGAATCAGAAGAGACGTCAGAGGATGCAGAATCCGAGTATGCCTGGGAGAAAAAAGCCATTATTGGCACAGACATCCATTATCTGTCCAGAACCCTGACGGATGGAGGAAAGGGTTTTCAGCATATGGTGGAACATGGTGACGGCAAGGTAGTTACCTATATTGAGCAGATCACCGATGCATTCCTGGAAGAGGTGATTCGTCAGAAGCCGGATATGCTGATTTTAAGCGGAGATTTGACTTTAGATGGAGAGAAAAAGAGCCATCAGGAGCTGGCAGAAAAATTGTATGCTGTGGAGGATGCAGGGATTCCCGTGCTTGTGATTCCGGGAAATCATGATATCAATAACCGCCATGCGGCCCAGTATAAAGGGGAGGAGCGTTTCCCGGCGGAATTTACCACTCCAGAGGAATTTCGTGAAATTTATAAGGATTTTGGATACGATGAGGCCATTAATGAGGATATGACGACCCTCAGCTATGTGTATGAGGTAGATGAATATAACCGGTTGTTGATGCTAGACACCTGCCAGTACCAGCCAAAGGCTCTGGTGGGAGGTGCGATCCTGACAGATACATATGAGTGGATTGAGATGGAGTTGGAGGATGCATGGGACAATGGAATGAATGTGATTTTGGTGGCGCATCACAATCTTCTTGATGAGAGTGAGATTTATGTGGATGATTGTACGATTGAACACGGGGAGCAGCTGGTGTCTGTTTTGGAGGATTGGGGAGTTTCTTTTTTTCTTAGCGGGCATCTCCATGTACAGCACAGCAAGCGTTCTGATGACAATCAGGGGATCTGGGAGATGGTGACTAGTTCTCTGGCAACGCCTGCCTGTCAGTATGGAAATCTTATTTTCAGAGATGACGGGAGCTTTTCTTACTGGACACAGTCTGTGGATGTGGAGCGATGGGCAAAGCGCCATAATCGAACAGAGAAGGATTTACTGGAATTTGATGATTTTAAAGAGCCATTTTTGCGGCGGGTATTTTACAATCAGTCTTACGATAACCTTAAAAAGATTTCAGGCCTGACAGAAAATCAGAGAAAACGGATGTCAGATTTGTACGCAGAGCTGAATTATCACTATTATCAAGGGACAGCCTACCAGATTCGGGATATGGTATTAAAAGATCCGGATTATCAGCTGTGGATTGGAGATGGATCTTTTACCGTGCTGACCGATTATGTGCAGTATATAATCAGTGATGCGAAAAGGGACTACAATTGGGTGGAAGGGGATTAAAGGTTGTTTTGCGGTTCTTTTTTTTGCTCATTGCTGATATATTGAAATGGAGACAAAGTGATGGGTGGATAGAGAATGAATGATCGAAGGCCTGAAATGCTAATGGGAGCCTTGCTTTTGGTGTTTGTTTTTTTGATTTCCCGCCATGCAGGAATGATGGCATCCGGGCAGAACGTAGTGGCAGAAAAGGCGAGGCCGGTTGTGGTGATTGACAGTGGTCATGGAGGAAATGACCCGGGAAAGGTAGGGGTGGACGGAAGTCTGGAAAAGGACATTAATTTAGAGATCGCCCAGAAGCTGAGAACCTACCTGGAAGCATCGGATGTAGAGGTGGTTATGACCCGGGAAATGGACAAAGGACTCTACAGTGAAAGGGACCGTCACAAAAAGATGGCGGACATGAAAAACCGCTGTGACCTGATCAATGAGACAAAGCCCAACCTAGTGGTCAGTATCCATCAGAACAGTTATCACCAGGAAGATGTTTCTGGCGGTCAGGTGTTTTACTATAAAGATTCGGAAAAAGGAAAACAATTAGCGGAGATACTTCAAGGGAGATTTGACTTTGTTTTGGGAGAAAAAAACAAACGGCTGGCAAAGCCCAATGGAAATTATTATCTTCTTTTGCATGTGAAGCAGCCAATTGTAATTGTGGAGTGCGGATTTCTTTCCAACTGGAAGGAAGCGGCGGCGCTGAATACAGAGGAATACCAAAGCCGAATGGCGTGGACAATTCATATGGGGATTATGGAGTATTTGAATGGGACAGGAGGCAGGTAATCCATTGACCGGCCTCCTGTGAAAGTTAATTTTCTTTTTCGTAGGCTTTTAGAGCTTGGGCTAACTGGTCAGGGCAGGAAGTGGGACGAAAGCCGCAGCGGATTCCGCCCAGACGCTCAATGGCCTCGCTGATATCCATGCCTTCTACTAGGCGTGCAACTCCCTGGGTATTGCCGGAACAGCCTCCTACATAGCGGACATTGGTAAGTTTATGATCCTTTACATCAAAGTGGATTTCCTGGGAGCAGACTCCGCGTGTTTTATAAACCATGATTGTGAATCCTCCGTTATCTTAAAGAAAATTTATCATTTGATATAGTTCTTATTATATCTGGTGGGGAAAGGGATTGTCAAGAGTGTTATCTGTGGTATACTGTATAGGAGTCAGGAGAGTGTTATTGTTTAGACAGGTAATAGAAATGAGGAGGAATTTGTGATGCTGGGTATCATTGGAGCTATGGCGGAGGAAGTAGAACAGTTAAAGGCAGGAATGGATAATCCGGAGATTGTTTCAGTGGCCGGGATGGATTTTTATAAGGGGAAGATAGGAAAAAAGGATACGGTAGTAGTCCGCTCCGGTGTGGGTAAGGTCAATGGGGCAGTGTGCGTACAGATTTTGGTGGATCGTTTTGGTGTGGACGGGATTGTAAATACAGGGATTGCAGGATCTTTGAAGGCGGAGATTAATATAGGGGATTTGGTACTGGCCACAGACGCGGTTCAGCATGATGTGGATGCCACCCCGTTTTCTTATCCTGTGGGGCAGATTCCTCAGATGGAGGTTTTTGCCTTTAGGGCGGATGAAAGGCTGCGGAAGATGGCAGCAGAGTGCTGCGGGAAAGTAAATCCTGATATTGAGGTTCATGAGGGAAGAATTTTGACAGGAGACCAGTTTATCTCCTCCAAAGAAAAGAAAGTGTGGCTCGCAGAGGTTTTTGGAGGTGCCTGCACAGAGATGGAGGGCGGAGCGATTGCTCAGGCGTCCTACTTAAATCAGGTGCCGTTTTTGATTGTCCGGGCTATTTCGGACAAGGCGGATGACAGCGCACAGATGGATTATGAGGAGTTTGAGCGGCTGGCGATTCTTCATAGTGTGAATTTGACCAGGGCATTGATCGAAGCTTTTTAGGCTAAGAATCAAATATCAACTTCATAATCGAATTGAAACGAACTTTGACGAACGATTCTAGGCTCCCTGAACTTTCCAAAATGAATTTGGACGGCTATAATAGGCTTGTCTGAAAAATTCAGGAAAGAAAGGGGAGCTGTTTTTATGCTGCAATTTTTAGAAACAGGACAGGCACTCTATGTGCTGGCGGGTTTTTGCCTTCTGGGAATATTTACCAGGGTGATGACGAAAAACCTTTACAAAAGACTGATAAAAGAAAGTGGAAACATAGCTACTACGAAAAATAAAAGCCTCAGGGATCTGAAGCAGAAAACGGAGAATACATATCGGATGAATCAGGGAATACCGGATGTCGGTGCGTGGCTGGATCATCAATTGTGTGAGCTTCGGTTTCGGGGAATGACCCTGGCCGGATGGGGAAATGTGTCCATGCAGCTTACCTGGCTGTGTTTGCTTACCGGTGGGACGGCGGCATTTTTTTCTTATTGGTATCGGCTGGACACGATCTATGTGGTGATGTATGGGGGAGGATCGGTTCTTATGGCCATGCTGACTCTGCTGTTTGACAATGGCATTGCAGGAGGTAAGAGGGAACTTTTGGAGGCATCTTTGCAGGACTATCTGGAAAATGTTTTGTGTCCGCGCCTGGCCCGTAGTATAGGAGAGGATACGGTCTGGAGTGATGGGCCAGAGCCATCCAGAGGAAAAGTCAGAAATATTACCCGCCTGCCAGAGAGAAAAGGAAATGGAGATACGGATGCATTGATGGGAAATCTGTCAGCAGGCGCCCAGGGGGGAAGAAGGGGCGGGGAGAAGGCTGGTCAGGGTGAGAGAGCAGAACGGATGGGGGTAGAGCGCCCGGGGAACCGGGCAGGGATGGAGCGCATAGGGACAGAGCCAGCGGGAACTGATAGTATGGCAATGGAGCATACGGTTACAGAAACCGCAAATATGGAGCATATAGGGCCGGACCGTGTGGGAGATCGTATTGGAGGCCGGAAAAGGAGCGGGAAGAATGCAAGGCGTGAGGCAGCTGTGGCTGGGGAAGAATCCGGAGGAGTCAAGGATGTGGATTATTTGAAACGGAGTCTGGAACAAATTGCAGCCAGCAGGGAAAAAGGAAAGGATGGTGACGAAAGCTGGTTAAAGGAGCTGGGACCAGATGAAGTTCAGCTGATCGGTGATATTATAAAGGAATATTTGGCGTAAATCTATGCGGTTTTTGTCGCATTTTTCTATAGATTGTGTTATATTGTATCTGTAAGTCCAGGATCAGGGCCCGTGAAGATTCAGAAAGAGGATAAAAAGATACATCAAAGGGCAGGTGTCGCCGGAAGATACCTGCCTTTTGTAGTGAAATGGTTTTTAAAGGTAAGAGGAATGGGGATGAAGAACCGTATAATATTTTTTGACCCTGGGCAGTGCTTACTCCTCAATGATCTGAATTTCCAGATAATCAAAGGGAATCTGCTCAACAAAGCTGTCCTGGGTGAAACGGGTCTTGGACACCCGCTGAAATTCTGAGATGTTGGCATTCAGCCAGATGGGCTTGCTCAGGTCGAGCTCATAGCAGATATCTTCTAAGGCCTGAAAGACCATGGCAGTGCGAGACAGGCTGTAATCCGTAATACAGCTCACAGTGTCCTGGAGCATACGGTTGTCTTTCCAGATTTTTCCCCACATACGAAACATAATTATCCCTCCGTTTTTGTGTTTGAGAGAATCGGATGGCATCTCTGCCGGATTAAAAAAGTATAATCGATTTTTCTGTTCGTGTAAAGGGATTCTTTTGAATACAAGCCTTGTGGGAGGATGTATTCTGTAGTAAACTAATGGTAAAGCGAGAATAGCTATATTTGCAAAGGAGGACCGGATATATGGCGCAGACCAAGGAGGAATGCCTGGTGTTTCTCAATGAGGCAAGAGATGCTCTGGATGAACTTTCCCTGTTGGAAGAACAGGAGAAGCAGCTGAGCCAGGAGGAAACGCGGCTGGAGGAATGCCTGGAGGCAGAAAAAAAGCTGATGGAAGATACGATCCAAAAGACAATAAAGACACGGCGGGAGGAGATCCGGGCCACCTACGAAAAGGAGATGGATAAAGCCCAAAGCCAGCTCAAAAAGATGCGGAGTAAGCGGGAAAAAGCGAAGAATGAAGGGATAAAGGGACGAATTTTAGAAGAGACAAGACCATTTATGGAGGAGATCCGGGAGCTTAAAATGCAGATGAAGGGTCTCATTCGGCAGAATCATGTGCCTGGGTATTGCCAGAGTGCATTGTATTATGGTCTCTATTTTCCCCGACATTTGAAGGAATATATGATGCTTATTTTGTATGTGCTTATTTTTTTCCTGATGATTCCCTGGGGAGTGTATTTGCTGATACCAGAGAGAAAGCCTCTTTATTTGACAGTGGTCTATTTTGTTGATATTCTGGTGGTGGGCGGTGGCTATTTGGCAATCGGGAACCGGACAAAGATGCTGTATATGGAGACATTGCGGGAGGGGAGAAAGTATCAGGATCAGATATGGGAAAACAAGAAAAAAATTAAAAAGACTACTTCGGCGATTCGCAGAGACCGGAATGAATCTCTGTATAATCTGGAAAAATTCGATGATGAGATAGCAAGACTGCAGCAGGAGCTGAGCGATGTGGCGTCTAAGCAAAAAGATGCACTAAATGCTTTTGAGACAGTCACAAAAAATATTTTGACAGATGAGATTGAGCATAATCATAAAGAAAAGCTGGATCATCTGCAGGAAAAGTATCAGCAGGTATCCGCTGAGCTTCGGTCTGTCATGCAGCAGATGAAGGAAAAAAGGATGCATGTGACAGGGTGCTACGGGACTTATCTTGGGCAGGAGTTTATGGATGCCCAGAAGATTGTGCAGCTGTCGGAGCTTGTGCGGGAGGGCCGGGCATCGAATGTAAGTGAGGCTATTTCTGTGTATAAGGCCCAGGGGCAGAAGAATCAGGGGGCCAGATAGATGGAAAGATTCAGATATAGCAGAGGATTTCTTTCGGATTATAGTTAGTATAAAATCTCTGCCGGGTGCTTATAATAGGAATAACAAAACGAGTACAGGCAGGGCAGCATGAAAACAGGTTGGTACAGAAAATGGAAGATGGGCCGGAAAATCTATTATTTTGATTCCGAGAGAAGCTTTGAGACCGAAGCATTTGCCCGGACACTCCATGAGATGATTGGAGAAATAATGGAAGAGGAGGGGAAAAGAGGAATACTGGTGCTGTGCATTGGTACAGACCGTTCCACAGGAGACAGCTTAGGACCATTGACCGGATATAAATTGAAAGAGCAGCGGGTGCGCAGGATTAAGATATTGGGAACTTTGGAACGACCGGTTCATGCCATGAATCTGGAACAGTATATGGCGAAGATCCGGATGCAGTATGCCAATTATGTGGTGGTGGCTGTAGATGCTTCTGTGGGAAACCAGGACCATGTGGGTTGCATCACCCTGGGAAGAGGGGCACTAAGGCCGGGACTTGGGGTGTGTAAGGATCTGCAGGCAGTGGGAGATATTTTCATCACCGGTATAGTGGGCGGGTATGGAAATTATGATCCTCTTATGCTGCAGAGTGTGCGGTTGTCGGTGGTCATGAAAATGGCGGATTATATCTGCGAAAGTGTATTTCTTGTCGAACAATTTTTGGAGAGAGCGGCTTTGGTTTGACAAAATCAGCACCTTGGATGTGTTATGATTGGTCCGTATATTAATTAGGAAATCATAACAGAGGGGTGAGAATATGGGAGAATTTTATGCTCCGTATCCAAAGCTGCCGAAAAATATCCGGCAGATAGGGGAGCGGGATTTGAATGTGAAATTATATGTGGAGGATTATGTTAATACATATCTGAAACGTTTGTATCCGGCCGGTGGACAAGATCTGCGGGTCGGCCTTTTGCTGGGGGAGGCAAAGAGCCAGGAAGGGATGCCCTATCTCTTTGCTGACGGGGCCCTGGAAATGGAGAATGTGGTTCGGGACGGGGAGCAGGTGGAATTTACAGAGGAGGCTTGGGAGAAGGCATATCGTGGCATTGATCAGATGTTTCCCAAAAGGACGGTGCTGGGGTGGTTTGTGTGTAGCGGACCAGATAAAAACCTGAGTCCGCTAAATTACTGGAAACAGCACAGCAAATATTTTCCTGAAAAAAATCAGCTGATGTATTTAAATTGTGGCCTGGATGGTGACGAGTCTGTGTATGTGGCGTCAGAGGATGGTTTTTACCGCCTGCGGGGATATAGCATTTATTATGAAAGAAATCAGATGATGCAGGATTATATGGTGTCCCGCAAGGAAGCCCGCCGCGTGGAATCCGGAACAAGAGATGGGGTGATCCATGATTTCCGGCAAAAGATGGAAGAGAACAAGGAGGAGGCCCGCCGGCGGCGGTCTGCTCTTGGTGGGCTTCAAACGGCGTGCGGTGTACTGTCTGTTTTAGTGCTGGCCTGTGGTGTCACTCTGTTTAACAATTATCACCGGATGAGGCAGATGGAATCGGTGATCGCGTCAGCGTTGCCGGAGGGAATGGAAAAAGGGTGGTCAGACCTGATTGGAGGAGGCAAGGAGACAGCGCCGGATGAAGACACGCTGTTTGAGGATATTCCTGGTGAGGTATATCCCACCCGGGAGAATATTGTGATTGAGCCAGAAAGCATGGCCTTTGGGGATAGCCTGGCAGAGACGAACGGACAGGCCGGGGGAGAAAGTCAGGAAACTGCTCAATCTTTAACCCAGGATCCCAGTGAGGGACAAAACCCAGGTCAGACCCAGGAGCCGGGACAGAAGGTAAGTCAGCCGGAAAATACGAATCAGCCGGCTCCGGTTTCAGAAGAGGAGGGGGAAGAAGTCGGTGCCCTGGCGCCTGAACCTGTATCCATACCGGACAATGCAGTGGTTCATACAGTCCAGGACGGGGAGACCCTTTATGGAATTTGCCTGGAGTATTATCACAGTGTAAATAATCTGCCTCAGATTTGTCAGTGGAATAATCTGCCGGATGAAAACCATTTGTCAGTAGGCCAGAAGCTGTATATGCCGCCTGCAGAATAAATGCATTTTCCAAAATCCTTTGACCCTGCGGAGAAAATGATGTATACTAAAAGTCAATATTCACATGCAGGAGATAAGACCATGGGTGATATAAGCTCCATGAGCAGGGAGAGCAGAAAGCAGAAGCTTCGCAGCCAAATGATCACTCCAGATAGAGAATATCCGCCTCCCAGAAGCCGGGTGGAGGAGGAAAAGCTGTTTACAGCTCGCCAGAAAAAGCGCCGCAGGCATATGATTTTGGCTATGGCAATGTTGGCTCTGATTCTTTTTGGTGCAGTGGGCTGGTTTTATTATCAACAAATTTTTCGGTATACCAGCTATGAGACGATTCGGAAGATTTCCCTCAATGAGGGAAGCTTAGTAGGATACGAGACATTTGGCAGTAATGTGCTTAAATATACCCGGGATGGGGCGTCTTATATAGATGACCGGGGCGGGAATGTCTGGACGGAAAGCTATGAGATGAAAATGCCGATTGTAGCAGTCAACGGAGATTTTGCGGCTATCGGTGATCAGCAGGGAAACAATATCATTATTTTTAACAAGGACGGAAAAGTGGGACAGGCCACCACGATTCTTCCTATAACAAGGATTGCAGTATCCGGACTGGGAATGGTGGCAGTGCTTTTGGAGGATTCAACCTCCAGCTATATTTATTTTTTCCGCAAGGACGGAGGGCAGCTGAAGATCAATGTAAGGACAAATATGTCCGGGGATGGATATCCTTTGGATATATGTCTCTCCAGGGACGGGACCCAGATGATGTGCTCCTACATTTACCTGGAAGGAGGAGAGGCCAAAAACCGGGTGGTTTTTTATGATTTTTCCGAGATAGGCAAAAATGTGCCAACTCGTGTGGTGGGAGGGTTTGACGATCCCTTTTCCAATGCGATTGTACCTCGGGTTGTATACCTGAAGGAACCTTTTTCCTGTGCCTTTGGAAGTAATGGGCCGGTGTTTTTTTCTTCTCAGAATCTGGCAAAGCCTCAGCTTTTAAAGGAATCCTCCATGGCTGAGGAAAGAATAGCAGGAACATTTCATTCAGATGAGTATGTTGCAGTGATTGTGTGGGATACTAACGGGGAACATGAAAAGCGCCTGGAGGTGTTCCGGGCAGACGGAAGTCACGTGCTGAGTCAGGGATTTACCTATGATTATATTCACGCGGATATTGACGGAGAACTGATATTTCTGTATAATGATAACTCGTGTAAGGTATTTAATATGGCAGGGGTGGAAAAGCTAGATACTACTTTTGATTTTGCAGTGACAAAGATCCGCAGGGGACGGATGCCCAATACGCTGTTGATCATGGGCCCTCAGGAGATGCGGGAGATTAAACTAAGGTAACTTTACATACAGAACATGAGGAGGATACCAATGAGCCAGTTAGACACAATGTCAGTCAATGCGATCCGTATATTGTCAGCAGACGCAATCCAGAAAGCCAACTCCGGTCATCCCGGCCTGCCCCTGGGCTGTGCTCCGATGGCATATGAACTGTGGATGAATCATCTAAATCACAATCCGGCAGATCCGCAATGGGAGAACAGAGACCGATTTGTTTTGTCCGGCGGACATGGGTCCATGCTTCTTTACTCTTTGCTTCATCTGTTTGGATATGGAGATTTGTCAAGAGAAGATATAATGGAGTTCCGACAGATGGGGTCTAAGACTCCGGGGCATCCGGAGTATGGACATACCATCGGGGTGGAGGCAACGACCGGGCCCTTGGGAGCAGGCATGGGTATGGCAGTTGGCATGGCGATTGCGGAGGAACACCTGGCCTCTGTATTTAACAAGGAGGATTATCCGGTGGTGGATCATTACACCTATGCCTTGGGTGGTGATGGATGTATGATGGAGGGGATCAGCTCAGAAGCATTTTCCCTTGCTGGAACTTTAAAACTCAATAAACTGATTGTTTTGTATGATTCCAACAGGATATCCATAGAGGGAGACACAGATATTACTTTTTCTGAGGATGTGGCAAAGCGGATGGAAGCTTTTGGATTCCAGACACTTTTGGTGGAAGATGGCAATGATCTGGAGGCCATTGGACGGGCCATTGAGGAGGCGAAGGCTGACAAGGAGCATCCATCTTTCATAACAATCCGCACAGAGATTGGGTACGGATGTCCGGCAAAGCAGGGCAAGGCAAGCGCCCATGGGGAACCTTTAGGAGAGGACAATGTGGAGGCACTTAGGAATACTTTAGGCTGGGAGTATGGGGAGCCTTTTTACGTACCAGAGGAGGTTTATGACCATTTTCGGGAGAACGCAAAGGAAAAGGCGGAGACAGAGGCCGCCTGGAAGGTGATGTTTGCTGCCTATTGTCAGGAGTATCCTGAGATGGAAGAGCTGTGGAGTCAATACTATGCCGGAGGAAGAGAGGCCGCAGAGGCGCTTTTGGCTGATGAAAAGCTGTGGTCCGGAACAAAAAAGGCAGATGCTACCAGGAATGTTTCCGGAAAGTTGCTTAACCTCTTAAAGGATTTGCAGCCCAATATGATAGGGGGATCCGCAGATTTGGGACCCTCCAACAAAACGATCATGAATGGGGCAGGGGATTTTACAGCAAAAAATCCCGGAGGCAGGAATTTGCATTTCGGAGTTCGGGAGCTGGCCATGACAGCGATTGGCAACGGGATTCTGCTTCACGGAGGGATGAGAGCTTATGTGGCTACATTCTTTGTGTTCAGTGATTATGTAAAGCCTATGGCCCGTCTGTCGGCCCTTATGAATTTGCCTCTGACTTTTGTGTTTACTCATGACAGTATTGGCGTGGGGGAGGACGGGCCTACTCATGAGCCGGTAGAGCAGCTTGCCATGTTTCGTTCCATTCCCAATTTTCATGTGATCCGTCCCTGTGACGGCGTGGAGACAGCAGCGGCCTGGTATAATGCTATGGTGTCGGATAAGACTCCCACTGCACTGGTTCTAAGCCGTCAGGCTCTTCCTGTGGTGGAAGGTACCAGCCGGGAAGCGTTAAAAGGCGCTTACGTCTTGGATGATTGTCAGGGAACCCCAGAGCTTATACTGATCGCATCCGGCTCTGAGGTGAGCCTGGCTGTGGAAGCTAAGAAATTGCTTGAAGGAGATGGAAGGAGTGTCAGGGTCGTGTCCATGCCGTCCATGGAGATCTTTGAAGAGCAGACCAGAGAGTACAAAGAATCCGTGCTTCCCGGCGAAGTACGTAAACGGGTGGCTGTTGAGGCCTTGGGTGGTTTTGGATGGCACCGTTATGTGGGGCTGGACGGTGCGCTGGTGACAATGAACGGGTTTGGCGCTAGTGCTCCGGCAGCAGAGCTGTTTGAACATTTCGGGTTTACAGCAGAGCATGTGGCGGAAGTGGCGCGGGCCTTGTTCCCTGAGGATATTTGAAAATTAAAACAGATATATGCCTGGCTTTCTATGGACTATATGGAAGGCCAGGCGTTTTTATACACTTCTGCTTGCAATCGAAAGTAGTTTCTTTTATACTACAGATAATGACCTGTTTGGGGAGGAAACATTGAAAACCGGAGGGTCGGAACAAAAGGAGGGGAAAACCATGGAAAGAACATGTATTGGCATTGACATTGGAGGAACCACGGTGAAGCTGGGGCTTTTTACGGTTGAAGGTGAGCTGTTAGAGAAGTGGGAAGTGCCGACAAGAAAGGAAGAAGGGGGAAAAAACATTCTTCCGGATGTGGCGGCCTCGATCCGAAAAGTGCTAAAGGAGAAGGGGCTTTGTTTAGAAGATGTAGTGGGAGCTGGCATGGGTGTGCCAGGCCCTGTGCTGCCAGACGGATATGTGGAAGTGTGTGTGAATCTGGGATGGAGGGATATGAACCCTCAGAGGGAGCTGAGCGATCTTTTGGATGGTCTGCCGGTGAAGAGCGGCAATGATGCCAATGTGGCTGCCTTAGGAGAAATGTGGCAGGGCGGAGGTAAGGGCTATACGGATATTTTGATGGTTACTCTGGGAACTGGCGTGGGAGGCGGTTTGATCATCGATGAGAAGATTATTGCCGGTAAGCATGGGCTGGGCGGTGAGATCGGGCATATTCATGTACGGGATGAAGAGTGGGAGCATTGTAACTGCGGCGGAGTGGGATGTTTGGAACAGATTGCCAGTGCCACCGGAATCGCCCGGGAGGCAAGAAGAAAGATGGCCGGATCCGATACACCCTCTTCCATGAGAAAATATGGAGATGAAATCACGGCCAAAAATGTGATGGATGAAGCAAAGGCCGGTGATGCTATGGCTATGGAAGTGGCAGAGACTGTAGGGCGGTATCTTGGCCTTATGCTGGCACAGATAGTTATGACGATTGATCCGGAAATGTTTGTAATCGGAGGTGGTGTATCCAGGGCAGGCCAGTTTTTAATTGACCGGATTGAGAAGTATTATGAACACTATACACCGATCTCTAAAAATAAAGGAAAGATTGGCCTGGCCAAGTTGGGCAATGATGCCGGGATCTATGGGGCTGCGAGGCTGATGTTGGATTAAAAACTTTTTCAAGGCTGAGATTCACAGGATATGGTATAAAATGAGGAGACCCGGTGGACTTTCGTCCAACCGGGCAATTATGAAAAATCTATGTGCAATTTGGCTAGTGAATTAAAGAAAAACCATAAGTTTCTATGCATTTAGTATAAAAATAAAATGTGAACGGAATATGAACACAATGTAAATAGATTGTAACGGTTGCTTGATGGATGGTGACATGTTATAATGCGAAAGGAACACTGGCAGAGATTTTCAGGGGAGGTTCTTATGTCAGAGGAGAGAGCAAGAAAAACGATTGTAATTGGCCACAAAAATCCGGATACGGATTCCATCTGCTCAGCCATTTGCTATGCGAAGCTGAAAAGAGAGGTTACTGGAAAGGAATATGAACCGGGCCGGGCGGGGCATATTAACGAGGAGACTCAGTTTGTGTTAAAATATTTTGGGGTTGAGGCACCTAAGCTGATAGAGAATGTAAAGACCCAGGTTAAGGATATTGATATTCGGGAGACAGAAGGGGTAGACAGGAGTATTTCCCTTAAAAAGGCATGGAACCTGATGCAGGATGCCAATGTGGTGACTTTGCCGGCAGTCAGCAGCAGTGGAACATTGGAGGGACTTATCACAGTTGGTGACATTACCAAGTCCTACATGAATGTCTATGACAGCAGTATTCTTTCCAAAGCCCGTACCCAGTACAGCAATATCCTTGAGACCCTAGAAGGGGCATTGGTAGTGGGGGATGAGACGGAGTACTTTAGGGAGGGAAAAGTACTGGTTGCGGCGGCCAATCCAGATATGATGGAATATTATATCTCTCCTCATGATCTGGTGATATTAGGTAACCGGTATGAATCCCAGCTTTGCGCCATTGAGATGGAGGCGGGCTGTATTATTGTCTGTGAGGGAGCTGCTGTCTCCATGACTATCCGGAAGCTGGCCCAGGAACGGGGATGTACGGTGATGACCACGCCCTATGATACCTACACAGCCGCCCGCTTGATCAATCAGAGTATGCCGATTAGCTATTTTATGCGGACAGAGAATCTGATCACGTTTGAGGACGGAGATTATATCGATGAGATAAAAGAGGTAATGACCAGTAAAAGACACCGGGATTTTCCAATACTTGACAAGGATGGGAAATATAAGGGGATGATTTCCAGAAGGAACCTTTTGGGAGCCCGGGGCAAGCAGATTGTTTTGGTGGATCACAATGAGAAAAATCAGGCTGTAGAGGGGATCGAAAATGCTGAGATTTTGGAGATTATAGACCATCATAAGCTGGGGACGGTTGAGACGATTGCACCGGTTTTTTTCCGTAATCAGCCGGTGGGTTGTACAGCCACCATTGTTTATCAAATGTATAATGAAAATAATGTGGAGATCGACAAAAGAACAGCAGGCCTTTTGTGCAGCGCAATCATCTCAGATACCCTGCTGTTTCGTTCCCCTACCTGTACACGGATCGATCAGCTGGCAGCTTTGGCCTTGGCAGCCACAGCAGGGATTTCCATTGACCGCTATGCATCGGATATGTTTGCTGCCGGAAGCAATTTAAAGGGCAAAAGTGATGAGGAGATTTTTTATCAGGATTTCAAGCGTTTCAGCGCGGGAAAGGTGTCTTTTGGGGTGGCGCAGATCAGCTCTCTCAATGAAAAAGAGCTGACGGAGCTTAAGGAAAGGATGAGCGAGTACTTAAAGAAAGCCAAGCAGGAGCATCAGGTGGATATGCTCTTCTTTATGTTGACAAATATTCTTATGGAGTCGACAGAGCTTCTCTGTGAGGGGATTGGGGCTGCCAATCTTATCCGGCAGGCATTCCATATAGGAACAGAGGAGGACGTGGAAGAAGGGGATACAGTGGCATTGCCGGGGGTGGTTTCCAGGAAGAAACAGCTGATTCCGGCGATTATGATTGCCTGTGAGGAATAGAGAAAATAATGGACATAAAAAAAGAACGGGAAATGTGGAAGCCAGGCAATATGCTTTATCCGGTGCCAGCTGTTATGATAAGCTGTAAAAGGCCGGGGGAGGCTGCCAATATTATTACAGTTGCATGGGCAGGAACTGTCTGCTCGGATCCTCCCATGCTTTCCATTTCTGTGCGGAAAGAACGGTATTCTTATGATATTATCCGGGAAAGCAAAGAATTTGTGGTCAATCTGGTGAACCGGCATCTGGTCCGTGAGGCGGATTACTGTGGGGTAAGGTCAGGAAGAGATGTGGATAAATTTAAGGAGCTGGGGCTGACTCCCATTGCTCTGCCTGATGTGGCAGCGCCGGGGATTGGGGAAAGCCCGGTTTGTCTGGAGTGCAAGGTGACCCGACAGATTCCTTTGGGAAGCCATGACATGTTTTTGGCAGAGGTGCTGGGGGTATCCATTGACGGGCAGTATCTGGACAAAAAGGGAAAATTCCATCTTAACCGCTGCGGGTTGGCTGCTTACTCTCATGGTGAGTATTTTGCCTTGGGGGAGAGACTGGGAAGCTTTGGATATTCGGTGAGAAAGAATGGGACAAAAAGAACGGGAAAGATGCGAAGATGAAATCAAACATTACATTGATCGGGATGCCGGCTTCCGGCAAAAGCACCATCGGAGTTTTGCTGGCAAAGCGTCTGGGATATTCTTTTGTGGATGTGGATATTGTAATCCAGGAAAAGACAGGAAAGCTGCTTAAGGAGATCCTTAAAGAGCAGGGCCCAGACGGTTTTTTGCAGGTGGAGGACCGGATCAATCAGGAGCTGAATGTAAAACATTCTGTGATAGCTCCCGGGGGCAGTGTGATCTATGGAAAGAAGGCCATGGAACATTTGCAGGAGATCAGCCAGGTGGTGTATTTGAAGCTGGAATATGAGGAAGTGGAAAGCCGGCTGAGGGATCTGGTGGACCGGGGAGTGGTCTTAAGACCAGGTATGACATTACAAGATCTCTACAGGGAGAGGACTCCTTTGTATGAGCGGTATGCGGACATTACGGTCAGTGAAGGGACCCGGGGACCGTGGGCTGTTGTGGATGAGTTGAGAACAATTATGGAAAAGAGGAGGAAACTATGAAGTATATTGTAATGCTGGGCGATGGGATGGCGGATTATCCCATAGAGGAACTGAATGGAAAGACGCCTCTTCAGATGGCAAAAAAGCCTAATATTGACACTTTGGCCAGGTATGGCCAGATGGGAATGGTAAAGACCGTTCCGGACGGAATGAAACCAGGAAGCGATGTGGCCAATCTTGCGGCTATGGGATACAACCCGGTGGATTGCTATACAGGGCGTTCACCTCTGGAGGCAGTGAGTATTGGAATTGAGATGGCGGACACAGATGTGGCTTTTCGCTGTAATCTGGTAACTTTGTCTGATGAGGCGGAGTATAAGGATAAGACTATGATGGATTATAGTTCTGGGGAGATCACCACAGCTGAGGCTGCACAGCTGATTCAGGCTGTGGATAAGGCTTTTCGGACGGAAGAGATCCTTTTTTATCCGGGTATTAGCTACCGTCACTGTATGATATGGCATAATGGTCCTGTCGGACTGAATCTGACCCCTCCTCATGATATTTCTGACAGAAAGATCACAGAATATCTTCCGGAGAATCCGGTGATTCTGGATTTGATGCGCCGCAGCTATGAGGTGCTGAAGGATCATCCAATAAACCAGGCCCGCCAGGCAAAAGGACTGAACCCGGCCAATTCCATCTGGCTCTGGGGAGAGGGAACACGTCCTGCAGTTTCCCGGTTTGAGGAAATCTATGGAGTAAAAGGGGCCGTTATTTCTGCTGTGGACCTGATCAAGGGTATCGGAATGTGTGCAGGAATGAAGGTTATTGAGGTGGAAGGAGCTACCGGAAACATTGACACCAATTTTAAAGGAAAAGGACAGGCGGCCCTTCAGACCTTGCTGGAAGGGCAGGATTTGGTATATATCCATGTGGAGGCACCGGATGAATGTGGTCATCACGGGGACCTGAAAGGAAAAATCCGATCCATTGAGAAGATTGACGAGGAGATTGTAGGGCCGCTCTTAAAAGGCCTTGCTGAGGCCGGGGAGGATTATTCGATTCTGGTGATGCCGGATCACCCTACGCCCATAGCTATCAAGACACATGTGGCAGATCCGATTCCTTATTTGATTTACCGGAGCGCCAAAGAGGTCGATTCAGGGATTGATACCTACACAGAAGAGACAGCCAGAGCTACAGGAAACTATAAAGAGCACGGATATGAGCTGATGAGACAGCTTCTGGATGGCGAATAAATACAGCCAAAGGGCCCGGAACGTGGTTGTGGACAGGCCTTTGAGGAATGGGAGGTTTTTCATGATAGAGAAATACAGGCACAATGTGATGGTGCGAAGACTGATAACCATTGCCGCAGTGATAGGGTCGGCATTGCTGCAGACCTTTGTCATCCAGTCCTTTATACGTCCGGCCCAGCTTCTGTCCGGAGGATTTACAGGGATAGCCATATTGATTGATGACATTGCATCTTTGTATGGGGGGAGTTTTTCCATTTCCTTGGGGATTCTGGTTTTAAATATTCCGGTGGCATTGTTGTGCAGCAGGAGTATCAGTATCCGGTTTACCTTTTATTCCATGATCCAAGTGTTTCTGGCAAGCTTTTTTTTGAAAATATGCAATTTTCAGCCTTTGTTTGATGACCTGATGCTCAATGTGCTGTTTGGCGGATTTTTGTATGGGATTGCAATCGCCATGGCTCTGCGGGGAAATGCCTCCACTGGTGGAACTGATTTTATTGCCCTTTATGTGTCCAACAAGACGGGACGCTCTATATGGGAGTATGTGTTTGCGGGGAATGTGCTGATTTTGTGTATCTTTGGATATATGTTTGGCTGGCTTTATGCAGGATATTCCATTTTGTTTCAGTTTGTGTCTACCAAGACGATCTCAGCATTTCACCACCGGTATGAGCGGGTGACTCTTCAAATAACAACCACAAAGGCAGAGGAAATCATCCGCGCTTATGTGTCCCATTGCCGCCATGGGATTTCCTGTGTGGAGGCTATGGGCGGGTATAGCCACAAAAAAATGTATCTTCTCCATACGGTGGTGTCCTCCTATGAAGTGTCAGAGATCATAGCGCTGCTGCGGGCCCAGGATCCTCATATTATTGTAAATATGATAAAAACAGAGAATTTCTATGGGGGATTTTATCAGGCTCCCATGGAGTGAGTTACGGCTCATAACCCTTTCCTGTAAACAGAGTGAATTGGCCGTTTTGGTGAAATTTCTATGGTAAATAGGGCGAATATGGGTTATAATGCTACCATAGCTATGTAAAATATTGCTGACAAAGCACACCAGTGGCAGAAACAAATCATAGAGGAGGGTGAAGAGATGACTGCAGTATATGAGCGCTTGCAGAATTGCTATGAAAGTATTCGGGAGAAAATAAGTATCCAGCCTAAAATCGGTTTGGTATTGGGATCAGGCCTTGGAGACTATGCCGAGAGTATCCAGATTGTTTCCACACTGGATTATAACCAGATTGACGGGTTCCCGGTTTCCACAGTCAGCGGTCATAAGGGCCGGTTTGTATTCGGATATGTGGACACGGTGCCAGTGGTGATCATGCAGGGGCGTGTCCATTATTATGAGGGATATTCAATGGAGGATGTAGTGCTGCCCATCCGTCTGATGAAGCTGATGGGGACAGAGATCTTGTTTTTGACCAATGCTGCAGGCGGAGTGAACTACAATTTTCATGCAGGTGATTTTATGATGATCACAGATCAGATTGCAAGCTTTGTACCCTCGCCGCTTATTGGTCCCAATATCAGCCAGTTGGGAGAGCGGTTCCCGGATATGAGCCATATCTATGATCCGGAATTGTGCCAGCTTTTGAGACAGATTTCTCATGACTTAAAGATTCCTCTTCAGGAAGGTACTTATATTCAGCTGACAGGACCTAATTTTGAATCTCCCCATGAGATTCGGATGTGCCGGATCATTGGAGGGGATGCGGTTGGCATGAGCACAGCCTGTGAAGCTTTAGCTGCCAATCATATGGGGATGCGGATTTGCGGTATTTCCTGTATTTCCAACATGGCCAGTGGGATGACAGAGCAGCCCCTCACCCACTCAGAGGTGAAGGAGACTGCAGATCAGGTGGCTCCCAGGTTCAAAAAACTGATTACGGAAGCCATTGTCCGTATGGGTAAAGAATGAGACAAATGATAAGAAAGTAAGCGCAAGAGTTCGCACAGCGAACTCTTGTTTATGCAAAAAGAAAATAAAGAGAGGAAGATACCAATGAATCAGAGAGAGACATTCGGCTCCCGTCTGGGCTTTTTATTATTGTCAGCGGGATGCGCAATCGGAATCGGCAATGTGTGGAGATTCCCCTATGTGGTGGGACAGAATGGAGGAGGAGCATTTGTTTTGTTCTATCTGCTGTTTTTGGCAATCATGGGAGTACCGGTTCTTTCCATGGAATTTGCTGTGGGACGTGCCAGTAAAAAGAGTCCGGTAAAGGCATATCAGTCCTTGGAAAAGCCAGGAAGCAAGTGGCATCTCCACGGTTATGTGGCAATGGCGGGCAATTATATGCTGATGATGTTCTATACCACGGTGGCTGGTTGGATGCTTTATTATTTTTACAGCTTTTTTATTGGGAAATTTTCCGGCCTGTCCTCCGAGCAGGTGGGGGCTGCGTTCGGTGAAATGTTGGCTTCTCCGGGAATCAATGTGTTCTGGATGATGGTGGTGGTGGTTGTGGGGATTCTTATTTGTTCCATGGGATTGCAAAAGGGTGTGGAGCGGATCACCAAAGGGATGATGATAGGACTTTTGTCCCTGATGATTGTGATGGCAGTCCGGGGGTTGACCTTAAAGGGCGGTATGGAGGGGCTGGCCTTTTACCTGTATCCTGATTTTGAGAAGATGGCAGAGGTGGGGATTGGCAATGTGATTGTGGCGGCAATGAATCAGTCCTTCTTCACCCTAAGTCTGGGAATCGGAGCTATGGCCATTTTTGGAAGCTATCTGGGAAAAGATAACACTCTTCTTGGGGAGGCTGTCAATGTGGCTGTTTTGGATACCTTTGTGGCAATCACAGCAGGCCTGATTATTTTCCCTGCCTGCTTTGCTTATGGGGTGAATCCGGACAGCGGGCCCAGCCTGGTATTTATTACTCTTCCCAATGTGTTTGTGTCCATGGCAGGCGGAAGAGTGTGGGGAAGCCTGTTTTTTCTGTTTATGTCCTTTGCTGCTTTTTCCACAGTAATTGCCGTGTTTGAAAACATTATTGCCTGCTGCATGGAGCTGTTTAATATGGAACGGAAAAATGCGGCGAGGCTGAATATGGCGCTGCTTGTTATTCTGTCTCTGCCCTGTGCCTTGGGCTACAATGTGCTAAGTAGCTTTGAGCCTTTGGGGGCCGGGTCATCGGTGCTGGATCTGGAAGACTTTATTGTGAGTAATTTACTGCTGCCTCTGGGCTCTCTGGTATATCTTTTGTTTTGCACCTGGAAATTTGGCTGGGGGATGGAAAACTATCGGAATGAGGCTAATGAAGGCAGAGGGCCGAAAGTTCCTGTCTGTGTGCAGAATTATTTGAAATTTGTGCTGCCGGTGATGATTGTTCTGGTATTCCTTCAGGGGGTTTTGTAGACTTGGGTCAGAATTATAAAATAGTTCTTCAGTATGAAGGAACCCGCTATAACGGGTGGCAGAGACAGGGAAGGACAGAAAACACGATTCAGGGAAAGATAGAAGCGGTGTTAGAGAGGATGGCTGGTGCGCCAGTGGAGATTCACGGGTCAGGGAGGACCGATGCCGGCGTACATGCCATGGGCCAGGTGGCTAATTTTTATCTGCCAGAAGGACAAACACCAGAGCTTGTAAAAGAGTATTTAAACAGGTATTTGCCGGAAGATATCCGGGTGCTTCAGGCAGAGCTGGCTTTGGATAGATTCCACAGCCGTCTTAATGCGGTGGAAAAGATTTATCACTACCAGATTGAGACAGGAAAAAAGAGAGATGTGTTTCAGAGAAGAATCCAGTATGGGTTGGGAAAACCTTTGGATATAGAGGCCATGAGGGAAGCAGCTGCGCTGCTCTGTGGAACCCACGATTACAAAAGCTTTTGTGGAAACCAGAAGATGAAGAAATCCACAGTCCGAACAGTCAAAAACATAGAAATCTGGCAGGAGAAAAGCCTGGTGACTTTAATGTTCGTGGGAAACGGATTTTTGCAGCATATGGTAAGGATTATGGCCGGAACCTTGATTGAGGTGGGACTGGGAGAGCGGTTATCCCGACAGATGCCTTATATTTTGGCATCCTTAGATCGGCAGGAAGCTGGTTTCACAGCCCCGGCAGAGGGGCTGTGCCTGATGGAGGTGCGGTATTGACAGAGCTTCTTGTTAGAAAATTTGTAAAGAATTATGAACACACAGACAATTTAAAAGTGCGTGCTGCTTATGGGATGATGGCAGGCCTGGTGGGAATCTGCTGTAATCTTGTGCTTTTCGGAGCAAAAGTGGCAGCAGGGATCATGACTGGCAGTATTTCTGTCATGGCAGATGCTTTTAATAATCTGTCAGATGCCGCTTCCTCCATGGTGGGATTTGTGGGGGTAAAGCTGGCTAGCAAGCCGGCAGATGAGCATCATCCCTTTGGACATGGACGCATTGAATATATTGCGGCTTTTATAGTAGCCTTTCTTGTGATTGAGGTGGGCTTTTCCCTGCTGAAAACCTCAGTGGGAAAGCTGTTTCATCCGGAGGAGCTGGTGTTTGGAATGACTTCCGTGGCGATTCTCTTGCTGTCCATAGGTGTAAAGCTGTGGATGGCATTGTTTAACAGAAAGCTGGGAAAGCAGGTCAAATCTCAGGTGATGATGGCTACAGCAGCAGATTCTTTGGGGGATGTGGCGGCTACCTCGGCCACCATTTTTTCTATAGTGGTTTTTGGAGTCTGGAAGGTCAACATTGACGGCCTGATAGGCCTGATAGTCTCTGCTTTGGTGATGATTGCCGGAATCAATATTGCCAAGGATACGTTAGAGCCTCTGATTGGGCAGCCCATTGATCCGGAGATATATCGAAGAATCATGGATTTTGTCAATGGATATGAGGGGATTGTGGGAAGCCATGATCTGATTGTCCATAATTATGGACCTGCAAGAAGCATGGCATCCATTCATGCAGAGGTGCCCAGCGATGTGGATATCGAGGTATCCCATGAGATTGTGGACAGAATTGAGCGAGATGCGGCCAGTGCATTGGGAATCTTTCTGGTAATTCATATGGATCCGGTAGAGCTTAAGGATTCCCGGGTCCGTAAGCTGCGCCAGATGACGGAGGAGACGGTACGCGGATTGGATGAGAGACTGACCATACATGATTTCAGGGTCGTGAACGGAACAAAACGGATCAATCTGATCTTTGATCTTGTAGTACCGCGAGATTACACAAAACAGATGCAGGATGCATGTAAAAAGCAAATCTGCCAAAAAATAAGGGAGATTGATGACAGGTGTAGCTGTGTGATTACTATGGAATGTACTTACTGTATAGAGCAATAGATGGCTAAACAGGGAAAACTTAGGAAAAAATTGGAAATAAAACTTTACCGGATGGTGCAATAAGAATCAATTCTATTGCATTAAACTATCAGAAAGGGAATTCGATTGGGCAACGAGGAACTTTTAAAACAGGTGGGTATGGGAGACAGGGATGCTTTTCGTCAGCTATACCACAACACGGACCGGACCGTTTACAGCTTCATATTGTCGATTGTTAAGAATCCCCAGGATGCAGAAGAGGTGATGCAGGAGACATATTTAAAGATATGGACTTCAGCCGCCTCTTACCAGTCTCAGGGTAAGCCTTTGGCGTGGATTTTTACGATTGCCAGAAATCTTTGTTACATGAGGTTTCGGGATCAAAAACGACAGGCAGATATGGGGCTAGATGACCTTACCGGGGAGGAGCTCGGAGAGCTGTGTATTCCGCTGGAGAATCTGACAGATGCTATGGTGCTTAAGTCTGCCCTGGAGATCTTAAGAGAAGATGAACGGCAGATCGTGCTTTTGCATGCCTCGGCAGGCCTGAAGCACCGGGAGATTGCAGCAGAACTGGGGATGCCTTTGGCAACCGTGTTGTCCAAATACAATCGGACGATTAAGAAGTTGAAGCAATATTTAAGAGAGGAGTGAGAGATGTGAAGCAGGATTCCGGCATAAGACAACTGAATACCAGACAGATCGAGATGCATCTTAAGTCGGCCCTGGACACTCTTACTCCCAATGTGTTAGATCGGATTGACTTGTCAGTGCATCAGGATGAACTATCAGGAGCAGAGAGACAGAGCCAGGCGGCGATTCTGCGGCTAGAGCGAAGGATGAGAGGCTTTGTGTCTGCCGCTGCCGTTTGTGTCTGCCTGATCATCATGGGAGGCGGAGCTTTCCATTACCACTTGGAGAATAGGCAGGTGGAGTCCGTGATTGGTATTGATGTGAATCCTAGCATAGAGATTTCTATTAATCGCAGGGAACGGGTTTTGGAGACACGTGCGCTGAATGCAGATGGCGAGGCGATTATCAGTGATATGGATCTGGAAGGTGTGGACCTGAATGTAGCAGTCAATGCGGTAGTGGGCTCCATGGTGACGCAAGGGTATCTGGATGACTTGGACAATGCGATTCTGGTGACTGTGAGTAATGACAGTGTCCGCAAGGCAAAAGAGCTGCGCACCAGTGTGGTGGGAGATATTGAACAAACGCTGAAGGAAAATCAGGTGGAGGCAGTGGTCTATGATCAACAGGTCATTGAGGACGAGGAAATCAAGGAGATTTCCCGGCAATATGGTATTTCCTACGGGAAAGCATATTTTCTGAAGGAACTCATTGACCAGAATGCTGCATTGTCTATGGAAGATATGGAAGAAATGTCGGCTATGACGATGGAGCAGATTGCTCGCAGGATTGGGGAGAGCTCCTATGAGTTGGGAGAGCTGGCAGGCCAGGCAACGGCTCCAGAGACTACAGCTCCGGAGACGTCCACAGAGGAGACATCCGTTATGGAGATGATGCCCCAGGAGTCTGCCACAGAGGCAAGTATCGGGGAGGAATCCCAAAGCAGTGAAGAATCTTCTTCTGAGACAGAGAAAACCACAGCTGTGCCAGAGACTGCCACAAATGCTTCCAAAGAGGAGCTGACAGGCTATGAGGCAAAGATTGACTATGTGGACTGCGAGGACGGGATTGTTTATGTGTATTTTAAGGGCCGCGTAAAGTGGAAGAATCCTTCTGTTGTGGTGCGGGATGGGCAGGGAAATACCTATGCGGCCATGATAATCGATACTTCCAGTGAAGATTGTTCCTTTGAGGTGGCCGGGTTGGAAGGCGGGGAGAGCTGTACTTTTGTTTTGGCTGGTTTAAGCCTGGCTGGCGATGATGCTTCCATTGCGGTAAAGGGGTATTTTGATGCACCTGAGATTGCCTGGGGAGCTGGGGATGATGAGAATTTAAGGGAGTCTGACGGGGAATTACCGGATGAGACAAAACCAAGTGAGACAGAGGATTTGGGACAGCCGGGGCTGGATGATGAGCTTTTGGGAGATGCAGATACAGAGTCCAAAGAAACATTAACAGAAGTGGAAGAATCCACAGAGCAGCTGGAGGAGACAGAAAAGGACTCAGTGGAAGAATCCTCAATAAAAGATGCTGAAGCAGTGTAGAATATAATGTGGATTGAAAAAAATAGCAAGAAAAACAGAAAAAGTGCTTGACGAAATCAGAGGTTTCATGTATAATTATCTTCGTTGCAGTGATGGGCTATCGCCAAACGGTAAGGCAACGGACTCTGACTCCGTCATTTCAAGGTTCGAATCCTTGTAGCCCAGCTAAATGAGAGACAGAAAGCGTTGATTTTTCAACGGTTTCTGTTTTTTTAGTTCCGAAAAAAAGCATGAAACACAAAAATTGTATGCAAGAAATAAAAGCGTTCCCTTGTATTCGGAGGGGATTGTTTCAAAATAAAACCGGAGGGCTGAGACTTTAACACATGGAAAATGGATTTCCAACTCTTTACAAATTCTGATTCTGTGGTATAATCATTAAGAAGTGTAAATGTTTTTTTAATAGTTTTGTAAAGATTTGCGGCATAGATATCTTTGTAAAGAGACAAAAGACAGAGGATAATTGGCGAGTGACAAATAGAGGTGTGAAATGAATCAGTATATTATGAAGGGCGGTAATCCGCTGGTGGGAGAGGTTCAGATCAGTGGCGCCAAAAATGCTGCATTGGGGATTCTTGCGGCTTCGATAATGACAGATGAGAATGTGGTGATTGAGAACCTGCCGGATGTGCGGGATACGAATGTAATGCTGGAAGCAATTCAGGAAATCGGGGCGCAGGTGGAGCGCATAGACCGCCACACAGTGCGGATCAATGCATCTACGATACATGAGGTTTCTGTAGATGATGATTATATCAGAAAGATACGGGCGTCCTATTATTTTATCGGTGCATTGCTCGGCAAATATAAAAGTGCAGAAGTTCCGCTTCCAGGTGGATGCAATATTGGCAGCAGGCCAATTGACCAGCACTTAAAGGGGTTTCGGGCCCTGGGTGCGAAGATTGAGATTGAGCGGGGGGCAGTGCTTGCCCACGCCATAGACCTGGTAGGCGGGCATATTTATCTGGATGTTGTATCTGTAGGGGCTACGATCAATATTATGATGGCAGCGTCATTAGCGGAGGGACTGACGATTCTTGAGAACGCGGCTAAGGAGCCTCATGTAGTGGATGTGGCGAATTTCCTTAACAGTATGGGAGCGAATATTAAGGGAGCAGGGACGGATATTATCCGGATCCGCGGGGTTCGCAAGTTCCATGGTACAGAATATTCGATTATACCGGATCAGATTGAAGCAGGTACCTTTATGTGCGGGGCGGCGGTTACGCGGGGGGATGTGACAGTGAAGAACGTGATCCCCAAACACTTAGAGGCTATCTCTGCTAAACTTTTGGAGATTGGCTGCGAGGTGATTGAGGGGGATGATGAGGTGCGGGTTGTGGGAAGGCCCAGACAGCACTGCACCAACATAAAAACCCTTCCCTATCCTGGATTTCCTACAGATATGCAGCCTCAGATGGCAGTTACCCTGGCCCTGACTGAGGGAGCCAGTATGATTACAGAGAGCATTTTTGAAAATCGGTTTAAGTATGTGGACGAGCTGGCCAGAATGGGCGGCAGCATTAAGGTAGAAGGCAATGTGGCCGTGATTGACGGGGTGAAGGGATTTACCGGAGCTCAGGTGGAAAGTCCGGATCTGCGGGCCGGAGCAGCATTGGTTTTGGCGGGACTGGCGGCGGAAGGATTCACGGTGGTGGATCAGATCGGTTACATACAGCGAGGGTATGAATGCTTTGAAGAAAAGCTGCAAAAATTAGGGGCCGTTATTGAGGTTGTGGACTCTGAAAAGAAGGCTGCCAAGTTCCGCCTTAAAATCGGTTAACAAATATTACTATTTTCTAAACAAAGTAAAGGATTTGTAGGACTTTTGACCAATAATCGTTACTTTGATTTCACAATTTGTACATTTCCTCCAGATATTATAGTTGTATAGCTTGCAGGAATTGCGCCTATGGTTTTGGCAGGGATGTTGCAAGGGATGCTTATAAGAGAAAAAGAGATTTAATAAAGAAAAGGAGGAAAAGAGATGAGATTGTGGAGGAAAGGATTGTCACTGACAGTGGGAGCCGGGCTTTTGTCCATGGCATTGATTGGCAGTGCTCTGGCAGCAGAGGAGCGGACCAAGATTTCCCAGATTACTTTGAATGTGGAATCATCGATTGAGGCCGGTGGTGACAGCAGTGATGTATCAGTTACTGTGGATTCTGAAGATTATCGTGTAGATGATGTGGCAGTTATCAATGATGATGGAGAGTGGGAAGGCGGCGATGAGCCCAGAGTGGAGATCACTCTGGAGGCAGATGAGGATTATTATTTTGATACTATGAGCAAATCCAAGGTTAAGCTCAGAGGCGATGATGCTACCTATGTCACATCCCAAAGGAAGGATGACAAATCAACTCTGGTGGTTACGATTCGTCTGGATGCCTTAGAGGGAAGCCTGGAGGTTGAAAATGTAGAATGGCGGGATGAAAGATCACCGATTGCCAGCTGGGAGTCTATAAGCCGGGCAAAGAGCTATCAGGTTCGTCTGTATCGTGGCAGCAGTGCTGTGGGTTCAGCGGTTACCACTACTAATGAATACTATGATTTCAGTAGCAGTATAACCAGAGAGGGCGAGTATTATTTCCGGGTACGTGCGGTCAACAGCAATTCTAAAAAAGGCGAATGGATGGAGTCTGATTCTATGTATGTAGATGAAGATATGCTGAGAGATATTCAAAATGGTATGTATGCCATTGGCAATGGATCAGGCGGTACATCCAACACTCCCTCAAGCAATCCTGGTGGAGGAAATTGGAAGCGGAACAATATTGGTTGGTGGTATGAGTATGCCAATGGTTCTTACCCCACCAACGGCTGGCTGATGATCAACAATGTATGGTATTGTTTTGATGCATCCGGCTATATGCGGATGGGATGGATTCAGGCCGGTGATGGTAAGTGGTATTACTGCGATGAGAGAGAAGGTACTACGCAGGGCGCCATGCTGACCAACACTACAACACCGGATGGGTATCGTGTGGATGCCAATGGAGTTTGGATTCAGTAATAGATTACAGGGAATCAATGGCGGAGAGGAGAGATCTTCTCCGCTTTTTTCATGCACAGATCTGTGCAAAGAAAGCGTGCTTCAGAAGCCCCCGAGAGCTTTGCGGCAGGTTGAGAAGCTGCAGGAAGTCTTTTAGGGTGTTGACAAAGCAGGTCTATCATGATAGACTTTTGGAAAGGACTATTGTGATAGACCTTATATAACTTTTCAGATGCACTGTTTAGGAATCACAGGAAAGAGGCGAGAACTTATGGAAGAGAAAAAGTTGTTTGATGGTGAGTATCGCTTTATGGAGTTGGTTTGGAAGTATGAGCCGGTGCGCTCCATGGAGCTGGCAAGATTTTGCTTAGAGCAGTTAGGATGGAAGAAGTCTACCTGCTTTACCGTGCTGAAAAAGCTTTCGGAGCGGGGATTTGTGAGAAATGACATGGCTGTGGTGACTGCCATAGTAAAGCGGGAGGAAGTCCAAAGGCAGGAGAGCAAGGCAGTGGTGGATAAAAGTTTTGGGGGTTCTCTGCCTGCTTTTGTCACAGCATTTTTGTCAGACAGAAAGCTGACAAAAGAGGAGGCCAGGGAACTTCGCACAATGATAGAAAAGGCGGTGGAGTGATGGAGGGATTGATGATCCGGCTTTTGAATATGAGCTTTGCGGCAGGATGTACGGTGCTGATTGTGCTGGTTTTGCGGCTTTTTTTAAAAAAACTGCCAAAGAAATATTCTTACGGTCTTTGGCTGATTGTGCTGTTTCGGTTTTTCTGTCCGGTGGTGATTCCTTCTTCCCTTTCTCTATTTCCAGTCAATCCGGAGCCTGTGAGCCAGGAGATTGTCTATAAGGCAGAACCAGAGATTCAGACAGGGGTGATCTGGGTGGACCGGGCAGTAAATAACACAATAGGAGAAAGCCTTGGTGGAAAGGATCCGTCCAATTCTGTAAATCCGATACAAATCTGGCTTTTTGGGGGATTTGTCTTGTGGCTTTTGGGACTGGTGTTCTTTTTAGGATTTCATTTATGGCAGTTTACCAGGCTGAAAAGAAATGTGGCAGAGGCTGTGCTGGCGCAGGATGTCTCAGGGGACAGAAAAGCTTTAGCGGCAGGGAGCGTGAGGATCTTGGAGTCAGATCAGATTGACGGGGCGTTTGTTCTGGGAATAATCTGTCCGGTAATCTACCTTCCTGCCGGTTTGGAGGGAACTGTCAGAGAGTTCATCTTAAAGCATGAGAAGGTGCATATTGGCAGAGGTGATTATCTGGTAAAGATGATGGGGCTTTTGGCGGTAGCTGTACATTGGTTTAATCCCCTGGCGTGGGTAGGATTTCGCATCATGTGCGGGGATATGGAGATGTCTTGTGATGAGGAAGTGCTAAGAAGAGTGGAAGGAGACCAGCGCAAGGAGTATTCCCGGGTGCTTTTGGAGCAGACGGTGGGGAAAAGCGATCTTATGCTTCCGCTGGCTTTTGGCAAAAACCATACGTATCAGCGTATTTGCAATATTCTTGCGTATCATAAGCCGAAGGCAATATTTACCCTGGCTGCCGTAGGGATTTTGACTGTTGCAGGGATAGGGCTGATAACCAGCCCGAAAAAGAATGAGGGGGCTATGGAGGAAAAAGACAAAACATCGGTCTCTATTATCGGGGGTGCAGATGGACCCACCAGTATTTTTGTGGCAGGAAAAACAGAGGGTGGCAGGGAAGAGCCTATATGGCAGAGGGAACGTCCGGATTCTGCATGGCTGGCATCGGTTGAGATTGAAAGGCCGGAGAATGAAAATGTGCTTTCATCGGTGTACTTGGATTTTGCGTCTGAGACAGCGCTGATATTCCATGGGGATTTTGGACTTTTTTCTTTTGAAAAGACAGAGGAAGGAAAATGGAAGCAGCAGATTTTTGTAAAGGATGTGGATACAGGGCAAAAGCTGGCGGATGCTTTGGAGCTGGTGGCGTCAAATGAGCTTCAGATGAACAGGGATTCTGTCACAAAGGAGGAGGCTTTTTATCTGACGGATGCATCGGGAAAGAGCTATGAAGAAAGTAAAAGGGGAGAAAACTTCCAGATCACCGATTATGATGTGGCTAAAATGACAAATGGGAAGATCGCTTTGGTGGGTACGGCTTCATCGGCCAGTGAAAATTCCGGGCGGCTGATCGATCTGTATTATGGATATTATGATCCGGGGGAGCAGATTTTAAAACAGGTATTCCTGTTTTTGGGAGATGGTGAGGAGATCCAAAATCCAAGAGGGGAGGTCAGCGAAGGCCGCTGGCTTTTTGAGAGAGAGGGATTTGACTACTATCTGCGCACCCCCCAAAAGCTTTTGGATATGGAAAACACAGATGGAAGAAACGAAGGATTCCGCTATCATATCCCCTATGGGCGGATGGAGCTGGCGAGAAGCAGGAAAGGTGAGGATCAGCTGTTGGACAGTCTGGTCTATTTAGATCAAACAGAGCAAAATGGCGTGACATTGACTGAGGATCGGATAATTTATCAGGGGTTCGAAGAGGCCAGCGTACTGAGCGTCAAACATCCTGTGGCAGTCAGTATTCATTTAGACGGCAGGGATCGCAGGGTGTCAAAAGCTCTATACGGAGTTACAAGAGGTTTATGTTATGCAGACGGATATCTTTACTATGAGGGATGGACCAATGACAGTAAGTTTCCGGTTCCTCTTATGCGGGTAAGACCGGACTTCAGGGATGAGGAACAAATAGGCCAGCTGCCGGGAAGTCTGGTTTGTGTCAGGGATGGAGGCGCCTGCCTTTTTATGGACTGGGAGAAAAAGCGTATTATGGTAAGCTCGGTGGATAAGCTGGGGGAATCAGAGGCGTACTGGGAATATTTAGGAAGTGAGGATGTGGGAAGAAGCGAGAAATGTACTATGAAAAATATGGGAAACGGGAACTTAAAGATCACATTAGAGGCAGTGGAGGAGCCGTTTTACCGGGAAGAGTACTGGCTGATCCCTCCTATTGATATGTGGGAGGAAGATTTTTAACACATGTAAAAAAGTCTTTTCATACACATGGATTTATAATATTATAGAAAGTAAAAACAGCTTCTGTTAATCGGAACGTTTCCCTTACGATGGCAGTGAGGCAGAAAGGATATTACATGGAACATCAAATAACCCTAACAGAAATGCTTGACGCAAGGGAACGCCGGGTATTTAAACAGCAGGAGCTGCTTGCAAAATACCAGATGCCAATGATATGCTTTACCATGAATATTGCAGGCCCTGTAAAAAATAATCCCCTGATCAGGAAGGGCTTTGAACTGGGAAAGCAGTACGTAAAAGAACAGCTGGATTCTTTGAAAATCACACCCGTTTATTTTGCAGAAATCAATGAGCCTACAGGGAATGAAGCCTATTATCTCCTGGATATGGATCCTGCTCTTATCAAAGAAATCACCTGCGGGATTGAGGATGGCTCGAATCTGGGCAGATTATTTGACATGGACGTGTTGAAAATAACAGGAGAGAAGATGGAGCGCGCTGAATCGGGACTTATGCCCCGCTTGTGCCTTATTTGCGACAGACCTGCAAAGGAATGCTCCCGCAGCCGCATCCACAGTGTGGAACAGCTTCAGGCAAAAACCAGGGAGATATTAAATCAGGCCATAGAAAAAGAGGACAGCTGTCATGCAGCCCAAATGGCGTGCAGAGCTCTTCTTTATGAGGTTTGCACCACACCAAAGCCAGGGCTGGTGGACCGGGAGGGAAATGGAAGCCACAAGGATATGGATATTTTTACCTTTATGGACAGTGCCAGTGCTCTGTGGCCCTATTTTGAGACATGTACACGGATCGGAATACAGACAAAGGACCAGCCGGCCGAACAGACCTTTCGGCAGATTCGCTTTGCAGGGAGAAGAGCAGAGGCATCCATGCTTTCAGCAACCAGGGGAGTCAACACTCACAAAGGCGCCATTTTTTCTGTAGGCATCCTCTGTGCTGCCCTTGGACGTCTGGAAAGAGAGAAATGGCGGAGGCCGGATATTGTTCTAAATGAATGTGCTGCCATGACAAAGGGACTGGTTGCAGCTGATTTTGCCGGATTGACAGAAGAGTCAGCCATCACCATAGGGCAAAAGCTTTATCTGTATCATCGCATTACCGGGGTGCGGGGACAGTTGGAGGAAGGGCTCCCTGCTGTGAGAAATGCAGGGCTTCCTGCTCTGAAGGAAGGGATTGCCCGGGGAATGAGCATCAATGATGCCGGCTGCAGCACACTTCTTGCGCTGATCACTGCTGCAACCGATACCAATCTAATCGCCCGCAGTGATCTTTCCACTCAGCAGGAAACCGTGGAAAAGTTAAAAAATCTGCTGGCTGATTGCGCTTATCCAGACAAGGAGATCTTACGCCGACTGGACAGAGAATTTACAGAAAAAAATCTTTCTCCCGGAGGAAGTGCCGATTTGCTGGCAGTGTGTTATTTACTGTTTTTTTTAGAAAGGGAGGGGTAGTATGTCAGAATATACGATTTCACAGGTTCATCCCACAGATAGGCGAAGCCTTTCTCAGATTGACAGACTTTTGGAGCAGGAAGGGATCCGGAGAGACTCCAATCTGGACTACATCTGCGCCATGTATGATGAAGATTATCAGATCATTGCCACCGGAAGCTGTTTTGCCAACACCCTGCGCTGCTTTGCTGTCAGCAGTGCCCATCAGGGAGAGGGGCTTCTCAATCAGATCATTACCCATCTGATGGATATTCAATATCAGAGGGGGAATCTGCACCTATTTCTTTACACGAAAATAAATTCGGCAAAATTTTTTCGGGATTTGGGATTTTATGAAATCGCAAGAGTGGATGACACGCTGGTATTTATGGAGAACCGCAAAACAGGCTTTGAGGAATATCTGTCTGGCCTGGCTGAGACAAAGACAGACGGGCTCAGCGCTGCTCTGGTTATGAATGCCAATCCCTTTACCCTGGGGCATCAATACCTTGTGGAGAAGGCCGCGGCTGAGTGTGATACCCTTCATCTGTTTGTTGTCAGTGAGGATGCCAGTCTGGTTCCCTTCCCTGTGCGCAAAAAGCTGGTGGTTGCAGGTACGTCCCACCTGCCCAATGTGATCTGCCATGACAGCGGTCCTTACATGATCAGCAATGCCACCTTTCCCAGCTATTTTTTAAAAGATGAGGTGTCTGTGATAAAGGGTCATGCCAGTCTGGATTTGATTGTTTTTACCAGGATTGCAAAGGTTTTATCTGTTACCCGCCGCTATGTGGGAGAGGAACCTTTAAGCCAGGTGACGGGAATCTATAATACGATCATGTCTGCACAGCTTCCTCTGGCGGGGATTGACTGTGAGGTAGTACCCCGGAAGCAGACGGAAGGAAAGCCGATCAGCGCTTCCGGGGTACGACAGCTTCTTCAGAAAAAGGACTTTACTGCCCTTGAGATGCTTGTCCCGGCCACTACGCTTGACTATTTTAAAAGTGAGGAGGCGGCGCCTGTTATAGACCGGATTTGCAGATCTGGTGATGTGGTACATTATTAGTGCTTTAAAGTGGAGAGAGAAATGAAAATATTGGTCATATCGGATATTCACAGTAACATATGGGCGCTGGACAAGGTGCTGGAAGTGGAAGCTGGCTGGGATCGAATATGTTGTGCCGGAGATCTTGTGGATTATGGGACGGCACCTAAAGAGGTGATTAATACCATGAGAAATATTCCCAATCTCTGGCTGGTAAAAGGAAATCATGATGTACATACAGTAAATACCTGGAGAGAGTACCGGCACAGCCATATAAAGCCATGGGACTATAAGTGGGTGCATCATAATTGCGAGCGGCTGGATGAGGAGCAGATTGATTATTTGGATCATTTGCCAGAGCATCTGGTGTTTGAGGCGGATGGCTGGGAATATCTGCTGCAGCACCAGTATGGGCCCTCCTATGAGGTGGTGGAGAGCAGATATCAGTTTGAGGAATATTGGAGAAAATATGGGAAACAGGTAAGTGAAGGGGTGGGAAGGCGGATGATTTTCGGACATTCCCACCGTCAATGTATTCATATACTAGAAGAGGATTGTTTATGGCTTAATCCGGGAAGCATTTCCTACCGGAGGCCGGACGATCCGGATAAGACGGCTCATTATATGGTGATTGAGGATGGCAGGATTAGGATCAAACAAGTTCCCTACAACCGGAGCCATTTGTTTTGGGAGGCGGTAAGCTTCCAGAAAATACATGGGATGATGGAGACGGAGCTTCAGGATTTCTACTTTTTCTTTGGAAATGCCAGGACATCCCGGGATCCACTTTTGGAGGATGCTTCTGTTATATCCCCAGAAGAAGGAAAATAAAAAGTATGTGAAGTCAAGGGGGCGTATCTGCCCCCTGTTCTGCTGGAATATTGCTGATTGAAATCAATAAAATGAAAATCTTTTTAAGCCAATAATCTCCCCACATCCAAAAGCCCCCATCCCTGCTGATTTTTGGGCAGTCCCAGATCCACTGCCCGGTCCCGAAGGTGAAGCTTTACATCTCGGTTGCTCATCTCTGGATATTTTTCCAGCAGCAGTGCAATGGAGCCAGATACCAAAGGGGTTGCCATGGAAGTGCCGCTTTTGCTGGTGTATTTTCCTCTCTGGTTTGCGCAGCTGATAATGGAAGCTCCGGGTGCCACGATATCGGGCTTGCAGATACAGGCATTGGTAGGGCCGCGGCCTGAGTAATCGATCATTCGACTGCCCAGAACATTGACCTCTTTGTGATCATCGGAACAGCCAACAGTGATTACCTTCCGGCTGATGCCGGGAGTGGTGATCGTGCCGCTTTTGGGCCCCATGTTCCCGGCAGCAACCACTACAACAAGGCCATCGTCCCAGGCTGCGTTGACACCGCGGACCAGAGCGGAGTTCTCACCCATATTTCGCCGGGAAAAAGAACCTACAGAGATGTTGACAATGCGGATATTCCATCGTTCCTTGTTTTCTCGGATCCATCGCAATCCAGCCAAAACATCCGAAGAATAGCCATTGCCCCGGCAGTCTAAGACCTTGATAGGAATCAGGTGGCAGCCAGGGGCAATTCCGCTGTAAAGACCATTTTCTGCTTTCCCGCTTCCTCCAATGATTCCGCAAACATGGGTGCCATGTCCGTTGTCATCATAGGGAGTTGATTGCCTTTGTACTACATCAAGAAAACCTGCGATTCTATAGTCCAAGTCCTCATGAGGGAAACAGCCGGTATCCAGGACAGCGACTCCAATGCCTCTGCCGTCAAGACCTGCTGTATTTGTCCCATGAATACTAATTTTCGCCTGATTCACAAGAAAATACCTGTAGCTTTCTTATGTTTTTACTATTAGGGTATTCGGGATATGAGATGGGATTGACGATGGGACGAGTAAAATTATCAGATAAAAAGATTATTGGCAAAATGTGCCCATGACATACATTGCCAGATTCACGATTTCGGCAGCTGTGGGAAGCACGGATATAGAGAATGGGAGCAATCTAAAAAATTACCGTCAGGAATCTTATTTTCCAAAAAGAAAGTAGTTGTCTGACCTGCACAGATGTATGATAATTTTAGATTTTTGTATAATTTCAATAAAAAGACTTGCAAAAAACCAGGGAGAATGATATAATCTTTTTAATTAGTCCAGTGAACTTACTAAATATCGGGAGATGGTTTTATGATTAGCCAGCAGCTGATCAAATCAGCAAATAAAAAAGAACTCTATACCATGATTTCGGAGAATCCCGGTATTTCCCGGGCGCAGTTAGCTTCCTTGAGAAAGCTAAGCAAGACCACAGTATCGGCACTGGTGGAGGAGCTGATTCAGGAGGGATATATTATTGATGAGGGAGCGGTGGAGAGCAGAAGCCAGGGGCGCAGGCCCAACAGTCTGGTGATCAATGACCAGCGGGACTGTATTGTGGTGCTGAACTGGCGGAAGCGGATGATACAGACCGCTCTGGTGTCCGCATCCTTTGAGGTGGAGCTGGTGGAGGAGGCAGGGCCTGTACCTCTTCAGACGCCGGCAGAGATGATACGGGATCTGATTCATGATTTTGCAGAGAGGCATGGGAAGGGACGGCATATTCTGGGGATTTGCCTGATTGTGCCGGGGATTGTGGACAGTGAACGGAAGCGGGTTATTTCTATGGTGCTGCCTTTAGAGGAGGACAACCGGATTCTGGCGGATTTAAGGCAGGAGATTGACAATTGTTATCCTCTTTCTGTGTTTAATGATACTGCCTGTTTTGCTTATGCGGAGAATGTATTTGGGGATGTGGATATCAACAATTATGCTTATCTAAATATAAGTGAAGGGGTAGGTGCCAGCTTGATTCAAAACGGAACGATTCTCATGGGGGCCACCGGAATGGGGACTCAGTTCGGGCATTTTTCTATTGACCGGAACGGAGCGCTTTGCAGCTGCGGGAACCGGGGATGTCTGGAAAACCGGATCGGGGAGATGGCATTGCGCAAGCGGGCAGAGGAGCGGGGAGCGTTAATGGAGTTTGAAGGTGTGGAGCAGATTCTTTTTAAGGATGTGGCTCAGCTGGCCGGGGAGGGAAAGCCAGGGGCATCTGCTCTTTTGTGTGACCTGGCGGATGATCTTAGTTTTGCCCTGGGAAATCTGATCACCATGTTTCATCCGGATACGATTATTATCGGTGGTATGGGGAGAAAGCTGGGGGAAGCGTATCTTAGCCGTATCCGGAGGAATTTAGGAGCAGTGGGCTTCCGGAAGTTTGTAGAGGATGTGGACATTCGCTTTACCAGGCTTAAAGAGGATGCCATATTCCGGGGGGCAGCCAAGTATTATCTGGATACCCATTATAATTTTATGGAAGAGATGAGAGGGAAGCTGTTTCTGTATTAAAAGAATATAAGACATCAGAGGTCTTGGCAGCCAAAGCACTGTGGGAGAAGAAAGGAGTGGGTTATGAAGCGAATAATAGGGGTCAATTCCAACTGTTATCATGGATACAGCATTGAGGAGGCATTGGAGGGCATCGCTGCGGCAGGATTTCATTATGTGGAGCTGACTGCAACAAAGGGATGGACAGAGCATGTATTTCCCAGCCAGTCCTTTGGGTATCTGGTTCAGGTAAAGGAGCGCATGAAGGAGCTGGGGCTGGTGCCTTTTGCCATGAGCGGGCACTGCAACCTGATGGACAAGGAACGCCTACAGGATTTTATCATGAATATCCGGTTGGCAGCATTCTTTGGGTGTGATTATATTGTATCCTCAGTGGGGGAAGCCCATTTGGAGGATAAGGATAAGGGTTCGGATGAGCTGGTGGCGGAGCATATCCGTATGCTGCTGCCTTATCTTGAGGAATACAAGATGAGCCTGGTGTTGGAAAGCCATGGGGAACATGCCACAGGGGGAGTACTAAAGGGGATTACGGACCGGGTGGCTTCTCCGAGAGTGGGAATCAATTATGACACGGCCAATGTGATCTTTTATGGAAATGTGGATCCGGTCTTGGATATGGACAGTTGTATGGGCGATATCCATTACATGCATCTGAAGGATAAAGCGGGAGAGACAAAGGAGTGGAATTTCCCCGCACTGGGAAAGGGAACCGTGGGTTTTCCGGAGATTTTTAAGAAGCTTGAAAAGAGCGGTAATGTATGTCCCTTCAGCATTGAGATTGAGTTTACGCCGGAGGGGCCGGGAAGTTTGGAGGCAGTGAACCAGGCGGTTCGGGATTCGGCAGAGTATCTGAAAGGTCTGGGAATGGAGCTGTAAGGTAAGGTGTGCAAACACCCGTTGAGGTGTTTCAAAATAAGAAGGAGGATTTCTATGAAAAAGGGAAAAGAATTGACAGCGGTATTGATGGCAAGTGTAATGGTATTGTCTCTGGCAGCCTGCGGCGGCAAGCAGGAGGCTGCTCCCACCACGGCGGCGCCGGCAGCTACTCAGGCAGAGGCAGCTAAGGAGACAGAAGCTCAGTCCGAGGAGACGGAGGCTCAGGCAGAAGCAGAGAAGAAGGACAGCTATACCTTCGGCTATATTGCTTATGATATGACGGATATCTGGAATGAGTATTCCTCAAAGGCTTTTGAGTATGCGGCAAGTCAGGCGGATGTGAAGGTTGAGACTATTGTTCTGGATTCCAAGAACAGCCTGGAGGAATCTGTGACAGCCATGGAGTCTTTGATTCAGCAGGAGGTGGATGGCATCTCTATCTTCCCCATTTCCACAGAGCAGGGGGCACAGTTGGTGAAGATGGCCAATGAGGCCGGGATTCCGGTAACGGTGGAGAACTTTGCCATGGATATTGATGATCCGGGGGATTATATCGCTTCCGTGGCCTGTGAGTATGATCAGATTGGCTATGCGGCTATCAAGTATATTGCAGAGAATAAGCCAGGGGCAAAGGTATTCTTCTGTGCCGGACAGCAGGGAGCCGGTGTCTATGAGAAATATCAGGAAGGCGTGGACCGGGCTCTGGCAGAGCTGGGCGATGAGGTGGAGGTTGTGGCTACCCTTCATGGAGACTGGCTGACCGACAAAGCCTACAATGTGACAACAGATTTTATTTCCACAGGAGAGGAATTTGACTATATCTTTGCCAACAATGATATGATGGCACAGGGGTGTTTCCAGGCTCTTAAGGATGCGGGAATGGAAGAGATCCCCATTGTTTCCACCGGAGGATCCCCAGATGGTTATCAGATGCTGGTGGATGGGGTTGAAGCAGCTAACATGACAGCTTCTGTGTCTATTCAGGGGGTTCAGACCTTTAAGAATCTGTATGACTCTGTGGTTGAGGGAAAAACCCCGGAGAAGTTTGTATCCCTCCCGGTTATTCCCGTATCTGCGGATAAGCTGGATGAGTTTATTGCCTGGGACAACTATGAGGCGGCTTACAATTTCGTATACAAATAATTGAAAATCAAGACAGTAGAAGGGAAGGCTGCCGGCAGGTTTGCGCGGCAGCCTTTTTGAACCACTCCCGGCAGGGCTTTTGTGTCTGCTTATTCAGTCGGGAAGATTTTTGGATATCAGGAGGTGACAGAGTGAATATGACAGAGGAGAGGAAACCGCTCCTGAAAATGCAGGATATCACCAAGGAATTTTCCGGAGTATATGCCCTGTCCGGCATTACCCTGGAACTGTATCCTTCAGAGGTACACTGTCTGGTGGGAGAGAACGGAGCAGGAAAGTCAACGCTGATGAAAATACTCAGTGGAGCTTATGTTCCCAGTGGGGGAAGTATCTCTGTGGACGGGCAGATTTACAAGACTCTGAATCCGGTTCTATCCAAGGAATTGGGAATCAATATTGTATACCAGGAAAATGATTTAGTTCCCAGCATGAGCGTGGCGGAAAATATTTATGTGGGAAATGAAAGGACGAATTTCTTTGGATTTGTTGACTTTAAGGCCATGGTCAGTGAGACTAAGAGGCAGATGGAGGAGCTGAATATTGAGATAGACCCTATGGTTAAGATCGAGGATTTGTCCGTATCCGACCAACAGTTTGTCAAGATTTTAAAAGCGCTTTCCGTGGAGCCCAGAGTTTTGATCATGGATGAGCCCACCTCCATGTTCAATGTGGAAGATGCGGCTAAGGTTTTGGCGCTGGTACGGACCATTGCAGCCAAGGGGATCGGCATTATCTACATTTCTCATTTCCTGGAGGAAATCCGGCAGATTGCGGACCGGGTCACGGTGATTCGGGATGGGGCTGTCATCAACACCTACGAGAATCCCAACCGGGATATCAAGATATCCACCATGACCAGGGATATGGTAGGCCGTCCGGTGGACACTTTCTACCAGAAGGAACATCATCCCATTGGGGATGTGATGCTGGAGATTCGGGAACTGCAGATTGCAAAGGACAGCCCGAAAATCAGTTTTTCCGTGCGTAGCGGGGAGATTCTTGGCATGGCCGGCATGGTGGGGGCCGGGAGAACGGAGATTGTGCGGGCCATTACCGGAGCAGACCATCGGTGGGGCGGAGAAATTCTGGTAAATGGAACCAGAGTAGAGATTCGAAATCCGGAGGAAAGTATCCGGTACGGTTTTGCCCACATCACAGAGGACAGGCAGGAGCTGGGACTGATGCTAGGAGCCAGTGTGCTTGAGAATGCAACGATTGTAGGACTGGGAAGGAAGATCAAGGGATTTTTCGTCAATATCCGCAAGCATCCGGCTTTTATTCAGCCTTTGGTGGAGAAGCTTCGGATCAAGGTTCCGGATGTATGGACCGAGGCAGTATATCTGTCTGGGGGGAATCAGCAGAAGGTAGTTCTGGCAAAATGGCTTTTTGCGGAACAGGAAATCTATATTTTTGACGAGCCTACAAGAGGGATTGATGTCAATGCCAAGGCAGAGTTTTACAAGCAGATGTCTGCACTTACGAAGCAGGGAAAATGCATTATTATGATCAGTTCGGATATGCCGGAGCTGATTTCCATGAGTGACCGGGTGCTGGTAATCCGGGATGGGGCTGTCAGGGCAGAGCTTATAGGAGAGAGAATCACAGAACAGGAGATCATAAAAGAGGCTTTAGGAGGCGGGAAAGATGAAGCATAAGAAAAGGTTGCTAAAAGACCAGCGGATTCTGCTGGCCCTGGTGATTTTACTGATTGTGGCAGTGGTTTCCATAATCAATCCCCGGTTTATTGCGGTGAAAAATCTGATTACCATTTTTCA
>JAAWEL010000062.1 GCA_022794255.1 Lachnospiraceae bacterium
AGAACACTTGCGAAACACGGCTTCGCTATTCTATTGCGTTCTGACAACTTGGCAGGAGACGCACAGTGGCTCGTGCCGTTTCCTCTTTAACAGGCAGAACACTTGCGAAACACGGCTTCGCTATTCTATTGCGTTCTGACGACCTGGCAGGAGACACACAGCCGCACATACCATTTCCTCTCCACCAGGCAGAACGCTTACAATACACAGCTTCACCATTCCAACCCGTTCTGCCCCCAACAACAAAAGAACGCCCGGCCACACATCCCCTTTACCACCAAAAATATTTCCGATCACACAAGGAGGGACATTGATGGATTTTAAAAATGCAGCAGAATTGCTTTTACTTTGTGAAAAAGAGAATTGCCCAATCTCAGAGATTATGAAACGCCGGGAATGTGACCTGGCAGAAACCACCAGGGAAGAATTAGAAGCACGGATGCGCAAGGCTCTTGCAATCATGAGGAAATCCTCCTCCGAGCCTCTCACCCGCCCCCGCCGCTCCATGGGCGGGCTCTTAGGCGGCGAGGCACAGCTGGTAGAGCAGCACCGGCAAATGGGAAAATCCATCTGCGGAAACGTGCTCTCCCGGGCTGTGGCCTTTGCCATGGGTGTGCTGGAGGTCAACAGTTCCATGGGACTGATCGTGGCCGCCCCCACTGCCGGCTCCTCCGGGGTGGTTCCCGGCGTATTTCTGGCGCTTCAGGAGGAGCACGAGATCTCGGATGACGAGTTGCTGGCCGCACTCTGCAACTCCAGTGCAGTAGGCTTCCTTGCCATGCGCAATGCCACGGTAGCCGGTGCCGTGGGCGGATGCCAGGCTGAGGTAGGGATAGCCTCCGCCATGGCCGCCTCCGGCGCCGTGGAACTGATGGGCGGCACCCCGGCGCAATGCCTGGATGCGGCATCCACCGCACTGATGAACCTGTTGGGGCTGGTCTGCGACCCGGTGGGAGGCCTGGTGGAATACCCCTGCCAGTACCGCAACGCGATCGGTGTGGCCAATGCCCTGACAGCAGCCGAACTGGCCTTAAGCGGGGTGAAGCAGCTGATTCCCTTTGACGAAATGCTTTCTGCCATGTACCATGTAGGACGGCGGCTGCCACCAGAGTTTAAAGAAACTGCCATGGGCGGATGTGCCACTACCCCCGCAGGCTGCGCCGCCTGTGGGGAATGCAGGTGATTTCCTTACCCTTCGATAAAAACCACGATATTCCCCATAGGCGTCCTGAAAGGAGCACAGGCAATGCCCCCACCAGGACAGCCAAAATCAGATCAGGGACATTTCCCCCAGGCAGCTGACAGGGTGCAAGCCATCCCCCAGCCAGACCAAAAAATCAAGAATCTTTCCACATATAGCCTAAATACCGCCAGGCGACCATAGATGCCCCCTCCTGCCTGGACAACAAAAACACTAAAGATATTCCCTCCATCAGAGAACCCAAACGTTTTAACACACAGGTAATACTCAGCCTTGGAGGAAGGGGAAAGATGGCAGTCTGGGTGCTGGGATTTTTGACTTTTGCAGGGCTTTTTAATCCCGAAACGGGAAAAAATCCCAGCACCCAGACTGCCATCTCTCCCCTTCCTCCAAGGCGTACCTTTCACAATCTTTCCCAATCCCCTGTCTGTTTGACCTCCCACAAAAGCTTGCATTTACCATGAGCTTTTGCAGAAATTCGGTTGTAAAAATAGCAAAAAAATGATATAGTAATTAAAAAATATTACCCTCAGTAAACAAGGGTACTTTTTGCGGAGATATTTATGAAAAGAAAAAACAATCGATGGCTCCCGGCGTTTCTGCTCATCTTATGTCTGACCGGATGCCAAAAGGACAATGAAGTTTCTTTAGAAAATCAACCAATTTCCAATTCTGAAACCATAACTCTAACCGTCTGGGGTGCCGCAGAGGATGAAGAGCTGCTTCACCAGATCATTGATGGATTTAAGACTGAGTATAAAGATCAGGCTGATTTTACTATCACCTATGAACCTCAGAGTGAGAGCAAATGCATGGATGCTCTGATGGAAGATCTGGAAAATGGAGCCGATGTATTTGCATTCGCAGACGATCAGCTGAACACACTTGTGGCAGCCGGAGCTCTGGAGCCCATTGAAAACGAAGAAACCGTCAGAAAAGAAAATCTGCCGGAAGCAGTTCTTGCCGCCTCTGTGAACAATACCTTGTATGCCTTGCCTCTGACTGCAGACAATGGATATTTTCTCTACTATAATAAACAATACTTCTCAGAAGAAGATATTAAATCCTGGGATCAGATGCTGGATATTGCCGCCAGCCAAGGCAAAAAAGTCTCTATGGAATGGTCCTCCGGCTGGTATGTCTATTCTCTGTTTGGCAACACCGGACTTACCGTAGGTCTCAATGATGATGGAATCACCAATTACTGTACCTGGAACAGCGCTGATGGAGCCATCAAGGGAACAGATGTGACTCAGGCCATGATGGATATGGCAAATCATGCCGGATTTCTTAGCACAGATGATGCCGGATTTCTTAAGGGCGTCCAAGACGGCTCTATTATTGCAGGGGTCAATGGTGTATGGAATGCAGTGGCTGTAGAGGAAGCCTGGAGCAGCCATTATGGCGCCGCTAAGCTGCCCTCCTATACCTGTGCCGGACAGCAGGTGCAGATGGCCTCTTTTTCCGGTTTCAAGCTGATCGGGGTGAACGCCTATTCTGAGCACCGGGAGTGGGCAGCAAAGCTGGCTGAATGGATCTCCAATGAAAAAAATCAGGAACTGCGGTTTCTTCTGCGGGGCCAGGGGCCTTCTAATATAAAGGCGGCTGCCTCAGAAGAAGTGCAGAAAGCTCCTGCAATCACCGCGCTTTTGGAGCAGTCGGAATTTTCCTGCCTGCAGCGGATCGGAGGAAATTACTGGGAGCCGGTGACTGTATTTACTGCAGAAATTCTGGAAGGCAATCCGTCCGGTGAAAGTTTTCAGACGCTGCTTGATACCATGGTTGAAGAAATCACAGCACCCTGATCAATATCTATATCCGACAAAAAAGGAGTATCCGGTATTATGAAAAATATCCGTTTAAAGCATCGTTTAATTGTCCCTATTATCCTTCTTGGGATCGTGGCGCTTTTATCCAATATTCTTTCTATTATCAATATCCACAATGTAAATGCAAGCGCGTCCACTATTGCTGATAATTACATGGATGGCAAAAGTCGCCTGGCTGAGATCTGCCAGTCATCTATGAATATTCACAAAATGGCATTGAGCCATATCGTTGCCACAGATTATGACACGATGATCACGCTTGTAAAACAGATCAAGGAAGAGGAAGCCCTTCTGGACCAGATGCTTGCTGAATATGAGCCATATGTGATACCAAAAGATCGAAACCAGTATGAAGCGCTCTTGTCCGATTATGATTCTTTCAAGCACGCACTGGTCCATCTGGTATGCTTCAGTGCAAGCCACAAGACTCAGGATGCCTACATCCTGGCCAATGGGGATGTAGCCTCCTTTGCCGGGGCTATGGAGGCAGATATTGACGCTCTGAATGCTTCCATCAGTGAACAGACCTCCAAAGCCAGATCGCAGCTTTCTATTGTATACATAATATCTCTGATAGCCGGCCTGGGCGCTGCTTTGGTCTGTATTCTACTGGTATTTGCCGATCTGAAGCTGATCACCGATTACGTGGTGACTCCCATCAAAAATATTTTGGGAACCATACAGGAAAGCTCCGGGCGCATCAATGGTATGACCGGTGAGGTTTTAAAAAGAACCAGAGACTCAAAAGGCAGTGCTGCCAGCCTTTCTGCTCTTGCAGAACAGCTGTCAGCAACCTTTCAGGAGGTGGCAGGCAATGTATCCATGATCAATGACAATGCAGAAAATGTCCGCCAGGATGTCCTTAATATCGCAAAAGAATGTGGCGCCATCACCACCTATACAAGTCAGATGAACACCCGCGCTGATACTATGCAAAAGTCTGCACAGAACAGTATGGATGTTACTGGTGCCAAAGCAAAAGAAATTCTGCAGGCTCTTGATGAGGCCATTGAAAAAAGTAAAAGTGTGGATCAGGTCAATACGCTTACCACTGAGCTTTTAAACATCTCCCAGCAGACCCGGCTTATTGCCCTTAACGCCTCTGTGGAAGCTGCCAATGCAGGCGCTGCCGGGAAAGGTTTTTCCGTTGTCGCCAGGGAAGTGCGGGATCTGGCCAATTCCAGCCAGGAGGCGGCCAACCGGATTCAGGCCATCAACAATGTGGTAACTGCCGCTGTATATAATCTTTCTGAAAATGCACAACACCTGATTGACTACATGAACCATTCGGTTCTCACGGAATTTCAGTCTTTTATCCAGTCTGGCAGCCAGTACAAGGAGGATGCCGCCTATATCCGGCGGACGATGGACGAATTTTATGACCGGACAGAGCGTTTGAAACATTCCATGTCAGGAATTGCCGATTCCATTGGGACGATTACAAAAGCCATTGATGAAGGGGCCAATGGCATTGCCGGTGTGGCAGGCAATACCCGCAATCTTGCAGGAGACATGGAGGATATTACCTATCGTATGGGGGTGAATCAGGAGGTCGTGGAAGGCCTGGAAAAAGAAACCTGTGTATTTGACAATCTGTAGGATAAGCCTTACTGAAATATTTCCTTCATCAGATCAATCAGATACCGCTCCGACCGATCCAGATAAGCATCCTCCCGGCAGACCACATGAACCCCCCAGCTCTCCTCCTGCCGGGAAAACCCATAGCAACAAAACTTCCTTTGTCCTCCCAGCACATCAATGGCCCGCTGGGGGACAAAGGTATATCCCAGTCCCCCGTCCGCCAGCTGGACCGCAGAAATACAGCTGGATATCTCCATCACCCGGGGCGGTACGATCTTATATCTTCTCAGGACTGCATCTGCTCTTTTGCGGATTTCATGCCCTTTCTTTAGCAGGATCACCGGCATTTCTTTTATCTTCGCCAAATCCACCACTCCCTCTTCCCCTTCCAGAAAAAGCTCTCTGGTGATAACGCCGGGGGCTGCTAAGAGAAACAAACGCTCTCTGTAAATCAGCTCGCTTTTCATTCCCAGGGGAAGCTCCTCTGATTTTCTCGGGGAGATAAACAAATCCAGCTTTCCCTTCTCCATCAGCTCTATCAATTCATCTGTATGCGCCTCAAAAATAATCACCTCCACCAAAGGATAGAGCTCCCGAAACCGTTTAAGCACAGGGGGAAGCATGTAGCCAGCCCGTTCCGTGGGAATCCCCAGACGGATCTTTCCCTTTACTCCCTGACAGATATCCATCAGCTCCCGGCGCAGATTTTTGTTAAGGCTTAAAATCCTTTTTGCCGTTTCCACATACTTTTCTCCTGCATAAGTCAGTGCAATGGGATTGGCGCTGCGGTCAAAAAGTTTCACCCCCACATCCTGTTCCACCTTGGAGAGAATCTGGCTTAAGGAAGGTTGGGATATGTACAGCTTTTTCGCCGCAGCCGTCACACTTTTACATTCAGCCACCATTGTCACATAGGTCAGCTCCCGAAAATCCATTGAAATCTTCCTCCTTTTTTGCCTCATTCAGGTCATGCACTGCCATATAGTCACTCTGTGCTGCCCGTGATTTGCCTTTTACAAAAGCTGGTTCAAAATCATGCACCACAAAGGCAGCATACCCACAGACAACAATGTGGTCAGAACAATACACTGGGTGGCAAATTTCTCATCTCCGTGATATTTCGCTGCCAGAATCGCTGTCGTGCTTCCGGCAGGCATGGCTGCCAGCACAACGGCGATTCCTGCTGCCACCGAATCCACCTGAAACAGAATACATCCGGCCAGAACCACTGCCGGGATTGCCACCAGACGGATAAGGGAATAGATCACTGTGATTTTCGTAATCATCTTGTGAAATCCTGCATCTGCCAGCACTGTCCCGATAAAAAGCATAGTCATAGCCGTGGTACAGCCTCCCAGACTTTCCACAGCCTTTTTGAGAAAAACCGGCAGGGGAATCTGTGTCACCATCAAAACAATCCCAATCTCAACGGCGATGATGCAGGGATGTTTCAGAAGCTTTTTTATTACTTCCTTTTTCCCCGGACTTTCCGTAAAATAGGAAATCCCTGCTGACCACATGACAATCCTCTGGGGAATGAGATAGATGGAGGCGTATAAAAGCCCCAGGGATCCATACAGCCCCTCTGCCACCGGATTACCCAGAAATCCTGCATTGGAACAGACTGTGCCGTACTGCAAGATCACCCGCTGGCTTTTGTGTACCTTTCTATAGCACAGTGCGCTGATCAACATACAAAACAGCTGCAACAACAAAGAGACGATCAGAATTTGCAGGCCTGAAACCAGCATTTCCTTATCAAAAGTGGTATGAAACGCTCCTATAATGTTGCAGGGGAGAATAATATCAACAATCAGATCCGTCAAAACTTTCCTTCCCTCCGAGGTGATAATATTCTTTTTCTTGAGATACACTCCCGCCCCAATAAGCAAAAACATCATTGCCTGAAGACTTAAAAGTCCATTCAATTCCATCTTTCTTCCTCCGCATCATACAAATAAGTTTTCCTGGCCAGACAAAATACCGGCTGTGCTCCTTTTTGTATTATCTGGTGTAAGTATAGGAAAAAAGAGGCTTTCTTGCAAGCCCCTTCCCAAAATCGATTTGTTATCATTGATTTTTGTAATAATTAATCAGACTGCCGGCCAGCATAATCTTTCGCTCATCCTCCGTCAGATTGTCCAATGTACACTCCAGGCTTTCTGCCATGTCCACACGGCCCGTTTCCGTCAGCTCCAGTACCTGAAGCTCCACCGTTTCCCTCTTCTCTTCAATCACCTGACGGATATTTTTTATAAAAATCCAGGTGTCCGTTGGCAGCTTCAGCTCCTTTTCTGTCCGCAGAGGCAAGATTCCCCAGTTGATCAGATTGGAACGGTACCGCTTGGTGGCATACGCATTGGCAATATTGGCAAAGCCTCCCAGCACCTTCTGGCAGCTGGCTGCCTGCTCCCGGGAAGATCCGTCACCGATCTGCTGACTTACCATAGCGCTGCCGATGAGAATATCTTCCACGCTGCACTGCTCCTGTCTTAACAAGGCGGCAAGTATATTTTCAACCATACTCCCGGTTTTTTCTGGCTTCTCTATGGCAGATCCGCAAAAGCTGCATTCTCTGGCCCACGCCTGCCGTTGCTTTTCCAATTCCCGCACAGCCTTGGCCCGGCCCACATAGTCCTTATCCCGGCTGATCATTGTATACTCTGAAATCTTCTCCGGGTTGGAACGGAAGGAGGATGCCTCTCCTGATGGAATCAGCTCATCTGTAGTCACAGATCCCTCATAAGAGCCAGCCACCCTTAGAAGAAGATGCTTTCCTAAGGGAGCCATCTTTGGCCAGTCGGCAATATTGGGCCCCATAACCAGTTTCTCCCCGGCATCTCCTTTGCCGAAATTGTCAAATACCTGGTTTTTATATATATCCGGGTCAAAATGGTAGCTCAGGCTTCGGTATTCAACAGAAAGCTCTGTGGCGGCTGTCAGCTTTCCTCCATTTCGCACTGTTGCCGCTATGGATCGGGCGTCCATCAGACAGGCCGCTGCCATCTGTCCCTGTCCGGGCTTGGAGCCCTCCCGGTTGGGATAGTTCCGGGTCATGTGACGGATACTCACCTGGTTGTCCGCCGGCACATCCGTCACTCCAAAGCAGGGGCCGCAGATTGCCGGCCGTAACGTCACGCCGCTGACTGCTAACTCCCCGGCGATTCCCTGTTTCATCAGATCTGCCATCACCGGCAGGCTGGCCGGATTGACCCCCAGATTCAGTCCGTTTCCGGGGATCCCATATCCCTTCAGGATATCAGCCATAGCCACAATGTTTTCAAAAAGACCTCCGCTACAGCCGCTGACCAGGGCCTGATCTACATAGAATTCTCCATCCCTTACATGGGACATAATGGAAAACGGCTTTCCCTTGGGGCCTTTGATCTTCTGCCCCTCTGCCTCCACCTCCTGCAAGATTTCCTCCATCCGCTCTTTAAACACCCGGATAGGCATGGCATTGCTGGGATGAAAGGGCAGGGCAATCATACATTCCACCTGGGACAGATCGATATCAATCATTCCTTCATACCAGGCGCCATCCTCTGGCATCATCTCCTGATAGGCATCCTCTCTGCCATGCTCCCGCAGATATTCCCTGGTCAATTCATCTGTACACCAGATACTTGACAGGGCGGCGCTCTCCGTAGTCATCACATCAATGCCCATCCGGTATTCCATGGAGAGATTTCCAATACCAGGCCCTACAAATTCCAAAATTTTGTTCTTGTTGAAATTATTTTTAAAGGTGGCGGCCACCAGAGCCAGGGCCACATCCTGGGGCCCTACCCCCGACCTGGGAATGCCTGTCAGTCTGACTGCCAGAACCGGTGGATATTTTACATCATAGGTGTGGCCTAAAAGCTGCTTTGCCACCTCCCCGCCTCCCTCTCCGATTCCCAGAGTTCCCAGGGCGCCGTACCGGGTATGGCTGTCCGAACCCAGGATCATTCTACCTCCCCCGGCCATCCTCTCTCTCATATACTGATGAAGGACTGCCCGGTAGGGAGGCACAAAAATCCCTCCGTATTTTTTTGCATTTCCCAGACCGAACACATGGTCATCTTCATTGATGGTTCCTCCTACGGCACACAGGGTGTGATGGCAGTTGGAAAGAACATAGGGCACTGGAAATCTTTTGATGCCACTGGCCCGCACTGTCTGCAGAATGTTGACGTAATTGTTGTCCGGAGACACAAGCGCGTCAAAGGTCAGCTTTAAATTCTCCCTATCCCCGCTTTTGTTATGGGCCTGTAGGATCCTATAGGCCATGGTTTTCTTTCTGCCCTCATCCTTTTCCCGGATGTCCTTGTTCTCTATCACATTCCCCTGTTTTGTCAGGAAAACTCCATGATCAATCAGTCGAATCATATTCCCTCTCCCCTGTTTTGATTCCTGCATTTTCTTGTCCCATTTTTTGGTTCTATGGCCTGTGAAGTCAAGCCTTTGCCGTTTTGCACAGCAAACCGTTTCTTAATCTCTTAATTGCGGATATACCATGTTCCTTCCATGATTCTTCTGGCCGTCCTCTGGACTGCCACGCTGAGCAGATCAAGTTCCCCGTTCTTTTCCGTTTGGGTGTCCGATACGCACAGTCTCCCGGCCTTTTCTCGGGGCTCCCACTGTTTTTAGAGCACAGAATTGTCCAAAAATGCCGCAACAGAAATCTTCAACCAGTCTCTTTATTTCAATCGATCCATAGTCTCCAACAAATAATCCGTAAACTCCTTAGCGCTTGCATCCTCCCGGAAGGTGGTAAGCACCACCTTCCTCTCTGTAATCGTACAGATATCCAGCGCCTGATCCAAAATCCACTTCCGGTCTTTGTATCCGATATGGGCCATCATCATGCCCACCGCACGAATCAGACTGCAGGGATCTGCATACTCTCCCCGGTTATGCTCAATCAGGAAAGGAGCTGTCCCGTGAATCGCCTCAAACATGGCATATTGATTTCCCAGATTGGAGGAGGAAGCTGTGCCTAAACCGCCCTGATGCTCTGCCGCCACATCCGTCACAATATCCCCGTACAGATTAGGAAGGACAATCACCTCAATTCCCTTGTTAAATTCCGGATCCAGCATTTTAGCACACATGGCGTCCACCAGACGCTCCTGAATCTCGATTTCCGGATACTCCTCTCCTACTTTTCTCACAGCCTTGATAAAATTGCCATCCGCCAGTTTGACAATGTTGGCCTTGGTGACAATGGTAATATTTTTCTTTCCGTTTTTCCTGGCATAATCAAAGGCTGCCCGGGCAATCCGCTCACTTCCCTGCTTCGTCTGCACCTTAAAGTCCACGGCCAGATCCTCATTGACCTGAATGCCCTTATTTCCCCAGATATATTCGCCCTCAATATTTTCCCTAAAAAACGTCCAGTCAATATTTTTGTCCGGAATCTTGATGGGACGGACAGCTGCAAATAATTCCAGCCCCCGGCGCAGCAGACTGTTAGCGCTGACCAGGTTCGGCCAGGGATCCGAGGCCCTGGGAGTCACCATGGGTCCTTTTAAGATCACATTGCACTTTTTGACTTCCTCAAAAACCTCATCTGGAAGGCTCTGAAGTTTTGCAGCGCGGTTCTCAATGGTCATGCCCTCAATGATCCGGATCTCCACCTTACCGCACTCAATCTCCGGCTCCATCAGACTGCGCAGTACCCGCAAGGCCTGCTCCATGATGATTGGCCCGATTCCATCCCCCGGCAATACACCCACCACGATCTTTTCAATTTTAGAATAATCGGTGATCTCATTATCCTTTTTCATCCGATCAATCCGATCAAATTCTGACCGAATCAATTCCCCAAATTTTTCCTGGGCTTCTATAATTTTGCTCATTTTTCTTCTCCTTCCATTTAAGTCTCTCTGCTTTTATGGATTATCGCTTTTTCGATCTCGGTCTCTTATTATCTTTTCTTATCTCTTCCTATTTAAAATGCTGCTCTTTTTCGGCTTCTGACTTTCCTATCAATCCCTTTTATCAAGCTGTTCCTTCAGATACCGCAGCTGTCCTCCGCACAAAATCACTTCCAGCTCGCTGTCTGAGAGCTCCACCTTTGCCTGGAAAAAGAGGTCCCTGGTCTTATCCTTTACCGTCACTTTCCTCGTTCTTAACTGATCGCGAAGGTTTTCGATCTCCAGCTCATCCATCAGCTCCACCTTGTCATAATCCGCCGGGTCTGCAAAGATCATGGGGATAATCCCATGATTTACCAGATTTCCCTTGTGGATTCTGGCAATACTTTTGGCGATCACCACCTTCACCCCCAAATACATGGGATTGATGGCCGCATGTTCCCTGGAGGAACCCTGTCCGTAATTCTCCCCTCCGATAATTATACTCTTGCCCAGCTCCTTTGCCCTGGCTGCAAATTCCGGATCATAGCGGTGATAGCAATATTGGGACATCAGAGGAATATTGGAGCGCATACTGGAAAATTCCGCGCTGGCTGGTGTGATATCATCTGTGGTAATATTGTCCACGGTTTTTAAGCTGATCTTCGCTTTTAAGTACTGCTCTGGTGCATCAGGTATGGGCAGAGGTTTGATGTTCGGCCCCCGGACAATCTCCACCTCAGCCGCTTTCTCCGGAGGCAGCGGTGCAAGGATCATGGAATCATCCACCGGATAGGACTCCGGCTCCTTCACCAGATCAAGGATCTTTACATCCTCTCCCATCAGTTCCTGAGCGGTTGTAAAGGTTCCCATGACAGCTGTTGCCGCAGCGCTTTCCGGGCTTACCAGATAGACCTGGGCAGTGGGATTGCCTGCACGGCCTCTGAAATTCCGGTTAGTAGTCCGCACAGCCACCCCGTCTGTGGCCGGTGACTGGCCGATGGCACAGCATGGCCCACAGGCCAGCTCCAAAAGCCGTACCCCGGCATCCATCAACATTTCCACATATCCGTCCCGCATCAGCTGCTTATAAATCTGCTTGGAGGAAATGGCACAGGTACAGCTTACATCCTCATGGACATGATGGCCCTTTAACACCAGAGCCGCTTTCGCAATGTCCCGGTAGCTGGCATTGGTACAGCTTCCGATCATCACCTGCTGCACTTTCTTCTTTTCCACCTCCCGGATAGTAGTTACATTGTCCGGCTGGTGGGGACAGGCAATCAGCGGCTCCAGATCACTTAGGTTGATCTCCATCTCCCCGTCATAGCTGCAGCCCTCATCCGGAACCATTCGGACATACCCATCCTCTCTCTCCTGAGCCTTCATAAACTGACGCACCTGCTCATCAGCCGGAAATATGGAGGTGGTGGCTCCCATCTCTGCCCCCATGTTGGCGATGGTAGCCCGGGCTGAAACCTCCAAAGTCTCCACCCCCGGCCCCACATACTCAAACACCTTTCCCAGTCCGCCTTTGACCGTCACACGGCGCAACATTTCCAGGATCACTTCCTTGGCATTGCATCCCGGTCTCAGCCTTCCGGTTAAGTTTACCCGGATGATCTCCGGCATTTTCAGCCGCATGGGAACCCCGGTCATGGCTGTGGCCACATCCATGCCTCCCACCCCGATACAGAGCATCCCGATAGCCCCACCGTGAGGGGTATGGCTGTCCCCGCCCATGGAAAGCTTCCCGGGTGCTCCGAACCGGGCCACCTGAACGGCATGGCAGATTCCGTTTCCCGGCCTGGACACATACACACCGTATTTTTTTGCCACCGACTGCAGATAAATATGATCGTCCGGCGTCTTGTGATCTAAATATAAAAGATTGTGATCCAGATGGCTGACGCTGCATTCCGTTCTCACCCGGTCAATGCCCACAGCCTCAAAGGCCAGATAGGTCATCACTGCATTGATATCATGGGTCAGGGTCTGATCCACCTTGAGATAGATTTCCTCCCCTGTCTTCATCTCTGACGGCTTCGCCAGATGAGAAGCCAATATTTTCCTTGTAAGATTTTGTGCCATGTTCTTTTCCCTCCACACTTATATATCATATTTTCACTTATCTGTTTCCCAGCATCTTCTCCCTGCCGCCAACATTCGCCTTATCCCTTCACCTTTGTCACCACCACGCCGGTCCGCTTCATCTCCTCCACCAGTGCCGCCTGCTTTTCCCGCTTTCGCAGCGCCCGTTCCATGATTCCTTTCGCTTCCTCCGGCCGGATGACACAAATCCCATTTCGGTCTCCCACCACTATATCCCCCGGACACACCGTTACTCCTCCGCAGCTTACTGGCACATTGACTGCACCTGCACCGCTTTTTCCCGCCGTCCCACAAGTAATCCCCCTGGCAAAAACCGGGAATCCTACTTCCTCACACTCCTCTACATCCCGGAACGCCCCGTCAATCACCACTCCTTCCGCCTTTTTCATCCGGGCACAAAAGCTTCGATGGTCTCCCCAGTAAGAGCAGCTGCAATTTCCCCTGCCTGCCACAACAATCACATCCCCTTCTTCTGCCTGAAGGATGGCATCCGCCACAATGTCCCCTTCTCCACTGGGAACATCCACCGTAAGAGCTGGCCCGGCTATCCTAGCTCCTCCAATCCACGGCTTAATGGCATAATCCATGGAATGATACAGACCTGCCCCGTCACACAGCTCCGAGGTGGTAAAATCCCGCAGACGTTCGATTAATTTCCGCATTTCCTCTGTCATTTTTCTCCCCCGTTTCTTTTTAAGTATCCGTTTCCTCAAACCACTTTTTCTTTTCGCCTGCCTTTGCTGATCGGATTCTGTCCTGATTTTCCCTGTTCCTTTCTAACCATTGCTTCTGATCTTTCTTTTAAAACCATCCAATCCTCTTCCTATAAAATATTATATCTCCCCTCCGCTCATAAGTAAAATATATGATTTTATATATTACTCATATAATTTTTCCTATGGGTTGTTGAAAAAATTCTAAAAAGCAAGAAATGCTGTAGGCTCACAATGGCAAAATCGCTGCTTAGAAGGTCTCTTCCGCCACCCTCAAAGCTCTCTCGAAAAAATCCCTCTGGCCAAAATTCCCGGACTTTAACACCAGACGCACCTCTTGATTTTCCAGGGGCGTCATGACAGGAACCCCTGGCGCTACACTGGGGCCGATCTTAAAGGCCTGGTATCCCAGCGCTTGGGTCACTGCCCCGGAAGTTTCTCCTCCGGCAACAATCAAAATACCATATCCCCGGGCCACCGCCTGCCTTGCCAGTCCTGACAAGGTTCTCTCAATGAGTGCGGCAATCCGTTCCTTTCCCAGCTTTTGTGCCTTTTTAATATTCTCCGGCGCCGCAGAGCTGTAAACCAGCCCCTTGCTCTCTGTCTTTAGAATCCAGTCCTGGAGCTGTTCTGCGGTCAGAGTGTGGTCCAATAGCTTCTCTGGCTCAATCCGATAGGTACGGTATCCCTTTTCTTCATAATCTCTAATCTGTTCAAGGGTAATGGCAGAGCAGCTGCCTGCCAGCATCAGAGACCTTCTGCCATCTTCTCTCTCTTTGCTTTCCAGCTCCTTTTGTGCCGTTGCATGCGTTCTGCTAACCTGCTCTTCCTGCTTTAAATCTCCTTTTTCCTTCTCTTCCCGGGCTATCCGCTCTGCACAAATTCTTCCCAGAGCTCCTGCCAGGCCGGAGCCCCCTGTGAAAAACGGTAGATCCCAAAAGGCTCTGGCTATCCGGTCCCCGTGGCTTTCCTCAAAATAGTCAGGAATCACATAAAAATGTCCGCCCTTTTCCTCTCTGTCCAAAACCTGCTGGCTCCATTCCTCTTCTGTCTTATCTTCCTCTAACTTTATGGCCTTATAGCGTGCCTGGGCCTCCATGAGCTCTCCCACATCCGACTTTCTCATGGGAGTCAGAGGGTGATCCTTCATATGGCTTTCCTCCAGCAAAACTCCGTTCACATACAATTTTCCATCTTTCACCGTTCGCCCGTTGACCGGCAGAGAAGGGCACAAAACCGTGCAGGGAATCTGATATTCCTCAAGCACTGCGTCCACCACTGGCCCTATGTTTCCCTCCTCTGTGGAATCAAAGGTAGAACAATATTTCAGATATAGCTTCTTGGCCCCCATGGCCTTCAGCCACCGGAAAGCATCCATACTTTCTCTCACCCCGTCCGCCGCCGGCAAGGTTCTTGTCTTTAAAGCCACTACCAGGGCAGCGCAATCCTCATCCAATTCCGGGATGTGCTTCGGAATCCCGTTAAACAAGATTGTGGGGACCCCTGCCTCCACCAAAAAAGAGGCTGTATCGGAAGCCCCGGTAAAATCATCCGCAACGATTCCCATCCATATATGCCTCATCCTCAATCCTCCCTCTCATTTTGCTTCCTGATCATTTCCTTCTGTGAGATGATTCCTCTGCTTCTTATAATAACCACCCTCCAGAAAATCCTTCACAGTTTCCCCTGGCACTTCCTGCAAAGCAATCCCCCCTATTCTGGCCAGTACATTCATCTTACACACGTTTTCTGTCACCTCCAGAGCAGCCCGGCATTCTGCCAGATTCCTGTCAAACACTAAAATCCCATGATGCTCCATCAAAATCACATGACATTGGCCACATAGATCTCTCACAGCCTCTGCCAGCTCCCTGCTTCCTGCATGAAAGTAGGGAACACGCCCTACGGCCTGGTCATAATACATGGATTCAATAAAAAGCTTTGTTTTCAATTCCAGATCACTGCATGTACAAAACGTGCTGTAAAAAGGCGAGCTGTGGATGACTGCCTCCACATCCTGCCGCCGGCGATATACTTCCAGGTGCATCCCCAGCTCCTTCGATGGCCTTCCCTCTCCTTTAAGAATCCTGCCATCCAGATCGCAGATAAGAATATCTGCCTCCTTCAAGGCTCCCATGACTGTTCCGCTGGCCGTCACATACACCCGGTCTCCCTCCCGGGCGCTGATATTTCCCGAGGTCCCCCAGGTCAGCTTCTGGTCCATAATCCATCTGCCTGTCCTGATGATTTCCTGTTTTACCTTGTCCATTCGATCTTCCCTTCCATCTGCATCTTTGCCACAGTCACTCTCTTACCTGGCAAATCATATATTTTCTATAAAAAAAGCAGGAGAAACCGTCCCTGACCTCCCCTGCCTCATTTTCTTTTTTCCTCCAATGCTTTATGTATAGCAACCAAACCATCATCTTTGTGCAGTACGCTTTTGCAGCTCCTCTGCCAGCCGTCCTGCATACAGCCCTCTCCCGCATACGCAGGCCTCTTTAAAAAGCTCCTTTGCCTCCCCCGTTCTCCCCTCCTGCTGCAGATATCTGCCCAGAACCGTCAGCATTTCTCCCTTGTGGATCCTGTTTTTTGCCAGAGCAATCTCCTGGCGAAGGTACTCCTCATCCGCCTTCTGTCCTGTCAGTATCCTCAGCCAATTCTCCCCCAAATACACACATTCCTTCAGATTGTCTGCCAGAGCGGGAGCCCTGTCCCTGGCCTGCCGGCCAAATCCAGCCAGACGAGCCAGCTCCTCCCCGGCCAGAACTGTATCTTCCTTGAGAAGATATAACCGCAGCCGCTGATTGGTTGTAAGGGATAAGCAGGATAAGGAATGTAACCGCAGCTTTTCTGGTTTTAACCCGGCCAGGATCTTGAGTCCCTGGTCAAATTCCCCCAATGCCTCCCAGGCATAGGCCATCTTATTGCTTCCGTCCACATACTCTGCTGTATTTTCCGGGGTTTTCTTTAATATTCCTGCAAATTTCTCAATAAATAGCTCCGGCTTTCCCTCCTGATACAAAAGAGCCGTAATCCTGGCAATCCGCCTCGTGGCAAGAACTGCAGACAAGAGCCTGCCAATGACTGCACCTGCAAACACTGCCAGCACCACCAAAAACCCCCGGATATATCCGGCCTGGAAGGCCAGCCATGCCGGAGCGCCAGACATGGCCAGAAATCCTATAAGAGCTCCCAGAGCCATAAACAAATTGTTCTGTTTTCGAAAATAGGCAACCATATTTTACAACCAGAAAGAGAAAACAAAGGAAGCGATAATTAACACGATTCCGCCGCCAAGACGGGAGGAAAGCTGTGCATAGGCAATCAGGTCCATACGATCTGCTGCACCCAGGCAGGCCAGATCGCCGTTTCCGCCCCGGTTGGCCATACAAAGGCCAGCTGTGAGAGCCGAATCCACAGGATAAAATCCCACCAGATAGCCGATCCCTCCGGCGCCAATGATGGCACCGATTACAATCATCAAAGCCATCAGTACATTTCCCGGTGTCATGGCAGAGAACAGCTCCGCAATATCAAAATCAGCCCCCATACCGACCATAATGATAATACCCATTCCCCCTGACATAAAGCTCTGCAGCCTCTTGGCCCCTGCCCGCACATTGGCCGGGATCACACCGGTAGCTGCCAGAATCACCACAAAAATAATCAGATATGCATACTGATGGATAGCTGCCCCTGCAATGGTAGGCAAAAGCTTCTTGTTCATGATCCGCCCCACAGCAAAGCAGGCAAATGCCAGAAGAAGAGCCCCCATCATATCTTCTGTGGTGGTCTTAATCTTTGCGTCATCCCGGGTTATGCTTCCTCCTTTGCGCAGAAGTGTTTTCTTGTCTCCTGTCAGAGCCGGGTATTTCTGTCCGATGGTGTTTAATAATGCTGAGCCGATGATGGAGAAAATATTGGCAATGGTCAGAATAATAATGGCAAAGCCATAGTAGTTAGCCGCCGCATCTCCTGTCACCGTCTCATAAATATTGCTTAAGGGAACTGCCCCCGCACCATTTCCGCCGCCCATGATAGGAAGCACGTACTTGATGATCGAGTCTGCCGGAGACACTCCAAAGATCAGTCCTGTGATCACACCCAGAACGCTGGCCACTACCAAACCGCCTAAAATCGCCGGAATATATCCCCCGAAGGAACGCAGCAGAATGTCCCTGTCTAAGGCTAGCACAGATCCCACAATCAGAATCACAATAAAAAATTCCAGAAAATTAGCATCCTCTGACACAAAGCTGTTGATGTTGGCGATTGCCTCCTCCGGAATCAGCCCGAAATACTTTAAAATCGCCACCCCGAAAAAGGCCATCAAAAGCCCGCCTCCGATATAATTGTTCCAGACAGGCAAGCGCTCGCCAAACTCATTGAACACCACTGCCAGCGCAAAACACGAGCACAAGGTCCCTGCCATACTGCTAGACTGAATCCCCCAGTACATAGGAATCGCGCAGAGTACAATCGCCACAACCGCCTGCCACCAGGGAAGCCCGCCAAGTTTTAGTTCCTTTTTTACAACTTCTTTTGTTTCCATATCCATACCCTCCTTGTTTTTGCCATTTTAACAGCTGTTTCAATCCTCCAAACAGCCAATCCGTTTTGGTAACAGGCAGCTAACCTTTAAGCGGTCGCCCTTTACCTGTACCAGTAAACCCAGACTCCAGCCCCCTTCCCCTTTTTTATTTCCAAAGTGCTCCTGGCAATGTATTCTGTCTGTCCAGAAAGCACCCTTTCCCTTATTCTAATTGCTGTATTTCCCCAAGTAAAATATATAGATTTATATACGAATCATACAAAAATTCCTATGAGTTTCATAAACTTATGGAATGGATTGTAACCAGTCAAGTACTATCTGTTACCACCAACCGCTTCCTTAAGCGCCTGATAGGCACTGTCCGGGCTGGTATATACTCTGGCATGAGAGGTTTTGATTCCTTCCACCGCCCGGGCCATAGAAATCTGCGCCAGGACAATCTGGTCGTACTGTCCGTCCAGCACTTCTATCTTCTCTTGAATGATCCGGTCAAAAGTCTTTCCATCCCCCCGGCTAATGGCCTCGTAAGCATCCGAAAGCACCACCATGTCCACCGTCTCCTCCCGTCCCAGCTCCCGGCAACAGGAAAAATACATATTCCTGGTAATCTCCACTGTCCCGGAAAAGGTACACAAGATTGCGGTTTTCCCTTCCCTGGCCGCCACCTGCCTAAGCATGGCCTGATCCGGACAGATCACCGGCTTTGACAACAGGCGGGAAAACAACTCTGCATAAGGTGAAAATATCGTACAGGTCAAAAGCACCCCTTCTGCCCCGTCCTCGCAGGCGGTTGCCAACATGTCAAACATCCGCTTCATAGAGGAATCATTGATGCCTCCCTCTTCCTTTACCTTGTCCAAGAGGTAGCTGTCCAGATAATTGCGAATCTTCCACTCCGGATTTTTTTCCTGAAAATACCTTGTCATAGGGTTTACTGCGTTTAAGGTCACGCTAACCAGTGCAATCCTTGTCATGGTTTTCTCCTTTTTTGTTTTCCTTCTGCCACCCTTTCCTATTGTCTCCTGTAAACATCCCACTGTTTTATCTGTCATTACCATCTCATCCATCCGCCAATGACAAAAGCATCCGGGCCGAGCGCTCTGCCGCCTCCTCACAGGAAGGCATCTGGTCAATCTCCAGAGAAATATATCCCTCATACTTCTCCTCTTGCAGAATTTTCATCACCTCTCCCACAGGCAGCTTTCCCTCCCCTGGCACCTTCCGTTCACTGTCCGCCATATGAATAAAACCGATTCTTCCCACGGCCCGGCGGATGCTTTCTGGAATAGATTTTTCCGTAATCCCCATATGATAAATATCTGCCAGAATCCCCAGCTTTACAGACTCCCTCCTCTCCCGCTCCTCAATCCAGGAAAGAGTCTCGTCTATGGTATTCAGATTGTTGATGTTAGCAGAATTTTGCGGCTCCAAAAGCACAGAGATACCATAGCGCTTTGCCTCCCGGCAAATATCCTCCATACACTCTGCCAAATCCTCCCAGGTACATCCAGGCTTTTCACTTATCTGTCCCCGGTATTTTCCTATCAGCGCCAGAGCCCCAAAATCACCACAAAGCCGCAAAAGACCGCTGCACCGCCGCCTGGCTTCCCGGCGGACAGACTCCTCCGGATGCAGCAAAAAGAGCTTATCCTTTATCTGCATAGGACTTGTGCCCACAGCTGCCAGATTCAGATTCCATTGTTTTAAGTATTGGTCTAAATATTGCCGGTCAACCTGATCCGGGTCTCTCACCAGCAGCTCCACTCCCTGATATCCCCAATCATGTAAAAGAGGAAATACACGCTCATAATCCTTAGTAAAGGCCTTCACCTTTCCCCGTCCTTCCGGCGATGTCACCGGATATGCCAGTTTCATAATATCCCCTTTCCAGCCTTTGCGGCCACTGCCTGCTGCTCACTGCAGACCAGGCTTACACCCTTTTCTCAAATACAACTGCTCCGCTGTTTTTTACGTGCTCCCACTCTTTTTCGCCAAAAACCTCCGGACAAGCCACTCCCCTCTTTTTTGCTTCCAGGTACAGACTGTCCATGATCTGCCTTGTCATGACAATCCCATTTTTAAGAGCATCTGTCGTCTTTTTCTCCTCCGGCTCCCCTGGCATCAAAATCTCATCAAAGCCCTCTGCCCGAGGAAGCTTTTTCAGCCGCCTGTAGTACTCATCCATCCGCTTTTTATATTCATCCTCTGTCATGAACAGATCCGGCTTCATCACAAAAATCATATGTCCCAGATTTTGAGGCACATCAAAACGATAATACAGACTGCTTACATCCCCGGCATAATTGCTGCCTGTATACATACCAGCCATCATATCCATCACCATGGCCAGAGCTGCTCCCTTGGCCTCACCGAAGGGGAGACATACCCCCTCAAAGGCTTCCTTCGCATCCGTGGTAGGTCTTCCCTCCTTGTCCAGGGCCAGCCCCTGGGCAATCGGTTCCCCATTGATCATAGCCACGCGGATTTTTCCTCTGGCAATCTTTGTCATGGCCATGTCCAACACAAAAGCAGGACTCTCATATCCCCCCGGCATTCCTGCCGCAAAAGGCGCTGCCCCTAAAAATGTAGTTCTTCCCCCGAATACCGGAAGAGCCGGACTGGAATTGGTGTATACCATACATACATATCCCTGCTCCACTGCCTGCTTGATATAAAGCGCCGACATGCCAAAATGGGTGCTGTGAGTACATCCCACCATGGCAATTCCTGTTTTCTCACATAGCCGGATTCCCTCCTCCACCGCCCGGTGAGCCACCAAAAATCCCATTCCGTCATCCCCGTCCACCTTCAGCACAGCCATCCCCGCCTGTTCTGTCTTGATTTCCGGCCTGGGGTTGACGCACCCCGCCTCAATGCGCTTTAAATACATGGGGATGCGAGAAATACCGTGACTATACAAGCCTCTCATATCCGCTTTCACCAAATCCTGTGCCACCGTCCGGGCATCCTCATCCCTCAGTCCGCCGGTTTTCATAAGCCGGTATGCCAGCAATTCCAGCTGTTCCTTTTTGCAGATCATCTCCTCCATGCTTCTCTCCTTCCAGCCTTCCTGGTTGCTTTTGTGCCTTTTTTCCAACCTTCCTTTTCTGTCCTTGTCTCCCTGGCTGTATTCATCTTTCTGCCTGCCTCATCTCATGTGCTATGGCTCTTGCCACGTCCATGGTGGAAGCATTTCCTCCCAGATCTGGCGTCATTGCTTTCTTCCAGGACAATACCCTCATAGTGGCATCCTCCACCTGCCCGGCCTCTTTCCGGTATCCCATCTCCCGCAGAAGCAGTGCTCCGGAGAGAATCAGTGCAATCGGGTTGGCAATCCCCTTTCCCGCAATATCCGGCGCTGCCCCATGAGATGCCTCCGCAATAATCAGTCCATCCGGCCCCACATTTGCCCCCGGTGCCAGGCCCAGGCTGCCCACAAGTCCGGCTGCCAGATCGGACAAAATATCTCCATATTGATTGGCTGCCACAATCACATCAAATTTTTCCGGACATTTAGCCATAAAATAGGCAGATGCATCCACCATAAAATCATCAGAGGGAATATCCGGATTCTTTGCCGCCACCTCCCGGAAACAGGACAAAAATAACCCGTCCGCCATACTCACCGCATTAGCCTTGTGGACGCAGCTCACTCGCTTCCTTCCGTTTTGGCGGGCATATTGAAAGGCATACTCTGCCACCCGAATAGCCGCCAAGCGAGTAGTCAACTTGGTACATTCTGCCGCATAATCCCCGATCATATGCTCAATCCCGCTGTACACATCCTCCGTGATCTCACGCATAATATGCACATCCAGCTTCTCGTAATTTCCGGAAATCCCCGGAATCCCCTTAATAGGCCGGGGACACACATAGAGGCCCAATTCCCTGCGGATGGCATTGTTCAGAGATGGATAAACGCCCACACTGCCATCTTCATGCTCACAATACAGCCGTCCCTTAAACTTATCCACCAAAAGAGGCGCCTTGATCGCCCGTTTCACTTCTCTTAACAACTTAACCGATTCCTGCGGAAGAGGATGGCCGTACTTCTTAACTCCCTCATCCCCTATAGCTACCGGAACCCAGTCAAAGGAAAGACCCGTAGCCTCCAGCACGTGCAGGGTAGCCTCTGTAATCTCCGGCCCAATCCCGTTTCCCTTCACAACTCCAACCGTAATCCCCATAAACAATCCCTCTCTTTCCTCCAAGTATTCTCTTGGAAACTGTTAAGCTTTCTAACACTCCTGTTTCAACAGCAATGAATCTTTTCTTATAGCCATCATACTCTCTGTTGACATCATTGTAAAATGGTATTATATTATATATAATCATTCTGAAATCGAATGATAAAACAATAAAGCATAACAGGTATCCTTTATGAAAATGTCCGACTGGCTCCTTCTGCAAACCCTCTATGAATACAGAAATGTCACCCATGCCGCTGATCATCTCTATCTCACCCAGCCCACAGTTACCAAACGACTAAAGCTGATTGAAGAAGAATTTGGCGTCACAATTGCCATCCGCGGCAAGCGTGGCATCCAGTTTACCCCGGAAGGAGAGTATCTGGCAGTGAAAGCCTCCCAGATCACTGCTATTTTGCGGGAGATCCGCGATCACCTGGCCTTATCCAGCCAGGAAGAGCCGTCCACTTTGCTGGTGGGCGCCTCCAATTCCATGGCCCGTTCCTCCTTACCCGGCTTGATTCAGACCCACCGCCTCACCCATCCTCACGTTCAATTTGAGATTATCACAGAACGCAGCAGCCAGCTTACCCGGCTGATGGAACAAGGCAGGCTGGATCTGGCTTTTGTCAATGGAGAGATCCCTTTTTCCGGTGAAAAGCTTCTCTTCCGGAGAGAGCATGCCTACTTAGCCAGCACAATGCCCTTAAAGCCGGAGGATTTAAATCAGTATCCCTATCTGACTTATTATAAAGACCCCTGTACCCAGTCCATTCTGGAACATTGGTGGCAGGAATATCATTCCTCCCCTTTTCCCACTGGTCTTAAGGTACAGCACGGAGATATCTGCCGGGAAATGGTGTTAAAAGGTCTTGGCTATAGTATTTTCTTTGTTCAGGATTATATGGCTGACTATCCCCAGTATCAGTACACGCTGTATCACCGGGACGGGACGCCACTGCTGAGAAATACCTGGCTGATCTTTACCAGCCATTCCTTTCAGAAAAAACAGGTGAGAGAATTTGTTGAAAAGTTTATGTAAATTATAAAAAACGCGCCATCGGCGCGTTTTCTGTATGCAAACCTATCTGACTGCTTCCCTTACGCCTTACCACATGGTAAGCTTTTTCCTCCTTCCGGACAGGTCAATTGCCGGAATTTTGAAGATCGTATAAAAAATCCATCGCTGCCGAATGACGATGCGTGTAGGAAATCGTTGTCCAATCCGAATAGTTGTCCTGTGAGCCGGTTTTGACAGCCCGCACTCCATAGTAATAAGTGGCATCTTCTTTGCGCCCTTTACACCACACCCCATTTTCTGTGAGACGGTCCGATATAGCTTTTATCACCTGACAGGTAGAATCTGTAAACTCACACACTTCAAATTCCACTCCTGTCATCTGGGGATCATAATCCCACTGTATGTACATCTCATCCATATTTTTCATACTGGCACTGGCTGTTACATTGGAAGGAGCCGCCAGCATATCCAATGAATCAGAAGGAATGAAATAGGTCCTCGTAGCTCCGTTCACACCACTGTGGTCCAGCCGGAAAGTGACAAAATCCGTATATAGCTCATGGCCGTAAATATCCTCGATATCAAAAGAATACAGATAATCTCCCTCAGGCAAGAAGCTGTTCCATTTCATATGCTGCGTCCCATCCACAGGAACCGTATAAGTTTTTCCCACCAGATTAAAGGCATATTCAAATGTTTCCGAATCGTATGCATAGTACAGAGGGGTAATCATGTCTCCGGTTTTCAGCGGTTCAATTCGGTCGGACATCCCATCACTGGAATCTGAGTTGCAGGTGCCAAGAAGATAATAGACCGCAGTAGAAAATCCAAGAGAATTGTTCTCATAAACCCGGATAAAACGAAGTTCCTTATACTCCTCGTTCAGCTTAATGGGGGAAGTGTACAGTACATAGTCTCCATACTGCTCGTTTGTGCCCTCCTGGAGAGGATATGCACAGAGCAGTGCATCATTGGGCAGGCCATACCATATATCTTCCAGAATACTATTGTAGCGCCGTTTCTCCTTGATCCACTGGCAGTTTCTCATCTGCCCCATGTCCATATAATAATCTTTGCCGGTTTCTTCATTCTTGTAGGTCCAGAAAAGATTATAATAAACATTCTGGATTTTGTCCACACTGTCCTCTGTCACAACAAAGGTGTAGACTTCTCTGGTCAGATCTGCGTTTTCTGCACCAAAATACTCCTGAAAAAAATCCGCGTATTGAAGCTCTTCGGGATCCACATACTGCCGGATATGGGGCTCCTCCTCAAATTTTACAGCAGAACGGCCTGGATCCGTATTCAGTATATTGCTGTCGTCCCCTTCCCAGTGACCGTAATCCTCTTCTCCGTTCTCTTCGTCTGACCAGTAGCCGCTGTCTGTACTCAGCCACTGTTCCATATCATATCCGCTGATATCCCCTAAGTTAGCACAGCCATAAGCACATATATCCACAATCGCCAGATAGAAGGGAGTTACACAGACATTCTTCAGAGCCTGCACATCCCCGCTTCCGTTTAAGCTCAAAGGATAATAGATACTCAATCCTCCCGCCTCATCTTTAAGCGTGCCATTTCTCATATAGACAACACAATCCGTCAGGCTCTCTATCACTGCCTTTGCTTTTTCATCATCTCCGGCTGTCAGTGCAGTAAAATGCCCCAGATCCATCATATTACTGTATTTTCCGGTCTTTTTACTGTAGCCGAAATGGGTTGTTTCATTGGCATTAGTGACTATCATATCCAGGGTATGATTATTCTGGGTATTATCCTGGCAGATATCCTGGTATACATTGGCGCAATAGGCATTGAAAGAAGTAAGAAGCTTATCAATCTTTGACAGATCTGTTACGGACAGGGTAGTATTGCTTTGACATTCAAACCCATTAAAGCTGTTGTAAAATCCATCACAAAGAGCTTGCCCCATGGCAATTCCATCTGTGCATCCCTCACTGACAGCTATTCCAAATGCACGATAGTCCCAGCCTGTACCTGGTTCATTCTCCTGGGATGCCAGCATGTATTTTCCATAGGGCACCAGGATATTGGCCATCTCCACCGTTGCCATCAGACAGGCATCAAAGCCGATCAGCTCAAATACCAAACCATGCTTTTCATATACGGTGGCCAGAGAGAGATCAATCTCATCCAGCTGCAGACGGTCACGCTCAAAAAGCTCATCAACACACACGCCCCCAATACTGCCGCCGCCGTGATTCCAAAAATCCAACATCATATATTGGGATGCATAGTTTTCCAGGCCCCAGTCCAGAAAAGCAGTGAGAGTGTTAAGATCCCCCATATTTTCTTTTTCCCAGGAATCCAGCACCTGCGTTTCTCCATTACTTATGATCAGCCTGGTGCTTCCCTCACTGACACAGTCCTCATTTGTCCACTCCCGTGTGCCGCCTGCCTGCACCACAAAACGAAGGTTGGACGTATTTTCTGTGGCATAAATCATTTCTTTCAGATCTTTGGACGCATTACCTTTACCATTGCTTTCCAAATCCGTACCGCACAGATAGACAAACACCGTCCAAATGCCGTCTTTGGGCGGATCTTTGGGCGGATGGGTGGTGCGGGTGATCTCCAAACGAGAATCGGATGTAAGAGACATAACAGTGCCACGTGTGGAAGATTCATCCTCTTCTGGTACAGACGGGTACTCATTTGGAGCCTGAGTGGAAGGAGGCTCATCTTGGGACTGGGCAGAAGAAGGCACATTTCCAGAACCACAGGCAACCAGGGACAAAACCATCACCACAGCCAAAAAAGTTGAGAGAATTTGTCTTTCTTTTTTCATCATGGTAATTTCCTTTCGTTCATATGCATAGATCAATCATATAAATTATACCAATATCTGCATAAAAAACAATCCCTCACTGCATCTCCATCCAGGCAAAAGCTTCTCTTCCTGTCAAGTTAATCATGTCCATGTCCTTTCCTGCGTCCATTGCCGCTGCTGCCCTTTCCATGATGGCTGCGCCTGCTGTGTTCACCTGACTCGGCTTCTGGTTCTTTTTCATCCCCTTCCCCGGTTTTTGCAGTCTGACTTATTTCTTCTGTCTTACTTGTGCTGTCCGACTCCCCCTCGCCTGTCCCAGCCTTCCCATGATGATGTTCTCCCTCCTCCTCTGGCAACTTATCTGTCAAATCCCGAATCTCCCTCATGGTCATGCCCTGGATTTCCTCTGGCGTAATATCGGGACAAAGCTTCTGCAGTTCCAGAAAAGCCCGGTACTTTCCACAGGACATCCCATGGTCATGGGCCGGGGCAACCTCCCTGGAATCAGCAAAGTAGCAGTAGGCATTTTGATGCTTTGCCACACAAGATTCCATAGCCGAAAGGATCCTCGTTGACTGGTCCCTCTTTGATTCCATAACCGTAATCGTCATGATCTCATCCTGGGATAATAGGGCAACCACTTTTTCATTTTCCAGTATTCGGCTGACTGCCTCCTTATAGCCCATAAACCGGATATCCAGGGAAGCCGCCAGCTCCTGCCCATCCTCATTGTAGGCTTCCACTACCACCACCCGGTCAAACCGGTTAATCCCCAGCTCCAGGGAAGGGTTGACATCAATGCTGATCTTTGCTGTGGGAGTAAAATAAAACCAGTGTCCTCCAAACACCAGAAGCAGCAGGCACAAAGCGGCAGAGACAACCGGCTTAAAACGGGTCCTCCCTTGAAGGAAAATCATTCTTTTCTCTGCGTATCCCCCGGTTTTATTCACAAGGATTTCCCTGGTCTTGTCCTTTAGCTCTTCCCCGGCCTGCACCTGAGCAAAGGCACTCTTTATTCTGTCATTCATATCCGTCACCTCCCAGCTTCTCCCGGAGCATCTGTTTCGCCCGTGTCAGAAGCGTATAAATGGTATTGACATTTTTCCCCAGAATCCGGCTGATCTGCGGAGCCGTATAATCCTCATAATAATGCAGGTATATCACTTCCCGGTATTTGACAGGAAGGGAAAGCACAGCCTCCAAAACTTCCCGGTTATCTGGCAAAAGGAGGGCTGGCTGCTCCATAACCTCCTCAAGAGATATCGTATGGCTTCGGAAAAAACTTTTCAGCAAATCTCTGCAGGCATTGACCGTGACCCGGATAAACCAGGCCTTCTCATGCTCCTCATTTTCAAAACAAACAGAACTAAGGACATACTTCAAAAAAACTGTTTGAAATATGTCCTCCGTGTCCGCATGATTCTTTAGATGTACCATACAAAGTCGCCGGACCATGTCTGAATACTGCTCAATGGCCCGGTTTACTTCCTGCTCGTTTCGCATCCTGAAGCTCCATTCGTCTCCCGGTTTGTCCTTCTAACAGCCAGACAGCAATTCTGCCTTGGCCCCCGGCTTACTGCCCTGGTGTCAATTCTTTTTTAACTCCTGGCCTGTTGCCCTAGCCTTGACCTGCCGACCTATCCTTCCTTGTCTCACAGCCTGTTACTCTGACATGCTGCCTCCTGTCCTGCCCTGACCAGCCAGTGTCATGTCCTGACATCCTACCGGCAATGTCTCCCATGCCTTCCGCTGCCGCCATAACATCCATGGCCATAGCCTGTGCCATCATGGGGGCAGGTACCATCTGCATAGTAGTCACAAATGCCATCATTGTTGGCATCTACATAATGAACCCCATGCCAGTTATCATCGCTGTTGTTCATGCCACAATAATCACAGATTCCATCCCCGTTCTCATCTGCATAGGCACAGGTTGTAGCTGCAAAATCACAGATCCCGTCATTGTTGGCATCCTGGTAATGGCAGCCCCGACCTGCAGCAAATACATTTGTGGCTCCCAGGCTGAATATCACTGCTGCTGTCAATATACCTGCTAATTGTTTTTTCATGATCTAAATCTCCTATCCTCGGTTGATAGCCATTTTCGGCTTCAACAATAATACGATTGAGACAGGCCAATCCATTCAAAAATCAAAAAAATTTTGAAATATTTTCCAGCCATGTATCCCTCTCATAAATTCCCTTTAAACTTTTCATTCATCTTTTTCATTTGCTTAAATTACTCTGAACAGACAATCATTGTAACATCATTTTCCCAAATTAACAATTCCTACTGTCCAGAGAAAGAAAAAATTTTAATTCTGACAATCATTCCTGAAGCCAGTTGCGTGCGCACGCTTTTTGTGTTATACTATCTCTCAGCTAAAAGGAGGTACTTATGAAAATACTGAAATGGCTATCCATAGCAGACCGGCTTGCAAAGCTTTATCTGGACAGACAGCTTGCTCCTTTAGGGCTCAACAGCAGCCAGCACATGTTTTTGATTAAGATTTGCCAGCAGCCAGGGATTTTACAGGATTCCCTGATTGGTATGTTCTATATCCATCCCAGCAACATTGTCCGCACGGTCACTGCCTTAGAGCGAAATGGTTTTGTCTCAAGAGTTCCCTATGATAAGGACAAGCGCACCTGGCAGCTGTACCCAACGGATAAAGCGAAGGCAATCATCAGCGAAGTACAGGCTGCCTGTGAAAAAACAGAGGCAGTGCTTTTACAGGAATTTACAAAAGAAGAAGCCGCCCGGTTTGAAGAAAACTTAACCATGGCTGGAAAACAAATCACAAAAGAATTGAACATCCGGAGGAAAGAAAATGAGTCTGATGCACGAAAATCCATTAGGTTATGAAAAAATATCCACTTTATTGAAAAAATTCGCGGTTCCCAGCA
>JAAWEL010000063.1 GCA_022794255.1 Lachnospiraceae bacterium
ACAAAGGCCCAGTGCCAGAAATTTGTTGCGTTTCTTCATGGTAATTACCTCCCGTGTTCGTCATATTGACTTAATTTCTTGAAATAATTATAGAAAAAGATGATATTATTGTCTATGGATAACTGACAGTAAAAACTAAATGTTTGACATGGAAAAATGAATAAAGATATGGAAAAATGAATCAGTATGGTGTATAATATGATTAATTATAAAATAGTATTTCCAGTGTGAGAGTTGCCTGCTATTGTTGAAGATTGCTAAAAAACTGGAGGAGACAATTTTATGAAAAATGTCAAGTATACAGATTCTGCCCAGTTCCGCTGTCTGGAACATCTTCGGGGAAGCTATATGGATCTATATCTGATCCATTGTGGACTTGAGCATTGTCTGCCCACCCATACAATCGCACGTTCGATTCGGGAAGAGTTTATTATTCATTTTGTTTTAGATGGAAAAGGGTCATACACAGTCAATGGTATTACATATTTTCTTAATGCAAATCAAATGTTTTTGATTCGTCCGGGAGAGGAGATCCGATATGGCGCTGATCCGGAGGATCCCTGGACCTATGCCTGGGTTGGATTTGACGGAATCCGGGCGGAGGCAATTCTGAAAAACTGTGGCTTTTCCCGTCAGTCTTATGTTCTTCCTTTTAAAAACCGGGAACCAGTGATTGAACAGATCAATGCCATATTAAATTCCATTCAGCTTTCCTTTTCCAATGATTTGAAGCGCAATTCCTCTCTTATGATGCTGTTAGCATTGCTGGTGGAAAATTATAATCATGATTTTCTGAATCAGAAAAGCGGGGCTGGCCGGTATGATTACAGCAGCAATGTCTATGTGGAACAGGCCATTGACTATGTGAAATGGAAACACAGCTATGGCATCAATGTGACAGATATTGCTGATTATGTGGGAATCAGTCGGACCTATCTGAATCATGTGTTCCAAAAGGAATTAGGGCTGTCTGCTCAAAAATTTCTGATGGATTTCAGGCTGCACAAGGCAGCCAATCTGCTGATATCCACGGAGCTTCCTGTGACAGAAGTGTCCGCTGCCGTGGGATATGAAGATTCTCTTGCATTTTCCAAAGCTTTTAAAAAGAAGTTTGAATTAAGTCCCAAAAATTATCGCAGCCATAAGGAGACTGTGGATCAATACACGGAAAAGCAGCCGCCTATTGAGTAAAGAAGGGATGAAAAAGGAGAAGCATGGAACAGTCATTTGTATTGCAGCTTACCAACCGCCAGATCCAGGATTTTTATCTGTGCTTTTGTGGCTATGAAAAATGTGATAAAAATCACCGGTTTGGACCGTCTGTACGCCCGAACTACGTGGTTCATTTTATTCTGGAGGGAGAGGGAGAGTATGTGGTGGGCGGCAATCGCTACCATTTGAAAGCAGGACAAGGCTTTCTGATTGAGCCGAATACAGTGACGCTTTACCATGCCAACCCAGACAACCCATGGACTTATGTGTGGGTGGGATTTTCCGGTCCCCGTGCGCCTGAGTATTTGTATCATCTGGGTTATAATCACAATCATCTGGTATTTCAAAGCAAAGAGGGAGAACGGGTTCGTAAGCTGGTGTTTGAGATGCTGCGGCATAGTAAAAACACTCCTAAAAATGAATTTTACCTTCATGGGCTCTTGTATGAAATTTTTTCCTGTCTGGCAGATGATGATCAGCCTCAGCAACAGTATGATCCGGATCGGCATCAGGAAAATATAAACCGGTATTTGAGAGAGGCAGTTTCCTATATTCAAAAACATTTTTCTGAAGGCCTGCAGGTGGCAGATATTGCAGGACATGTGGCAGTAAGCCGGGTATATCTGTACCAGATTTTTAATGAAACCCTGGGAGTTTCACCTAAGGAGTATCTGACGAATTTTTGCATTACCCGGGCCACAGAGCTGCTTACTTTAAGTGATCAGCCGGTGGAAGCAGTGGCGGAGAGTTGTGGCTTTAAGAATCCGGCGGCCTTTTCAGCTGCCTTTAAGAGAAGGATGGGGACTACTCCCACGAAGTACCGCAGCTGTGTATCTGCAGCTTATAAAGAGAGATTGCAAAAGGAATTGCAGAGTATTCTCCAGCAGAATATGTAAAATACAGTCATCTATATTTTCAGAATGGCTGATAAAAAATAGAATCATTCAAGTTCCAGGCTCCTTTGAATGGAATATTAAGGAACAGAAAGGATCTTTAGGAAGCTTAAAAGTATCCCTGCCAGAACCAACACAATACCTGTTGATTCCGACAGGGATGCTTTGATTGTTAATGATTGTCAGCTGTCAGCACATACAGTCTGGACCAGAAATCCGTGCAGATCTCAAAGCCTTCCTCCGGCTGGCCGCTGGAGGCCTGCCCGGCAGAGGAGTCGGTGGTGACAAGACCTAAGTTCATCAGCTCATCGCCGCCATGGCAGATGCCGGTTTGATCTACGTGGTAGACCTTTTCCGGATCCAGGCCTTTTAGGCGGAGGCGGCGGTACTCGCAGTTGACATCATTGAGTATCTTGTAGTAGCCTACAATGGCTGTCCGCCGGTCATCGGATACAACCATCCAGGCAGAAATATTGTGCTCAAAAGGGCTCTGGAGCCGGTAGAAGGTACCAAACTGGATGACAGAGCGGTAGCGCTTCATGAAACGGATTTGTTCCCGGACCATTTCCCGTTCCTCCTCTGTCAGTTTCTGGAGATCCAGCTCATAGCCGAAGGCTCCGAAGAAGGCTACATTGCCCCGGGTAGACAAAGGGGTGATGCGGTTTAACTGATGGTTGGGCACAGCGGACACGTGGGCTCCCATGCTGACCACCGGATAGCCAAAGCTGGTGCCGTACTGGATTTTCACTCGTTCTGCAGCATCGGAATCATCGCTTGTCCAGCACTGGGGGGCATAGTAGAGCATACCTGCATCGAACCGGGCGCCGCCGGAGGCACAGGACTCAAAAAGGATGTGGGGGAAGTTGGTGGTCAGCCGCTCGTACAAGGAGTACAGTCCTAACACATAGCGGTGGAATACCTCCCCCTGTCGGTTGGGCGCCAGAGCCAGGGAATAACATTCGGTAATGGAACGGTTCATGTCCCATTTAATATAGGAGACCTTGGACTCGGAGAGGATTTTGGCCACCATCTCATAGATATGGTCAACCACCTCGCTGCGGGAAAAATCCAGCACATACTGGTGCCTGCCGTGGGAAAGGGGGCGTCCGGGTGTCTGAATCAGCCAGTCGGGATGGGAGCGGTAGAGGTCACTGTCCATGTTGACCATCTCAAGCTCCACCCACAGGCCGAATTTCATGCCCAGGGCTTCGATCTTTTCTGAGAGGCCTTTGATGCCATTTGGCAGGCGCTCAGTATTAGCATACCAGTCTCCCAGCCCTGCATAGTCATTGCTGCGGGCTCCAAACCAGCCATCATCCAGCACGAAGAGCTCCACCCCATCTGCCTTGGCAGCGCTGGCAATCTTTACCAGTTTGTCCTCGTCAAAATCAAAATAGGTAGCTTCCCAGTTGTTCAGAAGAATCGGGCGTACCTTGTCTCTCCATTCGCCTCTGACCAGGCGGCTGCGGTACAGGCGGTGAAAGGTCTGGCTCATGCCATTGAGGCCATCTCTGGAATATACGGTTACTGCCTCCGGGGTCTGGAATTTTTCACCGGGAGCCAGGTGCCAGGTGAAGCCAAAAGGATTGATACCCAGCATCACGCGGGTTACATTGTAGGTATCTACCTCGGCCTGAGCCAGGAAGTTGCCGCTGTAGACCAGGGAAAAGCCCATCACCTCGCCCTGAAATTCATCTGCTGTAGGGCGCTTCAGAACAATAAAGGGGTTATGAGTGTTGCTGGAATGGCCTCGGGTACTGCTGACGGACTGGATGCCCTGTTCTAAGCGCCGGGTCTTTACCTGACGCTCCCTTGACCAGGCCCCGGAGAATTGAATCCAGTCATAATCACAGTCTGGCAAATCCAGGCTTAGGCTCATGGCTCTGGTGATGTCAAAGCTGTCCTCTGTGGGATTCTCGAACCGGGCGCTTCTGGCAATGACTCCCTCATTGTTAAAAATGGTGTAGAGAAGGATGAGGCGCAGTCCCAAAAGCTCATCCTTTAAGGTCACTTCCAAGGTGTCGGCCTCCTCACTGGATTCCGTATAGGTGGCGGGAAGCCCCTCTAATGCCGGCTTTCCGGGATAGATACGGTGGGACTGGTAGGTAAAGCTGGTGATACGGCTGCCGTTATCCTGGAGAATCTCCATGGCGGGAAGCTTAAAGTCTGTGGTGCCGTAAACGGGGTACTCCTGCTTGATGTGCTCTAGGGAAAAAGCGTAGCCATCGGATTGGTAAGAAGCCATGGGACGGTAGCAGGATTCTAGCAGATGGTCAAAATCCGGCCTGTCGCTGATTCTGGCTCCGTAGTACAGCTGGCCTAAGTGGCCATTGCTGAGGATTTTTATTATGTAGCTGACAGTCTCATTGTACAGATGGAACTCTCTTGATGCTTCATGAAAAAGGATTGCCATGTGATGTACCTCCTTAATTTGTCAGATTACACTCCAGCGGTGAATGGGGGAGTGCTGTTATATGTGTAGAGTTTGTCTGGGCATGTGTGCCATTTTTTTTGTGTAGCTTTATTATAGCGGAAGGAGGATTTTTGAAAAGGTGGTTATGTATGGGAAAGTATCAAAAATGTTAACTGGGGGGGTGAGTTCCTTTTTGAGAGTATTTCCGGATTCAATAAAATATAGCATACGAAAATGTTTCACATGTTTGTTTGCAGGGGGCTATTTAGAGGAAAATCAGGATCTGAGGCAATCAGTCAGATGATAAAAGGATGGGTTGAAATGGATAATTGGTCCGTATTTTTAAAAAGTGTTATTTGTGTCCTGAGCTCTATGGTTATGTCATTATTATTGATCATAACTATCAGAGTTTCTGATTTTTATAATGCAATGATTCTGGGGGGATTTTGTGGAATCATTATTGCTGTAGTTACGAAAAGCGAGACAAGGAAAAAAACAATAACAGCAAGAATCATAGGACTTTTGTCTGCTGTTATGTCTCAGCTTTTGCTGCTTTTTTCAGATATCCCCTATTGCATAATAATGTTTATATATGGAAATTATGACTTGGAGTTCTATGGAGAAGAAGCAGAGCGCTGGTTTGGAGATATCGAGCATTTTATAGAAAATGAAGTGTTTGTGTATGATTGGTGTGTGGTATTTCTCCTGTATGGTTTATTCATTTCGTTTTGTGTCGGGATCGTTATGATTTTCCTTCTTGATAAAATGAAAAGTTATAAAAAGGGTCATAACTTATAAATGCTAATATTTTGGACTTGTTTTGCGGGCATTTATATCAAACTGAAAAAGGCATTGTGATGCAAAGTGCCAATTGCAGTTTTCATCTGCCGCATTTTCTCTTTACAAACAAGTCTGTAAATCGTATACTGAGGAGGAAGTGAAGATTATCTGTTTCCATATCCATTGAGGGGGACAGAGAGAAGAAATAAGATAAATGCCGCGTTAAAGCGTGAGAGGAGAGGAATTGTTATGGAACGAATGAAAAACCTGGCTTATTACAATGGAAAGATCACCTCGATTGAGGATATGATGATACCGGCCTATGACAGAGGATTTTACTTTGGGGATGGTATCTTCGAGGTGGCGATGGTGTTTAACCACAAGATCTTTGCCCTGAACTACCATCTGGACTGGATGTAAAAAAGTGCTGCATTAGTAAGGATTGAGCTGCCG
>JAAWEL010000009.1 GCA_022794255.1 Lachnospiraceae bacterium
AGGCGAAGGAGAGATATGAGTATCTGTCCAAGCTGGTGACTCTGTACGGCAATGAATAAAGAGACAGAATCATAAAGTGTGAGAGTGTTTTCTGGCCCCCCGCATCGGTGACGGTGTGGGGGGCTTTATAAAAATTCCGTCACAGAGAGATGTGCTTTCAGGAAAATAAAGTTTTCCGGAAAAAAGAAAGGAGGATTTCCTATGAGCAAGATTGATGTGGTAAGGGCAGCAATGGTGGAGGCCATGAAAGCCAAGGATAAACCACGTAAGGATGCGCTGTCCATGCTTTTGTCAGCACTGAAGAATGCCCAGATTGATAAGCGGGCAGACTTGACAGAGGAAGAAGAAAATGCCATAGTAAAGAAGGAGATCCGTCAAACCCAGGAGACTTACGATTTAGCTCCGGCGGATCGGGAGGATATCAAGGCAGAGGCGGCTGGAAGAATTGCCGTATATAAGGAATTTGCTCCAGAGGATATGAATGTGGAGCAGATTAGGGAAGTGATCGCCGGAGTGCTGGCCGAGTTGGGCATTGAAGCCCCCACAGGCGGGGATAAGGGAAGAATCATGAAGGTTCTGATGCCAAAGGTAAAGGGGAAGGCAGACGGAAAGCTGGTCAATGAGACATTGGCAATGATGATGAAGAAGTAAAGGCTTGAATCATAATTCAATATAGGAGGGAAACTGGATGTACAGAGAAAAGCTTGTGGAGTATATGGATACCCATCAGCAGGAAATGATCGAGGATATCTGTGAGCTGTGCCGGATTAACAGTGAAAAGATGCCTGCTGAGGAGGATATGCCCTACGGACCTGGTGTGGCAGAATGTCTGGATGCAGCTCTGGATATGGCAGAGGGTTATGGATTTGAGGTGCAGGACTATGACGGTTATGTGGGATGTGTGGATTTTGACAGCACACTGCCCAAACAGCTGGATATTCTGGCACATCTGGATATTGTTCCGGCAGGAGAGGGATGGAAGATTACAGAGGCCTTCGAGCCGGTGGTAAAAGATGGCAAACTTTATGGGCGGGGAACGGCAGACGACAAGGGCCCGGCAATAGCAGCTCTCTATGCTATGCGTGCTGTAAAGGAATCCGGGATTCCTTTAAAGAAAAATGTACGTCTGATTCTGGGGACAGATGAGGAATGTGGAAGCTCTGATATTAAGCATTATTATGCAATCGAGAAGGAGGCTCCCATGACCTTTTCTCCAGATGGCCAGTATCCGGTAGTAAATGTGGAGAAAGGGCGGCTGGAAGGACATTTTACAGCAGAATTTGAGAAGTCTGACGCATTGCCCCGGCTGGTGAAGATCCAGGCAGGGACAAAGATTAATGTGGTACCTGGAAAAGCTGGCGCCACAGTGGAAGGACTGGAGCTTTCTGTTTTAGAGGAGGCAGCAAAAAAGGTCAAAGAAGAGACCGGAATCGAATTTCAGTTTAATCCGGAGGAAGGCTTCTGCCAGATCACTGCAGTGGGAGAGGGAGCCCATGCATCCCGGCCTCAGGAAGGCAACAATGCGATTACAGGACTTTTATCCTTGCTGTGCCGCCTTCCTTTTGCACCGTGCCCTCAGATAGATTATTTGAAAAAGGTTGCCAATCTGATGCCTCATGGAGATGTAAACGGCACCACTCTGGGCGTGGATATGAAAGATGACATTTCTGGCAGACTGACTTTGGCCTTTTCCATGCTTACGGTAGATGGCTCTGGTCTGGATGGGCAGTTTGACAGCCGGGTATCAGTCTGCGGCAATGAGGACAATATGCTCAAGGTCATCAAAGAGAAGATGGCGGCAGAGGGAATCCATTTACTGAATGATTCTATGATCCCTCCGCATATGGTGGATGGAGATTCTCTCTTTGTAAACACGCTTTTGAAGGTATATGAGAGCTATACAGGTAAGAAGGGAGAATGCCTTGCTATCGGTGGAGGAACCTATGTCCACAATTTGAAGAATGGAGTGGCATTTGGTGCATCTATGCCAGAGACAGACAACCGGATGCATGGCGCAGACGAATTTGCTGTGGTGGAGGAGCTGGTAACCAGTGCGAAGATGTTTGCTCAGGTGATCGTAGATTTGTGCTGTTGAAACAATGCATAGAGCCTGTTGCCGGTAGGTTTAGCAGGAGGATTTTTGGTAACAGTTCAGGTTGTTGTCTGAACTGTTACCAAAAAAATGCCAGATTTCCCCCTCTTTTTGGTATTTTCTTAAATAAATGATAATAAATAAAAAATCTGTCATAAACCTCTTTTCAAAATAGAAAATATCTGCTATAATAGTAAAGTCGGTTGAGAGCAGATCAGCAGTAAGAAGGACGGGGTATGGCGTAGCTTGGTAGCGCGCTCGGCTGGGGGCCGAGAGGTCGCAGGTTCAAATCCTGTTGCCCCGATGGAAATAGTGTAAAATAAGGATTTATAGTGTTGAGAATACGCTGTAAATCCTTATTTTTTGATTCTTTTCAGTTTTTAGAGATAGATGCCTGATTTTTATATTGATTGTGCAGCAGAATTTTATCAGAGGCTTAATCTATAATGCAAGTCCGGGATATTGTAATGCACCGTCCTTATCCGGAGTTAAAATGACAGGGTCTGTTACCATCCGGCCATTTTTATCAAAATAGTACCATTTTCCCTTATCATTTAATAAACCTTTTACCATAGCCCCATCCTCTCCCAGATAATACCATTCGTTTTTATATTTATACCAGGTGTTTGAAACCATATGGCCGGAGCCATTAAACCAATACCATCTATCCTTGACTTGATACCAATCATTTGCTACATAATTGCCAGTATCGCCCAGGTAAAATCTTTCTCCATCCGCCTCATGCATCCACCCGGATTTCTTTTCTGTAATCAGCCCATAGTAAGATACAATCGTTTCTGCTTCTGCTTTAGCCAATTTGGTCAGGTTATCATCCTTTAAAAGCCACGCGGTAGCTTTGAAATTAGTATGAAAAGAGTGCTCTAAAATCAGTCCTGGTGTTCTTGCCACTGTGGCTCCACGCACCACACCATAATAATCGCCATGACTGCCCTGACGATGTTCTATGCGGGCTTTCTGGCCAGTTTTCATTACAAGCTCCACACATTTAGCCAGGGCCTGTCCAATTCCATCAGCACTGCGATTGATGGCACAATATGCTACCGGATAGTCAATGGATTCTTTTTCAGCGGCATTCGAATGATTGGAAATAAACAGATCGCATCCCGCCGAGGCGGCGCCGCGCTCATACAGGCTGCGATCCATTGCCTGTTCAGGCCGGGTGGTAATCACCTCCACTCCATACTCCTCCAAATATTTTTTCTGAAGCAAGTGAAGCTTCCACATCATATCTGATTCATAATATCGGTTGTCAACCGGGCTTTTATTGTATTTGCCGTAATGACCAGCGTCTAAACAAATTTTAAATTTTTTATTCATATGATTATCACTTTCTTTTAGTTGATTTAGATGTTATAAATAATTATGGATCGAAACACAGTAGACAAATATTTTCATTAAAATCACTGTTATAAAAACGAATTTCGCCATTATCAATATGGTACTGGAGTTACTTTTATTTATGGAAATGAAATTATAGTAAATTCAAGCATTGAAAACGGAATTTATGTGGTGTGTAGCAAAGGAAGGACTGCAAAATAGAAAAAGTAATCAAATGGATATGTACCACATATTTAGTATCATACATTTATCAATGGAATTATTTGCCCAGCAGTAAATAGCATTATTTGTATTATCTAAAGCACAATATCCGATATTCCCAGGAGAAAAAATATTTTCTCCTGTCATACATATATCGCGAATATATATTTTAGGACTTGAAATTTCAGATAATTTGCAAATTTCTTTTCTGTCATTTCCAATAGGTTCTTTCAACTGCAAATACAATTTTATTGATACATATTTACCGATTTGTATGCAGTTAGCCACTGTCACATTTTCTAATTGCAATGACCATGTAATGGTCCCGTTTTTTGGAACTAAATTGCTAAAAGATATAATGAGTTAAAATATATGATAGGATTTTTCCTAATGAAAAGAATAATTATGCGTTATGTAACTATTTTGCCTTTTAGCAATTTATCATACAAGAAAATTGATTCAAAATTAAATTTCCCCGATTCGCGAATTGCAGGAACCGCTTATATAGAAAATAATTTCATAGTTTTAAATGTCATAATAAAAGCTTCCTCTCCTTCTGGTGAACTGCTTTC
>JAAWEL010000064.1 GCA_022794255.1 Lachnospiraceae bacterium
GCTTTCGGCCGCTTCGCGCCATATTTGGAACGGGCTTTCTTGCGGTTGGCCACGCCTGCAGTATCCAGAGTTCCCCGAATAATGTGGTATCTGGTACCTGGCAGATCCTTCACTCTTCCTCCGCGGATCAGCACCACGCTATGCTCCTGCAGATTGTGTCCCTCTCCAGGAATGTAGCTGGTAACCTCGATTCCATTGGAAAGACGTACTCTGGCGATCTTACGAAGTGCAGAGTTGGGCTTCTTCGGAGTAGCGGTCTTAACTGCGGTGCAGACGCCTCTCTTCTGTGGGGAGGAGATATCGGTAGCACGCTTTCTCAAAGAGTTGTAGCCTCTCTGCAGAGCCGGTGCTGTGGACTTTTTCACCGATGTCTGTCTTCCCTTTCTCACTAACTGGTTAAATGTTGGCATTCCTTTTCACCTCCTGTGATATTGTCTGTTGGTTGCTGTAAATCTTCAGCTTTTTGCACACAAAAAAATACAACGTGTTTTTGCACGCCTCACCATTATATCTACATTACAAAATGCTGTCAAGGGAATTTTTTCAAATTCATCAGAATAAAATGGAACAAACTTATAAAAAAGAGGATTTCTTATGAATGTTTCTGGCTCAAAAGTACTTTTGCGCTCTTTGCTGGCCGCTTATCTGCTGTCGGGTGTACTTCTGCTGATCCTTTCCTTTGCCCTCTACCGGCTGAAGCTGGGAGAAGAACAGATCAATGCGGCCGTGTACGGAGTCTATGTGATTGCCTGCCTGTTCGGCGGCTTTCTGGCTGGCAAAGCCGCCTTGTCCCGCAGATTCTTTTGGGGAATGATCACCGGCATTTTATACTTTGCCATTCTGTTTGCTATTTCCTGGCTGATGAACCGGGAGACCATGCCAGTGCCGGATCTCACTCAGGCAGCTACTGTGCTGGCTTGCTGCGCTGTGGGCGGAACCGCAGGCGGGATGTTCAGCTGAACATCCCGCTTTTGTTTCCTATCCCCGGCTCCACCCAAATTTCATCAAAATTGCCAGGATCAAAAGGGCGCTTCCTCCTGCAAGCACCGCCACATGCTTCATGGCAATACGGTTTGCCTGGTTATAGATCTCCTGGTCCTCCGCAACCATAAACTCATTGGGGTTATCTGTGTTATAGCGAATCTCACATTCAAAACCAGGTTCAAACCTTGTGATCTGGTCTGTAAAGAGCTTACTTTTTTTCTCGTATTCCACCCCTTCTGATTCAAAGCAGAACACAGGCCAGTAATAGGTTCTTCCCAGAAACACTTCTTCCTCCGCCCTTACCACCTGAGCCTTCGCTCTTCTGGTATAGAATTTGCGCGCTCTTTTAATCTCTGTCTTTAATTCCTCGCAGCTTTCTAAAATGGTCCGAAAACTAATCACAATCATTGCAATTCTCATCACAAGATAAACCAAACCATTTGCCATTGTAAAAACACCTCAAAACCATTCACTTTCAGGATGCCTGGCTTTCTGTCTCGGCCGGTTCATCCTTCCCCTGATGCTCTTTTCTGTCCTTATCATCTGTCTCCTCTGTTTCCTTTTCCCCTGCGCTTAGAATATACAGATGAATCTTTTCTATCCGGTTCTTCTCCACGCTGTCCACTACCAGCCGCAACCCTTCATGGCTCACCTCTTCTCCCGCCTCGGGAAGATGATCCAAAAGGCCAATCACCAGACCGCCAATGGAATCATAATCCTCGGATTCCAGTTTCAGATCCAGCCAGCTGTTTAAATCATCTAACTTGGTGGATCCGCTGACCAGATATTCGTCACTGGCAATCATTTTGACTGCATCTTCCTCATCCTCGTCATACTCATCCCGGATCTCGCCAACGATCTCCTCTAGCATATCCTCCAAAGTCACCATGCCCGCTGTGGCACCGTATTCATCCAGAACAATAATAATATTATTGAAGGTTTTCCGGAGTTCCACCATAAGCTCTGCCGTGTTTTTATATTCGTATGTGTAGAGTGGCTGACGAAGAAAATCACGTATGGCAAAAGGCTTTTCCTTTGTGTTGTGTTCTGCAAGCAGGATATCCTTTACATTGATAATGCCGATTACATTGTCTGTGGTGTCCTCATATACCGGGAAACGAGTAAATTTTTCCCGCCGGAAGGTCTCCATCAGCTCCTCAAAGGTGGTGTTCACATCCACCATTACCATGTCAATCCGGGGCACCATCACATCCTTTGCCACGGAATCCCCAAAATCGAACACATTGTTAATCATCTTCTTTTCTTCTGTCTCAATCACGCCTTCCTCATGGCTCACCTCCACAATGGTGCGCAGCTCATCCTCTGTGATGGCCTCCTGCTTCTTGTTGGGATCCACCCGCAAAAGAAAAAGAAATCCTAAGGAAAGCTGATTGATGCAAAAAATCACCGGGGTAAGCAAAGTCATCATCACCCAGATCACCCCTGCATAGCGAAGCGCCAACCGCTCTGAATGGATTGTCGCCAGGGTTTTGGGAGAAATCTCTCCAAAAACCAATATTAACAGTGTCAGGATACCGGTTGCCACTCCCACTGCCTTACTGCCAAATAGTTGCATTGTCAGAGTTGTCATCAAGGAGGACGCTGAAAGATTCACAATATTGTTGCCCACCAGAATGGTGCTCAGCATTTTCCCTGGTTCTTCAATCACCTTCGTCAGGGTAATTGCCCGTTTATCCCCTGCTTCTGCCAGAGTCCGCACACGCATGCGGTTTACCGTAGTGAGCGCCGTCTCTGCCGAAGAAAAAAAGGCAGAGAGGCAAAGCAGCACAACAACCGTACAGATCTGTATGCCCGTACTGTCTCCTGAGTCTAACATAGAATTACATTAATCTCCTTTCAATTTTGATTTTCATAGGTTTTGCCTTATGTTACACTACTTCCTGTTTCTTGTCAATTGATATTTCTGCTGAGGCAGGGCAAACCCCTTTCCCGGCACAGTAAGGGCAAAAAAGCAGCAGGCCAGAGCCAAGAAAGATGCAAATATCCCCCAGATTAAACACAACCTCCTTCAAAAACCCAAAACGCAGGCTGAAATAATCGACCACATACCCTCGCACATATCGGTCGTACAGATTACTTAAAGAACCACCGATTGTCAGTGACATGCAGATCTTTTCCATCCTTCTTCCCTTTGTCCGCATCATCTCCATCAGACTTCCTATCAGAACAGAGGTCAGCGTCATGGGAATCAGGCGCACCAGCTCCCTATGTTTTTCCATAAATCCAAAGGGGAAGCCGCCATTGTGGTTGCGGTATACCCAGATCTTATCCTTTGTCCCCGGAAATGGTCTGGGAAAGCTATCTGGATCCTGCTTTTCCACCTTATATTTCAGCCACTGATCTCCCACTGCCACCACCGTAATCAATCCGGCACAAATCATTGTCCTTATGGCAATCCATCTGTTCTTTCTCTCCATACATAACACCCCATCTCTCAGTTTTTCCATAAAATTCGTTCCTTTTCCTAATTATCCCGGCATACTGATCATTCCTCTGTTTTTTCATTATACTATTTTAAGGGACAATGGTCAAATACATACGTATTCTCATATTCTGTTTATAAAAGACAAAAACGGAGGCCCTCATGCCTTCATGCCAATATCCCCCTTCCTCTGAGGAATACATGGATTTCATCCTGCATTATTCCCCTCGCTCCCTCCAGTCCTTCTACGAGCTGGCACAAACCCACTGTGTCAATTTTGTGAGCCGTAGCTTTGCTGTAATCTATGCGCTCCAGGAAAACGCTGCTCCTTTAAACATCTCACGATACCCTTACAGCAGTATCCCTAAGCTTTTCGGCCTTTTGGACACCTCGGTTTTAGAAAGCAGCGGGGTTCTTCCTGTCTTTGACCAACCGGCTCTCCATGCAGACGGGCAGGGAGTCATCTTAGGAATCATTGACACAGGAATCGATTACACCAACCCTTTATTTCTAAATCCGGATGGAACCAGCCGCATTTTAAGCATCTGGGATCAATCCATCGATTCAGAGGAGCCTCCCATTGAAATAAACGGTTTCCAGACATTTTACGGAACAGTTTATTCCCAGGAGCAGATTAATGAAGCGCTGAACTCCCAGACTCCCTATGAGCTGGTACCCAGCCGGGACACAGACGGCCACGGCACCTTCATGGCAGGAGTAGCCGCCGGCAACCGGATCGACCGCCCGGTTGCTTTCTCCGGTTCTGCCCCCAATGCCTCGCTGGCCGTGGTTAAGCTAAAGCCAGCAAAACAGTATCTTCGAGATTTCTTTCTGGTCAATACAAAAGAATCCGTATTTCAGGAAAACGACATTATGGCCGCCATCAGTTTTCTTCTAAGCCTAGCAAGCCAAAAGCAGCTTCCCCTGGTAATCTATCTGGGAGTAGGCACGAATCAGGGCAGTCATGAAGGAAAAAGTCCCTTAGGCCAGCAATTAGAAAATCTCAATGGTTATCTTGGCCTGGCCGTGGTAGCCGGAGCCGGAAATGAAGTAGGCTATCATCATCACTTTATGGGAACTATGTCTCCGGAACAAGAATTTGAAGATATTGAGCTGCGGGTGGGGGCCGATGAAACAGGCTTTTGCATGGAACTATGGGCCCGGGAGCCAGAGCTTTACACAGTCGGTGTGGTATCTCCTTCAGGAGAGGTAATTGACCGCATTTCCTTGAATCTTAATGCTGAAACGGTCATCTCCTTCCGCCTGGATTCCACCGTACTAACCGTCAACTATCAAAATTACGAGAGTGGTTCCGGAAGCCAGCTGATATTCATGCGTTTTCAGACTCCCTCCTCTGGAATCTGGCGAATCCGGGTGTATCCTACCGTATTTATCTCCGGCCGTTTCCATGTATGGCTTCCTATGCATGGCTTTTTGTCCGATCAAACCATTTTCCTTCGCCCTGACCCTGGTACCACCGTCATGGATCCCGGAAATGCCGACATGCCCCTTACGGTGTCCGCCTATAATCATGGAAACAACAGCATCTATATTCATAGCAGCCGGGGCTATACCCCTGGCGGGCGCATCAAACCGGATCTGGCCGCCCCCGGCGTGGATATCCAGGGACCTGCGATTGGAACCTCCATAGAAAAGGAGCTTTCCTTTACCCATCGCTCCGGCTCCTCAGTGGCAGCCGCTGTGACAGCCGGTGCTGTAGCTGACATATTCACCTGGGGCTTTACCAATGGCAATGATCTGGGATTAAGCAACACTGCCATTGCCTCCATGCTGATTCGGGGTGCGGACCGAAATCCGGCTTTTACCTACCCCAATCCTATCTGGGGATATGGCACTCTGAATCTCTATCAGAGCTTTCTGCGGGACCGGGATTGACCATCATGTCCCAAAAAGCCTCCACCTGCTGCCTGGAAGAAGTTTTTTATCCCCGCATCTGAATGAGAGGCCCTCCGCATTTTTCCAGATAGGGCCGTGTTACCACCACGGAGCCGATATTGGGATCCTTTGGGATCTCATACATAATATCCAGCATATATTCTTCCAGAATCGCCCGCAGAGCACGGGCGCCTGTATCCCGCATCAATGCCTCCTGAGCAATCCATTCCAAAGCCTCATCCTCAAAAATCAGCTTTACCTCATCCATCTCCAAAAGCCTGGTATACTGCTTGAGTATAGCATTTTTCGGCTCCTTTAATATTTGAACCAGCAAGTCCTTCGTCAGCTTTTCCAAGGTAACAGTCACTGGAAGCCGCCCCAAAAATTCGGGAATCATGCCAAACTCCCTCAAATCTTTGTTGGTCACATGGCTCAGGATATTAGGATCCTCCTGATATTTATCCTTAAGCTCTGCTCCAAAGCCAATGGAGGAAGCTTTGTTCAGCCGTTCCCGTATGATACGTTCCATGTCAGGAAATGCCCCGCCGCAGATAAAAAGGATATGGTCTGTGTTGACGGTCTTAAGAGGGGTCAGAGCATTTTTCTGGTTGGCTCCTACAGGAACCTCCACCCTGCTTCCCTCCAAAAGTTTCAAAAGCTCCTGCTGCACTGACTCTCCGCTTACATCCCGGGTATTGGTCTCCCTTTTTTTTGCAATCTTGTCTATCTCATCAATAAAAATAATCCCATGCTCTGCCCGGTCCACATCATTGCCTGCTGCGGCCAGAAGCTTAGACACCACACTCTCAATATCATCTCCGATATAACCAGCCTCCGTGAGGGAAGTGGCATCTGCAATTGCAAGAGGCACATCCAAAAGTCTGGCCAAGGTCCGCACCAGATAGGTCTTCCCGCTTCCAGTGGGACCAATCATCAAAATGTTGGACTTTTCAATGGTCACATCCTCGGCTTTGTCATCTGCCTTCTTTCCAACTTTTTTCATACTCTCCGCGTACACCCGCTTATAATGATTGTACACAGCCACAGAAACCACCTTCTTGGCCCGCTCCTGGCCAATCACATATTCGTCTAAGCGGCGCTTAATCACATGAGGAGCCGGAATATCCTTTAGCTCAAATCCCGGACCAGCATCTGCCTTTTTCTTCTTCACCTTCTGGCTTTTAGGAATCTGCATATAGGACTCTTCCTCCCCTTTTGGAGAAGGAACAAAATTCATATTCATAAAAGGCATTCCAGAAAGCTGGGAGAAATCAAGCTTAGACAGATCCATGTTTCCACCTATAACCGAATCAAAGGCCTTTTGCATACAGTCATGGCAAAGGCACATATTGCCGGGCATGACAATCATATTGCCGGCCTTGCTCTCAGGCCGGCGGCAGATATAGCAGATCTTCTCATACTCCTGCTCATCTCCATTATCCCTGTCTTCTCCTTCTGACTGCAGCTTCTGTTCGTTCTCTCTGTCCTTTTCTTCCACTTCTTAATCCTCTCTCTTTCCGCAGCAACCTGCACAAATACTCAGAGCACGTTTAAAAGTGCTCTGAGTATTTATCTCTGTATCTACTATATTTCTATTTTACCAAAAAAGCAAGTCTTAATTGGTCTCTGCCACCTGTTTGTATCCTAAATTGACCTCCACGATCCGCTCTACATATTCTCCGTTTTCCAGAGACTGTACCGTGAGATTCACCTTGGTTCCCCCTTCATAATAGGTCAGCAATTCCTGCAGATCTGCCATTGACCGCACAGTCTGACCGTCAAACTTGGTAATAATGTCCTTTTCCCTCAGTTCGGAAGCTGCTGCTGCCCCATCCTCCACAATCTTATATACATAGACTCCTCTGGGCATCCCATAGGAGGCGGCGGCCATATCATCAATATTGGTTCCCTGGATTCCCAAATAACCCTGTTTTCCTTCTGGCACCTCCAGCCTGGTCTTCCGATTCATCAGTTCATTGATAATATCCTGCGCCTTGGAAATAGGGATGGCGTACCCCATACCCTCCACCTCCGTGGAGGAATATTTGGCTGCATTGATTCCCACAACCTCTCCCCTCATGTTTAACAAAGCGCCGCCGCTGTTGCCGGGATTAATGGCTGCGTCCGTCTGGAGAAGGTTGCGACTAACTGAGTCCTGAGACCTTACTTCCCGATTCAGTGCGCTCACATAGCCTACCGTCACAGATTGTCCATATCCAAGGGCATTGCCAATCGCAATCACGCCCTGCCCGACTTTCAGCTCATCGGAATCTCCGATCGTGGCCACCTTGATATTCCCCATGGTTTCTTCCTCAATGGAGGACAAAGGAACTGCGATCACAGCCAGATCACTCTCTGAATCGGTTCCTTTGATTGCTGCTGTCACAGACTTTTCATCGATAAAAGTCACCTTCAAATCTTTTGACCCTTCTACTACATGGTTATTAGTGACAATCAGAAGCTCATCATCATTCTGGCCGACAATAATACCGGAGCCACTGCCTGGAACCTCATATTTCTGGCTGGCTCCAAACCAAGTCCGCTGCTCCAAAACCATTGTGTTGGTAATCGCCACCACGGATGGCATAGAAGCCTCCACAATGGAAGATACATCTGTCTGCAATGCCGGCATCACATTGGCCGTTGACTGCGTCTTTGAATCTGTCCGGGGTTCCACTGTCGCCAGGCTGGCATGGCTTTCTTCCCTGGAACCGTACTGATCTCTCAGATATTCGCCAGCCGTATTGACCCCAAACATAGTGCCCCCGGCCACAGCGCCAAACAGTATTGCTGCTGCTGTAATTCCTGCCACCTTTCCTGCCATGGAACCTTTTTTTCCGGAATTTCTCGCCGGCTCCTGGGGAATGTGGGACATATTCATCCGATTATATTGGGTTCCATAAAAAGAATCTGTGGTGTCCTGTCTCACCCATCCGTCCTGGCTTTCAGGCTTTTGCTGTATACTTTCGTCCTCTCCCCTAAATCTCTCCTGCTCTCCTCTTACTCCTTCTGCATTTTCATCTCTATAATCTCTGTTATCCTCATACATAATCACAATCTCCTTTTTCAAAGTTTGATATCATTTACCGTCAAGATCAACTGCACTTACTGCATCTTTCTCTGCGCTCATCCCCCGGCTTCTTTATGATTTCTATCTACAATATAGCCTTGAATTGTGATAAAATTGTGATGGAATTATAATTTAAATGTGAACGAAAAAATATGCGGCTCCGAAATAATCCTCTCCGAAACCGCATATTTTTGTTTTTTATTGTCCTGGCCCTGTGACCACGCCTCCGCCCGGAGAACTGCCTCCAGGACTCTGGCCGCCCATATCCATCGGCGATCCTCCGCTTCCTCCTGGTGATGAAGCTCCCGGAAAATTCTGATCTCCCCCAGGGCCGCTGTTATTCCCTGAAACGGTGGGATTCACCGGATTGGTGGTATTCCCGCCAGGTGATGGCGCAGGCTGCGGTGTGGGATTAACAGCCTGAGTGCTTCTGGTAGGCTCTGTGGTTCCCATGCCTCCCGGCCCTTCTAAGGACCCACGAGAAGGTTCAGTTCCCACCGGCCTTCCCGAAGGGTCTGTCTCGGCTGTGGTTGGTCGAACACTTGGCTGTTCATCCGTTCCGTTAGTCGGCCGAAGGCCTGGCCTGGTAGGATTCGCACTTGGTGTGCTCTCCCCCGGACGGATATTGTTTTCTTCTGTTTCAATTATATTGCCATTCTCATCCGTCTCTGGTTCCGTGGGACGAATACCCGGACGGTCAGACACACTGCTCTCCAAAGGATCTCTGCCACCTGCAGTGCTTTTTCTGCGAACCAGCTCCCCGTCCTCATCCAGCGCCCAACCTATGGCAATTCCGTCCTCATCCGTCTCCTGCTCAACATAATCACCATCTGCATCTGTCTCCCGGGTAATTCTCTTTCTTACCTTCTTTCCATTGGAATTGAGTACATAAATATATTCATACCGGTCATCATCCTCTGCCTCTGTTGCCTTGGTTGTCTCTGCAGCTGCAGTCGTCTTGGGTGGCTGGATCACACCACCATCTGTATTCACACTCTTAACATAATTCCCTTCCTTGTACATTCCCGAATCTGCTGCAATCTTTTTACTGATATTTTTCACAGTCTCAGAAGGAGCATAATCATCTGTGCCAAAGAGGAATTGATGAAGCTTAACCACATTAGTTTCAAGAGTCTGAGGAATAACGCAGGCACCCTTTTTCCCCATCTTCGCATCTCCCCGGGCCTCTGGAAATCCCATGGTTTCACCCAAATGATATTTATTAATATTTTTCAGGCTGATATAAATATCATCCACCCACAAGCTGGTAGAAACCTGAGGAAACACCGTTCCCAACACCCGGTTTAAGGTATCAAAATCTGCTGTTTTGGCTTTCTCAAAGGCCAGCTTGATCACCTTTCTCTGGCGCTCTGTTCTGGCAAAATCCGTGTCCATTAAACGAAGCCGCCCGTAGGCCACCGCCTGAACGCCATCCAAATGATTCATCCCGGCATGACTTAAATGCGTGGAACCCACCCCTGTGGTTTTTGCTGTCTCCGTAATAAAAGAGTTGATATAGTAAAACTCTGCCTTACTCAGCTCTACATCCACACCACCTAAGATATTGATGGCATCTGCCACCGCCTTCCAGTTAAAGGTCACATAGTCTGTAATATTCAGATCCAGATTCCTGTTGAGCGCAGACATGGCCTGCTCCGGCCCTCCAAGAAAATATGCCTGGTTAAACTTATTGTAGGATCCCTCCTTGGATATATTTAGATAAGTGTCCCGAAACAGGGAAACCAGCTTAATTTCTCCAGTCTCCAGATTAATGTTACAGATAATATTTACGTCAGAATTGGTATCCTTATCAATGGTATTATCCCGGGCATCCACACCGAACACGGCAATGGTCCAGTACCCCTTTAACTTCTCCTTGGTAACTACATCCAGATCCTGATTCTCCACCTGCTGCATATCAATCACCGGACGCTTTACCTGATTCATGAGCCTTACCATATAGCCATAACCGAAAATAAATATCAAGGCGAAGCATTCTGCTATAATCATACCAATTATCCGGCGGCGCCTTCTCTTTCTGGCATTATCCTGTTCTCTCTGCTGAAAACTTCCCGCTGGCCTGACGCCACCGGCTGTCCGGGAACGGCCACCACCAGCTGTGCTGCCGGCCGCTGTCTGGACAGATGCCATCCGGCGCCCCGAATCGTATGCTCTTTCCTGGCCTCTCCCCCCTACCGGATGAACGGCAGCATCGTTCATCACCTTCAGACCGCCTGTCTGGCTGGCCGTTCCCGGTCGTTTTTCTGCTCCTGTCTGCCTTGCCATCCTGGGGTTTCTCCGGCTTTTGCGCTCCGGGCGCCTCAGTTCCTCATCATAATCTCGACTCATGCACCATACCTCATCTTATTCATTGAATATCTGATCTTCTGAGCGTGTAAAACAAAAACACAGATATCCTTCCCTGGTCAATAAGCATTTTTGTTAATAAAACCCTTAAAAACCGTCAGAAACAAAATTTTGAAATCTAATCCCAATGTCCAGTTTTCTATATAATACAGATCATGTTCGATTCGCTTCTCTATCGATGTGTCTCCCCGGTATCCGTTAATCTGGGCCCATCCGGTCATTCCGGGCCGTACCTGATGCTTAATCATATAACGGGGGATCTCTTCCTTAAACCGCTCCACAAAAAACGGTCTTTCCGGGCGCGGTCCCACCAGACTCATATTCCCCACCAGCACATTAAAAAGCTGAGGAAGCTCATCAATGCTGGTTTTGCGAATCAGTTTTCCCACCGGCGTCACTCTTGGATCATTGGGTGTGGTCCACTGGCCCTGCTCCTTATTCGGCGCCTGGACCTCCATGGAACGAAATTTATACATTTTAAAAGGCCGGTTGTGAAGGCCCACTCGCTCCTGGCTGTAAATCACTGGGCCTGGCGAGGTAAACTTGATCAAAATCCCTGTTATTATCATAACCGGGGAAAATAAAATCAAAGCGCCAATGGCTCCAAAAAAGTCCATAATGCGCTTGATTGTGGCGTTTAAAAGATCATTTAAGGGCACATGGCGAATATTGATCACCGGAAGTCCCTGGAGATCCTCCGTGTACGGCCTGGTGGGAATAAAACGATTATAATCCGGAATAAACTTGGTGTGTACTCCGGACTTTTCACACTCTGCCACCATTTTTTCCAGGCCTGCATAGTCCTTAATGCTGAGGGTGATGGCAATCTCATCCAAAAGATTCATATCCAGAATAGTCTTTAAGTTCTCAGTACTACCGATCACCCGCACGCCACGGTACTCATCTCCCCATGCTCTGTGATCATCTAAGATTCCTCTGATCTGGTACCCCCATTCCGGATTGGCTCTCACCCGGTCAATATAGCTTTCTGCCGCCTTGCTGTATCCAATCAAAAGCACATGCTTCTGATTGTAGCCCTTAGAACGTATAGAGCGGAGGAAAATACGGATCAAATTCCTCTCCAGAGTCTCTGCACTGACATTGGTCACAAAGAAAAAAATCACCAGACGGCTGGAAAAATGATGCGCAAAGGGATTTTTTCTACCCAGATACAGCACCATGCCAAACAGGAGAACTCCTATAATATTGGCCTTGCAAATATTGGCCAGCTCCTGTCTGCGTCCCTGCACCCGCTTTGGTGTAAACAGGTGAAAAACCGTATATAACAGCAGATAGACCGGCACAATGACCACCAGCGCTCCCAAATAGATCTCCGGGCGCAGCACCTCATTGGCGGCTCTGAACCATCCGCTGCCAATGGTGACATACCAGCTTAAAATATAAGCTGATGCAATCACTGCCCCATCAATCAGTACATGCAGGCGGTTCAATCTCTTTTGATTGTCTTTTATCATAACATCTTACCTGTACTTCCTGCCTGGAGACACTAGTGTATAAGGTGCCTCTGACGGTAACGATTATACACGAATTTTTCTTATTGTACTATTAAATTTCTCTTAAATCTCCGGCTTTTCCAGCTTTTTACGAATATGGCGCCGGGAAAACTCATAGATATACAAGATAAAACCATACATCAACTCCCACTGGATTGCAAGATAATTATGGAGGTTTTCCCGGCGGTATGGTACCTTTTGTGTCCTGGAACAGGTCCGGATCCCCTCCCAAACTCCGAAGAAATAGTCTCTTCCAAAGCCAATTTTCTTAAAAAATCCATACTTCCCCACAATCCCCGCAAAAATAAAAGGACTGTTGATCAGAAATTGTAAAAAGGGCATATTCTTATAATTCAGATAAACATTGTTTCGGGCCGCTAAACGGACCTTAAACCCATTGTACTTAGAACCGCTGGTGCCACTTCCTACATGGTACACCACAGCATCCGGACAGTACCGGTTATAGTATCCCGCAATTTTTGCCCGGTATCCCACATCAAGGTCCTCTAAGTAGGCAAAATGCATCTCATCAAAATAGCCGATTTTTTCAAACACCTGTCTCCTGTAGATCGCTGCCCCGGCACAGGCCGAAAAAACATGGCAGGGGCGGTTATAACGCCAGGTTTCCTGCCCCACCCCTCTTTGATACGCCCAGCCGATAATGCTGTACATGTCACCAGCGTCATCGATCAAATCCTGGTGGTACATCTGTATCATTTTAGGACTGACAGAAAAAATTTTCGGGGAAGCTTCAATAGCGTTTAAAAGTCTCTCCACATAGTCCGGCGCTGCCTTTGTGTCATTGTTGAGAAGAATCACATAAGGGGTGCCGGAAGCCCGGATCCCCACATTTACCGCCCCGGAAAAGCCTGTGTTTTCCGAAAGGAAGATGGCAGGCACCTGCTGCTCTTTGAGCCACTCCACACTGCCATCTTTAGAGCCATTGTCCACCACCAGAATTTCAAAATCCTGCCTTGTCTGAACCGCCAATGCATCCACACAGTCCGGCAAAAATGAAAGCCCGTTATAATTGGGAATAATCACTGTCACCTTTTTCATTTGCTCAGATACCTCCCATCTGCTCACAGCTCAACATCCAGCTTGTAGGGTTCCCCGATCTTTTCCTTCAAAAGATCCCGGAGTGCAAAATTTGACTTGCGCAAGGTAAGATTGGGATTGTAGTAGGGGTCTCCCTTAGCCAGAATATCCGGCCACCGATTGGCAAAAATCCGGATCTCCCGATTAAACCGAGCCACTTTTTCCGGCGTATCCTCCAGACCACGAGATTTAGACTCGTAGTGATACATCAGAGCATAGGGGGCATACACCACCAAAAGCCCCCTGGCGCGCACCTTCATACAATAGTCAATATCATTAAAGGCCACTGCCAGCTCCTCTGTAAAGCCGCCTGCCTGAGAGAAAACCTCAGCTTTTGTCATCATACAGGCCGCTGTCACTGCACTGTAGTCCTGCGCGCACATGGCCCGGTGGAAATAACTGTTCTCTGCCTGGTGAAGGCCGATAAAAGTATGGCCTGCAATTCCCCCAAACCCCACCACTACACCGGCATGCTGGATGGTGTCGTCCTGGTATAAAAGTCTTGCTCCCACAGCACCCACATCCTCCCTCTGGCAAAAGCCCAGAAGTTCTTCGATCAGCCGGGGCTCGATAAGTTCTGTGTCATTGTTCAAAAACAGCAAGTACTCTCCCTTAGCCTGGGAGGCGCCGAAATTATTGATAGCTGAATAGTTAAATTCCCGTTCCCAGTATACTACCCTGACCTGAGGAAATTCCTTCTGAATCTCCTCGTAGTAAGCAAAAGTTTCCTTCGCCTTACTGTTGTTCTCAATAACAACAAATTCCAAGTTTTTGTAAGTTGCCTTTGCAAGAATTGATCGGATACAAAGATCCAAATCCTCTGTGTGGTCCTTGTTGGGAATCACCACAGACACCAAAGGCTCCCCTTTGATGCGAAAGGTAGTGTGGTAGATTCCATAATCCACTCCCTTTTCTACCTTGTCAGCCAAAATCCCGCACCGCTCATAATGAGCCATAATTGCCCGGGAGCCAGCCTCAAAAGCATACAGCTTACTCTCCGGATTGCTGGCAGTGGAGTCCTGATGACAGCGCCAGTGGTAAAGCACCTTAGGAATATGGTAAATCCCCTTTGCCGCCTCGCTGCACCGGAAAATAAAATCGTAATCCTGCGCCCCGTCAAACTCATGGCGAAAGCCTCCCACCTGTTCTAAAAGCGCTCTTTTCACAGTGAGAAGATGGCAGATATAATTGACGCTGGTCAAAAGATCCGGATTGAAATCTGGTTTGAAATGAGGGTCAAAGAGCGCGCCCCCATCCATGTCCAGCTTGTCCTCGTCCGAATAGATCATATCACATTCCGGATGGGAGGCAATGGCGGCGGCCACTTCATAGAGAGCATACTCCGGCAGCGTATCATCATGGTCTGCCAGTATGATGTAATCCCCCTTAGCCATCTGTAGGGCAGCATTGGTATTCCCTGCTATCCCCCTGTTCTCCCCCAGATTCTGACAGTGGAAGCGGCCATCTCTCTTCTCATACCAGCTCATGACCCGTTCAACGATCTTTCCCTCTCCCTCAGGACTTCCGTTGGCCACACAGACCTCCCAGTTATCATAAGTCTGGGCCAGAATGGAGTCCATCATTTCCCGCAGATATTTTTCCGGAGTCTTGTAGGCTGGTATCACAATGGAGAGAAGAGGCTGTACCGAAAGCTTTTCCTCTTTCTGTCTTTTTAGCTCCTCCTCGTCAGGCTTTGTTAAATCATACCACTCCTTATAATCATAATCATTGTCTAATCCCTGAATTTTATGCTTAGATTTTAAGAGCAATGCCTTAATCCCATGCTTTTTTCCAAAATCCAAAGCCACCCGGACCGTCTCCATATTCATCAGATCACGGATCTTTTCCATACGCTTGTAAGCCACACTGGCGCGCCTGGCAATCAGCTCTTCGTTAAACTTAATCCGAATGACTCTGCCGTCACAACGAATCAAAAGCCAATAGTTATGTCCCCGCTCATAAGGAAACTGAATATCAAATCCAAAATCCCGGTCATAGGTTTTCTTAAAATAAATCTGACTCACATCATCCCGGCGGGTTGCCACATGGCGGAATTTCACCGGTTTCTTGTCCTGATTAAGCACCCGGAAGGCGGCTTTGGACTGAGGCGTTTTTCCCACCACCCAGCCGTTTAAGGTTATGGAGTTTTCACGGATTCTCACCACATCAATTTTATACTTCATCTGTCCCGGATTCCTTTTCAAAATTAAGTCGCTCTTCCTCAATTACCAGAGGTCTCTTCATCACTCTTTGATTAATGGAAAGAACATATTCACCTACCATGCCGATAAAAAATATCTGCACAGACCCTAAAAACAACATTCCCAACAGCATTGGCGCCATACCAGCCGGAAAACGATCCCACCAGATCAGCTTCATAATCAGATAGGCAAAAGCCACTATCAGGCTTACCCCACAGCTGACCGCCCCTAAAAAGGTTGCCAGGCGCAGGCCTGCCTTTGTATAGGAGGTAATACTAAGCATGGCCGCGTCATACAGCCGGTAAAAATTGTTGTGGGTTTTGCCTGCCCGCCGCTTCGGCTGCTCATAAGGAATTTCTTTCCGCTTATAGCCCAGCTCTGCCACAATCCCCCGAAGAAAGGGAGTGGGATCATCCAGTCTGCGCAAAACTTCAATAAACTCCCGGTCATAAAGGCCGGACCCGGTGAAATGTTCGATCTGATCCACCTCCGACAATTTGCGTATCAGCTTATAGTAGCAACTGCGCAGCCAGTACATAACTGGGTTTTCCTTGCTGCTGGTCTTGATGCCAATGACAATCTTGTACCCCTCCTCCCATGCCTTTACATACTTAGGAATCAGCTCCACCGGATCCTGGAAGTCCGCCACCATGGCAATCACACAGTCACCTGTCACCTGCAAGAGCCCGTGATAAGGGGAATTGAACTGACCAAAATTCCTGGCATTAAAGATGGCCTTGATTTTCGGATTCTCGTTACACATCCGGCGCAGAATCGCACGGGTTTTGTCCTGAGAATCATTGTCAATAAAAACCAACTCATAATCATACTGGGGAAGCTCCAGGCCTAAGAGTTCAATCACAGCCTGAGAAATCGGCTCCACATTCTCTTCTTCATTATAACAAGGTATCAGTATACTGATTGTTTTCATTCCATCCTCCCCGCCGCAAACCTGCGGATTATAGTCTAATCCTTTTACAGCCCTTGTTCCAGCATTTTCCTTATTCCCTGGGAAAAGGATATTTGCTCTGCCCAGATATGGTCTGTCAGCTCCTGCAGCATCTGTACTGCAGGGCAGATAGACAAAGCCCCCTCCCTGGCCTGGACAAAGGTACCATACTCTAAGCATCCCCTGTTTTCACACAATTCATGAATCTCCTCCACAAAGGATCTTAAAGGACGGGTATCTTTGCTGGCCACATTGACTATATGAATCTGGCCTTTCCTTTTGTCACTATGCTTATAAAGCTCCACCACTGCCTTGGCTGCATCTGAAATTTCCATAAAGTTCCACTGGTGACGGCAGGCACTTAAAGAAACCGTCTTTCCCTGCGGCAGATCCCGAACCAGTGTGGAAATAATCGACCATGGATGGTCCCCCTTACCATATACACTAAAGAACCGCAGATGATAAAAGGTCATTCCCCAAACCTCGCACAGTTCCTTGGACTGACGGTAAAATTCCAGCTTAGCCTTTCCATATTCATTGACCGGATGGCACTCCCTCTTCTCCTCCATAATGCCATCCTCCATGATTCCGTACTCCACCCGGGAACCGGCATCCATGAAAATCTCACACCCCAGTTCTCTGGCCGCCCTCAGGCATTCCAGAGAAGCATCCACATTGGCCTTCTGGACAGCGGGAGAATCGATCTCCTCCCGGTTTACACCGCTCCATGCAAAATGCAAAAACCCGTCTGCCCGCCCCACAGCCTTAAGACAGACTCCTGCCTCTTTCAGAGACCCCAAAAGGACATGCATTCTCTCATGAACCGGAACCTGACTTTTGTTTGCCGAAAGGGGCCGAACCAGTCCGTACACCTCTGCCCCCTCCTCCAGCAAAAGTCTGGCCACATGGCTGCCGATAAACCCGCTAACCCCGGTCATCACAATCCGCTTTCCCTTTAATTCCATCTGTCTCACCTTTCTCCTATTCCCTCCAAGTGACTGGTGCGAAGAGCCAAAATCTCCACCTCAACGCCAAACCGCTGCCGGATAATCCCCCCAATCTCATCTGTATACCCGGGAGCCACGATCAAAATCACATCCACTGGCTCCTTAAAAAAATGATCCGGCGCTACAATCGGAAGGTGAGAGGCCGGGGCAAACCGTCCCTGCTTAAAGGGCGCAGAGTCGATTATATATTTGGCTGCTCTTCCTAAAACCGTGGTGGATGCCAGAGTAAAGCCCTGGTGGCTGGCGCCCCAGACAGCCAGAGTCTTTTCCTCTCCATGAAGCCGTTCTGCCAGCTCTTCCATCTCCCGGTTGGTAATCTTATAGCCCTGGGAGAGAGAATCAGAAAATTCCTCTCTTGTCTGATTCATATCCAAAATAGTATTCCTTTTTTGCGTCTTTTTCACGATCATGGAGATTGTATCCCGGTTTACCATCTCCTCCTCTACAATCAAAAATCCATTTTGCTCCAAAAGCTGCCGCAGAGTCCCAAAGGAATAGTAGGCTATATGGTCCCTTAAAAGCTCGTAGTAGCTTCCCTGCTCCAAAATATATTCCAGGGCTGGCACAGTCAAAAGTCCCATACCGTCCTCTGTCAGATTGTTCCAGATGGCCTGCAGCATTACATCCGGCTCTGGCTGATGCTCGAGAAAATTAAAGGAAAGAAACACGTCAAAAGGTCCGGATACTCCTTCAGGCGCATGCTCTCCCTCACCAAACACCTGATTTGACTTGCCGGCAAATTCCTGCCACACAGTAAGACCTGCCTCTCTGGCTTTCCTTACCAGATCTGGATTGTGTTCCATTCCATAAGCCCTGACAGGAAATTCTGTCAGCATCTGAAGAAATTCTCCCTGGCCGCACCCTACTTCCAGAAACCTTTTCCCCTCCAGATGATAGGTCTCAATCAAATGCCGGTACTGACAATGGCGCAGCTCTTTCATTGTGGTGGAAAGTCCCCCGGCACGAATCACATCTCTGTAATAGGAGACCGGTTCACAGTCAAACTGTACCAGGCCACAATGGCTGCACTGATACAATTCCAAGTCCAGCCCCTCATCTTCCTTTACTTCTCTCTCATCCGGAATGTTCTGGGCCGAAGCCGGTGCATTCCTTAAAAGAAAAACCGGTTTAGCCGGAAGCTGACTCCGACAGGCAATGCAATGTCTCATAGATTCCCTCCGCAAACGGCGTCTCCGGCCTCCAGCCGGTCTCCCCGCAAATTTTCCTTATATCCGGCAGCAGATCTGCCGGCCCTTCTGCATTGTCAGGCCTTTCCCCGCAGATATAGCTTCCCCGGAAGCCGCACAGGCTGTACATCTCCTGGACAAACGCCTTAAGTCTCCGGGTATCGCTGCCGGCCACATTGTAATATCCAGCCTTTCCCTCTGTCAAAAGATGGGTCAGCGCAGATGCCGCGTCCTTTATATACAAAAAATTCCACCACTGGGTACATTCCCCCAGTTTTATTTCCTCCCCCTGCAGCCAGGTCCGCAAACAGGACTGAACCAGGGTCCAGGGATGATCTCCCGGCCCGTATATGCTGAAAATTCTTGTATGAATATACTCCATATTCAAAGCTCTGCAAAGCTTTTCTGCCTGAAGGCCAAAGTCCACTTTTGCCTTCCCATATTCCGAAAGGGGATGGCAGGGCATATCCTCCGTGATCTGTTTGTGACAAATCCCATACTCTGCCTGAGACCCGGTGAAAAGAAATCTTTTACAGCCCATTTCAGCTGCTGTCTCAACGGCTTCCAGGGAGTTTGCCACATTGGCCTGTTGCACATCCCGCAAGGTCCGGTTATGGCTTCCGGATCCCTCCCAGCTGGTGTGAATCCAGGCATCTGCAGGCAGGGAAATCTGGTCTTTTATTTTCCCGATCTCCTCCATGGCCACCTGAGCCACAGTAAGTCTTTCCTGCTGCGCTCCCGACACATGATCCCACAGCTTCTTCATATTTCGGGATCCGGGCCGCACAATCCCATACACCTCGTGGCCTTCTCTCAAAAGCCGGCCAACCGTCACCCCGCCGATAAAGCTGGTGGCTCCTGTCACCACTACTCGCATATATTTTACTCCGTTCCTTTCAGCCTTGGGATAATCATCATGGCATCCATCTCCTCCTCCGGCAGGAAAGGAGACAGATCCTCTAGTGGCGGCGAGATCAGAGTTCCATCCTTCAGGCGTTTTGCCGATGATTTCGGTTCAAAATTCTGTTCCATGGTCACAAAGGCCTCACAGATCATGGGGCCATCAGCTGCCAGGGTTTTCTCTATGGCTGCCGCCAGCTCCTCATTGTGACGGGCTGCCACATAGGGAAGGCCATAGGCTGCTGCCAGCTTTTCCATGTCCGGAAAGCTCAGATCATGGCTGTCCACTCCGATTCCCACCAAAGGCTCTCCAAAGAAATTTTTCTGGGTCTGGCGGATGGAGTGGTAGCCTCCGTTATTAATCAAAAAGATCTTAACTGGCATTTTGTGATGGATAATGGTCTGCAGCTCCTGAATATTCATCTGGATACTGCCATCCCCAGTGAGAAGAATGACATCCTGTTCATATGGCTCTCCTGCAGACGCCTTACGGCCTCCCCGGCAAAAGACTTCTTCCCTCCGGCCATCTGGCTCCTGCACTGCCATGCAGACGCCAATCGCTGCCGGCAGGTCATATCCCATAGCGGCGATTGCTGAATTGCTGATAAAACGCTGTCCTTTCTTAATCACATAAGCATGTCCGCCTGCCACACAGGCAGAGCCATTGCCCACCACTGTAATCTGATTCTCTTTAAGCCGGCTGCTTAGCTCCCCCACAAAAGCATAGACATTAGCCAGTTTTGTGCTGTCAGGTTTTTTGTGCTCTGGCCGGATGACCGGATACCGGTCCCGCCACATCCGGCAGGTCTGCAGCCAGTCCATCCCGGGAAGGCCTTTTCCCCCCTGGAATACAGGGACTATCTTCCCATCTGCAGAGCCATACTCCTCTCGCAGCACCTGACCCATCATCTCCAAAAGCTCTCTGGCATCTGCATGAACCCGCATGTCTGCATGAACACTGGGCTTTTTTAGTTCCTCCAAATCCACATCGCTGTAGATCACATAGGCTTCTCTGGCCCATGTCTGATAATTATACCCCACCTGGCGGATGCTCAAACGACTTCCCACAGAAAATAAAAGATCGCTGTTTTGAATGGCAAAATTCCCTGGCCGGTCCCCCATATTTCCCGCCCGTCCCACATAGAGGGGATGGGCATCCCAAATACAATCCTGGCTGTTCCACCCAGTCACCACCGGAATCCCCAGTCTCTCTGCCACTTCCATAAATTCCTCGTGGGCACCGGCTATGCGGATTCCATTCCCCGCATTCAGCACAGGTCTTTCCGCCTGAATGATTTTTTCAATTATATCCTTTGCCAACTTTCTTGTCACTTCAGGAGGAAGCTCCTGACGATGCTCTCCCCTGTCTGCATAATCCTCCGGTATGGCATGAGGAGGCTCCTCCACCAGCAAAGGCTTCATCCCCCGGCTTCCTGCCAGTACTGCTGCCTTCAGGCTGTTTTCCTCTGCTGCCGCCACAACGGGAGTTCCCAGGGTATGATCCACTCCTACTGGGTGCATGGCCCAGCCGGTTCCCCCTGCCTCATAATCTGCCGCATCAAAGCCTGCCAACTGCTCTGTATCCACATATGCACCCTGCACATCCAGGGGAATATCCAGCCAGGACGGCCCGGGACGGCCGGAATATGCCAGGTAGAGAGCCTTTTCCAAACAGTACCGTATCCGCAAAGGATCCGTTACCATCTCACTGTATTTGGTCATACAATCAATGGATTTTACTATATCAAATTCCTGATCCCCCATAGCCCGGATCCCCACCCCAGACCAGCGGGCTGTGGTATCGTAGCGCACCTGGCCTGACAAAACCAGCATGGGAATCGAATCCAGCCACCCTCCCACCACACCAGTGATTGCATTAGTACCCCCTGGCCCTGTAGTCACACACAGCACTCCGATCCGGTTGTGGATCCGGGCATAGGCCTCCGCAGCAATGGCGCACGCCTGCTCATGATGCTGGTATAAAGACCGAAGCCCTGGCTGATGCCCCAAAGCATCATTTAAATGCATGGCACCTCCGCCGGTAACGGCGAAAACCTGACGGATTCCTGACTCCACCAGCTTCTGAGCAATATAATTAGACACCTTTATTTTCATAATCTGAAGCTCCTCTCGTTCCCGGAAGGGAGTTTTCTTCTGATTATAGCATATCCTGGAAGAAAATCCTACTCCCCAAAATCTTACGCTTTGCAGCTTTCGGTTTTTTCTTTTGGAAGGCCCCTGCCCCTTCCACTTCCAGCTCTGCCAGTAACCTTCACTTTTCAGAACAAAAAATATCGGCTATAATCGCAGAGTAATGCAAATATGGATTTTCGGCCACCAACCAACACCGGGACAGTTAAGTCCCGACACACAAAAAAGGAGAGTATTAAATCTATGAAAAAACAAGTTCAGTTTCTGGCTGTATTATCCGCCGCAACAGTGATGACAGCGGTATCCCCTGAGTTATTTTCCTCAATTCCTGGATTGGCGCAGACCTCGCTTGCAGCCTCCAAAGCCGGCTGGGTGGAAGAAGATGGAAGCCTCCGCTATCTGGACAGCGATGGATATCCGATCACTGACGACTGGAAGAAAAAAGACAACAACTGGTATTACCTGGATGAGGATGGTTATATCGCCCGCTCCACCATGGTAGATGAATACTATGTAGATGAAAACGGCATACGTGTATATAATCAGTGGGTCAGAGAAGACAATGATGACTGGGACGATGAAGAGTCAGACACCAACTGGTACTACTACGGAAACGATGGAAAATATATTGCTTCCCAGTGGCAGGTCATTGATGGAAAATCCTACTATTTCAACGAAGAGGGCCACATGGAAACCGGTATGCTGGAATTAGAAGGAGCCACCTACTATTTAGGCGGTCATGGCGATGGAGTTATGAAAACCGGATGGATTCAGCTGGAAAATGAAGATGACACCATTGATGCAGATTTCATCTGGCATTATTTTGACACCAAGGGCAGAATGGTGATGAATGAGGTGGATCGTAAGATCAATGGTCACTACTATACCTTTGAAAATGGCATCATGCAGACTGGATGGTATCTCCTCCCCTCAACTGAGACAGAAGAAAACAGCGAAAACGCTTCTCCCTCCAATGGTGAGGAAGCAAATGCCAAGAACGTTGCTGACAAGCCTGTAACAATAGACTCCTACCAGTATTATGAGGAGGACGGAAAACGAGCCGAGGGGTGGTATCAGATCGAAGGCGCTCCGGGCATCAGCGAAGAGGGAGAAATCTTTACCTTCTATTTCAAAAAAGGCCGCCCCTACCACGCTGCCACCGGCATCCAGACCTTTAATATCAGCTCCAAACGATATGGCTTTAATACCAGAGGTGAAATGGAGACCGGACTTCAACTCGTAACTACAGAGGACGGAAGAACTGTCAATTACTACTTTGGCGATGATGGCGTTATGAGAACCGGCAAGCAAACCATCTATAATGAAGATCTGGACGAGAATCAGACCTGGTTTTTCCTGACAGACGGAGGCAACAAGGGACAGGGCTTTAACGGCATCCGTGACAACAATGTGTACCGCCAGGGCCTGCGTCTGGATGCTGATCGGGATATGCGCTATGCCCCGGTTGAATTGGACGGAGTTGTTTATCTTGTAAACCCTTCCGGCTCTATTCAGAAAGCCTCCTCTTCCTCCAAGTCCGATGAAAGAGCAGACTTAGGAAAAGGCTTCAAAGATTTCAAGGACTCCAATGACAAAATCTGGACTGTAAATGTCAATGGCATTGTTCAGCAGTAAAAACAAAAGATAAAGCATCCGTTCAAATGCTAATTGAGTTACACATCGAAAACAGACAGCATGGAGCCATCAACCCAACTCCTTGCTGCCTGTTTTTTGATTTCAATCTCAAAAAGATAAATCAGAGATGACAGAAAAGGGCTCCTGAATACGCAGGAAGCAACAGGGCAAGCTTTCCATTCTTTACCTGGAAATCCTTTGAGCCCACATTATATCCATCCTTGTGCGTCATGATATACTGTTTAAGAGTCCATCCATCTGAGATTCCCAGCTCCCACACTGGAATCTCCACATGACGCTCATTTTCATTATTGTTTATAATCACCACACATTGATTTGTTCCATACATACGACCATAGGCAATCAGATTCTGATCCTCTAAAAGCTGCTTTATGGATCCTCTTCTCAACGCCGGCAATTCCTTATGAATAAGAATCATATAGCGATGAAATTCTATCAGCTCATAGTCCTCCTTACCCCAGGGATAAGTCCGGCGGTTATCTGGATCTGTCCACCCGCAAACCCCAGCCTCATCACCATAGTATAAGGTGGGCGCTCCTGGCCAGGTCATCTGGATCAGTACTGCTTCCCGGAGCACCTCTTTCCTGATACCAGTGCCAGCCATCTCTGCCCCCATAGTTCCGATTCTTCCCACAGTCCGGTTTGTGCGGGTCAGAAAACGGCTGTGATCATGGTTGGAAAGCTGATTCATTGCAACCATAACTGATGGTGTCTGCATACGGCTCATATGATATTTCATATTTCTGAAAAAGCTTCCCCCATCTCCCAGCATATCCCCGTTATACTCATCGCTGTGTTTCTCCATACCAGTCAAAAACCAGGTAACCGGCTCCATAAAGGCATCATAATTCATCACCGAATCCCATTGATCCCCCTGCAGCCAACAGCTGGGATCTCCATAATGCTCTGCCAGAATAATAGCATTGGGATTGGCTGCCTTGACTGTTTTGCGGAAATCATGCCAGAATTTGTGATTAAATTCACTGCTATGGCCTAGATCTGCTGCCACATCCAAACGCCAGCCATCTACAGAGTAAGGTGGTGATACCCATTTGCGGGCAATCTCCATAATGTAATCATAAAGCTTCGGCGATTCCTCATAATTTAGCTTAGGAAGGGTATCATGGCCCCACCAGCCATCATAATTCATGTTGAAGGGCCAGCCATCTTCCTTATAGAATTTGAAAAAGGTCCGGTAGGGACTGTCCTTTGACTCATATGCTCCTGGCTCATATTTTCCCTGATGAGCATAGATCAGCTCCCGGTCCAACCATTTGTTAAAAGAACCACAGTGATTAAAAACCCCGTCAATAATCACCTTCATTCCACGCTTGTGAACCTCTTCCATAAATTCAGCAAAGAACTGGTCACTGGCCTCCAGATTTTCTGGAGATGCAGCACGGATCTGGTAGCGGGTAGCGTTCTCGTTATTTGTGGCATCTTCCGCCACCAGCTCCCCTCCATCCTTTACAATCTTCCCGTAATGGGGATCAATGTGGTCATAATCCTGCGTGTCATATTTGTGATTGGAAGGAGATACAAACAAAGGATTAAAGTAGATCACCTCCACCCCCAGATACTGCAGATAATCCAGCTTGTCCCACACTCCCTGCAAATCCCCGCCATAGAAGCATCCCACATCCATGGTGGATGGGTTTCTCTCCCAGTCCTCTACCCGGTGGACCGGCCTTCCAATATACACATACTCACAGGAAAGCACATCATTCTCTTTATCCCCGCGGCAGAAGCGGTCAACGAATATCTGATACATTACCGCCCCTTTCGCCCAGTCCGGTGTGTGGAACCCTGGCGTGATCCGAAAATCATGACCAGCACCATACTCTCCACACGGGCCTAGGCGATTATAATAGCAGATCTCATTTCCTTTTACAATCTTAAAATAATAATGTCTCGGCGTATTCCCTGCCACAATTACATACTTATAATAATCAAACAACAGATCGGAGGATACTTTTATCATCCGGGCTTCCAGATTTCTCTCTTCTTCTACATAAAATACAACATCCGCATCATTTTTTGCTGTCCGGAAACGAAACACCACCCGATCTCCCGCATCAGGCTCCTCCGGCTTCCGATAATCGAAAGTCTCGTCCGTAAACAATGCCCTATGATTCAATCCCATATATCTCTCACCATTCTCTCCTCTAAATGTGTTCTCTCATTGTCAGTATTCCTATTTTAATCAATTCTTTTCCAAGATACAAGCCGTTTCTTCAATTTTTGTTCAAATTCGGAAATATATTAAAGAAAAAAGGAGTTTTTCTGCCAGCTAAAAAACAAACTATACAACAGAAATAAAAGAGAAAGAGCCAACGGGGTAGTTGGCTCTTTCAGGAGAAGGTATTTCGTTTCTTATGGGGTGTAGCAAAAACTATATAATGTATTGGGGGGTTACGTCTATTATAATAACATAAACGAAGAAACAAGTGTGCACAAACATGAAAAAAATACGAATATTTTTTTGTGCATGTGTGACAGTCTCCTATACTCCCTGCAGATTTACATCAAATAATGCCTCAAATTCCGATTGACCAATCTTCTCTTTCTCTACCAAAAGCTCACAACACCGCTCCAGCACACTCCGGTGTTGCAGAATAATCTCCCTCGCCTTTTTATAGCATTCATCAATAATCCGTTTTACCTCTGCATCAATGGCACTGGCCACCTGTTCACCGTAGCTCCTGGCATGTGCAAGATCCCGTCCGATAAACACTTCATCCTCATCGCTCCCATAGTCAATCATACCCACCGTCTCCGACATGCCGTACTTTGTCACCATGGCCCGGGCTATCTTGCTGGCATGTTTGATATCCTGGGACGCTCCAGTTGTCACATCTTCAAAGATAATCTCCTCAGCAATCCTTCCGCCTAATGATACCATAATATCCTGAAGCATTTTGCCCTTGGTGTTAAACATCTCATCCGCGCTGGGCAGCGGCATGGTATAGCCTGCCGCCCCGATTCCTGTGGGAATGATGGATACAGTATGAACCGGTCCCACATCCGGCAGCACATGAAACAAGATAGCATGCCCTGCCTCATGGTAGGCAGTGATTCGCTTTTCCTTCTCTGAGATTACCCGGCTCTTTTTCTCTGCACCAATACCTACTTTCACAAAGGAACAGTCAATATCTGCCTGTAAAATAAAAGAGCGATTATCCTTTGCCGCATGAATGGCAGCCTCATTCATCAAATTCTCCAAATCCGCTCCTGTAAAGCCAGAGGTGGTGCGAGCCACCCGGGCCAAATCCACATCATCTGATAAAGGCTTTTGCTGAGAATGGACCTTTAAAATCTCCTCCCGACCTTTCACATCCGGCCGCCCCACAGCAACCTTTCGGTCAAAACGTCCTGGACGAAGGATGGCAGGATCCAAAATATCCACTCGGTTGGTGGCCGCCATAACAATGATTCCTTCATTGACGCCAAAACCATCCATCTCCACCAGAAGCTGATTTAAGGTCTGTTCCCGCTCATCGTGGCCGCCTCCCATGCCAGTGCCTCTGCGGCGGGCCACCGCATCAATCTCATCGATAAAAACAATACAGGGAGCATTTTTCTTGGCATCCTCAAACAGATCCCGAACTCTGGATGCTCCCACACCCACAAACATCTCCACAAAGTCGGAACCGGAAATGCTAAAAAAAGGCACCCCCGCCTCCCCGGCCACAGCCTTGGCCAGCATTGTCTTACCTGTTCCTGGAGGTCCTACTAAAATCACTCCCTTGGGAATCCTGGCACCTACACTGGTATATTTCTGGGGGTTTCGGAGGAAATCCACCATCTCCTCTAAATCCTCCTTCTCCTCCTGAAGTCCTGCCACATTTTTAAAATTCACCTGACTGCTGTGGGTCATCCTGGCGCGGCTCTTTCCAAAATTCATCATCCTGGAATTGGTCCCACCACTGGCGCTGGCCCGCATGTTCATCATAATAATCAAAACCACTGCCATGGCCACAGAGATCCCCACCGGCAAAATCACACTGATCCAGTAATTGCTCTGGGGAACATTGTTTATCAAATAATCAATATCTCTGGCCTCCAAAAGCTTTCTGGCCTCATTGACATCTGACACATAGGCCGTATACTCCTGACCCCCCATCAAAAATGCCACCTCGCCTGTTGGTGCCTGTTCGTTCTGGTTGATCATGACCTGGGTAACAGCCCCGTCATCTAAAGCCTGCAAAAATGCCTGATTGGTCAGGCGCTGCTGACTCCCTCCCTGAAGTGCCTGAGTAAACCAAAGCATTGCCACTAAAAGCAATGCCAAAAGCAAAACTCCGGTTCCTCGAAACGTCTGTTGTCTCACTGAATGTTGCCTCCTTGTCAACTGCCGTTTTGCTGGCGGCAGTATTTTAGATTACAATTCTACCACTCCTATAAAAGGCAGGTTCCTATACTTCTGAGCATAGTCAAGCCCATACCCTACCACAAATTCATCTGGTATCTGAAAACAGGTATAATCCACCTTCACCTGCTTCTTCACCCGGCGCTCCGGCTTATCTAAAAGAGTACACAGACGGATGCTGGCAGGCTCCCTCTGCTTTAAAACCTCTATCAGATAAGAAAGGGTGCGGCCTGAATCAATGATATCCTCCACAATCATTACATCTTTGCCCTTTAAAGATTCGTCCAGATCCTTGACAATCCGGACTACCCCGCTGGATTTGGTGTCATCCCCATAGCTGGATACTGACATAAAATCCAAGCTGACTGGCATAGTCAGCCGTTTTGCCAGCTCACAGGTAAAAAATACACCGCCCTTCAAAATGCAGATCAAATGAATTGCCTTCCCCGCATAATCTTTGTTGATCTTCTCTGCAACCTCACTGATCCTTTGATTAACCTCTTCCTCTGACAATAATACCCGAATCTTATCCTCCATATCCTTTTCCTCCGTAAAATTCCACCTGTAATATTGTATGCGTATCTTCCACAATTTTATAGTATTCACTGATCCGGTATCCGACCACCCAAAGCACATGATTCCCTTCTGCCAACAAAGGAATCTTTCCCCGAATCATCCTGGGAATCTTTTCGTCAATCAAAAACCTTCTCAATGTCTTGCGCTGCCCTCCCGCTAATGTTAAAAAGTCTCCCGGATGTCGAAAACGGATCGATAGTGTATCTTTTATTCTATCATAGTCAAACCATTTCGTATACTCTTTTTTGGGAATTTCTGTCCCTTTATCCCGGGAAAACACACGAAATTCCATGTTTCCCACCTGTAATGGCATATTTCCTAAATCTGGCAGAGAAATCATAAACTCCTCATGCCTTTTTTCGGGCAGCTCCTCTTCTTCTTTGCCAAACTCTGTCCCCCTTGTTTTCTCAATGCCAATTTCCCCATAGGTCCTGATAGCCTTCATGCCTCCGGGAAGATCCCATCTGCCTCCAACCTTTCCCTCCGCCAAATGGGCAATCTGTTCAAAATGCCCGAATGTAATGTCCTTTAGCTCCGGTACTGTAAGCTCAATCATATGCCGAATAAGATATGTGCGGATAATCGGCTCCTGTTCCCGAAATACATCCAAAGCCATAACCGCCCGGAAAGCATCTCCCTGTCTCTCCTCTTTTCCAAACTTATCCCAAAGCCTCTTGGCCTGATTAGCCAGATACTGGTCTGCCTGACCAAAAATCTGTCCGGCTCTCAGTACATTCTCCACGGCCCGTCTGTTCACATTCTCTGTAACATAGGGAATCAATTCTCTGCGAATCCTGTTGCGCGTATAATCTTTCGATTCATTGGTAGAATCCTCACACCATCTAAACCCATTGCTCTCAAGATACTGAAAAATCTCCTGCTTCCCAACCCCTAAAAGGGGCCGGATGCGGTTTCCCTGAACCGGCTGGATTCCGGCCACCCCTCTTAGCCCGCTTCCGCGAAAAAGATGATGAAGAATCGTTTCCGCATTATCATCCCTGTGATGAGCCAAGGCAATCCAAACCGGACGCCCCTTATCCCCATGCTCTCTTTTCCCCGTATTATCCTCCTGTTCATTCTCTGCTTTTTTCTCTGTCTCCCAACCGCGCGCCTCCTCTTCCAGAGCCTCATACCGAAGTTTCCTTCCCGCTTCCTCTAGAGAAAGCCCTTGCTCCCTCCCATACCCTGGCACATCCCGATACACCACTTTCAGCGGCACTCCTAACTCTCCGCAGAGTCCCCTCACAAACTCCACATCCCTGTTCGCTTCCTCCCCCCGAATCCCATGATGCACATGAACTGCCCGAAGCCTCAAACCAATCTGGTTCTCCACTAAAACTGCTAAAAGACAGACAGAATCCCCTCCGCCTGATAAAGCAACCACCACCCGGTCCTCTGGCTGAAGCATCCCCCACTCCCTCACAAACGCCCAAACTCTCTCCCACATATCTGTCCCTCCGCATCATTTTATCCACTGCACATAACTAAACTATACCCACATTCCCACCACCTTGCAACCCTTTTCCAAAAAACGAAAAAGCACCGCCATGCAGGGGCATCCCCCACATAGCGGCAGCTCTCACCTTCTCCAGATTCCTCCCACCAAAACCATCATATCATCTCTGCACCATTCGTCCCCGTTCATCCCTTTATGGCAGCTCCCCAAAGCAAACTCCAATATCTCATCCGCCATTTCCTGCACACTATGTACTTCCATACTCTCAATGTACTCCCGGAGACTTCCTTCCTTATCCTCCCCTGGACAGCCTTCCAAAACCCCGTCAGTAACCATAATGACCCGGTCCCCGTCCCAAAGCTTTTTAGACAGCAGCACCGGCTCCACCTCACCCAAAACCCCGGCAGGCACCTCTCCCGCTTCCAGCACATCCACCCCATTGCCACTTAGAACAAAGGTTGCAACTGCTCCTAGTTTCATGGCTTCTAGCACCCCCGTATGGAGATCCACACAGCAAAGATCCAATGTGGCCGGATGCTGCTCCTCTCCTGTCAGCATCAAAACTGTATTAACCATTTTAAGAGCCGCCCGGGCCGAAAATCCTGCTTCTAAAAGTTGCTGTGCCAACTCCACAACCCGCTTACTCTCCACAAAGGCCTGCTCTCCACTTCCCATTCCGTCTGATACGCTCATAATCACCTGTCCGGGTATCTCTTCGGAATATGTATAATTATCCCCGGAAAGAATCTCCCCTTCCCGCGGCAAATTCGCCACACCATGCATCATCCGGTATCTTCCTGCCTCTGAAAAATGGATCGTAGCAGTCTGCTTTGTCACAAGAGCCCGGGTGTCCTTGGGCGCATACCAGCCTTTATTTCCCATAGCATGTCCCAATAGCTCTGCTGCCTCCCGGGCTGTCACACACCGTCCATTGACCGTGCGCATGGTCAGATAAGCTTCTCTCTGCCGGTTCTCATGCTCCAAAAGCAACAGATTCTCTACCACCATATGATGCTGTCGGAATATCCTCTTTACCGCCTCTCCCTTGACTCCTGTAATATCCGATGCCTGCTCCATCATATGCGCAAACTCTTCCAGAATCACGGCCAGCTCCCGAAATTGCACCATCACCGTATCCCGGCTTTCCAGGAAACGGTTCTTCCACTCCAGGTTCATGGTGGCCCGCCCTAAGTTCCTGTTTAATTGGGACACATAATCTTCCCTCCTTCTGCAGGACTCCAGAAAAAAACGGGGCATGTCCTCAAACTCCACCTTCCCCTTCTGTTCAAATGCTCTTAAAAGGTAATACAGATAATAACTGTCCTCTTTTTTGCTGTCACTGTACAGATTGCACCGGCTGCAATCCTGACACACCATAGCCGCTGACATCTGCATAGCCGCCAAAGCATCCTCCCTGGTCAAACCTGGATTGCCATCCATTTCATCCTGGCAAGATCTGGCCAATATTCCCAGAGACCGGGCCATCTCACCCAAACGGCTGGCCGTATATACATTCACATCCGCCATGTCCCGGCGTTTTGTTCGTCTCCACACAAAAATCCCCTCCTAAGCCACATTATATGCGTTAGGAGAGGATTATATGCCTGCCATTTCCAATACTCTGTATTATCTGGATGAAGGTTTTAACAAAATCTCATCTGGTTTTACAAGTCCCAGCTTCTGTTTTGCTACTTCCTCCACATATTGCTTTGTCTGTACATACACCTCATACTCTTTTAAATCTTCAGCCCTGCTCAGCTCCCGGTCATACTGCTGCTGTAAAAGCCCTTCCCGTTCCTGATACTCTAAGTCTCTCTTCTCCATTGCCGCTATTCTGACATTAACTACCACTCCCAGGCAAAACACTACCAATGTGATACCCACAATTGCCATCCGGTTGCCGGAACGGTCCTTCTTTTTCTTTTTTCCCTTCCTTTTTATGTCTCCAGTCATTCTCATAAGCTCACCTGCCAAAGTTCTCTGTCTTTTCCATTTATCACCGGTTCCGTTTTGATAACCTTATTCTAAAGCATCTCCTCAGCTTTTTCAACACTTTTCGGAAAAATGCACTGCACAGTCGGTCATAGAATATCATGGTTAAAAGCACTGTCCCTATGACATACAGCCGCAGTGCCCCGTCATTTTCCCTGTATAACAGATAAAACACGACAAAACCAGCGAAAATCCAGTAGATCAGATCTTCAATCCCAACCCACAGCCATCCATGGCGAACCACAGCCCGAAATGCCCTCAAAAAATCATATAAAGCCATGAGGCCAGCGCCTGTGGCTGCCCCCATCATTAAAAGTCTTGCCTCAAAATGAATGTCCGGACTCATCTTTCCGCCTCTTTTCCTACCGGAACAGGCGGACAAAAAATGACTGTCCCGCCTTGCGGTATGCCTCATTCGAGGAATAGGTCATACTGTCCACTGTACCTGTGACATCCACCTCTCCCTTTTCCACTGAGAGCCTGCTCACATGGAGATCCTTCCCCTTTAAGGTCAGCAGTCCCAGATCCGTGTCCATAACCACCTGGTTCTCATCAAACGAAACTACCTCCCGCACCCCTGTCAGATTGGCTGCAGCACGGTTCTGCAGAAAACAGGCGTGAGGGCGATTTCCTGATTTTTCCTCCATGCAAAAAGACCTCCTGCTATATGAAACACCTGGTTTCAATATATGAGGAGATCTTTTTTATTATTCCATTTTATATTCCGCTTACAGATACCTATACAGCTCCCTGGCATCATCTTTGCGAACCGTCTCCTGGACATCAAGCACCTCTACATTCACTGAGCTGGTGCCAAACTGTATCTCTATGATATCTCCCACCTTGACACTTACCGATGCCCTGGCAGGCTTCCCATTCACCAAAACCCGCCCAGCATCACAGGCTTCATTGGCCACTGTACGGCGCTTAATCAGGCGGGATACCTTTAAATATTTATCCAGTCTCATTGATTATTCGTTTACCATATCCTTTAATGCCTTGCCGGGCTTGAACTTAGGACTCTTGCAGGCTTCAATCGGCATGGTCTCACCAGTCCGGGGATTTCTTCCCTCTCTTGCTGCTCTTTCAGAAACCTCAAATGTCCCAAAACCAACCAATTGTACTTTATCACCATTCTTTAAAGCCGCAGACACAACATCTGTAAAGGCTTTCAGCGCTGCTTCCGCATCCTTCCTGGAGATTTCTGCTTGTTCTGCAATGGCTGCTATCAATTCAGTCTTATTCATGTTTAATTCCTCCTAAAAATCGTCTGGTACCGCTCTTACCGCTACCTTGAAATAGTGTACTCTACAATTTATATCCGTTTTACTACTATTTGTCAAGGTTTTTTGTCTTTTTCCTGCTTTTTAATCTTATTCCACAAATCCAGACTTTCTTCTGGCGAAAGAGCCCTTTTGTCTCCAAACACATGGGGGTGACGGCGGATCATTTTTTCACATACAACATCCACCACATCCTCCAACCCAAAGTACCCCTGCTCTCTGGCAATCTGACTGTAAATCACCACATGAAACAGAAGATCTCCCAACTCTTCACAGAGATTTTCCATATCTTTGTGATCGATGGCCTCAATAACCTCCCCAGTCTCCTCCATCAGGCAAGGCTTTAAACTCTCAAAGGTCTGCTTTCTGTCCCATGAACAGCCCTGATCTGAGCGCAGAGTCTCCACCACTGACACCAGCTCATCAAATGTATGCATCCGATTCCTCCGTCTCCTGTTCTGCAGCCCGCTCTTTCAGCTTCTTCCCAATAAGCACCAAAATAGTCCGTGCCGGCACCATGATTTGCTTTTGACTGGGTGTCTGAGGCTCTTTTCCTGGTTCAAAATATCCATTCTCTTTCCCACTGTCTGTATCAAAAGCCACATGCCATCCCATTCCCTTAGGCAGATGAGGCAGGGCAAACGCATGGGGCTCCCAATGCATATTATAAGCAACAAAAAAACTGTCATCCCCTGTACCATCAGACTTGCGCCCGTACTCTCCCCAGTAGAGGATTCCCAACTGACGCCGAAAGCTGTCAAATTCAGGAACCCAGGCCCGGACACCGTGATAGGACACATCCGGATAACCGCACACCTTATAATCCATCATCCGCGGCTGGGTTCTTCCATGGAATACCGGATGCGCTTTTCTGAAAGCAATTACATATTTGACAAACGCAAACAGATCCTGATTTTTTTTCAAAAGACCCCAGTTTAGCCAGGAAACAGCATTGTCCTGACAATAGGCATTGTTATTTCCATTTTGTGAATTGCCAAACTCATCTCCAGCCATAAGAAGAGGAGTACCCTGACTGAGGAATAAAAGAAGAAATGCATTGCGAAGCTGCTTCCTTCTCAGCTCTACCACCTTCTTTTTTCGGACTGGTCCCTCTACACCGCAATTCCAGCTATAATTGTAATTCGTACCGTCCTGATTCTCCTCTCCATTGTCCTCGTTATGTTTCTGATCATAGCTTACCGAATCCACAAGGGTAAATCCATTGGTATTAGCCATATAGTTGATCACGCCATAACTGTCAGGATTGCGCCTGGTGCGCAAAGCCAGCTGGCTTATCTGTCCTTCATCCCCCTTTAAAACCCGCCGCATGTCCACAAGAAATCCATCATTGTATTCTCCCAGACACTTGACTTTTGCCTTTACCCCCTCCCTTTCCCAGGAACAGGCCCATAACTTTGTCCCTGCCAGATAAGGATCCTGCACTAAAAGCTCCATTGACGCTGTCCCTGTTAGATGGATTCCGTCCACATGGTATTCCCGCACCCAGCGGCGCACCATATCCATCACAAATACCGGAGATTCCTCCCCAGTAAAGAAAAGCTCTGTCACCACCTCGATCCCGGCCCTGTGAAGTTCCTTTACCAGCTGTTTGAACTCAACATCCGGCTTTCGTCTCTTTCCCGCATAGGATGCCTTTGGCGCCCCGTTAAAGGCCTGCCCGTAGCCCCAATAATTCAGCCTTCCGTCAGCTTCCTTTTTCTGTCTGGGCCCTCCGCTGTACCGGGCTGTCATCACCTCCTGAAACTCTGCCACTGGCATCAGCTCCACCGTGGTGATCCCAAGCTCTTTTAAATAAGGAATCTTCTCTAAAATACCCCGGAAGGTTCCCTTCTCCTTCACTCCGGATGAAGAGTGCTTTGTAAATCCCCGGACATGAAGCCGATATACAACCGACTCCTCATAGGGAATCTTAAGGGGAGTATCATCTTCCCAGTCAAACTGCTCCAAACGGACCGGACTCCGCAAAAGGGAATGAATCTGCTCTGCCTTCCCCCACTCTTCCTGTCCTGTAAAAACACGTCCATAGGGATCACTAAAAAGTATCCCATCCGCCTCAAAAGCATATTCCAAGCGATCCAGATTCTTCCCAAGCACCGTCATCTCCCATACATTTCCCACCCGGTTCTCTTTAGGAAAGGGGATCTTTAAAAAATTATGCTGTTTTTTTTCCGAATCCTCCTGTTGCTCTTCCTCCATAATATGTGATGCTGATGGCGTAAATAAAACCAGACTACAGCTCTCTGCCCCCACTGCCACAGAGACATGAATTCCCCCGTCTACTTCTGTAAGCCCAAATGGATATGCTTTTTGATCCTTGTTGTCAATCTTATACTGCCGCATTCTCCAGCCACCTTTCTTCTGCCTGCCATTCTTATTCGGTTGTCTTTTGCCACTCCTTCTTCTCGCCAGAGATAAACTCCCACCTATCTTAAACACAGCTCCACAGGACAGTGATCCGATCCCATAACCTCGCTGTGAATCCATGCCCCTGAAAGCCTCTCTGTCAAACTCTCTGATACACAAAAATAGTCAATACGCCATCCGGCATTCTTTTTCCGGGCGCCAAACCGATAGGACCACCAGGAGTATGCGCCCTCCTGTTCCGGATAAAAATACCGGTAGGTATCCACAAACCCGGTATTGAGAAGCTCTGTAAATTTTCCCCTTTCCTCATCGGTAAACCCGGCATTTTTTCGGTTGGTTTTCGGGTTTTTCAAGTCAATCTCCTGATGAGCCACATTAAAATCACCACAAAATACCACTGGTTTTTTCTGCTCCAGCCCTTTTAAATATCCCCGCCACACATCCTCCCACTCCAGACGATAATTCAGCCGAGCCAGACCATCCTGGGAATTTGGAGTATAGCAGGTGATTACATAGTAATCCTCAAACTCTGTGGTGATCACCCTCCCCTCCTGGTCGTGTTCCTCTATGCCCATACCATAACTTACAGACAAGGGCTCCCTTTTTGTAAAAACTGCTGTCCCAGAGTAGCCCTTTTTCTGCGCATAATTCCAGTACTGATGGTATCCGGGAAGAGCAAGATCGATCTGTCCCTGTTGCAGCTTTGTTTCCTGAAGGCAGAAAATATCCGCTTCTGCTTCCTGGAAATAATCCAGAAATCCTTTGCCCACACACGCTCTAAGGCCATTGACGTTCCAGGAAATCATTTTAGTCATATAAGTTCTCCTTATACACACCCTGATCAACCAGCTGGCGGATCGCCCTCATCACAGCCGCCTTGTCCTCCTGATATGTCACTCCAAACCAACGATCCTTGGTCTCTAATACCCTGACCCGAGCCTTTCCCTCCTGAATCAACTGATCTATCAACTTAGGAAGAAGATACTCTGCTTTTAAATTTCCTGCCGCACTGTCCAAAAACTCCGGAAATCTTTTTTCCAGCTCCTGTAAAAAGGCAGGGGGCAGCCCCCACATATTCATGGATACATACTGATCCGGGCTTACAGTCACCGGATTTCCCCCCTCATCATTAGCAAAAAGTTCCTTGCCCCTTTGCTGGATATCATAGGTTTCTGTCACCTGGCCTAAGGTGCCATCTTCTCTGATACAGCAAACACCCCGGGTCACTGTGCCGTTCTCGCTGAGCGTATTGGATAAAATAAAGCCTGCCATGCACATATCGTATACTGCTGCCTCCGTATCCATCTCCTTTACCATATACTCATGAATTTTTCGGAAAGCCTCTTTCCCATAATAATCGTCCGCATTGATCACAACAAAGGGCTCATTCACAATTCCCTTTACAGAAAGGACTGCCTGGCCGGTTCCCCAGGGCTTTTTCCTTCCTTCCGGCACCGTATACCCTTTGGGAAGCCCGGTCAGTTCCTGATATGCATAAGCTACATCAGCCACCTTCTCAATCCGGTTGCCAATGATCCGCTTAAAATCTTCCTCCAGATCCCGGCGAATGATAAATACAATCCGGTTAAAGCCTGCTTCCAATGCATCATGGATCGAATAATCCATAATAATCTCCCCATTTGGTCCCACTGGCTCTAACTGTTTGATACCGCTGCCAAACCGGCTTCCAATACCTGCCGCCATAATCACCAATGTGGTTTTTTTCATTGCACTTTATCCTCCCTTTTGGAACAAGGCTGCCAAACTCAGGCAGCCCTCACCATTTGCTGTGACTATTGAATTTTACCGATCCCGGGATAATACCGGAAAAGTACCTTTGCCACAATCTTCTCCTTTTTAACATAAGTATTCTTCCAAAACCGGGCATCCTTTGAATGATTACGGTTATCACCCAGCATAAAATAGCATCCCTCCGGCACCTCAAAATGAACCGGTTCCTCCGGTATCATAGGTTCCCGTATATAATCCTCCTTTAAAGGTTCCTCTGATCCATTGAGATAGACATGGCCGTCATGAATATCCACCGTATCCCCCGGCAAACCGATCACCCGCTTCACATAGTAGATCGTTTCATCGTCCGGAAAACGGAAGATCACAACATCCCCTCTTTCCGGCTCTGCAAACAGATAAGACAGACGGGAACCGATCACCCGGTCATTCGTCATAATGGTATTTTCCATGGAACCGCTGGGAACCTTGCTGTTGGCAATGATAAACGTATTTAACACCAGCGCAATCACCGCCGCCGACACAATAATCTTTACCCATTCCCACAGCTCTTTCTTCCAGTTGACTTTTTCCTTTTGGGGAACCTGCCAGCCCTCCTCTGCAGATTTGCCTGGTGCGTTTCTGTCCTCTGGGTATTCTCCCGGCTCCTGATAATTTCTGTTTTCACTCATTATGCTCTGTCCTTTATAATTTTCTATATTTGTCCAGCAGCTTATTGATTCTTCTTGTAGGATTCAAAAGCTCGCTGAGAGAATCATCATGATTCAGATTATCAATAATCAGAGCAATATACTTACTCATATCCACATTGATGTAATAAGCGCGAGATAAAAGCTCCGGAGTCTGGTAAACTAAATTGGTAGTCAGAATCCGGTCAATCATTCCATTGGCATAGTACTCATCAAACTTGGCAAGCCCATTGGTAAACAGACCAAAGGTAGCGCAGACAAAAACCTTTCTTGCCTTCCGCCGCTTCAACTCCTTAGCCACATCCAACATACTTTCTCCCGATGAGATCATATCATCAATAATCAGTACATCCTTGCCCTCCACGCTGGATCCCAAAAATTCATGGGCCACAATGGGATTTCTGCCATTGACAATACGGGTGTAATCCCGGCGCTTATAGAACATCCCCATATCCAGTCCAAGCACATTGGCAAAATACACAGCGCGGCTCATCCCCCCTTCATCTGGGCTGATCACCATCATGTGATCGCTGTCAATATCCAGCTGCCGCTCTTCCTTCAGAAGATATTTGATGAACTGGTATATAGGCTGCACCGTCTCAAACCCTTTAAGGGGAATGGCATTCTGAACCCGGGGATCATGGGCATCAAAGGTGATGATATTCTCCACTCCCATATTAGTCAGCTCCTGAAGAGCCAATGCACAATCTAAGGACTCTCTGCTAGACCGGCGATGCTGACGGCTCTCATACAAAAATGGCATAATCACATTAATCCGGCGGGCCTTGCCTGCCGCCGCAGCGATTACCCTCTTTAAATCCTGAAAATGGTCATCCGGAGACATACGGTTGGTCATACCACACAGAGAATAGGTAAGATTATAGTTGCACACATCAACCATAATGTACAGATCATCTCCCCGGACCGACTCCTCAATCGTTCCCTTTCCTTCCCCGGAGCCAAAACGAGGAGTCTTGGCCTCCACAATATAAGAATCTCTCTGATAGCCGGCAAATGCGATAGTTGACTTATGTTCGCTTTCCCGCTCTTTTCTCCATGCCACCAGCCAGTCATTTACCCTTGCTCCCAGCTCAGCACAGCTTTTCAGTGGTATCAGCCCCAATGGCCCTACCGGAATCGTCTCAATCGTTTTCTCTTCGTAGATCATGTTTTTCCTCCATGTATGATTGTGGTGAATCCGTATGCTTTTGGTGTGTTTCCTTTATATCATTATGCTTCATTCAAGTCAAGATAATCCCCGAAAATTTCTCTTTTTCATGCGGATATCCCCCCCATAAAGAGGGACCGTGGCATAATGGCTCATGATGCGTGAGGTAACCCGGTCTGAATATGTATCACGAAGCATTCCCATGGACAGATTGGTGGAAATAATGGTGCCTTTCTGCCGGCTGATCCGCTCATTGACACAGTAAAACAGCTGGGAGGACACAAACGTGTTATTGACCTCTGTTCCCAAATCATCAATAATAAGCATCTCACATTCCAGAATATGACGGTAGCTCTCCTCAACCTCCTCCGAAATCTCCCTGCCAAACTTGCATCGGGAGAGCAGTTCAAACAGATCCTGAGAAGTCAGACAGATCACAGAAATATATCGGTCAATCAGCACCTTTGCAATGCAATTGGTAAGAAATGTTTTCCCCACGCCTGTACTTCCTGTAAACAGAAGGTTTCTCCCTCTTTTCGGAAACTCTGCTGCAAACTCCTGGCAGTTTTTCACCACCATCCTCATATAAGCGGCCTCTGTCATTCCCAAATGATCCAAACGGATATTTTCATCATACCACGCATACGAAAGCGTGTCAAAATTCTCCGCTTGCAGCACCTGTCGGATATTGGACTGCGCATACAAAATCCTGGTTCTTGCCTGCTCAAAGCAATGGCATCGCTTTCCCATGGCATAGCCGGTGTCCTGGCAATCCGGGCATCGAAAACGCAGCTCCATATAATCGGTTGGGTACCCGGCCTCCTTTAAAAGCTGTCTTTTTTGCCTCCTTAAATCTTCAAGCCTTTTCTTAAACCGTTCCTTCGCACTGTCATCCCCGCTTAACACCTGCTTAGCCGATGCGGCCCCCTCAGATCGTATCGCCTCATCTACGCTCCGAATCTCCGGCACCACCCTGTAAACCTCTTCAACCCGTCTCTGTCTGTCATAGCGGTTTTCCAGCTGCTGCTTCTCATAGTCTCTCATCACCTCATTGTACTGAGAATTGTTAAGTGCCATCACTGCCTCTCTCTCTGAAATTCTTTTTGCTTTCTATGCCTGTCCAATCCAGCTTTTTACCTGATCTAAAACCATGGCATCATAATCTGTCTGACGTTGCTCAAAATTGTGGAATTGGTTTGTTGCCCTCTTTCCAGTCGCGTTTCTCTTTTTTCCCTGGCGTTTTTCATCCAACACTGCCACATCCCGGACCGTCCTCACCCCAGCCTTTTTCCACTCACTGAGAATCTTATCTGCATACGGAAAGCTGGGAGTATGGGTCGCTTCCATAGTCCGGTTACATGCTTCCAGAACCAGCTCTCTGGAAAAACCATAAACGGAAAACCACTTCTCAATCATCTGTTTCTCCTTCTCACCGGGTTTTCGCCCTGTCAGGCCAAAACAGCGCATAACTGCAAAAGAATCCTTGGTAAACCCGCTGGCATAAGCTCTGGCAGATTCTACTGTGTTAAGCCCCCGCTCATGCCAGTTCAGACCTACTGTCTCAATATAACGGATACTGGTATGCCCTCCCTGAACACAGTATTCTACCAGATATTCCAAAAGTTCCGTTGTCATATGAAGGCCGTCATAAAGGTAAGCAAAGACTTCACATTCACGAGAAGTAAAAACTTTGTTTAAATACTTCTGAGCTATGTATAAAAGCTGAGTAAAATCTTCATCCTCTGCTAAGCGGTTCACCTGTTCCTGACTGTACACCGGCCGGCCGGAAGCCGATGTCTGTTCTGAGGCTTTTGTCAAAGCAGCGGTCTGTTCCCGACTATCCTCACTCTCACTGCGGATCACCACAGTCCTGTCCTCCAAAGCCGCCTCTTCCAATGAGGGCTGTAATTGCCCTGGTGCCTTCCTGCTCTCTGTCTCTTTCTTCTCCATCTGAAGCACTCCTAGTTTTTCCCAGTAAGCAAGGGCCCTTTTTACATCTGACTCCGTATGGTTTAATGCATCAGCAATCCTGTCAATATCCACCGGCTCCTGCTGATGCCGCAGCAAATACAGATACACCTTCACGTATTCTCCATTGGCCGCCGCCATATATCGGTCAACAAACTCATTGGCCACCAGCGTTGCTTCCATCTGAAAACTGCAGATCATATCCATCACTTCCCACCCTCTCTATTATTTTCTATTCTAGCACATCCTTTTTCAAAAAGAAATAGGCGCATTTATCCACCGAATGAATTGTGGATAATGTGGATAAAGTGGATAAACCATAACGAATCTCTTGTCAAACCATGTCAAAATCAATCGTTTTCTGCCAAAATCAGGGGATTTCGGAAAATCGTGGATTTCCGTCCGAAGAAAGAAAAAATCCACATAGTCTCTTACCTCAAAAAGTGGAAAACTATGTGGATAATGTGGATAACTATTTCCCAAGAAGCCTTTCCCCAACCTTTACAATGTCTCCGGCGCCCATAGTTATCAACAAATCACCTGGGGAACAATTTTTTAAAATAAATGTTTCAATTTCATCAAACGTGGAAAAACAGCTTACGGGAGTGCCCAGTTTTGCAATCCTCGCCCCTATATCCTCCGAGCTTACCCCCAGTGTGTCCGTCTCCCGGGCCGGATAGATCTCTGCCAGAACCACCTGATCGGCTGCCGCTAACTCTCTGGCAAAATCATCCAAAAGAGCTTTTGTGCGGGAATAGGTGTGAGGCTGGAATACACACCACAGCTTCTTATGCGGATAGTTCTTGGCTGCTCTTAAGGTGGCTGCAATCTCCTGAGGGTGGTGTGCATAGTCATCAATGATGGTTATGCCTCCCACCTTCCCCTTTTTTTCAAATCTTCGCTCTGTTCCCGAAAATCCTGCCAGGCCTTTTAAGATCGCCTCCATGGGCACTCCTAAAGCCTCTGCGGCTGCCACTGCGGCCAAGGCATTGTACACATTGTGTTCCCCAGGCACTCCTAATCGAATCCGGCCGGCCGGAACACCTTTTTTCATCAGAGTGAAAGACGGACAGGCCACTTCATCATAGGAGATATCTGTCACACCATAATCCCCCTTCACTCCATGGCCCAAAATCACCACCTGGCAAGCCAGCCCCTGAGTAATTTCCTCCGGATTATCTATGGCCCCATCCAAAATCAGCAGTCCCTCCTTTGGCAGCCTGCCGGCAAAACTTTTAAAAGAATGGCGGATATCATCCAGATCCTTAAAAAAATCCAGATGATCTGCCTCTATATTAAGAATCACCTCAATGGTAGGGAAAAATTCCAGAAAGCTGTTTGTATATTCACAAGCCTCTGTGACAAAAAGCTCCTGCCCTCCCACCCGGATGTTTCCTCCGATTGAGTGGAGGATTCCCCCCACCGATACGGTAGGATCCATATCTGCTGCCAGCAAGATCTCTGTCACCATAGAGGTTGTTGTTGTCTTTCCATGGGTTCCCGCTATAGCCAAGGCATGATGGTAATTTTTCATCATCTGACCCAAAAGCTCCGCGCGGCTCAGCATGGGAATCCCCCGGCGTTTTACCTCCTGATACTCTGGATTGTCCGGATGGATGGCCGCTGTATACACAGCCAAATCAATCCCATCGCCAATGTTTTCTGCCCGTTGTCCGTAAAAAATTTTTGCCCCGCAACCTTCCAGATGGTCAGTCAGACCACTTTCATGGGCATCTGATCCCCTGACTGCAAATCCCTCCTGTAGCAGAATCTCTGCTAAACCGCTCATACTAATCCCGCCGATTCCTATAAAATAAACGGTCAATGGTTTTTGAAAATCAATCTGATACATAATCCTTATGTCCCTTTCTACTTATCCGGCATCCGCCGGCTGCTTCCATTTGAATGTTTTGTCTGTCACAATCCCTTTACTTTTACTTCTTTTTTCTCTGAAAGTCAATATTTTCTTCCTATTTTGGTGGTTTTCCAACACTTTTTTACTATCCCTTTTTAAGGTTTTGTATTATACTATCCTGGTAAACAACAAGTAATGCTAAAAAGGATCATTAAACTACCATGAAAATTATCAAAACGGTTCTTACCTGCACTGCCAGTTTTTTTATAACTCTTTTTGGTATCTTAGGCTGGCTTTTACAAAGTGTTTTACAGCTTTTTTCCCTAGCTCTGGTCGCATTCCTTTTGTCTGTCCTTTTCATCTATGCCAGAGTAAAGCCGGATTTGGATCACTGCCGTCAGGTGGCTTATGATAAGCTGGCTCAGATGGAACGACAGGATTTCCGAATGCTCTCTGACACAGAAATTTATGACAAAGACGGCAATCTGGCCGGGCTGATCAATGCAGGGCACTACGAATATGTGCCGATCAGTCAGATCAGTTTAAACGTTCAAAATGCCTATATAGCGCAGGAAGACCGCCGGTTCAAAAGCCACACTGGTGTGGACTGGATCGCCACTGCCCGGGCGGCCCTTGCTCTGATAAAAAACAGGGGCGTCATCACCCAGGGCGGCAGTACCATCACCCAGCAGGTAATCAAAAACACATACCTCACCCAGGAAAAAAGCTTTACCCGCAAGGTTGTGGAAATCCTTCTGGCACCGGAGATTGAGAAGGAATATTCCAAGGCAGATATTATGGAATTTTACTGTAATACCAATTTTTACGGAAATCACTGCTATGGCATTCAGGCAGCAAGCCGGTACTATTTTGGCAAAGATGCCTTAGAGCTGACCCCTGGTGAAGCTGCTGTTCTGGCTGGCATCAGCAACAGTCCTTCTGCCTATGACCCAGTCAAAAATCCGGAGGCTGCTCGAGACAAACGCAATGATGTCCTGGAAAGTATGTATGAGGTCGGCTATATCTCTAAAACAGAATATGATGCCTATCTTTCTCAGCCTTTAAAGATTGTTCAGGAGGAAGCCGAAGGTACAGATGAAAACTATATGAGCAGCTATGCGATTCACTGTGCTGCCATAGAACTTATGAAGCTGGATCATTTTAATTTCCGTTATACCTATGAGAACAAGGAAGATTATACCGCCTACATGGAGAGCTACCAGGCTCTCTACAACGAAAAAAATGATCTGATACGGGCCGGAGGCTTTCGCATATACACCTCCCTGGATCTGTCCCTTCAGGGACTTTTGCAGGCTCAGATCGATGAGGGACTCTCCTCCTACACAGAGTTACAAGACAATGGCAAATATGCTCTTCAGGGGGCCGGGGTCATTGTGGACAACCAAAGCAACTATGTGGTGGCTATTGTGGGAGGAAGAGGGGAGGAGGATCCCTTCAACCGGGCTTACTTAAGCGCCCGCCAGCCTGGCAGCACCATAAAGCCCCTGATCGATTACGCCCCTGCCTTTGACACCGGAGAATATTATCCATCCAGGCTGGTGGATGACCATAAATGGGAGGACGGGCCTTCCAACAGCGGCGGCAGCTACCATGGAGAGGTCACTGTCCGGGAAGCTCTAAACCGCAGCTTAAATACAGTGGCCTGGCAGATCCTTGAGGATATCGGAGTCAATTTCGGGCTGGAATATCTGGGAAAAATGAATTTCCATAAAATTACATATATTGACAATAATATTCCTTCCTTAAGCATAGGCGGCTTCACCAATGGCCTGCGAGTGGTAGACATGGCAAAAGGTTACAGTACTCTGGCAAACAGAGGGGTATATAATGACCGCACCTGCATCCTGAAAATCGAGCACGAGCAAAAAGGCAATCTGACCCAGGGAAAAAGACCTCAGGCGCAGCAGGTTTACCAGGAGGACACAGCATACATGATTACGGATATTTTAAAGGGAACACTTACAGAGCCCTTTGGTACCGGTCATGGTCTGGCATTGTCCGGAGGTATGCCTGCCGCTGGTAAGACGGGAACCACCAACAGCAGCAAAGATACCTGGTTCTGCGGCTATACCCGCTATTACACCACTGCCATCTGGGTAGGCTATGATATTCCCAGGGCCATGCCAGGTATTTTTGGAAGCACCTATGCGGGCCGTATATGGAAAGGTGTTATGGATGAACTCCATACCGGGAAAGAACCTTGGGACTGGGAAAAGCCTGCCACCGTAGAGTTGTTGACAGATTCAAAGACTGGCATCACGGACCTGGTTAGTACCACCGCTCAGCTGAGGGCACAGCAAAGCCTTTACGATAAGGAACAGCGCCGTCTGGAAAATGAGCTTTCCGCCGGGGTGGATGCCTTTGAAAAGAAAACCATTGAGACTGTGGAGGACACATACTGGGTAAAGGAACAGTATCAAAAAATGATAAGTCAGCTAAATCTTCTAGATGAAGGAAACCTGCGAGGCCAACTGTTAGAACGGCTCACCACCCGGTATAAAACCTTCTCCGTCACGATTCAGGAGATGGATGAGACCATTGCCCTTTATGAGATACAGCGAGCCCGGGAGGAAGCCAAAGCTCAGGAAAGAGCAGAGGAGGAGGCAGTCAAACGCCGGGAGATCCTGGAGATTGAAACCCGTAAAAATGAATTCCTGACTGCGCTTCAGAATGTGGAGGCACTGGAGTACCAGGCTCCCAATGCCCGAGAGCTGATTACCACTGCCATAAACAAGCTTCCTCTGATTGCTGATTATCAGGAAGCCGAGTCTTACACCCAGCGTTTAAACACTGCCATCACCCGCATCTCCACCCTGCCCACTGCAGAAGAATGGCAAAAAACGAAAGACGCCCGTCAAGCTGCAAAAGATCAGGACCAGCAGGCTCTTCAGCAGCAGCTCTCCTTGCAGCAGCAACGGCTTGAGGCTACCCTAAACCGGGAGCAGCTAAAATGGAACACCAATATAGAGGGCATCGCCGGCAGCACCAGTGCTGTAATCACAACGGGAAAGGAAAAGTAATATACCATGGATCAGAAAGAGCTATCTTCTGAAGCAAAAGAAACAGCAGATATTCAAAAAGCCATAGAAAAAATTGCAGATGGTGAAACAGACCGGCTTGCCGAACTTCCTTCTGTTCCATTTCTTCCAGAAGAAATGGAAACCGGAGAGCCGCCCCCGCCTTTACAGGACACCAAAGCTTCCCAGACAAAGGTTCTTCCAAAGCTAACCACGGTTTCTGAACCATCCCCCAATGTTCCGGAATCCAAAGCTGCCCCAAACACTATAAAGGACAGCGATTCCGTTCAGATCCATCGATGGTTCTTTACTTTTATGTGTATGAATATCCCTCTAATCGGATGGATTTATCTGCTTTATCTGGCTTTCATCAAAAAATATCCCGAACGAAGAAGCTTCGCTCGGGCCTATCTCTTTTATAAACTGATCTTTTTGATCATTAGCGTCCTCATCCTGGGGATCTTGATTTACATTGGTCTTGATCTTCTGGATCAGCTTTTAGCCTATATGGAGATGCTGTAGCCTTACAGCATCTCCGGCCACAATTATACTTCGAAAATCAAATCCCCATAGCTGGGGAATGGCCACAATTCCTTATCTACAATCATTTCCAGCCGGTCTGCCGGTGTTCTCAGCGCTTCCATAGCCGGCACCACCTTGTCATGGTAAGCATGTGCCTGGATCATTCCGGCCTCCATAGCCCCGCATTTCTCTGTGATATCAATCAGGTTTGCCAATGCCACTTTCATATCCGACAGCATGTCTGATGTCTCCACCAATAATTCTGCCTGTACGCTGGTATCCGCCTCCGGACAAGCCGTTTTCACTCCATTTAGGGAGGCTGCCAGATGAGTGGTGTACCGGATAACAGCCGGAATGATCTGCTTGCTTGCCATATCAATCATGGTGCGGGCTTCAATATTAATCACCTTAGAGTAGGCCTCATACTCTACCTCTGCCCGGGATTCCAGCTCAGCTCTGGTAAATACACCAAACTCCTCATACAACTTTACAGCTTTCTTAGTTGTCAAGGCCGGGATAGCCTCCACCATAGAGCGGATGTTAGGCAATCCTCTCTTTTCAGCCTCCTCCACCCAGGCATTGGAATATCCGTTTCCATTGAAAATGATTCTCTTATGCTCTTTTAAAAGATGCTTGATCATATCATGGACTGCGGTATCGAAATCCTCCGCTGCCTCCAGCTCATCTGCCGCCTCTTTAAACGCTTCCGCCACTATGGTATTTAATACCACATTGGGCGGCGCAATAGAGTCAGAGGAGCCTACCATACGAAACTCAAACTTATTCCCTGTAAAGGCAAAGGGCGAGGTGCGGTTCCGGTCTGTGGCATCCTGGTCCAGATCAGGCAGGGTAGCTACCCCTGTCCTTAAGGTGCCGCCCTTCTTGGAATGGGTTGCCTCTCCAGTACTGCAAAGCTGATCAATCACATCCTCTAACTGCTCCCCCAAAAACACAGATATAATCGCCGGCGGAGCCTCATTAGCTCCCAGGCGGTGATCATTTCCCACATCAGCCGCAGACTCCCGAAGCAGATCCGCATGAATATCCACAGCCTTTAAAATGCATCCCAAGACCAGCAAAAACTGAATATTTTCGTGAGGGGTCTCCCCAGGACTTAACAGATTCACCCCGTCATCCGATGTCAGAGACCAGTTGTTGTGCTTACCAGAGCCGTTGACTCCTGCAAAGGGCTTTTCATGAAGCAGACAAGTCAGTCCATGACGTCCTGCCACCTTTTTTAAGGTCTCCATCACCATCTGGTTGTGGTCTACTGCCAGATTCGCCTGATCATAGATAGGTGCCAGTTCGTGCTGAGCCGGCGCCACTTCATTATGCTGGGTCTTGGCTGTCACCCCAAGCTTCCACAGCTCCTCATTGACCTCCTTCATGTAGGAACCAATCCGCTCTCTGATAGCGCCAAAATAGTGATCTTCCAGCTCCTGTCCCTTCGGGGGCATAGCGCCAAACAGGGTTCGGCCTGCATAGATCAGATCCTTTCTCTGTAAATATTTAGCACGGTCTACCAGGAAATATTCCTGTTCCGGACCCACACTGGGACATACCCTTTTTGCCCTGGTGTTGCCAAACAGCCTAAGAATCCTTAAAGCCTGCCCGTCAATAGCCTGCATGGAGCGCAGAAGAGGGGTTTTCTGATCCAGGGCCTCCCCTTTGTAAGAACAAAAGGCCGTGGGAATGCAAAGTGTTACACCAATGGCGTCTTCACGGAGAAATGCCGGAGAAGTGCAGTCCCAGGCAGTGTAGCCTCTGGCCTCAAAGGTAGCCCTCAGACCACCTGATGGAAATGACGAGGCATCCGGCTCCCCTTTGATCAGCTCCTTACCAGAAAACTCCATGATCACCCGTCCCTCCGTATCCGGCGCGGAAATAAAGGAATCATGCTTTTCTGCCGTCACACCAGTCAAAGGCTGAAACCAGTGGGTATAGTGAGTCGCCCCCCGCTCAATTGCCCATTCCTTCATAGCATGAGCCACCACATCTGCAATGGACGGGTCAAGCTCCACGCCATCCTCCATAGTTTTCTTCATCTTCTTAAACACACTTTTGGGAAGGCGCTCCTTCATCACTACTTCATTAAAAACATTTTTGCCAAAAATTTCTGCTATCTTTACCATCTCACTCATAAATTCCTTTCCTCTCCTGGAAATCTTTATTCCCAAAACATCCACCTGCGGGGCATCCCCATCTGTAACGGCAGAAAAGGTGCCCTCCCTCATCCATAAGGAAGAACACCTTTGTTCTTTATTAAAATAAACTATCTGCCTCAAAAATGCAAGCACTTTTTTGTGATTTTCTCTATTTTGGCGTGTTTGCTTTAATTTCTCAAATCACCCCATGAAAAAACGTCATTTCGCCAAAATCTCCCCCATCAGGCTCTCTGCCACAAAAAGGGACATTCCTGCTATTCAGAAATGCCCCTTTCTAAAATACCCTTTATTGCTTATTGTTCATTCTTGCTCTCACGCCTTACCCACAGAACCAAACAGCTCCATCTTTTCCTTCACGGTCTCCTTGATAGCAGCCGCACCAGGAGCTAACAGCTTTCTGGGATCAAAGCCCTTGCCCTGCTGATCCTTACCAGCCTCAATATACTCACGTGTAGCAGCCGCAAAGGACAGCTGGCACTCAGTATTTACATTGATCTTAGCCACCCCCAGGTCAATAGCCTTCTTTATCATGTCAGCAGGAATACCTGTTCCACCATGAAGCACCAAGGGCATCTCACCAGTTTTCTCCTGAATGGCAGCCAATGTGTCAAAACTTAATCCCTGCCAGTTCTCTGGATATTTGCCATGAATATTGCCGATTCCTGCTGCCAGGAAATCAATCCCCAGATCTGCAATCGCCTTGCACTCATTGGGATCTGCACACTCACCCATGCCTACCACTCCGTCTTCCTCACCACCAATGGAACCGACTTCTGCCTCAATGGACAGACCCATTGCATGAGCAACCTTTACTAATTCCTTGGTTTTCTCCACATTCTCCTCGATGGGATAATGAGAACCATCAAACATAATGGAGGAAAATCCTGCCTTAATACACTTGTAGCATCCCTCATAACTGCCATGATCCAGATGCAGAGCAACCGGAACTGTGATATTCATCTCCTCGATCATAGCCTTTACCATAGCAGCCACAGTCTTATAACCGGTCATATACTTGCCAGCGCCCTCAGACACACCCAGAATAACCGGGGAATTCAACTCCTGTGCGGTAGCCAGAATAGACTTGGTCCACTCCAGGTTGTTGATGTTGAACTGTCCTACTGCATAATGTCCCGCTTTTGCCTTTTTCAGCATTTCTGTTGCAGATACTAACATTTCATAATCCTCCATTTCATCATTTATACTTCCACTCTTCCCCATTGCAGGGGACCACAGGCCAAAGCCTGTACGATTCTGCACTATTATAACCCATTTTTTACCGTTTGAATAGTATAACTTTTCACAATCTTTTCCCACTGTTTTTGTCTGTTGTTACAGAGCAGGACACGGTTTGTCAGCAGGCTTATACATGCTTTTCATCTATGATTATAAGCCGAGAATCTCTGCCACAGTGCTTTCCATGGTTTCCACATCACATTCCCTGTTATGGCGGATCTTGGCATTGCGAATCTCCTCCACTGCCGGGGGTATGGCCACACCTGCAGCCCTGCACAGATCATCCATAATAGCAAACTCCTCCTTATCCCCCTGATCGCCGAATACCGCTTCCATCACGCTGTGAGAGAACTTGTATGGACTGGCTGTGGAGGCGATCACTGTAGGCGTGGTATCTCCGGTTTCTTCCACATATTTGCGGTAAACACAGGACGCTACTCCGGTGTGAGTATCAATCATATATCCTGTCTTATCAAACAACCGCTTAATCTCTGCCCCATTCTCCGCCTCTGTGGCATATCCGCCTCTGAAGTCTGCCATGCGGGTGCGCATTTCTTCTGTCACTTGGTAGGCTCCGGTTTTGGCAAGCTGCTCCATCAGTTTTCTGTTGGCCTCAGCATCACATCCTGTGCTCAGATAGATCAAACGCTCCAGATTACTGGAAATAAGAATATCCATGGATGGAGAACTGGTCAGAATAAATTCCCTCTTTTTGTCATAAACTCCTGTCTCAAAAAAATCATACAATACCTTGTTTTCATTAGAGGCACATAAAAGCAGTTTTACCGGCAGCCCCATTTGCTTAGCAAAATAAGCAGCCAGAATATTGCCAAAATTCCCTGTGGGAACCGTAATATTGATCCCATCCCCTTCTTCGATCTTTCCGTTTTTGATTAGACGGGAATATGCATACACATAATATACCACCTGAGGCACCAATCTGCCTATGTTGATGGAATTGGCTGAGGACAACTGGAATCCCTTCTCTGCCAGCCTTTTACCAAATTCCTGATCCCCGAAAATCTTTTTCACACCGGTCTGCGCATCATCAAAATTGCCATGGATAGCCACTACATTCGTGTTCTCCCCCTTCTGAGTCACCATCTGCAGCTCCTGCACCCGACTGACTCCGCCTTTGGGATAAAATACAATAATCCGGGTTCCCGGCACATCTGCAAAGCCTGCCATAGCAGCTTTTCCCGTATCACCGGAGGTAGCAGTAAGAATTACAATCTCATTTTCCACATGGTTCTTCTTTGCCGCTGTGGTCATAAGATAAGGAAGAATCGACAAGGCCATGTCCTTAAAAGCTATTGTACTGCCATGAAAGAGCTCCAGATAATAAGCCCCATCCGCCTCCCGCAAAGTTGCAATCTCCTCCGTGTCAAATTTGCTGTCATAAGCCGAGCGAATGCAGTATTTTAGCTCTTCTTCCGTATAATCTGTCAAAAACAGATGCATTACCTCATAGGCCAGCTCCTGGTAAGACATTTCTGCCAAATCTTTTAAAGAAATCTCCAGTCTTGGAATCATGGATGGCATATACAGTCCGCCGTCCTCTGCCAGACCCTTTAATATAGCGCAGGAAGCCGTCAGTCCCTTCTCCCCGCCTCTGGTACTTTGATAAGATAAATTTGCCATACTCATCTATTCCTCTCAATCTTAATCATTCTTTTGCTTCCTCTTTTTCCTGTAAATTGTAACATACTTTACTATCCTGTGCAAGCATGGAAAGGATAAAGCTGCCGCCCGGAAGGTCCCCCGCAGCGACAGCTTATAATTCATATATGTATCATCCCCCACTGGGAAATCAGCTTACAGAAGCTTATTGACAACTGCCATCAATGCCTCACCCAAAGCATTGGACTTGGCTTCTGCATCCTCTAAGGAGCTCCCTTTTACTCCATAATAGAACTTGATCTTGGGCTCTGTACCGGAAGGACGAATGCATAACCATGCATTGTCATTCATATCATAATACAGCACATTGGAAGAAGGAAGCCCGGTAGGCTTCACCTCTTTGGCAGCCATATCCTTGATGGTATCCATCTTGTAATCCCGTGCAGATACTACCTTATAATCACCAAAGCCTGTGGGAGTCTCATTGCGGAATGTCTCCATAATAGACTGGATCTTTGCTAAACCTTCAATTCCTGACAGACCAATGGACTTAACCGCATCTTTATAATAGCCATACTTCTCATACATAGCCACCATGGCATCCCACAGGGTCATATCCTTTGTCTTATAATAGGCTGCTGCCTCACACAGAGCCACACTGGCGGACACGGCATCCTTATCCCGAGCGTAAGTACCAATCAGGCAGCCATAGCTCTCTTCCATGCCAAACATGTAGTGGCCTACCCCTGTATTCTCTTCTTTAAGGATCTGCTGTCCAATCCACTTAAAGCCTGTCAGACATTCCACCAGCTTACAGTTATAGGAAGCCGCCACTGCGTCAATCAGGTTGGTGCTGACAATAGACTTGACCACTTCACCGTCTGCAGGGATGGCATTTTGAGCTGCTTTCTGGCTCAAAACATACTCACACAGCAGAGAACCGGACATATTCCCTGTAAGAGAAATATACTCTCCAGACTTTTTGTCCTTAACATAGACACCCAGACGATCCGCATCCGGATCTGTGGCAAGAACCAGGTCTGCATCAATCTCCTTAGCCATCTTAAGTCCCAGGGCAAAGGCCTCTGCTGCTTCTGGATTTGGATAACTGACTGTGGGGAACTCCCCGTCCGGCAACTCCTGCTCAGGAACCACATAAACATGAGTAAACCCGATCTCCTTGAGCACCCGGCGCACCGGTATATTGCCTGTACCGTGGAGAGGGGTATACACGATTTTTATGTTGTCCTGCATTTTATCAATCGCATCCTGATTCACCACTTGAGCCTTAACATTTGCTATGTATTTATTGTCAATCTCAGCTCCAATCACATCATAAAGCCCTGCCGCTTTGGCCTCGGACGCACTCATGGTCTTTACCGTGGAAAGATCTTCAATAGCCAGAACCTCCTCCGTCACACCCTTGTCATGAGGCGGGGTAAACTGAGCTCCGTCCTCCCAATACACCTTGTAGCCATTGTACTCTGGCGGATTATGGCTTGCCGTCACATTGATCCCGGCGATACAGCCCAGCTCCCGTACAGCAAAAGACAGCTCCGGCGTAGGGCGCAAAGACTCAAACTTGTAAGCCTTGATCCCGTTGGCCGCCAGTGTGCGGGCCGCTTCATCGGCAAACTCTGGTGACATACGGCGAGAGTCATAGGCAATGGCTACTCCCTTAGAAGCCCCTCCCTGTTTGATAATATAATTGGCAAGCCCCTGGGTCGCCCGGCGAACCACATAGATATTCATCCGGTTGATACCAGCTCCGATAATCCCCCTCAGACCAGCTGTGCCAAATTCCAAGTCCATGTAAAATCTTTCCTTAATCTCATTTTCATCGCCTGCAATCCCGCGCAGCTCTGCCTTGGTATTCTCATCAAAATACGGATTGGCCAGCCACTCCTCATAAATCTTCATGTAATCCTTCATAAACTAAATACTCCCTCCTGTATTTTTCCTGTCAGGCTCCCCCTGGCAGTGTCACTGATGAAAGCCAGATATCAGCTCTCAGTTATTTCTATTATATAATAAGATGTTTCCTGCGTCAAAAGGTTTCTGTGGCGAAATCTCTTTACCCCTTTATCCGTTCCAAAAAACGGCCCCTTGCTTCCTGCTGACTCTTCAAATTCTGAAGCTTCTCCACATTCTTTGCCGGAGTCCATGCCTTGTTGGCATTGTAATAATAGTTCAGCTGCTTCCAATATTTCTCTGGATATAAGAACAGATAATACAGGCAGGCCCGGTCCTCCTCATCCATGGGAAGCACTTTATCATACCCTTCTGTCATGGCCAACCCCAGCCGTTCATCCCACCCATGCTTTTCCATCACCTTGCGCATAAAGTGATATAGATCTGCCATCTGCTTCCCCCGGTGCATCTGGTTAAACTCAATCACCGCCACCTCTCCGGTTCCCATGAGAAGATGGTGCTGGTTTAAATCTCCATGGCACAGAAAAAGGCGGTTCTCATCCTGCCTCTCTTCCAGCTCCTTTAGTCCATTCTGAGCCTCTAAGGCCTGGTCATAAAACTCTGTGAAATTCCCCATGACACAAAGCTCAAATTGGCTTTTTTTCCTTTTACTGCTAACAAATGTCCGCACCCGCTTCATCTCCCGCGTGTGACGCCTCATCTCTGAACTGAGCCCAGGAGGTACCATTGATCCAGAATCCCACTCCTGGCGCCAGGTTATCTTTCGAAAGGCCCTGTGCAGCCGGGCAATCCAGGAAACAGCTGCCAGAATCTCCCGGCTGTCCTTTAAATTGCATTCTCTGTTTACAAACCAATCCTTAAAAATATACTTTGTCCCATCTTCCCCAGAGGTGATAAGCTCTCCTTCCCGATTCCGCATATACTGATCAACAGAACAGATTCCCTGTCCCTTTAGCTCTTTGAGGACTGCCTCTTCAAACTCTAATCTTTTCAGACTGCCCCGGTATTCCTTTAAAAGCTTCACCCCATCCTGGCGCTGGCAAATCCAGGCGCCCCGCCCCCGGCGAATCTCCAGGGTCTCTCCCTCATACTGTTGTATTACATCCAGATAATTGTCATTCAAGCCTAACCCCTCCACTCATTTACCGTAACAGTCCAGCCATTTGCTAACCGGCTACTTCCAACGTATGAGTAAAAAGGCCAAAATATACATAACAGTTCTGATTCTTCGGGACAATTAACAATAAACCTTAAGGGTGGAACTTGTAATAAGACTGTCCTGGCGTCATCCCACCCCGGTAGGAGGCCAGTTCACTGACTGTCACAAGCTGGTATCCCCGGCGAATCAGCTCAGGAATCACGATCTCACTGGCCCCGGCTGCAGTGTCATACAGGTCATGCATCAGGATAATATCTCCGTCCTTCACGTGGTCTAACACCGCTGAGACCGTAGCATCTACATCTCTCGTTTTCCAGTCAAGTGTGTCAATAGACCATAGAATTGCAGGCATGGAAATAGCTCCTGCCACTCCCATTCCTGCGTCATTAGTAGCTCCTCCGCAGGGTCTCATGAGCACCGGAGTCACGCCTCCGGCATTTGCCACCACCTGATTCGTCAGCTCCAGCTGCCGTTCCAGCTCTGCTGGATCCACCTTGGTCATAAGCGTGTGATCATACGTGTGGTTGGCCACCTCACAGCCTTGTTCTACCATCTGTCGGATCGTTGCCTCAAATTTTTGAGCCCGGCTGCCCACCATAAAAAAGGTTGCCTTTCCTCCATTCTCCCTCAAAATTTCCAGAATCCTTGGCGTGGAGTTCTTAGATGGTCCGTCATCATAGGTCAGAGCCACCATAGGCTTTGAGGGATCAATCTCCCCTGCATAGGAAATCCCTTCCTCCTGCCGCCTGGCCACTGAGACCCGGATGCCGTCCACTCGCAATCCCACACCGAACTGTCCTGCCTCCTGCCCGTTTTTCGCCCAGTCTGTCCATGCATTATTCTGAAGGACGCTGTACAGCACATCATAATATTCTGCTAACTCTCCGGTAAGGCGTATGCTGATTGCCTCTAAAGGCAATTCCCCACCGGATCCTCCTGCCTCATCGGCATTGGACTGCCAATCCAGCCATCCGCTTCCACTTAAATTTACCTTATATTCAATTGTGCCGGACATCCCCTCCGGCTGATTATGTAAAGTAACCCGCAAAGCCGTGATGTATCCCCCCGCCGGAGCCATCCCATAGGAATTATCTGCAAAATAATGGCTCCACCCCTTTCCCTGGACATGAATGCCATAGAGTGCTCCCATCTTTGGAACCTCCACCAAAGGTCTTTTCACCTGAGCGGTCTGCCGTACCTCATCTTCCGGCAACAGCACTCCGGCCCTCACAGCCTCCTGCCTGCCTTTTTGACCGGAGGCTCCTCTTCGTTCTCCCTTTATCCGGTCAACCGCCATCACAACAGTCGCTACGCTCACAGCCACCAGACAAAAACACAACATTCCCTGCATCAGACGTACTTTAAAAAATTGCTCTCGTTCCCTTCTTCTTTTCTGCCCTCTCCTTTTCTGTTGATAAATTTTCTCCCGCTGCTCATATGCTTCCAATCTGCTTTCTTCTGGCATTTTCCCCTTCACTTCCCTCTATATTAAAAATTTCTGTGGTCTGTTTTCTCCAATCGGTAACTCCGACTAAATTACTGTCTCTATTGTAATATAACAAAATTCCCATCGTCAACCGGAATCTCCTTCCTTTTCCATTCTATTGTACCTTTCACCTGTAAAAAAGTTGTATCATAAACAAAAAACCGCCATAGGCTTCCTGCCATGACGGTTTCCTGCTTTTTTATCCGCGGCAATGTCCATCTTTTCCTCGTCCCGGACAGCCGGAGCAGCCACAACTGCAGCCACTCTTTCCTGCTTTCACATCCCTTGCCTTTTTCCACAAAATTACAGCTACCGCGCCTGCAACCCCGACAAGAATCACCAGATCTGCCATCGTCCGTATCTCTCCTTCTTTCTCTGTCTATGCTTTTATTATCTGTATCTGCCTGATATCTATGGACATATATATCCTATCTGCAGCGAAACATTTTATTTTAAATATTATACTGTCAGTTTCCTTTTTTGTCAACGATTTTGAAAATCATTATCATATTTTATCCCAATCAAGCCTTACTGTTCTCTTGGCCAAAAGGCCTTACTGAAAAATTACCGGATTTTCCAAATATTCTGTCTGAATCACAATATAGGGATAGGATTTTTCCACCCCCACCGTTTCCCCCTTCTCCGGCCCTTTAAGCTCTGTATCAATGACAATGGAATTTTCCGTCAAGTACAACTCATCCACAGAGATACTGTATCCCCCGGTAGCCTGCTCCCCATATCCCACTGCTATGTACAATCCCTGGTCATTGCTATAGGTAAGCTTAAAAGGGGCTATTTTTTTCTCCTCCACCAGGCTTTTTAATTCCTCTGGCAGCTCTGTTTCCCCCACCACAGTAAATTCCAGATCACGTACCTTATCCTGATTCTCCTTCTCCACACTGCAGCCGGTCAGAAAACGCACCATTAATACCCAAAACAGCAAAAAAACCGCCCATACCATTTTCCCATTGATCCTTTTGCCCATAACAACCTCCCATAAAATTTGACTACTACCAATCTATTCAGGGACAGTTCGTCCTATGATTAAAAAGTTAATATACCGCAAATTTTTCCGTATTTTCTTGTCAAATATCCCAGGATATTTTAAAATAGAAACCACTGCAATCTGCAGAAACTTCTGGAAAGGAAAAAGCCCTTATGAATATTATAAAAAAATGCTACTGCCGTACCTTTCAGGCAGCTTTTCGCGCAATAGTGCCACTGCTCCCCTACCGGCCTCCGCGGCTGATTCCCAATGTTTCCGGACTGCCAGATATCTTAAAAAACCACTGCTGTCGCCGGATATTGATCGTCACGGATCCATCCATAAGCCGCCTTGGGCTGACCAGGACATTAGAGAAAGCACTCACTGACAACAAAATCTTGTTTTTTGTCTATGCCCAAACCAATGCCAACCCTACTTCTGACAATGTGGAGGAAGTTCGGAGCCTCTATCTTAAGCATGACTGTGATGCCATCATTGGCTTCGGAGGCGGTTCCAGCATGGACTGTGCCAAAGCTGCCGGGGCTCGCATCGCAAGACCTGACCTTCCTTTAAAAAAGATGAAGGGTATTTTAAAGATACGCAAAAAACTCCCCCTTCTCATTGCTGTACCCACCACTGCCGGAACCGGAAGCGAAGCCACCATAGCCGCTGTGATCACCGATTCTGTCACACGGCATAAATATTCTATCAATGATTTTCCCCTGATTCCCTCCTATGCAGTACTAGACCCGGCCATTACTGTCAGTTTGCCTCCCTTAATCACGGCCACCACCGGCATGGATGCACTGACCCACGCTATAGAAGCTTACATCGGCAACACTACTACCAAAGATACCCGGAAAGCGGCATTAAAGTCCGTTCACCTGATCTTTTCTAGCCTGGAGAAGGCTTATCTGGATGGCTCTGACCTTCAGGCCCGCAGAAAGATGCTAATTGCCTCCTATTATGCTGGTTGTGCTTTTACTAAATCCTATGTGGGATATGTTCACGCCATTGCCCACTCTCTGGGAGGCCAGTACAATGTCCCTCATGGGCTGGCAAATGCGGTTCTTCTTCCTTTCATTCTGGAAGCATATGGGTCCTCTATCTATAAAAAGCTCAAAAGCCTTGCCATTGCTGCAGGCCTTGCAGATAAAAACACGCCCTGCAAAGAAGCAGCCTGCCAGTTTATTGCTGCAATTCACAATATGAAAAGGCGATTTGAAATCGGAAACACAATCCCGGAAATCCAGGAAAAGGATATCAAAAAACTGGCACAATATGCAGACAAGGAAGCCAATCCCCTCTACCCCGTGCCTGTGCTGATGAATGCCAAAAATCTGGAACAATTTTATTACCTGCTGATGGAGGATGCTTCCTTTTAAAAAAATTTTTATTAAATAATTAATTATTAATTTAATTAATCTTTTATATGACTTTATTTTTAACTTTCAATCTGCAGTGTGAACAATTTGTTCAAAAGAAAGGAGACTTATGGATCAACAACAAATCAAACAGCTTATAGAAAAACAACGCTCCTGGTTTTTCACTGGTGCCACTTTAAAAATTGAGCGCCGCATCCAGGCTCTTAACAAGCTAAAGGCCTGCATCATAAAGCACGAATCTGAAATCAACGAAGCACTCTGCAAGGATTTGGGGAAAAGCCCTTTTGAGAGCTATATGTGCGAGACCGGCTTAGTCTTAAGTGAGATCACCTACATGATCAAACACATCCGTCAATTTGCCACAGATCGGATGGTTCCCACCCCCCCCTGGCCCAATTCTGCTCCCGTAGCTATCAAAAATCATCCCCCTATGGGGTTGTTCTGATTATGAGTCCATGGAATTATCCGTTTCTTTTGACTATGGATCCATTAGTAGACGCCATTGCTGCAGGAAATACAGTTATCCTAAAACCCAGCGCCTACTCTCCTAATACCAGCCAGCTTATCTTCTCCATGCTAAGCCAATGCTTTGATGAAAGGCTGGTTGCTGTTGTAACCGGAGGTCGGGCCGAAAACACCACACTTCTTGAGCAGCATTTTGACTATATCTTCTTTACTGGCAGTCAAGCCGTGGGCAAGGAGGTCATGAGACAGGCCGCCACCCATCTGACCCCTGTCACCTTAGAGCTGGGAGGCAAAAGTCCCTGTGTGGTGGATCAGACTGCTAACCTTCGTCTGGCCGCCCGGCGCATTGTGTTTGGAAAGTTTCTCAATTGCGGCCAAACCTGTGTGGCTCCTGATTATATTTACTGCGACAAAACCATAAAAGACAAACTTATAAAAGAAATTCAAAAACAAATCCACAAACAGCTGGGCAGGCAACCTTTGGATAATCGCAATTATGGAAAAATCATCAACGAAAAGCACTTTAAACGCATATTTTCCTTAATTGACCCAAACAAGGTAGTCATTGGCGGCAGTGGGGACAAGGACTCTCTACGGATCGAACCTACGGTTATGGATCTTGTAACTTTTGATGATGCGATCATGAAAGAAGAAATATTTGGTCCTGTACTTCCGGTGTTGACCTACGAGTCTCTGGATGAGGCAATTCATAAGATAAACGCTCTTCCTCATCCTTTAGCTCTCTACATCTTTACCAATGACTGCCACACAGCCCGAAGGATCACTGCACGCTGTGGTTTTGGCGGCGGCTGCATTAATGACACCATCATCCATCTTGCCACCAGCCAGATGGGTTTTGGCGGATTTGGTGAGAGTGGCATGGGCTCCTATCACGGAAAGGTAGGTTTTGATACTTTTTCTCATAAGAAAAGCATTGTGGACAAGAAAACCTGGTTGGATCTGCCCATGCGGTATCAGCCATACAGGCAATTGTATGATAAGCTGATTCATCAGTTTCTGAAATAATAGCAAGGAGAGCCATCCATCCCGAATGGCTCTCCTTTGCATTACTGCATTCATTAGTCGTCCTGTTTGCTGCAGATGGCCAACCGGTGCTGATATTTCTCCCTGGTAGCCAGCCCACCGCGGATATGTCTCTCCGACTTGTTCACATCCAACACCACCCGGGCCTGAGCCGCCAGGGACGGATTGATATGCTCCAGGCGATCTGTTACATCTTTATGTACCGTACTCTTACTAATCCCAAACCTTTTCGCTGTCTGCCGTACCGTTGCATTGTGGTCTATGATGTAATTAGCGATTGCCACCGCCCGCTCTTCAATATAATCCTTCATGGTTTTACCCTTGAGAACGTTTTTTACATCTTATGCAAAGGCCTCCTTCAATATGTTTCGGAGTTTAAAGAATGAATAAACAGCCCGCTGCGCAGCTTAGGCTCAAACCAGGTAGACTTCGGAGGCATTAAAAGCCCTTCATCTGCCACCGAAAACAACTCCTGTATCGAGGTTGGATACATGGAAAATGCCACCGCCCCAGCCTTACCGTCCACCAGCCGTTCCAGCTCCGCAAGTCCCCGGATCCCTCCCACAAACTGAATCCTTCCATCGATTCTCGGATCTCCGATCCCCAGTATTGGCGCCAGAAGAAGATCTTGAAGAAGAGACACATCCAATCCTTTAACCGGGTCATTGGTAAGATATGCCTCCTTCACCGTCAGCTGATACCATTGACCATTAAGATACATCCCCATTTGATGACGATTTTGAGGCTGACATCCTCCTTCTTCCTTCCATTTGTCTACTTCAAACCGCTCTTTAACAGCCTTCAGAAATTCCTCTTCCGTCTTTCCATACAAATCCTTCACCACTCGGTTATAGGGCATGATCATCAACTGATCATCCGGAAAAAGAACAGACAGAAAGAAATTAAAAGGCTCCTCCCCTGTATATGACGGATTCTCCTGCCGTCTCTTAAGTCCCACCTTGACCGCTGATGCGGCGCGGTGGTGTCCGTCTGCAATATAGATTGCCGACATCCTGGAAAAATTGTTTTGGATACGGGAAACCTTGTCCATGTCTGCAACCTTCCACACCCGGTGCCGGATCCCATCCTCTGCGGTAAAATCATAGAGAGCCTTTTCTTTACAGGCCTGCTCCACGATTTGATTCAGCTCCTTTTCTGAGCGGTATGCTAGAAAAATAGGCCCTGTGTGAGCATCCGTCACATCCACATGGCAAATCCGGTCCTGTTCCTTATCCTCCCGGGTATTCTCATGCTTCTTAATCACACCGTTTATATAATCATCCACCCCGGCACAAGCCACAATCCCTGTCTGGCTGCGTCCGTTCATGGTCAGCTCATACACATAATAGCACTCGTCCTGGTCGCTGATTAAGATTCCATTCTCCTGCCAATCCGTCAAAAGCTTTCTGGCCTTCTCATAGACCTTGGGATCATGCAGATCCACCTCATCTGGAAACTGCGTCTCAGCCCGGTCAATTGCCAGAAAGGACATCGGATTTTTCTCTGTCTCTGCCTTTGCCTCCTGCCGGTTGTAAACGTCATAGGGAAGTGCCGCCACTTTGGACGCCACTTCCCCATTGGGACGGATACACCGGAATGGTCTTACATTTGCCATATCGGTTCTCCTTTTTCTTTACAAATTATCACGGTTTTCAACTTTTACTGAATCACCCGCACCCGCAAAATCCCTTCAATCGCATTCAGCTTTTGAACGGTCATATCATCTGGCTTCTTGTCCAGATCCATCAGGGTATAGGCAAATTTATCCCGGCTCTTATTAGTCATATCGGAAATATTTATTCCACAGGATGCCATCATACCAGTTATCTGACCGATCATGTTAGGAACATTCAAATGCATCACAGCAACACGGCTGGCAGTTTTGCAAATTCCCATATCGCATACCGGATAATTGACAGAATTATGGATATTTCCATTTTCCAGATAATCCATCATCTCCATAACCGCCATTCTGGCACAATTGTCCTCGGATTCTTCTGTAGATGCACCCAGGTGAGGAATTACAATGGCATTTTTCATGTGGGCTGCCTTGGGGTTGGGAAAATCTGTGACATACTTTTTCACCTTTCCGGACTCCAAAGCATCTGCCATGTCATCATCATTGACCAGCAAATCTCTGGCAAAGTTAAGAACCACCACCCCATCCTTCATTGTGGAAATCGTCTCCTTATTAAGCATCCCCCTGGTGGAATCCATTAACGGTACATGAATGGTGATGAAATCACACTCCTGGTAAATGCTGTCCACACTGGTAATATGCTTTACATCCCGGGAAAGCATCCACGCTGCATTGACAGATATATAGGGATCGTACCCATAAACTTCCATGCCAAGAGCAGCTGCAGCATTGGCCACCTCAGCCCCAATAGCTCCCAGGCCAATGACCCCTAACTTCTTTCCCTTGATCTCCCCACCGGCAAAAGCTTTTTTGCTCTTCTCTACAGATTTAGAAATATTCTCATCTTCCTTGTTGTCCTGGCACCAGGCAATGCCCCCCACAATATCCCGGCTGGCCAGCAGCATACCTGCCAGCACCAGCTCCTTCACTCCATTGGCATTGGCTCCCGGCGTATTAAACACCACAATTCCATCCTGAGCACATGCCTCAAGAGGAATATTATTTACACCAGCCCCGGCTCTTGCAACTGCAAGTAAAGAATCAGAAAATGTCATCTCGTGAAGAGATGCACTCCGAACCAGAATCCCCTCAGCCTCCTGGATATTGTCTGTCACACTATAATCTTCAGTCAAAAATCCCAAACCATATTGAGAAATTGCATTTAAACAATGGATTTTCTTCATGCCTGATGTGCCTCCTCAAATTTCTTCATAAATTCCACCAGCTTTTCCACACCTTCAACCGGCATGGCATTGTAAATACTAGCCCGCATACCACCCACAGTTCTGTGCCCCTTCAGATTCACAAACCCGGCAGCTGTAGCCTCTTTGATAAACTGAGCATCCAGATCGGCATCACCCGTCACAAAGGGAACATTCATCAGAGACCGGTCTTCCTTTACCACGGTTCCCTTAAAAAGCTTGCTCTCATCCAGGAAATCGTAAAGGATCTTTGCCTTCTTTTCATTGTACTCCTTCATCGCGCTTAAGCCACCCTTTGCCTTCAGCCATTTAAAAACTTTGCCGCAGATATAGATGCCATATGCCGGTGGCGTGTTATACAGAGACTTGGCATCTGCATGCGTCTTGTACTGACACATAGTGGGAGTTCCCTCCAGCACATCCTCTGTGATCAGATCTTCCCGAATAATCACAATCACCACACCAGCCGGCCCGATATTTTTCTGAACACCACCGTAAAGCACCCCATATTTGGTTACATCCACCGGCTCAGAAAGGAAGCAGGAAGAGACATCTGCCACCAGGGTCTTTCCCTTCGTGTTAGGCAGAGTTTTATATTTGGTACCGTAAATCGTATTATTCTCGCAGATATATACATAGTCTGCATCCTCATCAATCGGCAGATCGGAGCAGTCTGGAATATAGCTAAAGGTCTTATCCTCGCTGGATGCCACAGCCACGGCCTTTCCGTACTTTTTCGCTTCCTTAAATGCTTTCTTTGCCCATTGTCCGGTGATGATATAATCTGCCACGCCATTTTTCATCAGATTCTGAGGAATCATGGAAAACTGGAGATGGGCGCCGCCCTGTAAAAACAGCACCTTGTAATTGTCCGGAATATTCATTAACTCCCTTAAGTCTGCCTCAGCCTCCTGAATAATAGTCTCAAAGGCTTTGGAACGATGGCTCATCTCCATCACAGACATACCCGTTCCCTTATAATCAAGCATTTCTTCTGCCGCTTCTTTTAAGACCTCTTCCGGCAGCACCGCCGGACCTGCCGAAAAGTTATAGACTCTTCCCATTGCTTTTCCTCCTCAACTTCTTCTATTTAATTTTTAAATCTGTATCATCAAACGCATCCTGGATAGGAGCCCCCGGTGATACCATGGGATATACCTTATCATCACAGTTGATCTGACAATCGATAACCACCGGAGCATTCAGGCTTAAAGCCTCCTCAAAAACCGGCCGGAACTCTTCCCGGCTGCTGACCCGGTAAGCCTTCGCCCCCATAGCCTCCGCAAGCTTTACAAAATCCACTGCATCATTTAACACCGTATGCGAATAACGTTTGCCGTAGAACAAAGTCTGCCACTGGCGCACCATACCCAAAACATGATTGTTGACCACCACCTGAATAATAGGAATATTATACCGAACCGCAGTGGCGATCTCATTCATATTCATGCGGAAACACCCATCACCCGCAATATTAACCACCACTTTATCTGGCTGTCCCATATCCCGGCATCCCAGCTTGGCGCCCAGAGAAGCTCCCAGTCCATAACCCATGGTCCCTAAACCTCCAGAGGTTAAAAAGGTTCTGGGCTTTTTGTATTTGTAATACTGGGCCGCCCACATCTGATGCTGTCCCACCTCGGTGACGATCATAGCTTCCCCTTTCGTCACATCGTAGATCATCTCCATAATATAAGGACCGGTCAGTACACTTTTATCGTAACGCAAAGGGTACATATCCTTCATCCGCTCCACATGATTCACCCATTCATCATGGTTTACAGGATCCAGACGGGCATTAAGCCTGCGCAGTACCACTTTCAAATCTCCGATAATATGCACATCTGTGCGGATATTTTTGTTAATCTCCGCTGGATCCACATCAATCTGAAGGATCTTGGCATTCTGGGCAAATTTCGATGCATTTCCTGTCACCCGGTCACTGAAGCGGGCTCCGGCCACAATCAGCAGATCGCATTCCGTGATACCAAAATTGGAGGTTTTGGTTCCATGCATTCCTACCATACCGGTATACATCTCATCCGTACCATCAAAGGCACCCTTCCCCATAAGAGAATCTGCCACTGGCGCCTGAATCCGGTGGGCTAAGGTCCTTAACTCCTCTGAGGCATTGGCTAGTACCGCACCGCCTCCCACGAAAATAAAAGGCTTTCTGGCATTGCGGATCAGCTCTAGGGCTGCCTCCATATCCTCCTCCAAAATAGTGTCAGTTTGTCTCTCAATAGGCTCCGCCTCCATAGGCGTATACGCACAGGTGTCAGCTGTCACATTTTTTGTAATATCAATCAGTACTGGACCTGGACGGCCACTCTGAGCAATAACAAAAGCCCTGCGGACAACGGATGCCAGCTTACGAATATCTTTGACAATAAAATTGTACTTGGTAATGGGCATAGTCACTCCCAGAATATCGATCTCCTGAAAGCTGTCTTTCCCCAGCAGATTCACCCCTACGTTACAGGTAATCGCCACCACTGGTATCGAATCCATGTAGGCAGTGGCAATACCCGTCACTAAATTAGTCGCTCCCGGCCCGGAGGTGGCAAAACATACCCCCACCTTTCCAGTGGCCCTTGCATAACCATCTGCGGCGTGAGCTGCTCCCTGCTCATGGGAGGTCAGCACATGGGTGATCTCCCCCTGGTGCTTATAAAGGGCATCGTAAATGTTCAGGATCGCACCGCCCGGATATCCAAATACCGTTTTCACTCCCTGCTCCTTAAGACACTCGATCAGAATCTCTGAGCCGTTTAGCACAACTGGCTCCTGAGATATCTCTGGGGAGTTTCTTTCTGAGGTGTTGTTTTCTGACATTCTGTCAACTCCTTTTCTATCTTGATAAATTGTTTTAATTCGCTTCAATTCAATTACTCATCTCTCAGCACAGCTCCTCTGTCTGCACTTGTAACCTGCCTCGCATAACGCTTCAGATATCCGGAAACCTCCTTCATCTTCGGCACCCAGTTTTCCCGGCGTCTTGCCAGTTCTTCATCAGACACCTTCATATTGATGGTGTTGGCATTGATATCAATGGAGATAATATCCCCCTCCTGAACCAAACCAATGGGACCTCCCGCTGCTGCCTCCGGACATACATGGCCAATAGATGCCCCCCGGGAAGCGCCACTGAAGCGCCCATCGGTTATCAGAGCCACGGAAGCCCCCAGCCCCATTCCTGCAATGGCAGAGGTGGGGTTGAGCATCTCCCGCATACCAGGTCCGCCCTTGGGGCCCTCATAGCGGATAACCACCACATCGCCTGCCACAATCTTTCCGCCCTTGATGGCAGCAATGGCATCCTCCTCACTGTCAAATACCCGGGCCGGACCTTCATGCTTTAACATCTCTGACACCACGGCAGACCGCTTCACCACACAGGAATCCGGCGCCAGATTGCCCCGCAATACAGCAATGCCGCCTGTAGATGAATAAGGATTCTCCACAGTGCGGATAACCTGGGGATTCTTATTTGTGCAGTCTTTGATATTTTCCCCTACCGTTTTGCCAGTAACCGTTATACAATCCAGATTCAAAAGCCCCAGCTTACTGATCTCATTCATCACGGCATACACGCCTCCCGCCTCATTGAGATCCTCCATATAGGTAGGACCTGCAGGCGCCAGGTGACAAAGATTGGGAGTTTTTGCGCTAATCTCATTGGCAATGTCCACGTTCAGCTCCACCCCTGCCTCATGGGCAATAGCCGGCAGATGGAGCATGCTGTTAGTGCTGCAGCCCAGTGCCATATCCATGGTAAGAGCATTTCTGAAAGCCGCCTCTGTCATAATATCCCTTGGACAAATATTTCTCTCCACCATCTCCATCACTGCCATTCCAGCATGTTTGGCCAGACGGATTCTCTCAGAATATACCGCAGGAATCGTCCCGTTTCCCTTAAGTCCCATCCCCAGCACCTCAGTCAGGCAGTTCATGCTGTTTGCCGTATACATTCCAGAACAGGAACCGCAGGTAGGACATACCCGGTTAGCAAAATCCTCCACATCCTCCTCTGTCATCGTGCCTGCCGCGTAGGCTCCCACTGCCTCAAACATACTGGAAAGACTCTTTTTCTCTCCCTTCACGCGGCCGGCCAGCATAGGACCACCGCTGACAAATACGGTAGGAATATTAAGACGGGCCGCTGCCATCAAAAGCCCCGGAACATTCTTGTCGCAGTTGGGCACCATTACCAAACCATCAAACTGATGAGCCAGAGCCATACACTCCGTAGAGTCCGCAATCAAATCTCTGGTTACTAAAGAATACTTCATTCCCACATGGCCCATGGCAATGCCATCACATACAGCAATGGCCGGAAATACAATGGGAGTTCCGCCTGCCATGGCAACTCCCTGCTTAACAGCTTCTACAATCTTGTCCAGATTCATGTGACCTGGAACAATCTCATTGTAGGAGCTGACCACACCAATCAGCGGGCGGGCCAGTTCCTCCTCCGTCAGCCCCAGAGCCCGGAATAAAGATCTGGCCGGGGCCTGCTGCATTCCTGTTTTTGCATTATCACTTCTCATATTTTCCTCCATTCTGTCAATGCATCCCAATGCATGACCAGCTCTTATACAATTCTCTCTGCAATCAGATCTCCCATCCGGGAGGTGCCTGCCTGAATACATCCTTCAGACATAATATCCACTGTCCGGTACCCCTCTGTCAGCACCTGCCCTACCGCCCTCTCAATGGCATCGGCCTCCTTATCCAGATCAAAGGAGTACCGAAGCATCATGGCAGCTGACAAGATCGTGGCAATCGGATTGGCCAGATCCTTCCCTGCAATGTCCGGCGCAGAACCATGACTTGGCTCATACATGCCAAACTTGCTTTCGTTCAGACTGGCTGAGGAAAGCATACCAATGGAACCGGTAATCATGCTGGCCTCATCGGAAAGAATATCTCCAAACATATTCTCCGTCAGTATCACATCAAACTGTCCCGGATTCATCACCAGCTGCATGGCACAGTTATCCACCAACATATGCTCTAACTTTATCTCAGGATAATCCTTTGCCACCTCATCAACTACCTTGCGCCATAGTCTTGAGGAATCCAGCACATTGGCTTTATCCACACTAATCACATGCTTTCTCCGCTTCATGGCAATGTTAAAAGCCTTGATGGCTATCCGGCGGATCTCATTTTCGTTGTATGTAAGGGTATCCGTAGCCTGTAATACACCGTCAATTTCTCTGGTATGCCGCTCGCCAAAATAAAGGCCTCCAGTCAACTCCCGCATGATTACCATGTCAAAACCATCTCCAATGATCTCCTTTTTCAGGGGACATGCCTCTGAAAGCTCCTTATACAAATATGCAGGACGAATATTAGCAAACAAATTCAGACCTTTGCGAATTGCCAGCAGCCCAGCCTCCGGCCTTAGATTCGGTGCAACATCATACCATCTGGAATTCCCCACAGCTCCTCCCACAGCTCCCAAAAGAACTGCATCACTCTGCCTTGCTGTCTCTAACGCCTCATCGGTCAAAGGCACTCCACAGGCATCAATGGAACACCCACCCATCAGCACTTCTTTATAATGGAAAGAATGTCCATAAATTTGTGACACCCGATCCAGCACTTTGCAAGCCTCCCGAACAATCTCCGGGCCGATTCCATCTCCTGGAATCGTTACTATCCTACAATTCATTGCCTGTCACCTCTTACCCTTTTCTGCTTTTTATGTCCGCCTACAGGCCTAAATCCGGCCTGGAAGCATGTTTCCTACCATATTATCGCATTTGCCTTCATTTTTCAACATTTGAGCAGGAATTTATTTAGAAAATATATACGAGATTGGAATTATCTGTATAACTATAAGTTATTTTAGACAGCCTTTTGATAAAATATCAAGATTGCAAAGATTGTAACACTATTATCTCTATTTGTAACTAAGTGAAAGATGCTGTTCATTTTTCGTTTACAAATCATTCAAAAACCTTTTACACAAACAACATGATTTCTTCACGATTCCTGTTTATACTATGTCTTGTAAGCAACCATCAATGCCGTATATGTGATATGCTTATAAGATTTTTTTCATAATA
>JAAWEL010000065.1 GCA_022794255.1 Lachnospiraceae bacterium
GAGGCCATTTCTTCCAGGGAAAGGCTCATGGACATAGGAAGGTAATCATCATAGGTTGAAATCATTGTAAGCACCTCACAGTTAAATGGATAATCCTAAGTATAGCAGAAAAAGCCACAAAACGGAACTACAGAAAAAGGAGAAAACCCAATATGACCTATTTACAGTGTTTGCCAGATCCTGCGATTGTTACCAAAGAGGATTGTGAGAAAATCCATGAGATTATAGGAAGATTATCTCTCAATAGAAACATAAAAATAGATGCAGTACCTTCCAATTTCAAGCAGTACAGTGCGCCGGAGAATCACCGGAAATATCTCTTTAACATGAGGCCGGAAAGGAATGACGGTTTTGAGTTATCCCAGCCGGAGAGGGAAATGATTTTGAACATATGTGAGAATGAATATGAAAAACAGCTAATGGAGAATTACATCTATACATATGGATACAATGGAACCCAGGAGGTCAGGACATTCTACCGATCAGGGAAAAGCCGTATGGAAAAGAGGTATGAGGCATGGCTTAGGCGGGTGGAGCAGGCCAGAAAGAGAAGGCTGGAGAAATGGCTGAAATTGGAGGCAGAGAAAACGGGAAGCCAGGAGGAGCCGGCAGAGGAATTTCCTGACAAGATAGGAAATGCAGCTTGAATGGATTTCAGGCTGACAGCTTAGGTTGATATTGATAGAGGGGAGCATCGCGCCAGGATCAGGCCGCTGCTCCTGCCCTATAATTTTTTTGAAAAAAGTATTTACTTTTGTATCAAATAATTATAGAAAGAGATTGTGAGAGGAATTAATTATGTGTACTAAATTTGTTTATCACGGAGATGATAGGATTACAGGATTTAATTTTGATATTGACCTTTCGGTATGGAAACATAAAGTCTTTGAGGAAAAGGAACGTTTCTATATCGGAATTTTAAGACCAGACGGAACGTATCATTCCTATTATGGAGTAAATAAAAACGGGAATATTGGAACGTTATTATATGTGCACGGAAACCCTGATGGAGTATACCAAGACGATAAAAACTGTATCACGATTGCAGATTTAACGGAACAATTTATCAAAGCACAGCTTTCTTTTGATGAGGCACTTAAAATTTTAAAGTCAAAGAAGATTACCTATGCACCAGATGCTACCATGCAGGCAATGTTATCAGATGCTGATGGACGTATATTGATAATTGAACCGGGAATTGGATATAGGGAAGAACATAAGAGGTATTCTCTGATAACGAATTACTCTTTGATGAAGCCGGAAAGTACAAAAGAATTTATTGTACCAGGCGATGACCGATATGAACGTGCTTTAAAATTTTTAGATAAGTACGATAATAAATTTTCAATCTCAGACGCATTTACTTTACTTCATGCGGTCCGGCAAGAGGGCGCATGGGCTACGAGAGTTTCATTTGTTTACTCTGCGAATGAACAAACCGTATATTATGTAGAGAATAACAACTTTGAGCATATTACAAGATTTAAATTTCCGTCAGAGAAGCAGGAAAGGAGTAGTCATGCAACAAAAAATTTATCCTCGTTCAAAGGATAAAGAAACGGTATATCTAAAAAATGTTATTACTAACCCTGATATTGTAGTTGGCGATTATACAATGTATAACGATTTTGTCAAAGAACCAAAAGATTTTGAGAAAAATAATGTTTTGTATCAGTACCCAAGAAATAAAGTGGTGGGATTGGCCTAAGCAACGTATAGCACAGAATATATCCGAGATACAGTCTGGAAATATTGAACATTTGATATAAGCTACTGCATAAGTCAGGGATTATTGCTTAGAACGATATATTTTGAAGTTGTTTCGAACCTTCATTTTTTCAGGTATTCCATTCTATTCCCAAATCCTTTATAATAGTCTTATCTGCTGGAAACTCTGCATGGGGCTAATACAGCGGGGAGACCTTGGAGACAGATAGTAAACACTTCCTATTTGTCTTATGCACACCTATGGGATAGCCTTAAATTTTTTAGGGCTATGTCACAGGTGGGCAAACACGAAAGAAGGAGGACTGGGCCTGTGAGATTTTTAGATATCACGAGCCGTGCTGTGAGTATCTTTGCAGGTATTGCAGGGGCTTTTATGGACAGATTGCATTAGCCTAAGAAGCAGAGACCTTACATAAAGCGTTACAAGGTACAGATAGAAAAAATGTCAGTGAGCTTGGCGCTAACTGATGGGGCGGATGAAGATTGCTTAAGGAATCGGTAATCCTTTATAGGAGGCAGCTACATTGCCGCCTCTTTTCAAATTCCTAATAGTTATTGTGCCTAGGGGAAGTCAAGATATTTTCCTGTCCTCTCCTTTACATAAAATCAGCAGAGGAAAAAAGATGATCATTAGTGCAAGCAGAAGGACAGATATACCATCATACTATTCAGAGTGGCTGTTCAAAAGGCTTAAAGAACGATATGTATTGGTAAGGAACCCTAGGAATAAGCATCAGATAAGCAGAGTTGATTTATCGCCGGATGTAGTGGATATCTTTGTGTTTTGGACAAAGAATCCAACACCAATGTTGAGCCGGTTATCTGAATTGAAAGATTATAAATATTATTTTCAATTTACTTTGAGCGCATACGGGCCAGATGTGGAAAGAAATTTGCCATCAAAAAATAAGATCATTATTCCGGCCTTTCAACGACTGTCAAAAGAAATTGGAAGAGAAAGGGTTGTATGGAGATATGATCCGATTTTTTTTAATGGATTATATACCTTGGATTATCATTGCCGGTATTTCAAAATTCTTGCGTCAAAGCTGGGAGCATATACAGAGAAATGCACTGTTAGTTTTTTGGATTTATATAAAAATATGGAACATAATATAAAGCCGTTGGACATAAATAAAGATACCTATGCCTATGAAATGCAGACAGAGCTTTTGGAACGTTTTGCTGAAATTGGGAAAGGATATGGACTATTGATAGATACCTGTGGGGAAAGAAATGATTTTCATAAAATAGGGGTGGGACATGCTCACTGTATAGACAGAGAGCGAATCGAGAAAATTGCAGGTTTTAAATTAAATGTGGATAAGGACGCCAATCAAAGGACGGAGTGTGGATGTGTATCAAGTATTGATATAGGTACTTACAATACATGTACAAATGGATGCTTGTATTGCTATGCAAATTATAGTGAGAATACAGCAGTTAAGAATTACAGAATGCATAACCTAGATTCTCCTCTGCTGTTTGGGGAGGCTGATGATAGCACAGATGAGATAAAAGAAAGAAAAATGAAATCACTGATTGACAATCAAATGAATATATTTGAACTTTAGTTTTCATTGTTTTCTGTGGTTTGGAAATTTGCTATTGGCAAACAGAAGAAACTCCGATATAGTAATACACAAACAGAAATAGGAACAGAAAATAAGTATAAGTATCAGGAATGAAACAAACACAATATTGTGAAACAGAGATAAAGAGACAAGGGAGTAGATTGAGATGGCGGTCAGAAAGACAGAATTATATAGCTCTTTATGGGCAAGCTGCGATGCGCTCCGGGGAGGAATGGATGCATCTCAGTATAAGGATTACATACTGACGCTGTTGTTTATGAAGTATGTGACAGACAAATATAAGGGGCAGAAGTATGGGGATTTGATCGTTTTCGATAAAGCCAATGATACAAATCCGGATCCGGAAAAAAGAACAGGATGTTCGTTTGATGACTTTGTTGCATTGAAAAACAGCAAGAATATCGGGGAGGGAATTGATAAGGTTATTGCCCGTCTGGCAGAAGAGAACGAGGGCTTAAAGGGAGTTATCGATGTTGCGCATTTTAATGACGAGGCGAAGATCGGTAAGGGACAGGAAATGGTGGATAAGCTGACAAAGCTGATCGCTATATTCCAGAGGCCTGAACTGGATTTTTCTAAGAATAAGATCGAAGGGGACGATATCATTGGAGATGCCTATGAATATCTGATGCGGAATTTTGCTACAGAAAGTGGAAAGAGTAAAGGACAATTTTACACACCTGCAGAGGTTTCCCGCATTCTGGCAAAGGTTATTGGGATAGACAAGTGTAAGGACAAAAATGCGACTATATGTGATCCGGCCTGTGGCAGTGGCTCCTTGCTTATCCGGGCTCTTGCGGAAGCGCCGTTTGAGATATCTGGTTATGGACAGGAAAAGGAAGGCTCCACGGCAGGTCTTGCGAAAATGAATGCAGTTTTACATAACAAGGCTACAGTCAGAATTATGACAGGTAATACCTTTTCCGATCCCTTGTTTCTGAAAAAAGAGGATTCCTCTGAGTTGGAAAGATTTGATTACATAGTTGCCAATCCCCCCTTTTCTCTGAAAAACTGGTCTGACGGTCTTAAAGAATATGGACGATTTACGGGTTATGGGGACAGGCCGCCGGAAAAAAATGGTGATTATGCATGGCTGCTGCATATTTTAAAGACTTTGAAATCTACAGGAAAAGCAGCGGTTATTCTGCCCCACGGAGTTTTATTCCGTGGTAACGCGGAGGAAACCATTCGCAGGGCGATTGTGGACAGAGGATGGATTAAGGGAATTATCAGCCTTCCGGCCAATCTTTTTTATGGTACGGGAATCCCGGCATGTATTCTGATTATCGATAAAGAAGGGGCGGATAACAGAGCTGGCATCTTTATGATAGATGCAAGCAGGGGGTTTATTAAGGATGGGAATAAAAATCGGTTGCGGGAACAGGATATTTATAGAATTGTTTCTACTTTTAACGAACAGCTGCAGACAGATCCAAAGTATGCACGGTTTGTTCCCAACAAGGAGATAAAGGAAAAAAACAACTATAATCTGAATATTTCCAGGTATATTGATTCTTCTGATTCTGAGGATATACAGAGTATTTATGCTCATTTACATGGAGGGATACCGGCTGAAGATATTGCTGCGCTTCAGAAGTTCTGGGAGGCATTCCCAAGTTTGAAGAGTCAGTTGCTTGAAAGTTTTGGGGATGGGTATTATAAGCTGGCTGTGGATGAGGGAATTATCCGTAAAACAGCATATTCCAACAGGGATTTTATTTCCTTTGGGGAAAGGATGGAGGAGGCATTTGCAGGCTGGAAGAATTATGCAGATATAAGACTGAGAAATCTGAAATCCGGAATGGTGGCAAAAAAGCTGATTGCGGAACTTTCAGAGGCGATTCTTGGAGAATTTGGGCAGCTTTTGCTGGTTGACAAATACGATGTTTATCAAGTTCTTCTGACATATTGGAATGAAACTCTTGGGGATGATGTTTCTCTGATTATCTCTGCAAAGGAAGGATACGGCCTGGCACGGGAAACAGAAAACATCATGAAGGAGACGAAAAAAACGGATTCTGACGGCAATCTGGAATGGAAGGTATCCGGATGGGAAGGAAAGCTGATTCCTAAATCAATTATCATAGAAAATCTGTTTCCAAAGGAGAAGAAGGCAATCGATAATGTTGCTGCGATAGCAGCGGAAACGGATGCAAGACTGATGTCATTGGTGGAAGAGTCTGAGGAAGAATCTGTGCTCAAATCAGTTGCAGAGGGAGGAAAGATCAGGAGCAGGGATATACAGGGGAAAATAGGTGAGATCATGAGCCATGTCCATACTCCGCTTATTGATGCGCTTCTGGAGCTCCAGAGGATTTATCCTACAATCAAAAAGAAGGCCCAATATACAACCTATATCAAGGAGCATACCTTGTGTGAGGCAGCGTATACGAAGGACAGAACCATTTCCAGAGCATCCATTGCCTATGCATTGGATTTTGCCCGTCAGGATGCACCGGTTCCGGAAGCTTATGCAGAGGATCATAGGGAGTTGAAAATAGCGCTGGAATTGGCTGTAAAGTCTGAGGAGACAGTAAAGCTTATGAAAGAAAGGGAGAAGGAGCTGGATAAAAAGGCCTGCAAACGATACTCTACTTTGACAGATGAAGAGATTATGGATTTGCTGGTGAATAAGAAATGGTATGATACCATTGGCCTTGGTATCCAGGAGTTGTATGCATCCATTTCTCATCAGCTGGCAGATCGTATTCTTGAACTGTCTAAGCGGTATGAAAATCCATTGCCGGATTTGATGAGACAGACCAGTGCGTGTGAGGAAAAAGTGAAACAGCATCTGGAAAGGATGGGATTTACATGGTAAGGGCAGGAAAACATACAAAGATAGGGGAGATTCCGGCAGACTGGGAGATACAGTCCTTTGAGGAAACCTTTCGTATTTTGCCCAATAATACCTTGCCCCGGGCAGATTTAAACAGCCGGGGCGGGATGGTTCGCAATGTCCATTATGGGGACATACTGACGGGATTTCCGGAGGTACTTGATTGTGAAAGATATCAGCTTCCCTATCTGAACGACTTATCATTATTGACTTCATCTGCGCAGCTGTTGCAGGACGGGGATGTAATTTTAGCGGACACAGCAGAGGATGAAACCGTGGGAAAGGCAACAGAGGTGTATGGGCTTGGAGATGGTAAATTGGTAGCAGGTTTGCATACAATTCCCTGCCGGGTAAAAAAGGGGAAATTTGTCCCCAGATGGCTGGGATATTACATGAATTCCAAAACCTATCATGATCAGCTTCTGCCTTTTATTACAGGGATTAAGGTTTCTTCCATCTCTAAGAGTGCCGTTTCTGACACACAGATACTGGTACCTTCGGTGGAAGAACAGCAGGCGGTTGTAGAGGTGCTTTCTGACCTGGATAAGGTTATCCAGGTATTGGAACAGGATATTGATAAATTGAAGGATCTGAAACAGGCGAAGCTGCAATCTATGTTTCCGCAGATAGGGGAATGCGTTCCGAGCGTTCGTCTGTCTGGGTTTTCAGAAGCGTGGGAGAGAAGAAAGCTAGGAGAGATAGCGGATGTGTATGATGGGGTACATCAAACTCCTGAATATGCAGAAAACGGAGTGATGTTTGTTTCGGTAGAAAATATTGGAACTTTAAGGTCGGAAAAATATATATCAGAAGAGGCGTTTCAGCGAGATTATAAAATATACCCTGAAAAAGGAGATATACTCATGACGAGAATTGGCGATGTGGGAACTCCGAATGTAGTTGAAGGTATCGAAAAACTGGCATTTTATGTAAGCCTTGCCTTGTTGAAACCAAGACAGGTTGATTCTTATTTTTTATGCAATGCAATCCGGTCTCCATTATTTCAAAAAGGGTTAAAAGAAAGGACATTGATCACAGCAATACCACAGAAGATTAATAAAGATGAGATAGGCGAAGTGGATATAATGCTGCCATTGGAAAAATCTGAACAACAGCAAATAGGGGAACATTTCCGCAGTCTGGACCATCTCATCACTCTTCACCAGCGTAAACTGACAAAATACATGGATATCAAGCAGGGAATGATGGACCGTCTGTTTACAGGAAAAATCCGCTGCAAAAGCAGATGAGAAAGCTTTCGGGAGTACATCATAAAGGAGGAGATACGCGCATATGAGTATTGGGGAAAGTGAGAGAAGCACTCAGAACCGGGTGGTAGATTTCTTTAAGAATAAGAGTATTCTTGATTACGAATATCTTGGCAATCAGAAAGGTTCTGTCAACAAAAATATCCGGGAGAACCGGCTCCGTGCGTATCTGCAGTTATCCGGATACAGCCAGAAGCTGATTGACGGGGCAACAGCTCAGCTGGTAAAGGCTGCCAATGATATGAACCATGGTCTTGGTGAAGCAAACCGACAGGTGTATTTGCTGCTGAAATACGGAGCTAAAGTACAAGAGATGCCGGAAGGTGCGCCCAGGACCGTTTATTTTCTTGATGTGGAACAGCCTGCCAATAATGATTTTGCCATTGCCGAGGAGGTTACAGTTGTAGAGAGACAAAAGAAGCGGCCGGATCTAGTGATTTATGTGAATGGTATAGCTATGGCTGTGATAGAACTGAAAAAGTGCAGTGTTGCTGTCTCCAATGGCATCCGCCAAAATCTGACAAACCAGAAGGATTCCTTTATTGCCCCATTCTTTACCACAGTGCAGTTTTGTATGGCAGGGAATGAGGCTGAGGGGCTTCGGTATGGAACCATTCTGACAGAAGAAAAATATTATATGGAATGGAGGCCAGATGGATTTAAGGAAAATGAGGAGGAGAGGGATCCGGAGGATGTCCGCATCACAGCTTTTTGTGAACATCTGGACAGTCTGCTTCTGCAGCAGATTTATCAGATGTTTGATAAGAAACGTTTTATTGACCTGATTGAGAATTTTGTCATCTATGATAAAGGGAGAAAAAAGGTATGTCGCTATAACCAGTATTATGGGATCAAACGGGCCCAGAACCGGCTGGCAAAAAGGCAGGGAGGCATTATCTGGCACACCCAGGGAAGTGGAAAAACTCTGACAATGGTCTGGCTGTCCAAATGGATTCGGGAACATGGAAGTAAAGATTCCCGGGTCCTGATTGTGACAGACAGAGGGGAACTGGATGAGCAGATTGAAAATACATTTCGCGGGGTAGATGAAAAGATTCGGCGGACAAAAAGCGGAGAGGAGCTTCTGCGCAGATTAAATACATTGGATGATACTCTGATGTGCTCCCTGATACATAAATTCGGGAGACGAGAAGGAGAAGCAACGGAGTCAGACTATGATAAATATATTGATGAGCTAAGAAAAGGGCTTCCTGCAGATTTTCAGGCAAAGGGGTCTTTATATGTGTTTGTGGACGAGTGCCACAGAACCCAGTCCGGTAAGCTGCACGCTGCCATGAAGGCGATTATGCCAAAGGCGATTTTTATTGGATTTACCGGCACTCCTCTGCTTAAAAAGGATAAAAAGACTAGCATTGAGGTGTTTAACACCTATATCCACAGCTATAAATATAAGGAAGCAGTCAGGGATGGAGTGGTTCTGGATTTACGCTATGAATACAGAGACATTCCCCAGGAGCTGTCTGTACATGACAGAATCGATCAATGGTTTGAGGTGAAAACGCGGATCCTTTCCCCCAGAGCCAAGGCAAAGCTCAAAGAAAAATGGGCCAGTATGCAGAAAATATACAGTTCTCGTTCCAGATTAGAGAGAGTTGCCTGGGACATTATTCAGGATTTTGACTTAAAGCCCCGTCTGATGGATGACAATGGCAATGCAATTCTTGTTGCAGATGATATCTATACTGCCTGCAAATATTATGAAATTTTTTGGCAGAGAGGGTTTAAAAAATGTGCTATTATTTCCTCCTATACGCCTCAGCCAGGGGATCTGCGGACCGATACGGTAAGTGCAGATGCGGACACAGAGGGATTTGAAAAATACGATACTTATCTGAAAATGCTGGGCTTGGATCTGGATAATCTTCCGGAAAAGCTTTCAATTCAGAAGCGGATAGAGGAATTTGAGGCAGATGTAAAGAATAAGTTCATTCACCAACCCGCCAACATGAAATTACTTATTGTGGTGGACAAGCTGTTGACTGGATTTGATGCACCGCCCTGTACCTATTTGTATATTGACAGGAAAATGCAGGATCACGGATTGTTCCAGGCAATCTGTCGAGTGAACAGGCTGGACGGAGATACCAAGAAGTTTGGATACATTGTAGACTACAAACAGCTTTTTGGAAAGCTAAAGGATGCGATGGATAAATATACTTCCGGAGCATTTGAAGGTTATGATCCGGAGGATGTGGATGGCCTGATGAAGGATCGCAGTAAAGAGGCCATTCATCATTTTAAAGATATCTATGAGAATTTGGAAGCATTATGCGAGGGTGTGGAAATGCCAAGGGAAGCTCTGCAGTATATGCACTATTTCTGTGGAGAATCTGCCATGAGTGAAGACCAGGATGCAGTCTATGTCCGCTTGAGGGAAAAGCTGTACCGGCTTGTCAGCAATTTGGTGCGCGCCTTTGCAGAGGCAAAGCAATATCTCATGGATACATGTATGGCAGGGGAGCTGAAGAACTATGAAGAAAAGGTCTGCTTTTATATTGAACTAAAGCAGGCAATCGGAAATAAGAGCGGAGATTTCCTGGATTATAAAGCATATGAACCAGACATGCGAAAATTGATTGATAATTATATTGTGGCATCTGACAGCATCAAAATAGGAGAGTTTGATGATCTGACATTGCTTGATTTTGTCAGTGACCAGGGCAGGGCAATGACAGAGAGTGGCGCCTCCAATAGCCAGAGAGAAGGAGCTGCAGAAGCCATAGAAAATAATATCCGCCGCAAGATGGTTGAAAGGGCAGTGGTGAATCCCAGATATTATGAGAAAATATCCGTTATTCTGGAAAAGCTGATAGAAGAACGGCGAAGGGGTGTCAGGGAATATAAGGATCTGCTGGACCGGTATATTGAGCTTGTGAGAAAACTGGAGTGCCCGAAGGAAAATAAAGATTATCCGGAAAGCATTCGCAGGAGTAAAGCTATGCAGGCTCTATATGACAATACGGGGGAGAATGAAGAGCTGGCAATTCGGCTTCATCAGGCAGTGATGGACAGCAAGATGAGCGGATTCCGGGGGGATACCATTAAGGAGCGCAGGATACAGGGAGCGATCTTTGCCATTCTCAATGATGATGAAGAGGTTGAGCGCATTTTCAAAATTATTGAGAAGCAGGAGGAATACTGAAGGATGGAAATTATAGTTTCAGGAATTCCCATAGATATTCAGAAAAAGGATATTAAAAACATGCATCTTCAGGTAAAACCACCAGATGGGCATGTGGTGATCTCTGCACCGCTTTCCATGGATGATAAGGCAATTGAAATCTATGCCAGAACGAATGTAAGCTGGATAAAAAGGCAGATTCAGAAATTCAGCGATCAGCCCCGCAGTGGGAAGCGGCAGTATGTCAGCGGAGAGACCATGTATATCTGGGGCAGGCAGTATTTTCTGTCTTTTGTGCCAAGTTCCCACAGGAACCATTTTGTTATTCAGGGAAACCGGGTGACTCTTTCTATGAGGGAGGAGAGTTCTGTCCGCCAGCGTGAAAGCTTTGTCCGGGAACAGTATCGGATTCTGCTAAAAACAGAGCTCCATCGTCTGCTTCCGAAATGGGAGAAGATTACAGGCTTACATTGTGAGTCTTGGCAGACGAAGTACATGATAACCCGTTGGGGAACCTGCAATCCGGACAAAAGAAAGCTTTGGTTTAATCTCCAGCTGGCCCAGAAGCCGGTGGAATGTCTGGAATATGTTATTTTACATGAACTGATTCATCTGCGTGAACGGACTCATAATAGGACTTTTGTTTCCTGGATGGATTTTTACATGAAGGATTGGCGGGAGGTGCAAAGAACACTGGGGGAGGCGCGGCTGGATTATTATAGTGCTGGAGGGGATAAGAAATGAGCTGAAAACTGTGGCAGGGAAAATATACATAAAAAGTTAATAAAATCAGTATCTGAGGAAAGATAGTGATTGCACAAATAAAGGAAACTGAATGAACAGGGAACAAATAAAAATGGAACAGATATCTATTTTTGATTATTTAAACGAAGAACAATCAGGAAATAAGCTGACCCAGGCAGAGATCGACCGGCTTCATCCCAGGATGGTATCTTTGTTTAGCGGATGCGGAGGCCTGGATTTAGGCTTTAAGCAGGCAGGTTATGATATTGTATATGCAAATGATTTTGATATAGATGCCCAGCGGGTATATAAGGCAAACTTTGGGGAAATAGATGAAAGAAATATCCTGGATGTTTTGGAGGAGGAGGTACCTGCATGTGATATATTGACAGGCGGATTTCCATGTCAGCCGTTTTCCAATGCAGGAAACCGAAGAGGGGTTAAGGATTCAAGAGGAAATTTATATAAAGAGTGTCTTAGAATGATCCAGTCGAAAGCTCCAAAGGTTGTTGTGTTGGAAAATGTCAGAGGATTATTATCCACCAAAGATGAAAACGGAGGATTACTGATTGAGACAATCGTAAAAAATCTTGAAGAGACAGGAACCGGATATAATGTAAATTATCAGTTGGTCAATGCCAGTGACTATGGGGTGCCGCAAAATCGTGTAAGAGTTGTTCTGGTTGCGTTCAGGAAAGATCTGGGAAAGACATTTGTATTCCCTCCAAAGCAACCAAAAGAGAAACTAAACATTGGCAGTTTGCTGGATGTGCCGGAGGATATTCCCAATCAGGTAGATTGGCCATTTTCCCCACAGGTTTTAAATCTGATAAAATATATTCCGGAGGGCGGATCATGGAAAAGTATACCCTATGAGTATCTTCCAGACCGGTTCAGAAGAATTGCTGACAATATGAAGCGTTATCATGCCCCTAATATGTACCGCCGCTTTGCCAGGACAGAGATTGCGGGAACGATCACCGCAGCCGCTCAGCCTGAAAACTGCGGGATTATCCATCCCACGGAAAACCGGCGATATAATATCAGGGAAATTGCAAGAATACAAACATTTCCAGATGATTTTATTTTCTTTACCGAAGACCCAAAATCCGTAACTGGCATGTATAAGGTAATAGGAAATGCAGTGCCTCCTGTGCTCGCAAAAGTTATTGGTTGCGAAATCAAAGCACAGTTGGGCTTACAATTAACGGACTAATATATGGATGGGGGTGACTTTTTGAAGCGGATTTATGTTGCAAAGGCAAGTATTTTATCATGCATTGAATATTTTCAGAAATTAAATATTACTTCTGGAGAACAGTTGGGATTATTTTTCTTTTTTAAAAGTATTGGTTTTGATAATAAGGAATATCATTCATTTCCAAAGGTCGGAAGTATTTCTTTGGAAGACAGGAAAGAGTACCTGAAAAGTATGTATATGCTTTCCGCATTATATGATTATGATACAGAAAGCGGAGAAAAGAAATGCTGTTTATTTCCTTTTTCGATTGTTGACGAAATAGGAAAGAATCATTTATTTAATCCAGGAACAGCATTTAAAGGGCTCTTAAGCCGGATGCGCGATACGGTTGACAATACTTTAATCGATGATTCTAAGTTTCTGCGTAAAGATGAAGCAAATCCGGATAATTTTAAGTTTCCTAGTAACTATATACAGATCATACGCTCTAATTTTTTAAAGAATCAAAAAATATCAATTGTTTATTTGGCTGCATGGTATTTTAGATTCAGAGGGGTTAAGGCTCTTGACAGTTGGCTGAAAGGCCACATAACAAGTGATTCGTATAAGGAGTATACCCGGGTGTGCGTAAAGATGCTGAAACGTGAGCTTAAGCTGACAGAAGAAGAATTGGAGACGCTGTTTTATTATGATGAGGAGGAAATAATCTGTTTTGCAGAAGATAAAATAAAAGGGACGGAATTAAGAGCCGAATTGCATTTTATGAAAGATTATATTCCTGAAATTACAAGACTTCCCAAAGGAGGAAACGATTATATGAACCCGATTAAGGATATTGAGTTACCAAAAGTGGAAGAACTCGCCCAGCCTGTGGGCAATAATATTACAGCAGCGAACTTGAAGGATCTGCTACTTGCGGCAAAGCAGGTGATTTTGTACGGTGCTCCCGGCACGAGTAAATCCCATTTGACAAATCAACTGAAAAAGGATTTTACCGGGTGTGTGCTGGTGCAGTTTCATGCCAATTCCACATATGAGCAGTTTATTGGGGGGATATCGGTAAATGATAAGGGGGATTTTGTTTCAAAACCAGGAGTGTTTTTGACTTTTTGCGAAAAGGCGAGAATGGATGCGGACCCTCAAAGTAAATATTTATTCATCATAGATGAAATTAACAGAGGAAATGTTTCTAAAATCTTTGGAGAGACAATCCTTACATTGGACAGAGAATATACGGCAGATTTGGCAGAGGAAATACAGTATAGGGGCAGGGGCATTAAAAAGTTTTCTATACCGGAAAATGTGTATATCATTGCAACAATGAATTCAGCAGACCGGAGTATTGCTCAGATCGATTATGCAATCCGAAGGCGTTTTGCTTTTGTTAAATTTTATCCGAATTATGAATTGATCGCTTCCATCTCTGACCTTTCAAAAATGCCGCAGATAAGACCGGATGTATTGCTGCGAAATCTCAATAAAGCAATACTTAATGTTCTGAAAGATGAAAATATGTTGCTGGGGCACGCATATTTTATTCCCAAGTGGGCTTTATCAGGCGAAAAAATTCGATGGACCCCAGAAGTTTTGATGAAGCTTTTTAACTATTATATTATTCCGATAATCGAAGAGTATACATATGGTAATTCCAGATATCTGATTAATATTTTAGGGCCAAATTTGTCCAAAAGAATAGGGGGATATTGATGAGTTTATTGATGAAATAAAGAATCAGTTTCATCTGGATTAAGATAGGAGGGAACCTATGGAATCCGAAGTGATTCATATTCCACAAGGAGGCCTTCTTGGCCTGTTGAATGGTGAGAAAGAGCTTCTTAAAAAAGTTTTTGTGGATCGTGGAATAGGCCTGGATTGTATTGACTTTCAGCAAAATATAGTCAAATTTCCACAAGCATATGTGGGATATATTAATTTTCCCATGAGAAGAATTGTTATTGATCCAAAACATGAAGGGATCGATTTAAGGCATATTTTGCGGGTTTATTATTTTTTATATGCGACAGAGATTTCCGATTTAGATGATCCGATTTATGATGTGGACAGAGGCAGCGCTTATGATTTGGTTGAGCTGTTTATTTCTGAGTTGGATAAAGTGGCTAAAAAGGGTTTGCCAGTTGAATATAAAGAGAGCCGTGAGAATCTTCAATATCTGAGAGGAAATATCAATGCAGTACAGACTCTTTTAAATAAGAGGCTGGGCAGAAGAGAGCCGTTTGATTGTTCTTTTGATGAATTGTCAAAGGATATTCCCATAAATCAGATTTTGTATAAAGCCTATAATAAAGCTGTCAGGATCATGGATACTGGTAAGGCTGCTTTGCTGAAAAGAGATTTTGCGGGAGTATCGGAGATTTATGATATTCCGGATGTAAAATTAAATATAAATACCATGTACTGCAAGAAGGCAATCGCTTTAGCACATATGATTTTGAATGATTTATCTGTTTCTGACTACGGAAGCCAGACATATGGACAAAATGTTCTAATTAATTTTGATAAAATTTTTGAATATTTTGTGAAAAAGATATTGATTTCATACTCAGGAGACCATAATTTTTCTTATTGGGATGAAGAAAAGCGGTACGCGGTTTGTATGGACTCGGATAATAATGAATATTTAAAATCGTATATTCCGGATATGCTTTATCTGTGCAAAGAACAGGGCAATCTGGTTCGTGCCTTCTGTATTCTTGACATGAAAAATAAGACATCAAAGCCATTTACCAATGCAGATGTGTATCAGATGTTTTTTTATGCCAATCAGTTGCAAAGCAGGAAGGTGATTCTTTGCTATCCATCTTGTGAGGACAGGAATAATGCCAGGTTAAGGTTTGACAATGAGAGTTTTTCTTTGAAGAAAATTGATGGTATTTACATTAACCTAGCAGGGGATACTTCGGCGGAATTTAAGGAGAATATAAATCGGTTTATAAACAAGGTAATGGCAGTTTTATAAACAATTTAAAAAAGGGAGAAAAATGTTTGCCTGTTATTTTTTAGGGCGAGAAAGACTACTAGCGGGATGAAGAGGAGAAGATTGGTAGTATAAAATAAACAGGCTGGCACATCCATAAAATTGGATATGCCAGCCTGTGCTATTATCAGATTATTGTTTTGATACACTTTTTCTGGTTCGGGCGGAAGCTTTTGCTTGTTGGGCTTTAGTCGTTCCGGGTTTTTTGGCTTCTGGTTTGTTCTTTTCTGTTTTAGGATTTTTAGATGTGTTGCTTTGTGTTTTGGCTTTTTCTGCTATGATCTTTTCTGCTGAGGTTTTCTTCTCTTTTGCAGCTTCATTTTTAGTCGCAGCTTTTTTCTCAGCAGCCTTTTCCACCTTCTTTGGAGCCGGGGCGGGGGTGCAGGAGAAAACCAAAGTACACATAGGCGGAAGGTCGATCAACAGGGAATTTTCCCGGTCATCCCACTCTTCCTGTTTGCTGGTCTTGACCCGGGGATTTCCCTTTCCGCTGCCTCCATAGATCTCAGCATCGCTGTTGAGAATCTCCTTGAACTTTCCATAGAACGGTACGCCGATCTGGAATTTTTCATGTTCCACAGGAGCGAAATTACAGATAAAGAGCAGAGTTTCCTCTGGCTTTTCGGTCTTGCGCAGGAAGGAGACAATATTGTCTGCACTTTTAGAGCAGTTGATCCACTCAAAGCCATCTGGGTGGAAATCTTTCTGGCACAAAGCCGGCTGGGTCTGATACAGATGGTTCAATGCTTTTACATATTCCTGGGTATTCTTATGCACCGGGTATTCCAGCACGTTCCAGGGCAGCTCTTCGTTCTCGTTCCACTCGGAAACCTGTGCGAACTCCTGCCCCATGAACATCAGCTTCTTGCCGGGATGGCCGTACATAAAACCGTAAGCAGCGCGAAGGTTGTTGGCTTTGGCTTCATAGGTCTCACCAGGCATCTTGCACAGCATGGAATATTTGCCATGTACTACCTCATCATGGGAGAATACTAACACAAAATCTTCACTGTAAGCGTACAACATACTGAAGGTTAGCTCTCCGTAATGATGATTCCGGAAATATGGGTCGCAGGACATATAGCCAATGAAGTCATTCATCCAGCCCATATTCCATTTATAGTCAAATCCAAGGCCATTGTCCTTCACATCGCCAGTGATCTGAGGCCAGGCTGTAGACTCCTCTGCAATTAACAGGGCGCCGTTTTTGCGGCCTTTAAAAACAGAATTTAAATGTTTCAGAAATTCTACGGCTTCCAGATTCTCATGACCGCCATAGATATTGGCTACCCACTCTCCGTCATTTTTACCGTAGTCTAAATAGAGCATAGATGCGACAGCATCCATCCGGATTCCGTCTGCATGGTACTGCTCAGCCCAGAATAAAGCATTGGCAATAAGGAAGTTCTTCACCTGAGGACGTCCGTAATTGTAGATCAGAGTGCCCCAGTGGGGGTGAGAGCCCTGGCGCGGATCCTGATGCTCATATACACAGCTTCCGTCAAAGCATGCCAGACCGTGGGCATCCCTTGGGAAATGGGCCGGAACCCAGTCTAAAATCACACCGATTCCTTTCTCATGAAGGTAGTTCATAAAAAACATGAAGTCATCAGGGGTTCCGTACCGGCTGGTGGGAGCATAGTATCCTGTAACCTGATAGCCCCAGGAAGCGTCCAGCGGGTGTTCCATTACAGGCATCAGCTCCACATGAGTATATCCCATCTCTTTTACATAATCCGCCAATCGCGGTGCAATTTCACGATAATTGTAAAACTCCGATCCAATGACCTCGTTTCCATTTTGATCTACAGAAATCGGCTTGCGGATCCAGGAGCCTAAGTGCATCTCATAAATAGAAACAGGCTTTGTTTTAGAATCATTTTTCCTTCTTTCATTCATCCATTGGTCATCCGTCCACTTAAAACTTTCAATATCCCACACCACAGATGCTGTATTGGGACGCAGCTCTGCATAGTTCCCATAGGGATCGGATTTTAACATGGGTTCACCTTTGCGGTTTTTGATCTCATATTTGTAAATGGTTCCCACATCCAGCCCTGGAATAAACAGCTCATAAACGCCAAAGTCACCAAGAAGCTTCATCTGGTGGCGCCGTCCATCCCATTGGTTGAACTCACCTACCACGCTTACCCGCATGGCGCATGGCGCCCACACAGTGAAGAGAACCCCCTTTACTCCTTTGATCTCCATGGGATGGGCCCCCATCTTTTTGTAGACATCATAATATATGCCTGCATCGAATTTCTTCAGCTCCGCCTCGTTAAACTGGGTTCCAAATGCATAGGGGTCCTGAATCTCTTGTTGGCTGCCATTGTCATAGGTTACCAGCAAGGTATAGTCAGCAATACTTTTGCGAGGCACAAGCACAGCAAAAAAACCATCTTCATCTTGCATCTCCATGGGATATTTTTTCCCGGTGCTGCTTAAATTTACAGTCATCTCTTTTGCTGTGGGAATAAAGGCTTGAATCAACAGCCCTGCCTCTGTCATATGTGGTCCCAGCAGATTCTGTGGCCTGGCGGCCTCCGAATATACCAGCTCCTCAATTGCCGCCCAATCCATTAAATCGTATAATACTTTGTCCATAAGGAACCCCCTTTACTGCCGAATGGTAATTTAGTTACACATTACACGCTGCACTCTTATTTCTGACTATTATTATAACGGATTTTTAACAACCTGGCAATGATTATTAGCAGTTGTTTTGGAATTCCATTTCCTTGTTGATAGTGTCCTCACAACAGCTCATTGCCTCAAGTGTTTTGGAGAACAGCTCATCCAGTTCCCACCCCAGCAGTTCAGCCCCCTGGCGAATGATATCCCGGGAACAGCCGGCGGCAAATCGTTTGTCTTTAAATTTTTTCTTCAGGCTGGATACCTCCATGTCCTGACAGCTTTTTGACGGGCGCATTTTTGCTGCAGCACCGATCAGCCCGGTCAGCTCATCGGACGCAAACAGAACTTTTTCCATCATATGTTCCGGTTCTATGTCACAGCAGATGCCATAGCCGTGGGAACAGATGGAATGAATCATATCCTCTCCCACGCCTCCGGCAGTCAGAAGCTCAGGTGCCTTTACACAGTGCTGGTCAGGATACTGTTCAAAGTCTATATCATGAAGAAGGCCGGTGATTCCCCAATAGTCCTCTTCTTCTCCATAACCCAGTTCCCTGGCATACCATCTCATGACTGCTTCCACCGTCAGAGCATGAAAAATGTGGAAGGATTCCTGATTGTACTGTTTTAACAATTTTAATGCATCTTCTCTTGTAATCTGGGTTTTCATGTAAAATTCTCCTTATCTGTTTGATTGTGTGGGACGATTAACTGCAAAGTGGCTCCGACTCCCAGTGTAAAACCGGAGAATCGGAGCCACAGCATTTATTGTATAACATTTTTTTCCGTTTGTTAATATTTCCCAGGTAAAATATCTCTGACATTTATTCTGGGAACCCGATCAACCTGTTACCATCCTGGTCTACATCTACCACAATCGTCTGACCTTGATGGATATCTCCCTTAAGTATGATCCGAGCAGCCAGAGTTTCTACGTTTTTTTGCAGATATCTCCGCAGAGGCCGAGCGCCGTAGGCCGGGTCATAGCCGTGATCGGTAATATAATCCTTGGCCTCTTGTGTTAGCTGGATCTGGAGCTCCTTATCTGCCAGGCGTTTGTTCACATCCGCCACCATCAGATCAACAATATGGCTGATATTATCCTTGGTCAAAGGTTTAAACAGGATTGTCTCGTCCAGACGGTTTAAAAATTCCGGCCGGAAGTGATTTCTTAAATCCCCCAAAACCATCTGCTCTGCATCCGGCCGGACTGAGCCGTTGTCATCAATCCCGTCTAACAGATATTGGGATCCAATGTTGGAGGTCATAATCAGAATCGTGTTCTTAAAGTCAACCGTTTTTCCTGTGGAATCGGTGATTCGTCCGTCATCTAACACCTGCAAAAGCACATTGAACACATCCGGATGAGCCTTTTCCACCTCGTCAAACAGCACAACAGAATAGGGCTTGCGCCGGACGGCTTCTGTCAGCTGACCGCCCTCGTCATATCCCACATATCCTGGAGGTGCTCCGATGAGCCGTGCAACAGAATGCTTTTCCATATATTCGCTCATGTCAATCCGCACCATATTGTTCTCATCATCAAACAGTGCTTCAGCCAGTGCCTTTGCCAACTCTGTTTTACCCACACCGGTGGGGCCGAGAAACAAAAAGGAGCCAATAGGCTTTGTAGGGTCCTTGATCCCTGCCTTGGAGCGGAGGATTGCCTCTGTCACCTTTTCCACTCCTTCATCCTGGCCAATAACGCGCTGGTGGAGCACCTGATCCAGATGAAGAATTTTACTGCGCTCGCTTTCATTGAGCTTGCTGACCGGAATCCCTGTCCACCGGGAGATGACTCGGGCAATCTCCTCATCGCTGACGCTTTCCCGAACCAGGCTTAAGTCCTGATGCTTTACCCGTTCCTCCTCGGCAGCCAGATCCTTTTGAAGCTGGGGAAGCCTTCCATACTGCAGCTCTGCTGCCCGGTTCAGATCATATTGCTGTTGAGCCTGAGCGATCTCCCGCCCTACCTGTTCGATTTCCTCCCGCAAGGCGGACAGCTTATCCACCGATGCTTTTTCATTCTCCCACTGAGCCTTGCGGCTGGCAAATTCATCATGAAGCTCAGCCAGATTCCGCTGCAGATCCTCTAGCCGTTCCTTGCTTAGATGGTCCGTCTCCTTTTTTAAAGCCGTCTCTTCAATCTCTATCTGCATGATCTTCCGGGACAGCTCATCCAGCTCCGAGGGCATGGAGTCCAGCTCGGTTTTAATGAGCGCACAGGCCTCATCCACAAGATCAATGGCTTTATCCGGGAGAAACCGGTCTGTGATATAGCGGTCGGAGAGCACAGCAGCAGCCACCAGGGCAGAGTCTGTGATCTTCACCCCATGAAACACTTCATATCGATCTTTAATACCACGTAGGATGGAAATGGTATCCTCCACCGTAGGCTGATCCACCAGAACAGGCTGAAAACGCCGCTCTAACGCCGCATCCTTTTCAATATATTTCCGGTATTCATCCAGAGTGGTGGCTCCGATACAGTGAAGCTCTCCCCTGGCCAGCATAGGCTTTAACAGATTACCTGCATCCATAGACCCTTCTGTCTTACCAGCTCCCACTATGGTGTGAAGCTCATCAATAAACAGAATAATCTGTCCATCGCTTTTCTTTACCTCCTCAAGGACAGCCTTCAGCCGCTCCTCGAACTCACCCCGGTACTTGGCTCCGGCCACCAGGGCGCCCATATCCAGAGCAAAAAGCTTTCTTTCTTTTAAACCTTCCGGCACATCCCCCCGCACAATACGCTGAGCCAGCCCTTCCACTACGGCAGTTTTACCTACGCCAGGTTCACCGATCAGAACGGGATTGTTTTTGGTTTTTCTGGATAAAATCTGGATCACGTTCCGGATTTCTCCATCTCTGCCGATCACCGGGTCCAGCTTTTGATCCCTGGCCCGCTCGACCAGATCATAACCGTACTTTTCCAAAGTATCATAGGTGGCCTCCGGGTTGTCGCTTACCACCCGCTGGTTCCCTCTCACCGTGGAAAGAGCCTGAAGAAAGCTGTCCCTGTTTAAGCCATTCCGGCGGAAAAGCTCCTTCATGGTGTGATCTGCATGTTTGATCATGGACAGAAAAATATGCTCTACAGACACATACTCATCCCCCATAGCCCGGGACTCATCCTCCGCATGGATCAGGACCTTATTTAGATCCCCGCTGATATAGACCTGGCCGCTGCCGCTGACCTTAGGAAGGCCTGCTAAAGCCTGCTCAGCTTCATTGAGAATCAATTCTCTGCCAATGTCCATCTTGGTCAGAAGTTTCAGAATAAGACTGTCCTCCAACGTCAGCAGGCTAAAGAATAAATGTTCCTGTTCAATTTGCTGATTTCCATATTCATAGGCCAGCTTTTCACAGCCTTGAACTGCCTCCATAGATTTTTGTGTAAATTTGTTTATATTCATAAATGCTCCTCCCTCCGGAATCAGCCGGAATTTTGTGACATACGTTTGTTCTATTCAGACTATAACACATGTTGTTAGCACTGTCAACTGTTGAGTGCTAATTTCTCTGGATTTTTTATTGCGAGACCAAAACATGAAAACGGACAGGAACCCACAGCTAATCCAACAGAATACTATACACTATAATTCAGACGATGTGAGGGCTTTTCTATGAATGATGTCTTACTTCCACAAGTTAACAACAACTGTCGGTTCTGCAGCTTTAATCAATGGATGCCTGCAGGGGTGCGAGTTTTAAATGCAGCTGTCAACTACAATCCCTTCTCTGTTAATATTGGCGGAACAAATGTGGCGGCTAACTTAGATCAGGGAAATATCACCCGCTATGCCCAAGTAAATCAGGGGTATCAGACCGTTACTCTGACTGGTTCCAATGGTTATATTTATCTTCAGAAGCAGGTTTATATCGGGGATGGAATGACCACCATTGCAATTATCAATGCCGCTTCTGGTTTGGATGTTATGCCGATTTCTGATACTGCCTGTGCCACCAACAATTTCAGCACTTGTATCCGCGTGGCAAATTTAGCTTATTACAGTGGACCAGTCAATGTAAATATGGGCAACTTGATCTTCTCTTCCGTGGTTTTCCAGAACGTGACTTCCTTTAGCCGGGTTGATGCTGGCAATTACACTGTCCGTGTCAGCAGATCTCAGCGTCCTGGGAATACACTTGTATCAGTGCCTGTCAATTTAAATGCGAATCGGATCTATACACTCTATATTATGAACTGGAATGCGTCAGCAGATGCAATCCAGACATTTCTTGTAGAAGATCGCCGTAGTTAAATATTTAACAAAAACTATTTAAACGCAAGGCTCTATGAAACATTCCTGGTAAAAATACTTGTGCAATTTCAAGAATAATGATACGATATGCGAGATAAATATTTTAAAGGAAACATTCGGGGAGGAAAAGCCAATGGGACTTATTATACCAGGAGACTATGATCCACATCTGACTGTCCGGGAAACACAGGAGGCAATCAAATATATTCGGGATACCTTTCAGAAAGAATTTGGAAAAGAGATGCATTTGGAAAGGATATCCGCGCCTCTTTTTGTGGAAGAGAAAAGTGGTTTAAATGACAATTTAAACGGCGTGGAGCGGCCGGTAAGTTTTGATATGGCCTCTTTTCCTGGAGAGAATATTGAAGTGGTTCAGTCTCTTGCAAAGTGGAAGCGTATGGCCTTAAAACAGTACGGATTTCAGCCGGGGGAAGGGCTTTATACCAACATGAATGCCATCCGCCGGGATGAGGAGCTGGATAACCTTCATTCCTGCTATGTGGATCAGTGGGATTGGGAGAAGGTTATCACAAAGGAACAGCGGACAGAAGAGACCTTAAAAGAGACAGTCCGTACCATATTTAAGATTATTAAGCATATGCAGCATGAAGTGTGGTATAAGTACCCGGATGCAGTCAAGCATCTGCCAAAGGATATTACTTTTGTTACCTCAGAGGAGCTGGAGGAGCGGTATCCGGATAAAACCCCAAAAGAGAGGGAAAATCTGATTACCAAGGAACACGGTTGTATATTTCTGATGAAGATCGGAGAAAAGCTGAAAAATGGTAAGCCTCATGACGGGAGAGCCCCAGACTATGATGACTGGCAGTTAAACGGAGACATATTGTTTTGGTATGATCTTCTTGACTGTGCGCTGGAGATTTCCAGCATGGGTATTCGAGTAGATGAGAAGTCTCTGGATGAGCAGCTGACTAAGGCCGGTTGTGATGATCGGAGAACTCTTCCCTATCACAAGATGCTTCTTGCAGGACAGCTCCCGTACACGATTGGCGGAGGTATTGGCCAGTCCCGGTTGTGTATGCTGCTTTTGAACCGGGCCCATGTGGGGGAGGTACAGGCAAGCTTATGGCCGGATGGAATGCGGCAGACCTGCAGAGAGAACGGGATCCTTTTACTCTAAACAAGGAATATTGTAAAAGGAAATAAAAAGCGCATCTCACAGCATTAAACTGTGAAATGCGTTTTTTACAGCAAACCAGAAAGCTACCTGCTTTCAATTTCCATAAGCTGTGCCACACGCCGTTCATGGCGCCCGCCCTCATAGGGATTGTCCAGCCATTCATCCACAATCATTTTGGCCATCTCCACACCAATCACCCGGGCTCCAAATGAGAGAACATTGGTATTGTTATGCATCCTGGACAGCCTGGCACTGTAAGGCTCACTGCAGGTGCAAACCCGCACTCCCCGGACCTTGCCGGCAGCAATGCCGATCCCGATGCCAGTGCCGCAGATGGCAATCCCATAATCAACATCACCAGAGGCTACGGCTCGTCCCACCTTTTCTCCATAGACCGGATAATCGCAGCTTTCGCTGGAATTTGTTCCGAAATCAATCACCTCATAGCCTTTGGCTTCTATATAAGTTTTTATCTCATTCTTCAGCTCTACTGCAGAATGATCATTTCCCATTGCTATCTTCACAGATGTCTCCTCTCTGCACGCTATATTATCCCGGCATTCCGGGCCATTAACAGATGATCTGCCACAGTCAAAGCGGCCATTGCCTCCACCACTACCACTGCCCTGGGCACCACTACCGGGTCATGGCGGCCTTTAATGGAGATCTCTACGTTTTGTCCACTGCGATTTACGGTATGCTGCGGCTGAGAGATGGATGGCGTGGGCTTAAAAGCAGCCCGAAAAAGAATGTCACTACCATCACTGATGCCTCCTAAGATTCCCCCGGAGTGGTTGGTCTGTTTCTTTACTGTCCCATCGGGAGCCATAATAAATGCGTCATTGTTTGCAGAACCCCGGCTTTTGGCAGCCGCAAAGCCGTCCCCGATCTCAAAGCCCTTGACAGCTCCGATAGACATCACTGCCTGAGCCAGACAGGCATCTAGTTTATCAAACACCGGCTCACCTAAGCCGGCAGGCACTCCCCGGATCAGACATTCCACCACACCGCCGGCAGAGTCCTGCTCTTTTATAAGCTGATCTAAGTAGGCAGTTGCCTTCTCTGCTGCTTTCTCATCTGGCATATACAAAAGATTGTCATCCCGCTTGGCAAGATCAAGGCGGATAGGATTCACCTCAATATCCCCAATACTTTTTGTATATGCATCCACCTGGATTCCATAGTGGTCTAACAGCTTTTTGGCCACGGCCCCGGCAGCCACCCGGCCAATAGTTTCCCTGGCTGACGATCTGCCTCCGCCCCGGTAGTCCCGGAAGCCATACTTTCTGTCATAGCAGTAATCGGCGTGTCCCGGGCGGTATACATCTTTGATTGCCTGGTAGTCCCTGAGACGTTGGTCGGTATTTCTTACGATCAGAGCAATGGGTGTACCGGTGGTCTTTCCCTCAAACACTCCGGACAGCAGCTCAGCCTGGTCATTCTCCTGCCGTGAGGTGGTAAATCGGCTTTGCCCTGGTTTTCTCCGGTCTAAATACTGTTGTATATCCTCCTCACATAGAGAGAGCCCTGCAGGACATCCGTCAATCGTAACACCAATGCCCTTTCCATGGGACTCTCCCCATGTCATAATCCGAAAAATTGTTCCGAAAACAGAACCTGCCATAATCTCTCCTTGAATCAGGCCTTAAGGCGCTACACGGACAATTGCGCAGCAGTTAGGCTGGTTGCACCGCAGCTCCTTGGCACACATTACCAGAAGGCCTTTCTCATAATCCACACTGAAAAATGTGATATTACCACTTTCGTGATTCATCACAGCAATGTGCCTGTTATCGGGAAATACAGCAATATCCTTTGGATATTCGCCGCTTACAGGCAGACTACACAGCAGGGTCAGCATCCCTGTCTCAGCATCTCTCTTAAATACAGAAACCGTCTCATCTCCTGCATTGCCGCAGTAAAGGTATTGCTGATCCGCGGAAAACCGCATACAACAGGCAGCGGCGATCTGCTTATGCTTCGGTCCCATGGTGGAGATTGTCTGGATCTTCTCAATCTCCGGCACCCGGTCTTTCCCTTCATAAGTAAACACATCAATCACATTCTTCTGTTCATACATCAGATAAATAAAACGGCCATCTGAGCTGAAACGAAAATGACGGGGAGCTGATTCAAATTCACAGCGGATGGCATCTACCAGCACCAACCGCTCTTCATCATCATGAAAACGGTAGATCTGTACCTGGTCCATACCAGAATCTGCGGTCAGTACATACTTGTTGTCTGGAGTGCGGCGTGTACAGGTAACATGGGGACGGAAATTCCGCTCCGCCACACTTCCCATTCCTTTATGGAATACGCCATCAACGATCTCTCCCACACCGCCATCTCTGCGAAGTCTCAGAATAGTGGTCTTGCCGTCATGATAGCCGGAGACAAAAATATGTTTGTCCATAACATCCGTGGAAAGATGGCAGCCTCTCATACCATTGATCTTCATGCTGTTTAAACGGGAAAGGCTTCCATTCTGCAGGATACGGAATGCCACCACGCCCTCATCAGCAATAGAATACAAAGTATCTCCATTTTTGGATGCAATCACATAGGAGGAATTGTCCACCTCCACCTCACAGCGCTCTTCAAACTTTCCCTTCTCCACATCCACATCATAAACCGTGATTCCTTTTGCCTTGCCTGTGTAGGAGTACGACCCTACATATGCCATATACTTAGCCATAATTCTCCTCCTCATACCATTACTGTCCACACACTGAAAAACCTTGACCTGCCTCTTGCAAACAATACCATTACAGGTAGCAGCTTAGCTGTCTGAACTGTTACCATCATACCACATTTTTCTGAAAAAATCTATTCGGAATGTATTGACACAGGAATATTTTTCTGTATAATGGTAGTTGCTGCCTGTTTATTATTACTAAACTTTTTATTTATTTTCACATTCAGTTAGTATTGCTAAACTTTAAAGTTAATTTTTGTGCAGGATATACAGGAGTCAATATGATGGATATCGGTTTAAAATTAAAGGAACTCCGGGTGCTAAAGGGTCTTACCCAGGAAGAGCTGGCAGACCGTTCCGAGCTCTCCAAAGGTTTTATCTCCCAGGTGGAGAGAAATCTGACTTCTCCTTCCATTGCCACTTTGACAGATATACTTCAGTGCCTGGGCACTACGCTGGGAGAGTTTTTTTATGAGAGCCCGGAGGAGCAGATTGTATTCGGAAAAGGGGATTATTTTGAAAAATATGACCCAGAGTTAAAAAATGAGATCAAATGGATTATTCCCAATGCCCAGAAAAATATGATGGAGCCGATCCTTCTGACTTTAGAGGCCGGAGGAGAGACTTATCCGGATAATCCCCACGAAGGGGAAGAGTTTGGATATGTGCTGCAGGGGGCTGTAGCCATTCACATCGGGAACCGGGTATTTCGGGCCAAGAAGGGAGAGTCCTTTTATTTTGTTCCGGATAAGAAGCACTATCTATCCAGCAAGGGGGGCGCAGTACTTTTATGGGTCAGTTCTCCTCCCAGTTTTTAATTGGCAGATAGCATTGGCTTTTAAGTACACAGGAGGAATCACATTATGGATCAGCCTTTGATTGATTTGAGAAATATCTCAAAAAGCTTTGACGGAACGGTTGTTCTGGATGATTTAAACCTTGCAGTAGAAGAGAATACGTTTGTGACTCTGCTGGGTCCCAGTGGCTGTGGAAAAACTACCACTTTGCGTATTATCGGCGGCTTTGAGACCCCTGACCAGGGACAGGTGATTTTTGACGGGGAGGATATCAGCAAGCTGCCACCCAACAAACGGCAGCTGAATACGGTTTTTCAGAAATATGCTTTGTTTACCCATATGAATATAGCAGAAAATATCGCTTTTGGGTTAAAGATAAAAGGAAAATCCAAATCCTATATTCAGGACAAAATCCGTTATGCCTTAAAACTGGTCAACTTAGATGGCTATGAAAACAGATCGGTTAGCTCCCTAAGCGGAGGGCAGCAGCAGAGAATTGCCATAGCTCGTGCCATTGTCAATGAGCCGCGGGTGCTGCTGCTTGACGAACCTTTAGGAGCCTTGGATTTAAAGCTCCGACAGGATATGCAGTATGAGCTGATCCGCCTGAAAAATGAGCTGGGAATCACATTTATTTATGTGACCCACGACCAGGAGGAGGCCCTGACAATGTCGGATACTATTGTGGTCATGAATCAGGGCTACATTCAGCAGATGGGTACCCCGGAGCAGATTTACAATGAACCGGAAAATGCTTTTGTGGCTGATTTCATTGGGGAGAGCAATATTGTGCCTGGGATCATGATAAAGGATGAGCTGGTGGAGATTTTCGGGGCCCGGTTTGCCTGTGTGGACAAGGGATTTGGCACTAATCGGCCGGTGGACGTAGTGATCCGTCCGGAGGACATTGATCTGGTAGAGCCTTCTGCCGGGACTTTGCGGGGTGTTTGCACGCACCTGATCTTTAAAGGTGTACACTATGAGATGGAGGTGACTACTCCGGATGGCTTTGAGTGGTTGGTTCACAGCACGGATCTTTGCCCGGTGGGCAGGGAGGTGGGGATTCATGTAGATCCCTTTGACATTCAGATCATGAATAAACCGGCATCCGAGGATGAGGAGGCGGTGGGAGTCAATGAGTAAAAAATTATTAGCTGCACCGTATTTGATCTGGATGGCAGGGTTTATTGTTATTCCTCTGGCACTGATCGTTTATTACGGCCTTACGGACCGAAACGGAGCCTTTACAGTGGCAAATGTGATGTCGATTGCTGCACCGGAGCACATTAAGGCGCTCCGGCTGTCTTTGGGACTATCCCTGGCGAGCACGGTGGTCTGCCTTTTGCTGGCGTATCCGCTGGCCATGATTCTGCGGAACCGGGGGATCGGACGCGGAAGCTTTATTGTATTTATTTTTATTCTTCCTATGTGGATGAATTTTTTGCTGCGGACAATGGCGTGGCAGACATTGCTGGAAAAAAACGGAGTGATCAACGGGCTTTTGTCATTTCTGCATCTTCCAGGACAAAATCTGATTAACACATCCGGCGCCATTATTTTGGGTATGGTATATAATTTTCTTCCATTTATGGTCTTGCCTGTCTATAATGTGCTCTGTAAGATTGATGATGATACCATCAATGCCGCCAGAGATCTGGGGGCTAATGGGCTTCAGACATTTTTGCGGGTATGGCTGCCTTTGAGTGTGCCAGGTATTATCAGCGGCATAACCATGGTATTTGTGCCTGCATTGACTACTTTTGTTATCTCTAATTTACTTGGCGGAAGCAAGATTCTGCTGATAGGAAATGTAATTGAGCAGGAGTTTACCCGGGGAAGTAACTGGCATCTGGGCTCCGGGCTGTCTCTGGTGCTGATGATCTTTATCCTGATCAGTATGGCGGTGATAGCCAAATACGATAAAAACGGAGAGGGGAGTGCATTTTAGATGAATCGGTTTTTGCGTTTCCTCAGACGAACCTGGCAAGATTTTTATCTGGTACTGATTACGATTTTTTTATATGCGCCCATTGCCACGATGATGGTCCTTTCCTTTAATACCTCAAAATCCCGTACCCAGTGGGGCGGATTTACTCTGCGCTGGTATTCAGAGATGTTTGCCAGCCGCAATATTATGGCTGCCCTTCATAATACTTTATTGATTGCTCTTTTGTCTGCTGCTATTGCCACAGTGATAGGTGTGGCGGCCTGCGTAGCGATCAACAGTATGGGAGCCGCACCTAAGGCTATTGTAATGGGGATCACTAACATACCAATGCTCAACGCTGACATTGTGACAGGGATCTCATTGATGCTGGCATTTATTGCTTTTGGAATTTCCCTGGGTTTTAAAACCATTTTAATTGCCCATATCACCTTTAATATTCCTTATGTGATATTAAGCGTGATGCCTAAGCTAAAGCAGACCAGCCGCTCTACCTATGAAGCGGCTATGGACTTAGGGGCCGGTCCGGTCTATGCGTTTTTTAAGGTGGTTTTCCCAGATATTCTGCCAGGGGTGCTGTCAGGATTTCTGCTGGCCTTTACCATGTCACTGGATGATTTTATCATTACTCATTTTACCAAGGGCGCTGGTATTAATACGCTGTCAACACTGATCTACAGCGAGGTGCGCAGGGGTATCCGTCCATCGATGTATGCCTTGTCCACCGTGATTTTTGTGGCAGTGTTGATTTTGCTGATTATTACAAATTTTGTCCCGAAGAAGAGGACAAACAAAGTATGAGTTGCATTAAGGAGGAGATGGATTATGAAGAAAAGGTTTTTTGCGGGCGGTTTGACGATTATGGTTATGGCTGCAGTGCTGGTTGGCTGCGGAGGCGGCGCCGCTGATCCGGTGGGAGAAGGAGAGAAGGAGAACAAGAGCGCTGAGGCCGGAGGCTCGGATGAATTGTATGTGTATAACTGGGGAGAGTATATTGATGAGGATGTGATTACCCAGTTTGAGGAGGAGACTGGTATCCGTGTGATCTACGACCCTTTTGAGACCAATGAAGAGATGTATCCCATTATTGAGGCAGGAGCTGTGACCTATGATGCGGTTTGTCCTTCTGATTATATGATTCAGAAGATGATAGAGAATGATCTGCTGGCGGAGATTAATTTTGACAATATTTCCAATAAGGATCAGATTGACCCGGCATATATGGAGATGTCAAAGGCTTTTGACCCGGAAAACAAATTTTCCGTACCTTATTGTTGGGGGACCGTTGGCATTTTGTATAATACCAAAAGACTTGAGGAGTTGGGAGTGGAGCCGCCTGCAAAGTGGGCAGATCTGTGGGATGAAAGATTAAGCGGAGAGATTTTGATGCAGGACAGTGTTCGTGATGCTTTTATGGTTGCACTTAAGAAAGATGGTTTTTCCATGAACAGTGAGGATGAGGGCGAACTTAGACAGGCAAAGGATGCACTGATTAGTCAGAAGCCGTTGGTACAGGCCTACGTGATTGATCAGGTCCGGGACAAAATGATCGGCGGTGAGGCGGCTGTGGGAGTGATCTATTCTGGTGAGATGCTGTATATTCAGGAGGAGGTGGCCAGTCTGGGGCTGGATTACACTTTGGAGTATGTGTTGCCGGAGGAGGGAACCAACCTTTGGCTGGATTGCTGGGTGATCCCGAAAAATGCGAAAAATAAGGAAAATGCGGAAAAGTGGATTGATTTTTTATGCCGTCCAGAGATCGCTAAGGCTAATTTTGAATACATTACTTATCCTACGCCCAATAGGGGTGCATTTGAGCTGTTGGATGAGGACTTGCAGAACAATAAATCTGTGTTTCCGGATATTGATTCTTTGGTGAATTGTGAGGTGTTCCGTTATCTTGGAGATGAGGTGGACAGTGTATATAATGATCTCTGGAAAGAGGTAAAATCCAATTGAGGAATCATCTGTATACTTTGCTGTCTCTTGTACATACTAGTATAATCCACAAAGGAACAAAAACATTAAGTGGATTATACAGGTGTGCTGAGCTGCTTCTTTTTAGATTAAGCAGTACACTGGCATCAAGGAGGTGGCATTATGAGAAACAAAGCTTTGGATTACACAGCGCTGACTCTTGCGATTATCGGCGCAGTGAACTGGGGGCTGATCGGTTTTTTTGATTTTAATCTGGTGGCTTCCATATTCGGCGGTATGAGTTGGATCTCCCGGATTATTTATGGGTTGGTAGGGCTGTGTGGACTGTATCTGATCAGCTTTTATATGCAGAATCAGGACACACGTGTACAGTCCTAAAGCCGGAAGTCAGGAAAGTAGTTATTACGTTTTGAGGCAGCAGCTTCCTTTACCGGAAAGGCTGCTGTCTTTTTTTCCGCCCCCCTGTAAATCCTATTGTTTTTTTCTTTCCTTCTGTGATATACTGAACATCTGATATAGCTATATTTGATACAAAAATAAACAATGGAGGAATTTCCATGAAAATCACGTATATTTATCATAGCTGTTTCCTTGTGGAGCTGGAACAAATCCTGCTGCTGTTTGATTATATCAAGGGTCCCCTTCCGCCATTAGATGACGGCAAGGATTTGCTGGTTTTTGCCAGTCACCGTCATGAGGATCATTTTTCTCCATCTATTTTTAAACTGGAAAACCGACATCCACGGATCCGATATATTTTGTCAGATGATATCTGGCAAAACCGTGTGCCGGAAAAATATTTTTCCTGTACGGAATATATGGATCCAGGCGCTGTGCTTGAGCTGAAGGAAGGAGGAGGTACCCGCATTACCGCTTTTCAGTCAACGGATGAAGGGGTGGCCTTTTTGGTGGAAAACGGGGGAAGCTCCTTGTATCATGCAGGTGATTTAAATAATTGGATATGGAACGGGGAAACGAAAGCCTGGAACAATAATATGAGGGCCAACTATAGACGGGAGTTAGAGAAGCTTCGAGACTGCCAGAAAGATTTGGATGTGGCAATGCTGCCTTTAGACGGGCGGCAGGAGGAATGGTTTTATCTGGGAATCCATGAATTTATGGAAACAGTTGGGGCGAAAAATGTATTTCCCATGCATTTTTGGGGAGATTTCGGTATTATTGAACGTCTGAAGGCCTTGGAGTGTGCATCTGCATACAGGGATAAAGTCATGGTTATCCACAGGGAAGGTGAAAGCTTTGTAATCTGACAGAGAAAGGGATTTCTTTTTTATGGAAAGCATACAACAGGACCGGGAGGTTTTGCTGGCAGCTCTGGAAGCGGGGAAAATTCTTTTGGAAAATGGGGCGGAGATATTCCGGGTGGAAGATACGATTTATCGGATTTGCGATCATTTCGGCTTGAAATCGGCCAGTGCATTTGTATTGAGCAATGGCATTTTTCTCACTTGCGGCGATGGGACGGAATCTCAGTTTGCCAAGGTACTGCTGATCCCGGTCAACCGGACAAATTTGGGAAGAGTGGCTGAGGTCAATCAGCTTTCCCGGCAGATTGTCCATGGAGATTATACCTTAGAACAGGTAAGGAAGGAATTGGAGCGGATTCAGCATATGCCTGAATTTCCTGAGCGGCTGCAGATCATGGTTGCTGGTTTTTCCGGGGCATGCTTCAGCTACTTATTTGGAGGCAGCTGGCGGGACGCACTCTGTACTGTAGGCATCGGAATTTTGCTGTATTGGTATCTGCTTAACGTTGGAAAGCCTCATTTTTCAAAAATTGTGTGCAATATTGTGGGGAGTGCCTGGGTAACTCTTTTAAGTATACTTTGCTACCGGTTTCACCTGGGAAATCATCTGGAATCTATGTTAATCGGCGGTATTATTATTATGGTGCCAGGAGTTGCTTTTACCAATGCGATTCGGGATATGGCAGACGGGGACTACATCTCCGGCTCTGTACGGATGCTGGATGCCATGATGGTATTTTTCTGTATTGCCATGGGAGTCGGATTTATGATGGCCATTTATAATGGGGTTGCAGGAGGGGTATACTTATGGCAAAGATGATTTTGCAGGTGCTTGCTGCCTTTGGAGGAACCATAGGCTTTTCCCTATTGTTTGGGGTGCCTGTTCGATATTATCTGTACTGCGGCTTTATTGGAGGGATCGGGTGGCTGGTTTATTTATTTTGTCTGCCAGGAAACTCAGGAGCTGTTGCCACCTTCTGTGCAACGGTAGTGGTTATTCTTTTGTCTCGATGGTTTGCCGTGCGCAAGCGCTGTCCGGCAACATTATTTTTGATAGCAGGAATCTTTCCCCTGGTGCCAGGCGCCGGGATTTACTGGGCTGCTTATTACATGGTAAGCAATCAGCTTTCTATGGCATTGGAGACAGGATTTGGTGCTGTGAAGTGTGCAGTCGCCATTGTTTTGGGCATTGTGTTTGTCTTTGAGATGCCGGAAAAATGGTTTCACAGAAAGATCAGAGGGAAGGATGTTTAAGGATTCTTTGCTCTTTGAACAGATATGGGAGGGATCATTATGATCTTTATAAAAGGAGGGCGGATTATAGATCCGGCTTCAGGAACAGATGAAATAATGGATTTGGTTATTGATCAGGGGAAAATTATTGATATAAGGCCAGACATGGAAGGCCTGGCAGAAAGGGTGTCAGAAGGAGATCTTACGGTCATTGATGCAGACGGGCTTGTAGTTGCTCCAGGTCTTATCGATGTTCATGTTCATTTTCGGGATCCGGGCCTGACCCATAAAGAAGATATTCACACTGGCGCGAAGGCAGCGGCAAAAGGAGGATTTACTACTGTGGTGTGTATGGCCAACACGAAACCTCCGGTAGATAATGTGGAGACCCTGGAGTATGTTCTGGAAGAAGGAAAAAGGACAGGGATCCATGTACTTTCTGCCGCTACGATTACTGTAGGTATGAGAGGAAAAAGCCTGACAGACATGGGGCTTTTAAAGCAGCATGGGGCAGCCGGATTTACGGATGATGGTATGCCTATTATGGATGCTTTGTTGGCAAAACGTGCCATGGAGGAGGCAGTCCGCCTGGATGTGCCTTTGAGCTTTCATGAGGAGGATCCGTCTTTTATAGAGAATAACGGAGTCAATCAGGGGGAGATATCTCAAAAACTGGGGATCGGTGGTTCTCCGGCACTGGCAGAAGATGTGATGGTGGCCCGGGATTGTATTCTGGCGCTGCATACGGGGGCTACTGTGGACATCCAGCATATCAGCTCCGGCAATTCTGTGGCAATCGTTGAGATGGCGAAACGTTTGGGGGCGAAGGTTGTGGCAGAGGTGACTCCCCATCATTTTTCTCTGGACGAGTCTGCAGTGGAAAAGTATGGGAGTTTAGCAAAGATGAATCCGCCTTTGCGAACATCATCAGACCGGGCGGAGGTTCTTCGGGGACTTCGGGAAGGGATTATTGATATTATAGCCACAGATCATGCACCTCACAGCCAGGAGGAAAAGAATCTGCCCTTTACTCAGGCGCCTAGCGGAATAATCGGTTTGGAAACAGCCTTGGCTTTGGGGATCACAAATCTGGTTCATGCAGGGCACTTATCCCTTCTTCAGCTTATCGAGAAGATGAGTCTGAATCCTGCCCGGCTGTATCGCTTGAAAAAGGGGGTTCTGGCTTTAGGAGAAGATGCAGATCTGGTGCTGTTTGACCCGAATGAACTGTGGACTGTGACAGAATTTGTTTCCAGGGCCTCTAATTCGCCTTTTGTGGGGGAGAGATTGTTTGGAAAAGTAAAGTACACGATTTGTAATGGAAGGATTGTGTATGGGGGTGAAAGGTAATGATTTAGGCAATGCAAAATTCCTGGAAAAATTGTGGTTGAAATTTTTTGGATTCTATAGTATAATAGAAAAGTCCGCAGTGAGAATGTGAGTTTTCAGCGGTGGATTGGCAGGATTAGTACATTGGTAGTATGTCAGCTTCCCAAGCTGAAGAGGCGGGTTCGATTCCCGTATCCTGCTCTGATAGCCCTTGTGTATACAAGGGCTATTATTTTTATTGACGAATCAGGAGCATGATTTGCCATGGTGTGAACAGCAATAGGAAAACAGCTGGATAGGAATCCTGGTGAAATCCCAAGTTGAATTTCCGGACTGAGTGTGATATACTAGACAGCAGATGATATACAAATAAGGATGCACAAATAGGCCAGAGTCCGAAGAAAGCCTGATAGAAAAGGGTGGAGAGAAGGCGGATAAGGTCAGGAGGACACAGAATGGAATTATTGTATTTTATGGGTGGCGTGTTGCTGATTATTATTTTTGCAGTGGTTGCCAGTGTGACGACTGTAGCCAGCACAGCAGCAGTCATTGCAATGGAGGAGGAAGAAGAGGACTAGGGTTAAAAACCGGACCGTTTTTCTGATTCAGACCAAAAGGCCGGCAGCTTCCAGAGGGGAAAGCTGTCGGCTTTTTACATTATGGAATGCTTTTAAGACAGGAGAAACTCCTCCACAAATATTTCTTTGATATTTTCCCACCGCAGAGCGATAAGAGAACCATGGATGCGGTAAGCTCCCATGCCTCTGGAAACAGGTTTTAAAATGCAGTACAGAGTTTCATTGGGACGAAAGCCTGCCAATGCGAGCTTTTGCTTCATGCAGGGTTCGCTGGCAATCCATACGATCCGAAGATGCTGGCCAGACTTTGCATAGCTAAGAGGAAGAACCATAGGAGCTGCCTTTAATATCAGATGTTGTATTCAGTATATGAAAAAGAGGGATTTTATGTGCAGAGAGGAACAAAAGACAGAAAACCCACCGAGGGGTCGGTGGGTTTCTGCATTACTTTTGGGAATGGTAGGTATACAAATAAAAGAAAATGGTTTTAGGGGGGCCTGCCAGAATCGCTTCTGGCAGGTATGAGTATGAAAAAGCTTTACAATTTCAAGTGTAAACTTGAAACAAAGGCTCATTATCCTATCGGATAATGTATTTAAAGTATAAAAAATATTTGTGTCAAAAATGTGTCTCCATAATAAAAAAACTATAAACAAAATAAAAAATAAAAAAACCCTTTCAAAATAGGCTATATTTGTATATAATAAAGAAATGTTACAGGGAAAAGATCTGTGACGTTTCCTAATAAATATACGATTGATATTGGAAATATTGTAAATACTTAAAGTAATGGAAATGGAAGGAACAAACAGGAGGAAAAACAAGAATGTTAGTGTCCAATGATATTGGAATTGATTTAGGTACAGCAAGTATTTTAGTATATATCAAAGGTAAGGGCGTGGTGCTGAAGGAGCCGTCTGTAGTTGCCATTGACCGGGATTCCAGCAAGATCATGGCGATTGGCGAGGAGGCCAGATTGATGATCGGCAGAACACCGGGCAATATTATTGCCATACGTCCTCTGCGCCAGGGGGTTATCTCTGATTACACAGTGACAGAGAAGATGCTGAAGTATTTTATTACAAAGGCAGTGGGAAAGAGGACCTTGCGCAAGCCGAGGATTGCTGTCTGTATTCCTAGTGGAGCTACAGAGGTGGAGCGGAAGGCTGTGGAGGATGCAACCTACAATGCAGGAGCCAGAGATGTTGCTATCATTGAGGAGCCGGTGGCGGCGGCTATTGGGGCTGGAATCGATATTTCCAAGGCTTGCGGAAATATGATTGTGGATATTGGCGGAGGTACAGCAGACATCGCAGTGATCTCTCTGGGAGGTCCGGTGGTGAGCACATCCATTAAAGTAGCAGGAGATGATTTTGATGAAGCGTTGGTTCGTTATATGAGGAAGAAACATAATCTTCTGATTGGTGAGCGAACAGCAGAGGAGATCAAGATTAATATCGGTGCTGCGTACAGAAGACCAGAGGTATTGACAATGGAGGTCCGTGGCCGGAATCTGGTGACAGGCCTGCCCAAAACCATTGTGGTGACCTCGGATGAGACTTTAGAGGCCTTAAGAGAACCGGCAATGCAGATTGTGGATGCAGTACACAATGTATTGGAGAGGACTCCGCCAGAGTTGGCGGCAGATATCTTTGACCGGGGGATTGTTATGACTGGCGGTGGTGCGCTGCTCAACGGTCTGGACCAGCTGATTGAGGAGAAGTCAGGGATTACAACCATGGTAGCTGAGGATCCCTTGACTGCTGTGGCGATTGGCACAGGGAAGTTTATTGAGTTCCAGCATGGGGATGTTAGGGCTCGTGAGTATTGAGAGGGATGAGGGTGGCTCCGCACCGGGAAAGGCGCGGAGCTTTATTTTTATATTGACAGGTGGCGTGGACATGGCAACAGTTAAAGGGTATGTGGAGAAGATCAAGTTCAGGAATGAGGATAATGGATATTCTGTATTAAGCTTAGGCTATGAGGGACAGGATTATGTGCTGGTTGGGACATTTCCTTATATTAGTGAAGGAGATCTGGTTGAGGCCAAAGGACGGATGGTGGAGCATCCGATTTATGGCGAGCAGCTTCAGGTAGAGGAGTACGAGCTGAAATCACCAGAGGATACGGCTTCTATGGAGAGGTATCTGGGATCTGGAGCTATCAAAGGGGTGGGGGCTGCTTTGGCGGCACGGATTGTACGGCGGTTTAAGGCGGATACCTTTCGTATTATTGAGGAGGAGCCGGAGCGATTGACAGAGGTGAAGGGTATCAGTGAAAAGCTGTCCCGGTCTATCAGTGAGCAGATGGAAGAAAAAAAGGAGATGCGCCAGGCTATGATGTTCCTTCAGGAGTATGGGATATCTATGAATTTGGCTTTGAAAATTTATCAGGAGTATGGGCAGCATTTGTACGGGATCATCAAGGAGAATCCCTATAAACTGGCGGATGATATTCAGGGAGTCGGATTTAAAATGGCAGATGAGATTGCTCAGCGGGTGGGAATCCTGATGGATTCTGATTTTCGGATCCGCAGCGGTATTTTTTATTGTCTGCTTCAGTCAGTGGTAAATGGTCATACCTATCTACCTCAGAAAGAGCTGTTAAAAAATGCTTCCGAACTTTTGCGGGTAGATCCGCAGATTATGGAAAAGCACTTGATGGATCTTCAGATGGAAAAAAAGATTGTGGTAAAAACAGGGGAAGGACAGGAGGAAGAAAACCTTTCCCAGCGCCATATTTATGCATCCCAGTATTACTATATGGAGTTAAATACAGCCCGGATGCTGCACGATTTGAATATTCGGGGGAGTGAGCCGGTGGAGGATATTCACAGAAAGCTGGAGCAGATCTGTAATGAGGAAGGGATTGAGGCAGATGAGATGCAGATTCAGGCAGTGACACAGGCAGTCAACAGTGGGCTGCTCATTATCACTGGTGGGCCGGGAACGGGAAAGACTACTACAATCAATACGATTATCCGCTATTTTGAGCAGGAAGAGATGACTATTTTGCTGGCAGCACCTACGGGAAGGGCAGCAAAACGGATGACAGAGGCTACAGGTTATGAGGCCAAAACAATCCACCGGCTTTTAGAATTGAATGGGATGCCAGATGATGACGGAGGCATTGGGGGAATGCATTTTGAGCGAGGAGAGGAGAATCCGCTGGATGCAGATGCGATTATTATAGATGAGACATCCATGGTTGATATTTATTTGATGCATGCTTTGCTAAAGGCGGTGTCCCCGGGAACCCGCCTCATTTTGGTGGGTGATGTAAACCAGCTCCCCAGTGTGGGGGCAGGTAATGTGCTGCGAGATATGATTGAATCAGAATGCTTTTCAGTGGTACGGCTCAACCGGATTTTCCGACAGGCGGCAGAGAGCGATATTATTGTCAATGCTCACAAGATCAATGGAGGAGAGTCCGTTTTATTGGGGAAGAAAAGCCGGGATTTCCTTTTTATCCGGGGAGAGCAGCCAGATGCGATTATCCGGTCTATGATTACCCTGGTTAAGGACAAGCTGCCGGGATATGTCCATGCAGACTCTTTTGATATTCAGATTATGACACCTATGCGGAAAGGGGCGCTGGGGGTGGAGCGGCTGAACAGCATTTTGCAGGAACATCTAAACCCTAAATCCCCCTCTAAAGCGGAGAAGGAGTCTGGTGGAATGGTTTACCGGGTTGGAGACAAGGTAATGCAGGTCAAAAACAATTATCAGACCCAATGGGAGGTGCGGGGGTTACATGGGACTGTATCAGATACCGGAACAGGGGTGTTTAATGGCGATATTGGAATCATACGAGAGATCAATACCTTTTCGGAGGAGCTGACCGTGGAGTTTGATGAGGGGCGGATGGTGGACTACGGATTTCGACAGCTGGAGGAGCTTGAGCTGGCTTATGCCATTACGATACATAAATCTCAGGGAAGTGAATACCCGGCAGTAATCATTCCGGTTCATTCAGGCCCTCGTATGCTAATGACCCGAAACCTGATCTATACTGCTGTCACCAGAGCCAGGGCCTGTGTCTGTCTGGTTGGTATTCCGGATATGTTTCAGAAGATGGTGGATAATGAGGTGGAGCAAAAACGCTATACCGGATTAAAGGAACGGATTCGGGAGATTATGGAGTACCTTTAAAAGGAGGAATATTGCCAATTGACGGATATAAGAGGAATCAGAATAATAAAGGAGGCAGCAAGTAGTCTTACAGCCAGTGCGGTGGATCTTTTATTTCCTCGCCGGTGCCCGGTTTGTGGAGAAATCGTGGAGCCGGCGGGACAGTGGATCTGTCCCTCCTGTCTGGTCTTATTGTCTCCTGTAAAGCCGCCTGCCTGCCAAAAATGCGGCAAGGAAGTTGTGGGGGAGGAGACAGAGTATTGCTCGGACTGCAGCCGTCACAGAAGGTCCTTTGCATCTGGCAGGGCACTTTTTAATTATAACGAGGCTGCCCGCGGGTCTATGGCGGCGATCAAGTATAAAAATAAGCGGGAGTATTTGGATTTTTATAGTGGGACCATGGCATATCGTTTCGGAAAGCAGATAAAGATGTGGAATCCGGATGTGCTGATCCCTGTTCCGGTTCACCCATCCCGCAGGCGGCAGCGGGGATATAACCAGGCGGAAGAGCTGGCAAGGCGGCTGGGAAAGCAGTGGGGGATACCGCTGGACTCAAGGATTCTGATCCGCAACAAAAAAACTATGCCACAGCGGGATTTGACGCCGAAAGAGCGGCTGAAAAATTTGCAGCAGGCATTTGGGCTTCATCCATCCTGCTGCCGAAAGGCTGTTCCCCGGTGTGTGGTGCTGATCGATGATATCTATACAACGGGAAGTACCATCGAGGCATGTACCCAGGTATTGAAGGCAGCAGGAGTGGAGGAAATCCACTTTTTGACGATTTGTATTGGCTGCGGAAAGTAGAAAGCAGGGATTATTGCTGGCAGAATACAATGATTTGATCGGGTGTGGTCTGGGCCGGAATGCTGCGGGTGGTGGCGCTGTAGATTACCAACAGTAGTTTCCCCGACAGAGAGCCGCCAAAGGGCTGACCATTAGGCAGCATGACTCTGGTTTGATTGGAGATATTCAGGCGAAGGGTATCATCGGAATTGGTAAGTTGGTGACTGTTGGCCAGATAGGTGAACCTATCAAGAGCAGCATAGGTGCCGGCGGAGGTGGGGACGATTACCACAGCATGGTACAGGGGTGGATAGATCATAGGCACTGGGGCCAGGAGAGAATAAAAGCAGGTTATCTGATCCCCTGTTCTTAAGGGCCGGCTGTTTAAAACATAGGTTGAACCGCTGACTGTAATGTGGGTCAGGCCCTGATCCATGGTCTGAAGTGTAAGGCGCAGGGTGCCGCAGTCTTGCGGGACGAAAGGAGCATCCTGCCATTGGATTTGGAGAATTGTACCAGTTGTAGGTGTGTATTGAGACATAAAAGCCTCCGAAACAGTTGTTGCTAATAGTATATGAATTTTTTGGGGTGCTGTTTCAGGTAGGAATGGTATTTTACTAAATATTTCTCAGTGGTTCGCCATGGTTACTGGTTCACCTCCGGCCAATCACTTCGCTGATTAACAGAGAGCCAGTACTAAAATCAAAACATGGAAAAACAGAGGAAACCGGCCGTATATAGGGATTGACGTGGTAAAAAAAGGAGATTAAAATAAGTATCAGAGAAAAAGATAACAGAATTTTTGGGAGGAAGTACTGATGACAAAGAGGCAAGTAGGCTTAATTTTGGGGGTTGTGATTTTGACGGCGGGTTGCGTTCCGGCAAATACGGAGGTGTTATCCAGCGAAGAGGCAGTGGAAACCAGCGCTTTAGAGAGTGCAGAAGAGACACATGAGGTTTCTGAGAAGGCCTCAGATAAGGAGAGCGAAGCTTCTTATAAGGAGACTGAGGAATCTCTTAAGGCTGCAGAGGAATCATTAAAGGCCATGGAAGAATCCCTTAAGGCTGCAGAGGAATCATTAAAGGCAGTGGAAGAGTCCATGGAGGCAGGAAAGGATAATGAATATTCTATGGTGGTTAAGGAACCGGAAAAATATTTAAAAAAACAGGTGCAGTTTTCCGGGACAATCATACGTTCAGCATCCGTTGGCTCCACATCTGTACAGATTGTGCTGGCTGTAAATGGGGATGAGGAGAATAAAGCAGTAGGCGAGTACAAGAGAAGTATTGTGGATACCAGCCTGGTAGTGGGAGATGAGATAACCCTTTCAGGGGAGTTCCAGGGATTGATTCGCTATCGGATGCAGACAGGAGGAGCCGAGAGTCTTCCCACAATCAATATTGAAAAGATTGATAATATAGTCAGGGCAGAGCCAGAGACACAGGCAGCGATTCCTTTTTCTATGCCGAATCCAGCGGAAACTGCTACAAGTGAGCCTTCTATAGCTCCGGACCCTCATGCAGAGGAAAAGGGATCTGACACAGGTGAGAACATAACAGAAGAAGAGCCGACAGTCCAAAAGGCACCAGTTATCTCTGCAGGACAAGAAAAATAGCGGAAAAATTAAATCCGCCGTGGCTAAAGCTATTTGGCCATGGCGGATTTTACAGTTATATTCATAATAACTGAACAGATTAGATTTCAATCAGATGGAAGCCGATCTGATTAGCCGTCATCATCTGAGCTTCCCGCTGATGACAGGTGAAAATAATGATCTGATTATTGTAGGCTTTTGACAGCCATTTCAGTGCCATTTTCAGCCGTTCATCATCGTATTGTACAAAGCTGTCATCAAAGATAAGAGGCATTTGATCCTGATCCTTTTGGATGAGCCGGGCAGCGGCCAGACGCAGTGCCAGATAAACCTGATCCATAGTGCCGCTGCTGACCTGGGATACAGGAACCAGCTTTGTTCGCGTGTTCATAAAAAGATTAAGATTCTCATCCACACTCATGCTGTCATATACACCTCCGGTGATCTCACCAACCATATCGGAAGCGGCTTTGTTAAGGTGAAGGCCAAAGGAATCACGGATGGTGGAGGACAGCTCGGTCATGGTATCTAGGGCCAGATCAATGGCGGCAATTTCTTCCCGAATCCGGTCATTTTCCTCCAATACAAGCTGGATAGATTCGGCCTGATCTTTGCACTGAGAAAGGCGGTCCAGCTTTTTTTCTAGTTCCCACTGGGTGCGCTGCTGATGGGAAATCACATCGTCACAGGAGGATGCCCGTTCCTTTAAAGCGGCAATTTCCCCGGCTTGTATCTCAACAGAGGCTGCTGAGCGAACAACTGCCTGCCCTAGACGAATATATTCATCCATTCGTGCCATAAATGCGTCCATTGCATCCTGAGAGACAGATGGGTCACCCAGATGACGGGAAAATACCTCCTGTAGAAGTTTGTTTGTATAGGCCAGATCTCGCTGATCGTGTTTCCGTGAAAGAATCAGAGAGATCCCAGTGACAGCAAAAATGAGCGTGAGGATTGCCAGAAAGCAAATCAGCAAAAAGGCCGGATCTTGAAGGCTGAATACGGGTGATGGTGAGGCAGAGGCAGCTAGAGCCATTCTCCGGGTATGCTCCTGAATGGCAACAATACCGGTAAAAATACCGGTGAGCACTGCCATCAGAAGGGAGAGGGCAGTCAACACAGACCGGGATTTTTTTTCACAGGAATTTCTGGCTGACTGGTAAGCATCATAAGTATCACATGTCTCATCACGATAGCGAACCACTGATTCTTCGTCAGTGAACTGAGCACTGGAAAGAGCCTGGCGACCAGAGGCCAGCTTTTGGAGAAGGGCTTCCCGCTCCTCCTGCTTCTTGGCGATCTGGCTGTGGATCTGAGAACGCATATTCTGGTATGTGTGTAGCTGGTTCTCATATTCCGGCGCGGATATTTCTTTTTCGATATTGCGGATCTCACCTTGAAGGATGGCGTAGTTTCTGGCAGCTTCCGGATCTAATAAACGGTCAAATTCCTTGCGTCTGCTTCGCAGATGGGAGGTGGCCCGGGTAATGTTTAAGGACATATTGCCGGTGGTGTTCATATTGGCAATATAATTGCGCAGTTCGGATACCATTCCTCCGTCAGTGACGCTTTTAAGCTGGCCAATACTGATAGTATTGGAATAGGTAGTCTCGCTTAATCCGCACAGCAAAGAGTCCATAAAGGTCTTGGCAGACTCTACCTGTTTTCCCAGCGTTTCATTGATAATGGTAAGGGATTTTTTTTCTTTCTGGAAATTTCGTTCAATCCGGTAAACCGTACCCTTTTCTTCAACCCGCATCCAGCCTCCATAGGCAACCTTGCCATCCCAGGGTTCAAAGTGGGAGTAGGTGTCATTTTTAGAGGCGCGTCCTCTGCCACGCTCAAGGCCGAAAAGCATACAGCGCACAAAGGTGTGGATGGTGGATTTGCCAGCCTCGTTTTTTCCATATATAATATTCAGTCCGTCTGAAAATGTTACATCACAGTCGTGGAACTTGCCGAAACCATCAATGTGCAGGTCCAGTAGCTTCATCCTGTCAGTCCTCCTTATCTCCGCTCATCGGTGGTACAGAGCAGGGCATCAATACCGTAGTAGAGCGCTTTTTTCTCCACGGAGCTCATCTCCTCCTTCTGCAGGGCGCGGATATAAAATCCGATCATATCGCCGGGATGCTCGGCAAACAGGCGGCTGAAATCATACTGAGGTTCTGATTCGTCTATGATTTCAATGACCTGAATTTGTTTTTCCAATGGATTTAGGTCAAACTGGATATCCGGATCTCGCATACCACGGATGCGGAACCGGTAAATATGCTCCAGTCCCCGGCGGCTGGCCTCATCAAAAATGCGGGAGGTCAGTTCACTGTTGGTGGTGGCTGGGGTTACATGGATGACCAGCGGAATATACTGAGCCTGGGACAAAGGGATAAACTCCAGGCGAACAACCTGGCGGGAGCTGGGACTGATTTCTCCATACAAAATCCCATGTTGACCAGTCTCTGTCTTGTCCAAAGGTTCCGGGGAACCGGGATAGGCATAGGAAAAATCAGGTGCTAACTCTGATTTGTGGATGTGCCCCAGGGCAGCATAGGAAAAACCGGCGTTGGAGAGATGCTTTTTGTCCAAAGGCAGATGGGAATGATCACCGCCATGAGCCAAAAGGATATGGATCCGGGAAGTGGCCGGAGGTGCGATATCCTTTAACAGTGGTTCGGTAATCTCTGCTGTGTGGTAGGAAAAACCGGTAATATCCACATTCTGTTTTTCAAAAACAGCTACTGTGGGAGTTTCTTCCATCAACCAGGTTACATTCGAGCACCAGGAAAAGCTTCGCAGTGCGCTGTTAGGGCGGATCCGATCATGGTTGCCAGCAATGATCACTACCTGGATCCCAGGAATGGTGGAGAACAGATAATTTAGTTCTTTTAAATCCCGCAACAAGGGCTGCCGGTGAAACAGATCCCCTGCGACAAATAGAAAGTCCACATCTTTAAGCTTTGCCTGGCGGACGGTCTCTGAAAAGGTGTCCCGGATGGCCTGGGCCCGGTCGCGGCTCCAAGGCTTGTCACTGTCCGGGTTCATACCCCAGTGGATATCGGCAGTATGGATAAATTTCATGGCAGCTCCTTTACAGTTTGTTACGATTGCAGCAGTTTCTGGTCTGCCGCTGTTTACAGTTCACAACTATTAACCGTTCTGGGGAAGGGGATCACGTCCCGGATATTGCTCATGCCAGTCAGGTACATGACACAGCGCTCAAAACCTAAGCCAAAACCAGCATGGCGGGTGGAGCCATATTTGCGCAGATCCAGGTAGAAACCATAGTCCTCTTCCTTAAGATCTAACTCCTTCATGCGCTCTAAAAGCTTTTCATAATCATCCTCACGCTGGCTGCCGCCAATGATCTCCCCTATGCCGGGCACCAGACAGTCCATGGCGGCTACGGTCTTGTTGTCTGGGTTCATCTTCATGTAAAATGCCTTGATCTCCTTTGGATAGTCAGTGACAAATACAGGACGCTTAAAGACCTGTTCGGTCAGGTAGCGCTCATGTTCTGTCTGCAGGTCACAGCCCCAGGAAACCTTATAGTCAAAATTCTCATTGTTCTTTTCCAGAAGATCAATGGCCTCAGTATAGGTCACATGGGCAAATTCCGAGTGAAGGACTCCGTTTAACCGGTCCAAAAGACCTTTGTCGATAAAGCTGTTGAAAAATGCCATCTCCTCTGGTGCATGTTCAAGCACATAGCTGATAATATATTTGAGCATTCCTTCTGCCACCTCCATATTGTCTTTAAGGTCGGCGAAAGCCATCTCAGGCTCAATCATCCAGAATTCTGCCGCATGGCGGGTGGTGTTAGAATTCTCTGCCCGGAAGGTTGGTCCGAAAGTATAGATATTGCGGAAGGCCATGGCATAGGTCTCACCGTTTAGCTGACCGCTCACTGTTAAATTGGTGGGTTTTCCAAAAAAATCCTGGGAAAAATCCACTGAGCCATCCCCAGTTTGGGGGATATTTTTTAGATCCATGGTAGTGACCTGGAACATTTCGCCGGCTCCCTCACAGTCACTTCCTGTGATCAGTGGGGTATGGACATAAACAAAGTCCCGCTCCTGGAAATATTGATGGATCGCATAGGCAATCAGGGAGCGGACACGGAACACGGCCTGAAAGGTGTTGGTTCTGGGCCGCAGATGGCTGATGGTGCGCAGATACTCCAGGGTGTGACGCTTTTTCTGCAGGGGATAATCCGGAGCGGAGGCACCTTCCACCGTTACCTCACAGGCCTGGATCTCAAAAGGCTGCTTGGCATCTGGAGTGGCTATAAGAATGCCTTTTACAATGATGGCAGCTCCCACATTCAGCTTGCTGATCTGGGAGAAGTTGGTTAAAGTATCGTGGTAGACGATCTGAAGTGTATCAAAATAACTGCCATCGCTGACAACAATAAAGCCAAATGCCTTGGAACCGCGAACGCTGCGTACCCAGCCGCCAATGGAAATCTCCTTGTCCAAATATTCTTCCCGGTTTCGGTATAATTCTCTCACGGTAATTAAATCCATTATGATTCTCCTTAATTTTATTTTTCCGGCCGGCGGGAGCGTAAGGCCGGAGAGATGTGGGCGCCAAAATGGCAGAATCTGGCGCTATATGGGAATTATACTTTATTTTTTTAAAGGATTCAAGGGTCAGAGGCAGCTTTCAACGGGACTTTTCCCTGTTATCTGCCTGAAAAAAATAAATCATACAAAAGATGTCGGAAAATGCACAAAAAATCATAAGATTAATTCCAAAATTTGTTCACTATTTTGGAATTATGTGGTATAATCATTACTATAAGAAAATACTACAGCGAGGTGATAGCGTGATTAAGAAAGAAATGATTGCCATGCTATTGGCGGGAGGCCAGGGCAGCCGTCTGGGAGTACTTACGCAGAAGGTGGCAAAGCCTGCAGTTTCATTTGGTGGAAAGTACAGGATCATAGACTTCCCCCTGAGCAATTGCATCAATTCAGGCGTAGATACGGTTGGCGTGCTGACACAATACCAGCCGCTGCGTTTGAATACCCATATCGGAATTGGCATTCCGTGGGATCTAGACCGTAATGTGGGGGGAGTCACGATCCTTCCGCCTTATGAAAAAAGTAAAGGCAGTGACTGGTACACAGGGACTGCCAATGCCATTTTCCAGAATCTGGAGTTTATGGAGACCTACAATCCGGATTATGTGTTGATCCTGTCCGGAGATCACATCTATAAGATGGATTATGAGGTGATGCTGGAATACCATAAGGCGAATAATGCCGATGTCACTATCGCCGCCATGCCGGTTCCCATCGAGGAGGCAAGCCGTTTTGGTATCGTTATTACAGATGAGACAAACCGTATCACCGAGTTTGAAGAAAAGCCCGAAAATCCCAGAAGCAATCTGGCTTCTATGGGGATTTACATATTCAGCTGGCCGGTGCTAAAGGAGGCTCTTATCCATCTGTCTGAAGAGCCGGGCTGTGATTTTGGGAAACATATTATCCCCTATTGTCATGGGGACGGGAAGAGGATTTTTGCTTACGAATACAATGGGTATTGGAAGGATGTGGGCACCCTAGGCTCCTACTGGGAAGCCAATATGGAGTTGATTGACATTATTCCGGAATTCAATTTGTATGAAGAATATTGGAAGATTTACACTAAGAGTGATATTATTCCTCCTCAATATGTTGCGCCGGACGCGGTGATTGCCCGTAGCATTATTGGGGAAGGGACAGAGATCTACGGAGAGGTACATAACTCGGTGATCGGTGCTGGCGTTACGATTGGAAAGGGTGCAGTTGTCCGGGATTCCATTATTATGCGGGACAGTGTGATCGGCGAGGGAGCCAAGGTGACCAAGGCGATTGTGGCGGAGGACACCAAGGTGGGGGCTGGGACTGAGCTGGGGGTTGGAGAGTTTGTCCCCAGCACCTATGACCCTAAGGTATATCAGTTTGATTTAGTTACGGTTGGAGAGCATAGTGTGATTCCCGATCATGTAAGGATTGGTAAGAATACGGCCATATCCGGCGTTACGTCTGCAGAGGATTATCCGGGTGGAAGTCTGGCAGGCGGAGAATCCATTATAAAGGCAGGTGGTGTGCGATGAGAGCGATTGGCATTGTTTTGGCAGGCGGGAACAGCAAGAGAATGAGGGAATTATCCAGCAAGAGGGCCATTTCAGCCATGCCGGTTGCTGGCAGCTACAGGAGCATTGATTTTGTTCTGAGCAGTATGAGTAATTCTCATATTCAGAACGTGGCAGTTTTTACCCAGTATAACTCCCGTTCCTTAAATGAACATCTAAGCTCTTCCAAATGGTGGGATTTTGGAAGAAAGCAAGGCGGCCTGTATGTGTTTACCCCTACTATCACGGCAGAAAACAGTGACTGGTACCGGGGAACAGCCGATGCATTGTATCAGAACCTGCAGTTTTTGAAAAACAGTCATGAGCCCTATGTGGTAATTGCTTCCGGTGATGGAATCTATAAGCTGGATTACAATAAGGTGCTGGAATATCATATTGAGAAGAAAGCAGATATAACGATTGTATGTACAGAGCTGCCAGAAGGGGAGGATGTGACCCGCTATGGTGTTGTCAAAACCAATGATGATGGACGGATCACTGAGTTTGAGGAGAAACCCATGGTGGCAGAGGGCAGTACCGTGTCCTGTGGGATCTATGTGATCCGCAGGCGTCAGCTGATTGAGCTGATCGAACGGTGTGCCGCAGAGGACCGGGTGGATCTTGTGAGAGATATATTTGTGCGGTATAAGAATTTGAAACGGATTTATGCATACCCCATGGCTGCCTATTGGAGCAATATTGCATCTGTAGATTCTTATTACAGGACCAATATGGACTTTTTAAAGCCGGAGGTAAGAAATTATTTCTTTAAAGAGTATCCGGATGTTTACTCCAAAGTAGATGATTTGCCTCCAGCCAAATATAATCCGGGTGCCTTGGTGACAAACAGCCTGATTTCCAGTGGTTCCATTATCAATGGAACGGTGGAGAATTCCATTTTGTTTAAAAAAGCTTATGTTGGAAACAATTGTGTGATTAAAAATTCCATCATTTTGAATGATGTTTACATTGGAGATAATACAGTGATTGAAAACTGTATTGTGGAAAGCCGCGATACGATTCGTGCCAACACCACTTATATCGGTGAGCCTGGCAATGTAAAGATCGTGGTGGAGAAGAACGAGAGATATACGCTGTAATAGGGGAAAGGGTTATAATCTATGCAGATAACAGATGTAAGAGTAAGAAGGATTGAAAAAGAAGGTAAGATGAAGGCAATCGTTTCGATTACACTGGACAATGAATTTGTGATTCACGATATCAAGGTAATTGAGGGGGAAAAGGGAATGTTCATTGCCATGCCCAGCAGGAAGGCGGCAGACGGAGAATATCGGGATATTGCTCACCCAATCAATTCAGAGACCAGGGATATGATCCAGAGTGTGATTCTTAGTAAGTATGAAACAACGGCATTGGAAAATCAGGGGGATTGATGGTTTATAAAGGGGAAACGGCAGGCTGTAATGGCCTGCCGTTTCCCCTTTACTTTCCTTTTATAACCTGTTAAAATGGAATACCGGACAAAGGGGAAAGGAAAGAAATATGTATATTATTGCAGGACTTGGGAATCCCACAAAGGAATATGATAAAACAAGACACAATGTGGGGTTTGCGGTGATCGATGAACTGGCACAGAGCTATCATATAGATGTCAGTGATAAAAAGCACCGGGCATATTGCGGAAAAGGGGTTATTGAAGGACAAAAAGTGCTGCTTTTAAAGCCTCAGACCTTTATGAATCTCAGTGGGGAGAGTATCCGGTCCGCTCTGGATTACTATAAGGCGGAGCCGAAGGAATTGATCGTTATCTATGACGATATTAGTCTGGCACCGGGACAGCTGCGGATTCGCCTGAAGGGAAGTGCCGGCGGGCATAATGGAATAAAAAATATTATTGCTCATCTGGGTACCCAGGAGTTTCCAAGAATCAAGGTGGGGGTGGGAGAAAAACCATCCAGAATGGATCTAAAGGATTATGTGCTCAGCCGTTTTTCTAAGGGAGAGCAGGAGCTGATGGATGAGGCTTTCCGGGAGGGTGCTCAGGCGGTGGCAATGATGATCTGCCAGGGTGCGGACCGAGCTATGAATCTTTTTAATACGAAAAAAAGGGTGGCAGAGGATCAGAGCTAAGGAGACTATAGCAGAAAAAAGAGACAGGAGGAAAGCATGAGCAGGGTATTTGCAAATCCGCTGACAGAATTGATTGAGTATGAGGAACTGAATCAGAGACTGGAGCAGAAAAAAGGTCCGGTCCAGGTAAGCGGCTGTATGGATTCCCAGAAGGTGCATCTGATGCAGGAGATTGCGGCAGATATACCGTGGAAGCTGGTGGTCACCTATGATGATTCCCGGGCCAGGGAGATCTATGAGGACTTTGGCTGTTTTCGGCAGAATGTGTGGCTGTATCCGGCAAAGGATCTTCTGTTTTACAGTGCAGATATTCATGGGAATCTGATGACCCGTCAGAGGCTGCAGGTGCTGCGTCATCTGATGGAGGATGCTTCCGGGGTGGTGGTAACAACTCTGGACGGATTGATGGATCATTTGCTTCCTCTTGACCATCTAAAGAGTCAGGTGATTACGGTGAAGGCCGGGCAGGGGCTTGATCTGGAATGGTGGAAGAAACAGCTGACACAGATGGGATACGAGCGAACCGGACAGGTGGATGGCATGGGACAATTTTCTGTCCGGGGAGGGATTTTGGATATTTTTCCCTTGACAGAGGAGCAGCCAGTGCGCATTGAGCTGTGGGACACCGATGTAGATTCCATCCGTACTTTTGATCTGGAGAGCCAGCGCTCGATTGAACAGCTGGAGGAGATTATCATCTATCCAGCGGCAGAGATTGTATTGACAGAGCAGCAGCGGATGGATGGTGCAAAGCGATTGCGCCAGGAGGCGAAGGCCACGGTGGACGCATTGAGAAAGAGAAGGTTGACTGAGGAGGCTCACCGGCTTTCAGGAATTGTGGCAGAACTGGCAGACGGCATTGAGGAGGGATGGAAGGTTACGGGACTGGATTTTTGTCTTTCCTATTTCTGTAGTGAGACGGTGTCACTGCTGGATTACTTTGACAAGACTTTCAGCATGGTGATATTGGATGAGCCGGCCAGACTTCGGGAGAAGGGTGAGGCGGTAGAGCTGGAATTTAGGGAGAGCATGTCCCAGCGACTGGAAAAAGGATATCTTCTGCCTGGACAGATAGACCTTTTGTATGAAGCGGGGGAGCTGTTGGCCCGATCGCAGAGGGATAATACCTTGTATCTGACTGGCTTGGAACAGAAGCTGCCGGGAATGGCAGTGAAACAGCAGTACTATCTCAATGTAAAGAATGTCAATTCCTATCAGAGCAGCTTTGAGCTTCTCATCAAGGATCTGCAGCGATGGAAGCGGGAAGGATATCGGGTGATTCTTCTGTCTGGTTCACGAACCAGGGCCAGCCGTTTGGCAGGGGATCTGCGAGAATATGAGCTTAGTGCATTTTGTCCGGATAACCAGGAGAGGCAGGTCCAGCCAGGAGAGATTTTGGTGACTTACGGGAATCTGCACCGGGGATTTGAGTATCCACAGATTAAGTTTGTGGTGATCACCGAGGGCGATATGTTCGGTGTGGAAAAGAAGAAGCGCAAACGGAAAAAGACTTCCTACGAGGGAAGCCGGATTCAGAGCTTTGCTGAACTGTCAGTAGGGGATTATGTGGTTCATGAGGACCATGGTTTGGGAATCTACCGGGGGATCGAGAAGATTGAGCGGGATAAGATTATAAAGGATTATCTGAAGATTGAGTATGCAGATGGAGGAAACCTGTATTTGCCGGCGACACGCCTGGACGGAATCCAAAAATATGCAGGGGCAGATGCCAAGGCACCGAAGCTAAACAAATTAGGAGGTGAGCAGTGGAACCGTACCCGCAGCAAAGTTAAGCGTGCGGTCAAGGAGATAGCCAAGGATTTGGTGGAGCTTTATGCGGCTCGTCAGGAGACCTCTGGTTTTCAGTACGGTCCGGATACGGTGTGGCAGAAGGAATTTGAAGAGTTGTTTCCCTATGAGGAGACGGAAGATCAGGCGGAGGCCATTGAAGCCGCCAAGAGGGACATGGAAAGCAAGCGAATCATGGATCGGCTGATCTGTGGGGATGTAGGCTATGGAAAGACGGAGATTGCCCTGCGGGCTGCCTTTAAGGCAGTTCAGGAGAGTAAGCAGGTGGTATATCTGGTACCTACAACTATTTTGGCCCAGCAGCATTACAATACGTTTCTTCAGAGGATGAAGGATTTTCCGGTGCGGGTGGATCTGATGTCCCGGTTTCGGACTCCTGCCCAGATGAAAAAGACGATCACAGATCTTCAGAAAGGTTTGGTGGATATTGTGATCGGTACCCATAGAGTCTTGTCTAAGGATGTGAAATTTAAAGATCTAGGTCTTTTGATTATTGACGAAGAGCAGCGATTTGGGGTGGCTCACAAAGAAAAGATCAAGAAGCTTAAGGAGAATGTGGATGTTCTGACCCTGACAGCCACCCCCATTCCCCGGACGTTGCACATGAGCCTGGTGGGAATTCGGGATATGAGCGTTCTGGAAGAACCTCCGGTGGACCGCCTGCCGATTCAGACTTATGTGATGGAATATAATGACGAGATGGTGCGGGAGGCAATCAGCCGGGAGCTGGCCCGCAATGGACAGGTGTATTATGTATATAATCGGGTAAAGGGAATCGATGAAATTGCTGCCCATATTCAGGAACTGGTAAAGGATGCGGTGGTGGTCTATGCTCACGGACAGATGCAGGAGCGGCAGCTGGAAAAGATCATGTATGATTTTGTTAGTGGAGAGATCGATGTACTGGTGTCTACCACGATTATTGAGACAGGATTGGATATTCCCAATGCCAATACTATGATCATCCACGATGCGGACCGAATGGGATTGTCTCAGCTTTATCAGCTCCGGGGACGGGTGGGACGGTCTAACCGGACATCTTATGCATTTCTTATGTATAAGCGGGATAAACTTTTGCGGGAGGAAGCGGAGAAGCGCCTTCAGGCAATTCGAGAGTTTACGGAGTTGGGCTCCGGAATCAAGATCGCCATGCGGGATTTGGAAATTCGGGGAGCCGGGAATGTGCTGGGGGCAGAACAGCATGGCCATATGGAGGCCGTGGGGTACGATCTGTACTGTAAGCTTTTAAACCAGGCGGTTCAGGCTCTGCGGGGGAATAGAACAGAGGAGGAAGCGTTTGAGACTATAGTGGATTGTGACATTGATGCGTATATTCCATCCTCCTACATCCGCAATGAATATCAGAAGCTGGATATCTATAAGCGAATTTCCAGCATTGAAAATGAGGAAGAGCATATGGATATGCAGGATGAGCTGATTGACCGGTTTGGAGATATCCCGGCGCCTGTGGAAAATCTCCTGGTGGTGGCCAGCCTAAAGGCTCTTGCCCACCAGGCTTATATGACAGAGGTGAAAATAAACCGGCAGGAGGTACAGTTGAGTATGTATCCAAAGGCCAGGCTGGATACAGCAGGAATCCCGGGAGTGATGCAGGATTACAAGGGTGCCTTGAAATTTCAAATGGGGGAAGTACCGTATTTTCACTATGCAGACAGAAAGAAGGTTTATAAAGACTGTGGGCCTATGTTGGAACGGGCAGGGGAGATCATTGGGAAGCTGGCGCAGCTGGCAGACAAAAGTCAGAAACAGATAAGTGATCCTGCAATCTGAGATTTGGTTTTTTACTATAATCCCCCGCTCCCCAAGACTTGAATGGTCTGAGGAGCGGGGGATTATAGCTGTGAAAAAAAGATGTAAGACAAATCATGCATATTGATTAACCGTATCCCCCAGTCCGGAAACCGGAAAAGGTTCATTGGGGAGAGCGGAAGATTCTGGATTGTCTTTTTCCTGCTCTTTCTTTTCTTTCTGCTTCAGCTGTGCTATCTTCTGCTTGACAGCCTGGATTTCTTGCTCCAGCTTTCGTTCTTTTTCCTTATCTTTGTTTCGGATCGCCTTTTCCTTTTCGTTATTGAGGCGTTGAAGTTTTTGCTCTAAGGCAGCCAGTTGAGGGTTTTTCCCGGAACCGCCGATATTTGGCGGAGCGCCCGCACTTGCAGGTATGCTTGGGTTGATTCCGTTTATAGCCATATTTTAATTTTCACCTCCTCTTGAAATTCAGTATAGTTGATTTGCCAGGTTCGTTCAAGCGGTTTGATGTGGATAACCATTCATTGGTTGTGGATATCAGGAGTTTCAGAGAGGAGGAAAAAAAGCTGTAGCTTAAACCTGCCATCGCCTGCCACTATCTTAACAGTTCCCTGATATTTTTCAGCCACAGCCCGGATGTTGGAAAGACCAATCCCCTCTCTGGGTGGTATAGAAATGGAGGGGGAACAGCTGTTTTCTATGGAAAGAAGATAAAAATTTCCTTTTTGTCTGCCAAAGATCAGGAGATCGCGCTGAGTGGGAGGAAGCTGAGTGGCAGATTTTAAAGCATTGTCCACAGCATTGGCCAGGAGAATACACCAGTCGATATCCAGGATTTGAGCATGGGAAGGGATCCTTAGCTGACAGCTGACAGATATTTCCCTCTGCTTTGCCAGGGAGAACTTAGTTCCCAAAAGTGCATCCACAGCAGCATTCCCAGTCTGAACAGAAGGGGAGAGCTGGCTGGATATCTGCCCCAGACGAGCCAGATATTTCTGGGCCTGGGATATTTGACGGATGCTTAAAAGTGTTTCGACAACGGACAGATGATTTTGAATATCATGGCGGAAGGCCTGAGTCTGCTTATAGCGGAGGCGGATTTCTTCCATATAGATTTCCTGAGCCTGGGTTTGCTGCTTCAACAGCTGAATGGTCTGTTCATCGTGAAAGGCTTTTTGAATTTTTTGCCAGGCTACAAGGGTCAGAAAAAGGCAGGCACAGGCAAAAAAGTGTAGGATTAGAATTTCCGTATGATTTACTGTGGGGGATACAATGCCAAAATCACTGTCCCAGACAATCGTATTTCCATAGATGGAATCCTGAATCATTCGTTCCACCAGGGCAATGTAGAAGATGGGGATTGCCAGGGAGAGAAAAGGCAGATGGCTTTTTCTCGTGATTCCCTGTCTGAAATACTTCCAGATGAGCCAGAGGGAAAGGATGGTCAGCAATTCTTCTGCCAATGCCTGAATGCTGTCAATACAGAGGACAAAAATGTTAATTTCAGGCGCAAGATTGGTCATTAGCCAGAAAAAGAACAGATAGGAAAGACCATGGCAGATACTGCTGACAGAGATCACCAGGGAGGCAACTGCCAGGAGCTGAGTCTTGTTTTTATGCTGAAGCACGAAGCCACACAGAAACAATAGCAGAATCCTTGGAAGGAGGCAGAGAAACCCGGTGACACAAAGGGAAGTCTCTGCAAGGAACCACAGAGAGACTAACAGAGTGTAAAGGGCTCCCAGGTGCCATTTGCAGGGGAAGGAAGCATAGAGGCAGAAAAAATAAAAGACGGTTGCCGGGGTTACAATAAAGAAGAAAAAGCAGGGAATAAAACCCCACCAGTTGGAAATGGCCATAGTCAGTTACTCCTTTCCATGTATTGCAGCATGGCAGCTAAAAGAATCTGATGATAGGGCCGGGATACAGGAATCCGGCTTCCATTTTCCAAAAGAACCTGACTGTTAGCATATTCCTTTAGAAAGCTTAGGTTGATAATATAGCTGCGGTGACATTTAATGAAGTGTTCATCCAGCTGTTTTTCGGCTTCCTTGAGCTTTCCGTAATATTCCACAATGCCATCCTTTGTGTGAAGATAGATCTTTCGGTTAATGACCTCGCAGTAATAAATATCACAGAGGAAAACGGAACGGCACCAGTTCATTGTGTGGATAAAAAAACGTTTTTCATTGAAGATTTTTTTGCGTTTTAAGATGCGCCTTAAGGTGTTTTCCAGCCGGACCTCGTCAATAGGCTTACAGAGGTAATCTGCGGCCTCCACCTCAAAAGCATCCAGCATGTAGTCCTTCAGAATTGTTATAAAGACAATCGCACCGGTAAAATTTTGTTGGCGAAGTGTTTTGGCCAGGGAAATGCCGCCGATCCCCGGCATTTGGATATCTAAAAACAGCAAATCAAAATCCAGAGGGATGGCAAGCAGACGGGCAGCATTGGCATAGCAGGTAATGGTGTGGGCAGTATTCAAAGAGTCCAGTTTTTGGGAAATCAGCTGGTGAAGTTGATAGCACATAGTCGGGTCATCATCACAAATGGCGATTTTTATCATAGATTTTCTTACTCCGCAGCAATGGTAAAGTTACTGTTTATAATCATACCAGCAAATTATTTTTTTGCAATGGAGATGTTGTGGAAGGCAGGAATAAATGTTGTAAATGGAGAACCATAAAATTGGATCTCAAGGTTAGAAATCTAGTGTATAAATTCCTCTGTTTTACAAATACTACATTTACCGCTAAAACAACAGGTAAATGTCAGAATGCAAAATGGAGGAACTTTTCTATGAAAGCTACGGGAATTGTGAGAAGAATAGACGACCTTGGACGTGTTGTGATACCGAAAGAGATACGGAGAACCCTTCGCCTGCGGGAAGGAACTCCTTTGGAGATTTTCACTGACCGGGAAGGTGAGATCATTCTGAAAAAATATTCGCCAATGGTGGAGCTGACAGCTTTTGCCACTCAGTATGCGGAGGCTATGGCCCAGTCCACCGGGTTGATGGTATGTATTACAGATCGGGACCAGATCATTGCAGTATCTGGCGGGCCTAAAAAAGATTTGCTTCAGAAAAATATCAGCAAACAGCTTGAAAATGCGATCAATGAGCGAGAAACCATTGTGGCATCAAAGGATGACAAGCAGTTTGTACCGATTATGGCGGAGGAAATGGAAGGGATTACTTTTGAGGCTGTGACACCAATTATCTGTGAGGGGGATGCTATTGGGGCAGTGGCGTTACTGAGCAGGGATGCGAAGGTGAAATTCGGTGATATGGAGCTTAAGCTGGTGACGACAGCAGCAGGATTTTTGGGACGACAGATGGAAGGATAGAGAAAAAGACATTCGCTGCAGGAATGACAGCGAATGTCTTTTTTTATAAAAAAATTTTAAAATTCTTGTTTTTCTAAAATCTTTACAGAGAGCTTATAGGAAATGCACCAAATGACTGCGCAGAGCAAAAACATGCCCCCCAGTATCTTCCAGGATGAAGTCAAAAAGACAGACAAAACCACAAGCAATTTTTCTCTGAACAATGGAGAACGTGCCAGGAAAAATATACTGAAGGCAAATACACCTAATGTGCAGAAGGAAATCATCTGCCCCTTTTCAGCACCAAATTTTATCCGAACCGGCAGGGAGTAGGCAATGAAAAGCAGGACTATAAACAAATAGATCAGATCAATCTGTAAAAGGCCGGAGTTATCAACAGGGGAAATGGAGAGGCAATAAACCAGCTGGCGTGCGAACATGGTTAGCAGCCAGGAACCAAATATAAGCAGTAAACCAAAAACATATTTTTCTTTTATATAGATTTTGCGGCTTACAGGCAAAGCCATTAGGAATGCCATACCATTATCATAGCTGTCATAGCTAAGGGTGCTGAGAACAAATATGGAAAATACAAAGGTCATATAGCTGGTCATAAAGCCGGTATAGCTGCTGGCTCCGACTATGAGGAAAAACAAGGTAAATATTAGCACAAGAACGAAAAAACGGCCCTGGTTTTTTAACAGCTTCCAGTCCTTGATTAACAAGCCAGTCATAGAATTTCCCCCTTAATCATCATGAGAATCACATCATCTATGGTACATTTTTCAATGGTAAGCTCTGGTACGTTCTCCTGATAAAACTGCCGTTGGGCAGTGAGAAGGCTAAAGCCGTAGGATTCTTTCTTTTTTCGGAGCAGCCAGGTTTTGTCCAATGTTTCATATTGGGCTTCTGTTACCTTTATGATTCCATAGCAGTCAAGCAGTGTATCAGTTTCCTCATGCATGAGGATTTTGCCCTGGTCGATCATATAAAAATCATCACAGAAATTTTCCAGATCGCTGGATATATGTGAGCTGATGAGGACAGAACGACCGCCGGGAACCATATAGTCACGCAACATATCCAGAAGCTCTTCTCTGGCCAGCACATCCAGGCCTGCTGTGGGCTCATCCAGAATCAGCAGCTTTGCATTGTGGGACAGGGCAGCCAGAACCTTTAGCTTTGCCTTCATGCCAGTGGAAAATCCCCGGATTTTTTTGTTTAACGGCAGATCAAACCGCTGGCAGCTTTCGAGAAACCGTTCCTTATTAAATTCCGGGTACAGATGAGCCATTACAGGCAGAATATCCCGAATCTGCAGGTAGCCGCTGAAGCCAGAGTCTGATAAGGCAATGCCCATCTGCTGCTGGTCCTTCCCTGTGATCTGGCTGTATGGCTTACCAAAAAGCTGGATTTGGCCGCCTTCTGTGGAAATCAGCCCCAGAATCGCCTTAAAGGCAGTGGTTTTGCCGGCTCCGTTGGGACCGATTAGGGCAGTCACTCTGTTTTCTGGGACAGACAGGGAGCAGTCAAGATGAAATTGGGGATAGGTTTTTTTGACATTTGTTAACCTTAGCATTAGGATTCCTCCAATATAATATGAAATATTTCTTTGATTTCCTGATTATTCATTCCGCAGCTTCGCCCTTTTCGGATTGCATGTTCAAATTCCTGTTCAACTTCTTTTCTTTTTTCTTCCAGAAGCTGTTCCTGACTGGCACTGGTGACAAAGCTCCCTTTTCCATGGATGGTAGCGATAAAACCTTCCTGTTCCAAGGTGTCATAGGCTTTTTTGATTGTCAGGGCGCTGATCCGCAGTTCTTTTGCCAGGGTGCGGACGGAAGGAAGAGCAGTGCCTTCTGTGAGATCTCCGTGAATAATTTTATTTTTCAGCTGCCCGGATACCTGCTCGTAGATCGGTTCCATGGATGAATGGTTAATAATGAGCTTCATGTAAACCTCCTCTCTTGATAACAGTATATAACAGCATTGATGAATTGTCAACTGTTATATACTGTTTTTTCGAGTCTTATGCTGACTTTGATTTTCTTATGTGATTTTCATATGAATTTTATCATGACTTTAGATTCTTAAGAAATCACAAAATAAAATGAAGCATAAGTGGATACTTCTTGACTTTAATCTGTTAAATTGTTATAATCTCTAAGATATATTGAGGATAGAAAGCTCCTGCAGCTTAAAAGAAAGCAGGAGAGAAACATGTGTGCAAGAAGGAGGACTTTAAAATGTCTTATGTAGACGAGATTTATGCAAAGGTTGTGGAACAGAACTCAGGTGAGGCAGAATTTCACCAGGCGGTTAAAGAAGTATTGGATTCCTTAAAGTTGGTGATTGATGCCAATGAGGAGAAATATCGCAAAATGGCTCTTTTGGAGAGACTGGTGGAGCCGGAGCGGATCATTTCCTTTAGAGTGCCGTGGGTGGATGATAAGGGACAGGTGCAGGTAAATAAAGGATACAGGGTACAGTTCAACAGTGCCATTGGTCCCTACAAAGGCGGTCTGAGGCTTCATCCTTCTGTCAACCAGGGTATTTTAAAATTCCTGGGTTTTGAGCAGGTATTTAAAAATTCTCTGACCGGGCTTCCCATCGGTGGCGGTAAGGGTGGCTCTAACTTTGACCCTAAGGGCAAATCGGACCGCGAGGTGATGGCTTTCTGCCAGAGCTTTATGACTGAGCTGAGCAAATACATTGGTGCAGATCAGGATGTGCCTGCCGGAGACATTGGCGTAGGTGCCCGTGAGATCGGATTTCTTTATGGTCAGTATAAGAGACTGACTGGCCTGTATGAGGGTGTATTGACCGGAAAAGGCTTAAACTATGGTGGTTCTCTGGTGAGAACGCAAGCTACTGGTTATGGCCTGGTTTATATTCTGGATGAGATGTTAAAGAATAATGGAAAAGAGCTGGCCGGAAAGACAGTTGTGATCTCTGGTTCCGGCAATGTGGCAATTTACGCCACAGAGAAGGCGCAGCAGCTGGGAGCTAAGGTTGTGGCACTAAGTGATTCTAACGGATATATTTTTGATAAGGACGGAATCAAACTGGATGTGGTGAAAGCGATCAAGGAGGTCCGCCGGGGCCGGATTAAGGAATATGTGGATGAGGTTCCCTCCGCTGTATATACAGAAGGAAAGGGTATTTGGACAATTACGTGTGACATTGCACTTCCCTGTGCAACCCAGAATGAACTGAATCTGGATGATGCGAAAGCATTGAAGGCCAATGGATGTATTGCTGTCGCAGAGGGGGCCAATATGCCGTCCACCAGAGAAGCCACAGATTTCTTCCTGGAGAATGGGATGTTGTTTATGCCGGGGAAGGCCGCCAATGCAGGTGGTGTGGCTACCTCCGCTCTGGAGATGAGTCAGAACAGTCAAAGACTTTCCTGGACCTTTGAGGAAGTGGATGCAAAGCTGAAGGATATTATGGTAAATATCTTTGCCAAGGCGGATGACGCTGCAAAGCGGTACGGCGTGGCCGGCAACTATGTGGCTGGCGCAAATATTGCCGGATTTGAGAAAGTTGTGGATGCCATGATGGCCCAGGGGATTGTGTAAAGTTACAGAATCATTACAAGAAATAGAGAGTCAATAGAAAATACCCTTGAAGGACGGTTTTATAACCTGCTTCAAGGGTATTTTTACAGCTAAATGATAGCTTTTTCTGCTCTCTTTTATTTTTTCATTTGAACAAGGTGGAACTGAAAAGCTGAGTATTCAGGTACTTCCCGGTTGATGGGAATCCCAGCATTCATAAGGGCAGAGCCAGAGTAAAGCTCGCTGCTGCCGTTTATGGAATACATGGCTTTGGGGTCCAGACCCTTAGCACGTATGTATTCCTGAGGACCATTACAGGTCAGATTTGTAACCACCACGCTTAAAAGAGATTCCTTTTTGTCTTTGGTGACATGTTGCCAGGCAGTCATATTTCCCATTTTAAATGGATTGGTCAGACGATAAAAATCTCCCTTAAAGGTGATATGGTAATACTTGCGGAACAGATCGCTCTGCTTTTTGCAGATTTTCTGCTCCTTTTTGGAAAGGTGGGTGGCATCCAGCTCATAGCCGAAGGTGCCGCACATAGCAACCACTGCCTTGGTTTCCAATGGCACAAATTTCCCGCTGTCGGAAATATGGGCGCCCATAGTACAGGTGGGATAGACAAAGGAGGTTCCATAGTGAAGCTTTAACCGGTCAATGGGATTGTTGTTGTCGCTGACCCAGTACTGGGGATAATAGTGGAGCATAGCCGGGTCATACCGTCCGCCTCCGCCGCTGCAGCCTTCAAACAGGATATCCGGGTGGGTCAGAATAATCTCATCCATTACCCGGTACAGTCCTAAGATATAGCGGTGATACACTTCCCCCTGCTTTTCGGCCGGCAGATCATTGGACCAAATATCTGCAAGCGAGCGGTTGATGTCCCATTTTACATAGTAGATATTGGCATCATCCAAAATCCCGTTGATTTTTTCGATCAGATAGTCCTGCACCTCTTTGCGGCTCATATCCAGAGCCATCTGATTCCGGCTGCGCACTGCATGTCTGCCAGGAATCTGCATGGTCCACTCCGGATGGGTGCGGTAAAGGTCACTGTCCTCAGATATCATCTCTGGCTCAAACCAGATTCCAAATTTCATATCCAAATCATTGATCTGTTCCACCAGCTTGTGGAGACCACATTTGATCTTATTTTCATTGACATACCAATCGCCTAAGCCGCTGTTATCATCATCCCGCTTGCCAAACCAGCCATCGTCCATAACCAGCAGATCCACGCCCATATTTTTGGCAGCTTTAGCGATTTCCACCAGCTTTACATCGTCAAAATCCATAAAGGCAGCTTCCCAGCTGTTGATCAGTACCGGCCGCTGCACCTCTTCCACAAACTTACTCCGGCAAAGGTTAGTGCGGTAAAAATCGTGATAGAGATGGCTCAGGCCGGTGAAGCCGTGCTGGGTAAATGCCATCACCACTTCCGGGCATTCAAACACCTCTCCTGATTTTAATTCATACAGAAATTGCTTGGGATTGATTCCCATTACCAGGCGAAGCTGATCATACTGGTCTAACTCCACCTCTGTCAGAAAGTTGCCACTGTACATCAGAGAAAAGCCGTAGCATTTGCCGTAATCCTCAGAGGCCTCCCGGTCACAGAGAATGACAAACGGATTTTGCTGGTGACTGGAGGAGCCGCGGACGCTGCCAATGGTGTGGATGTGGTGTGTCATGGGCTGCCGTTCCACCTGCCGTTCTTGGCCATAGCGGCCTGGCAGACTTACCAGATCCAGGTCTGCCCCATTTAAAAAGTCAAGGCAGACAGACATAATTTTCTTTAAATGAACAGGCTTGTCCCCATTATTAATTACCTTAACGGCCCGGGTAATAATGTCAGCTTCCTCAAATACGCCGTATAAGAGGACGACACAGATATTGCTTACTTCATCTCGAAGTGTGATCTCTAAAGTATCCGTTGTGTCTGATTCCCTGCAAAACACACAAGGCAGAGTATCTAACTGGTATTTTCCTTTGGAGATCTTGTAGTCCACGGCTTTTCCGTGGTAAGAGTAGCTTCCGTCACTGTTTACCACCTCAATGCTGGCCGTGCGGAAGTCTCCCTGCTGTTGTGTGGAGAATTCCTGTGGCTGGGCGTCTAAGGAGAAGGTACGGGCGTTTCGGGATTCATACGGATTGCCGGAAAAGCCCCGGTCATACTGCATAACCTGGTAGTTCATGTCCTCATCCCCGATGGTGGGCCCGTAGTACAGGTGCAGCAAATAATCCAGATTGCCAATCTTCATCTGGTACGATGTGTTTTGGGTGTGAAGAGTGATTGTCTTTTTCTTCTCATTATAGATAATTGCCATGTGACGCTCCTTTTGTGCATGGAGAAGCTTGTACCTCTCTGGCACCATATATTGATATGAAGATAGTTTAACATATTTTCTGGGAAATTCCTTTATATTAATGAGAGAAAAAACAGGAAAAATGTAAACTATGGCATTTGAATGAGCCGGCTTTAGGGCAGGCCTTAGAAAAAGGGGAGAGGCGCCCAGAGATGAAATCCATTGACGATGCAAGGGCGAAATGCTTAAAGGATTACATGGCTGCGACAGACCGGACTATGCCATTAAGCTCTCCACAAAAAATCACATCGTTTTATGCAGCATTGTACATTGAATTGTTACATTTGTCACCAGAAAATGTGACATACAGCCCCTGTAAAAAACAGAGGTTTTTTTATATAATAGATGCCATAGTAAGAACAAGGCAGGAAAAAGAATAGGAGCGAAAAAATGAATGATAAAGAAATGCGTATGGAGAAAAATAAAAAAATATTTTGGTACGGGATTCCTGCCTATGGACATATACATTCCTGCCTGTATTTTGCCCGGTGTCTGGAAGCAAATGATTTTCATGTGGTGTACTATTCTACAAAAGAATTTCAGACAGTAATTGAGGCCAATGGCTGTGAATTTCGATCTTACCCTATTCGCCAGGATGAGCTCGATTTGTCAGATGGACAGAGAATTTTAAAGTTGTATCGGTTGATTTTACAGTACTCGGTAAAAATGCTGCCGATTCTTTTGGAGGAGGCTAAAAAAGACCAGCCAGGGGGTGTGGTTTTTGATTCATTGGCCCTTTGGGGGCGGCTTATCAAGGAACAGCTGCAAATCCCTGGTTTTAGTTTTTATAGTATTGTGGCAATTGACCGGATAGGAGGAGCCGGATTTTGGAATTATAGCAGAGGTTTTGGGCGTGGGTTTTTCCGGCATGTAAATGAAATCCCCCTGGCTTTCAAGCTGAGATGGAAGCTGCAAAAGGGGTGGGGAAGGACCAAGTTGGGGATGATGGAGGTACTGATGAACAAGGGGGATTATAATCTTTTAGGCTATTCTCGTTTGTTTCAGCCCGGTGGTAGGAGCTTTGGAAAATCCTATTTGTTTTTAGGTCCACTGGCTCCTCATAGAATTGCAATTGAAAAAAATGATTTTATCTGCCCGGATGAAAAGATCATTTATATTTCGTTGGGAACGATTTTTAACCAGAACCTTCGACTGCTTAAGCAGATTATCCGGCAATTGGGAAGAACGAAAAATGAAAAAGACGGCCAATATGTGGTGGTTATGGTATGGCAAGGAGCAGATGAAGAGAGAAAAAGGATGTTTCCGGACAATTTCATTGTGTGTGAGTTTGTGAATCAGGGTGAGATTTTGAAGAGGGCATCTCTGTTTATCAGCGCAGGGGGGACGAACAGTATTCATGAGGCATTATATTATGGGGTTCCCTGTTTGATGTGCCCCCAGCAGGGAGAGCAGAGAATCAATGCAGAACGATTTGAAAAGCTGGGCTTTGGAAAAATTCTGTATAACCCAGAGCATTTGTATGAGGAGGCAATGGCTGCCATGGACCTTAAAAACACGTGGAATGAACAGAGGAGAAGGGAATTAAGTAATGCCTGCGTTAAGAAAGGGATCCAGATATTTCAGCAGCTAATATGACAAGGAAAAGGAGAAGCGTTCGATATGGAAGGAGACAGAAAAAAACAAGGAAATGAAACAATACAGGATATAAAGACGGACGTTCGGGACACGGTTTTGATAACAGGGGCCACTGGTTTTCTGGGAGGATATCTGGTACGAAGGTTAGCAGGCCGGTATCGTGTGCTGGCTTTGGGAAGAAATCAAGAAAAGGGACAGGAGTTAGAAAAAGAAGGAGTTGTATTTTGCCCAGGAGATTTCACAGACAGGGAAAGCTGCTCCAAGTATTTTCATGGTGTGCGATATGTGATACATGGAGGCGCGCTTTCTACAGTCTGGGGTAAGTGGGAGGATTTTTATAAGACGAATGTCAGGGGAACGGAGCTTGTTGCAGAGCTGTGCCAGGAGAATAAAGTCCAAAGGATGATTTATATCTCCTCACCCAGCATTTATACAGGAAAAGAAGACCAATTTGAGATCAGAGAGGAGCAGACTTTTGTAAAAAAGGACCTGAATTATTATATCAAATCTAAACGGATGGCAGAGAAGGTGATTGAACAATGGCAGCAAAGAGGGTTGGAAACTGTGATTCTGCGTCCGAGAGGACTGATTGGGATCGGAGATACCAGCCTGGTACCGCGGCTTTTGCGGGCTAACCAGAAAATTGGAATTCCTCTTTTTCGTCAGGGGAAAAATCTGGTGGATCTGACCAGTGTGGAAAATGTGGCTCTGGCCTGTGAGCTGGCTATGACTGCTGAGAAAGCAGATGGTATGGTGTTTAATATAACCAATGGAGAGCCGGAAAACTTCCGGACACTTTTGGAACAGTTTCTCCAGGCGGCAGGGGAAATACCCCATTACCGAAGGCTGCCATTTTCACTGGTGTATGCTGCGGCTTCCGGAATGGAATGGATTTATCAGGTGCTTCATTTGCAAGGAGAACCTGCTCTGACCAGATATACGGTCTGCACTTTGGGATTTTCCCAGACCATGGATATCAGTCGGGCAAGAGAGCTTTTGGGCTATCAGCCGGAGAAAAGGCTGGCGGAAAGTATTGAGGAGTATGGGCGCTGGTGGAAAAAAGCGCAGGAAGAAGGCAATGAGAAGCGTGGGCATTGGTGGAAGAAAACACAGAAAAAGTCCGAAAGAGAAGCCAAAAGGCAAAAAAAATCAAATAAGAGATTCAAATATGAAAGAACAAAACGAAGAAAAAGGCGTTTAGAGAATAAGCAGGAAGAATGCCGAAAGCATATACGGACATGGGATGGCAAAGGCCCGGACAGGATTACCAGAGTTGTGGAGTATCACTGCGGTTACTGTATCAATGATTTGTCTGTGATTTTTCGTAAAATGAAAAAGGAAAAAAGACGTTTTCCGGCCACAGCCATCTTAATTCAGCACAGGGAGCGGGGAAACATACTATATGATACTGGATATTCAGAGCTGATTTTTAGAAAGGGAGTCCTTTTATATTTTTATCGTTTTTTCAATCCCGTGTATTTGAATACAGAGCAGACGATTGACAGACGGTTGTCTGAAGACGGGATTTGTCCGGAGAGTGTGAATACCATTATTTTGTCCCATAGTCATCCGGATCACGTGGGAGGCCTGACATATTTTTCCCGGTATAAGCTTCAGCTGATCGCTTCCCGGGAAGTTCGTGAAATAATGGAGGCTGCCAGTTCTTTCCAAATGGGGTGGAAGCGGCTTCGGAGTAACAGATCTCTGCCCCGGTTTGCCAGACTTTCCAGTCCGAAGCTTTCTCGTGGAAGGATTCATTGGCAGACATATAAGAATTGTCCGGGGGAGTATTTTCTGTATCAATATTTTGATAAGATTTATGATCTTTTAGGGGATGGGAGTGTGATCGGAGTAGAGTTAAACGGGCATAGCAAAGGCCAATTGGGGCTGTGGATCCCTGATAAAAAGCTGCTTCTTGCTGCCGATGCCTGCTGGGGTAAGGACCTTGTTGGCGCTACCAGACAAATGCGGCTGATCCCTCGACTGATCCAGGAAAATTTTTCTGAATATAAGGAAACCATTGATCGTATATGCCGGCTGAAGAAGGATTATCCGGATATTCATGTGAAATTTTCTCATGAAGCAGGAAAGGAGAGGCGCTATGTTTGACCAGCTGCAGGTGTTAAAATATTATCTGTACTATAGACATTTCCTGCATTTTTCCACCCGGAAAAAATTGATGAGATGGCAGGCTAAAAAGCTTCGGCGGCATCTGTCTTTTGTGGGAAAGCATACAAAAATCTATCAGGGAATGACAAGCTTAAAAGAATACCCTTTGGCTGACAAAGAATTTATGATGCGGCATTTTAATGAACTGAATACGGTGGAAGTCAGGAGAAAAGAAGCGGAAGCGTTTGCTATAAAGGCTGAGAGGGATCGGAATTTTCAGCCAAAGCTTCACGGAGTCACCGTAGGGCTAAGCTCCGGAACCTCCGGCAGACGGGGAATATTTCTGGTTTCGGACAGAGAGAGGCTGCGCTGGGCCGGCTATATTTTGGCGAAATTTCTGCCGGGAAGTATTTTTCATACATATTCCATTGCATTTTTTATGCGGGCAGACAGTAATCTCTATGAGTCCCTGGGCAGCAGGCGTATCCAATTCCATTTTTTTGATATCTATCAGGAAATGGAGAGCCATAGAGACAGACTGTGTCAGCTGCAGCCGGATATTTTGGTAGGGCAGCCCTCGGTGCTTCTGCAGATTGCAGAGGATAGGAAACAAGGAGCCTGTGAGCTTACCCCGAGAGTTGTAATCTCTATTGCAGAGGTGCTGGAAAGGGACCAGGAGGAACGGTTGAAACAGGCATTTGGTGTGTCAATTATTCATCAAGTATATCAGTGCACGGAAGGATTTCTGGCAGCCACTTGTTCAAAGGGGACTTTGCATTTGAATGAGGATATTGTACATATAGATCGGGAATACCTGGATGAGCGGCGGTTTGCTCCGATTGTGACAGATTTTGAGCGAAAAGCGCAGCCAATCATCCGATACCGGCTGAACGATATTCTCATAGAGAAAAAAAGGACCTGTAGCTGCGGCAGCCCTTGTCTTGCTTTAGAGAAGATAGAAGGCAGAGAGGACGATGTGTTTTATTTTGCAGGAAAGAATGGAAAGAAGCAGATGGTGTTTCCTGATTTCATTCGCCGGTGCGTGCTGTTTGGAGACACAAGGGATATGAATTTAAAAAGTGATTATCGGGTTGTACAAAATACAGATGGCAGTATTGTCATCTGTGGAGATTGGAACAGGGATGAAAAGAAGAGGATAGAACAGGAATTTTTTCAGCTGGCAGAGGATCGGGACTTGATTTTGCCCAAAATTGTCTTTCATCCGTGTGCTTGTGAGCTGGGAAGAAAAATGAAGCGTGTGGAACGCAAAAGGGATGAGAAAGAATCCAGAAAGGAAAAGAAAAATGAAAATACATAGGACAGAACAGTCCTCCCACGAAAACAGGGGAAAGCTGGCAAAACGAAGGGTCAAACTGGCAGGAATGGGACGTATGCTTGGGGGAGAGAAAATTATCTTTGGAGGGCAGACAAGATATCGGCTTTTAAAGGAACAAAGTCTCCTTGATCTGGCAGAGGAAGCAGCAAATCAGGCATTGCTGGCAGCAGGAATGAATATCAAAGATATCGATTTGATTGTATGTGCTATGGCAACTCCTTTGCAGGCCATTCCCTGCAATGCTGCACTGGTCCATGAGCGCATGGCCAAAGGATTGGATATTCCGGCTATGGATATCAACACTACATGCACAAGCTTTATTTCTGCTGTGGATATACTTTCCTGCCTTGTGGATAACAATCGGTATGAGAGGGTATTAATTCTGTCCGGGGATACAGCTTCTGCTGCGCTGAATCCTGGGCAAAGAGAAAGCTATGAACTGTTTTCTGACGGGGCAGCTGCTTGCGTATTGGTAAAGGCCACGGAAGGAGAGGAGTCTGCAGTCTTGTATGGCTGTCAGAAAACCTGGTCAGAAGGAGCTCATGACACAGAAATCCGGGGTGGGTGCGGATTGATGCCGGCATTTTATATGGAGGAATCCAATCAGGAGGATTATTATTTTGATATGAAAGGGCCTCGTGTTTTAAAGCTTTGTGCTAAAAGGCTTCCTGCTTTTGTGGAGCAATGTCTTGGGAATGCAGGGGTGGAGCGGAAGGACATTCATAAAGTGATTCCTCATCAGGCAAGCCGGGCACTGGATATCATTATGCCGCGTTTAGGCTTTCCAAAGGGAAGCTACATTGATCGGGTGAAGGAATATGGAAATCTGGTTTCGGCGTCCGTGCCTTTTGTTCTTTGCGAAGCGGCGGAGATGGGACTGATTCAGAGAGGAGATCTTCTTCTTTTGATGGGTACAGCAGCTGGACTTACGGTGAATTTTTTATTGATAAGATATTAGAGTTGTAAATTTTCTCTACCTATAGTATGATAGTCATAAGTGGAGGTGAGAAGTATGAAGCGACATATAATGGTCGTAGCTGTGGCGGTTTTTTTGGCATCTGTGTGTGCGATGCCTGTGTTTGCCCATTGCCATGGAAACAGACATGCGTATCATAATTATGAATATGTCTGTGAGTCTGCCTGCGAGGATGGATATGCGTGCGGTATAGACGGACACTACTGCAGCGATCACAGAGATAGCGAAGCCTGTGACGGATATGTGGAATGTCAGCCGGCAAGAAGAAGCCACCACCATGGACGGCATTGATTATGCAATTTTGGAAAGGCAGTGGGTCACAGGTCTTTTCAAGCTAAAATGCCCTTTTTCGCTCTGACCAAACAGAGCGGCACGGGCGGATTTTCCCTGATTTGGAAGATCCGCCCGTTCATAATCTGGATATACAGAATCCAAACGGTAATGAGGTGAAGGATAATGCATAAATTTTTACGGAGTATCGGATTTGGAGCGTACCAGAAGAAAAAAGATGTTTCCCGCTTGTTAGAAGATTTGGAAAAGGGGACAGGAGAACACAGGCGGATACAGATAGATGATGACAATAATTTGTGCCAGATACGCGCCGAGGTTGCACCTAACATGGGTGTGGTGATTGTTGGGGAAACCGATGAGGACGGTATATTCCGGAGAGAGTATTATTATCCTTATCTCACTTCCAATGATATCTCCTCTCAGGTGGAATGTACCATTCAGCGCCATACGGAGAAGGAAACCTTCGGAGGGCTTTTGGATGAAACACGGGTGGGGATTTCCTTGATTTTTTATCTGGACAATGGATTTGAGTATCTGGAAAGAAAGCTGGATCGGGCTTCCCGTAAGGTAAAAGGGGTAAAGCTAACCGGTTTGTCCGGAGAGGGGAAAATATTGCTGCCCCTGCACAAAACCCGCAAGCAGATTGAGAAGGCACAGGTTGCAGCCAAGGATCGCAGCAGTCTTTTGGAGGCTGCCCGCAACGGAGATGAGGATGCGATGGAAACGCTCACGATTGAGGATATTGATATGTATTCTCAGATTTCCCGGCGGATGATGAAAGAGGATATATACTCTATTGTGGACTCCAGTTTTATGCCCAGTGGAATTGAATGTGATCAGTACACGGTCATTGGGGAGATCGTTCGAGTGGAAGAAAAGGTGAATCGAATCACCAAGGAATTGGTCTATGATCTGACCTTGAATTGCAATGATATGGTGTTTCATGTGGGGATTGCAAAAAAGAATCTCCTCGGGGAGCCAGTGATTGGGAGACGGTTTAAGGGGCAGATCTGGATGCAGGGAGTGGCAGTGTTTGAGGAGTGAGGGAAGAAAGGTTTTTCGTTGTAACAAGAACGTAACAGTTCAGATGGAATATCATTAAGTTTAATAATGCCAGAAAAGCAGTATAAGAAGAAAGAAATAATGTCAAAAAACAGTTCCCATTCTTAATTGATGATTTTGATTCAGATAAAGTATCTTTTTGACTGATCATGCCAAATAAAATCATTGGGTATTCGCCTGATGGGGAAACTGTTGCAGAGGAGTTGCCGGATTCTGAAAAGAGGGAATTTTTTGCTTGACGACAGAAGGTTTTATGAATATAATAGTAAAGAATTAAGTGATTTTCAGAGTGATTTAATTACAAAAAGTGAGAATTTTTGAGATAGTGAAGCGTTTTCTTTTTCGGCGATTCCAGCGCAAGAACTGTTCGGTTGGATATACATTAGAGAGATACTCCGGCCAGACATCTGTATGAAAAATGTGGGTTTAGAAGCTTGGGCTGTTATAGAGCGTTTGTGGGCAATATGATGCAGGAGTTTGATGCTTTTTTGAGTATTTATTTTAAACATAAATTGGAAAATTGAGTTTGTAGATTGAATGGATAGAGTAGCCGCCTTTTAATATCCCGGTCATCAAAGTCCGTGGAGGTAAAAAAGTTCTTTTCATAAATTTTATATCGTTCGAGTCCTCGTAGCTCAGCTGGATAGAGCACACGCCTCCTAAGAGAACCTACAACGGAAACTTTTTGGAGGACATGGGGTAGTAAGTCACACACAATTTAATACACGTTTCCGTAGCTCAGATGGATAGAGCGACCGCCTCCTAAGCGGTAGGTCGGGTGTTCGAGTCACCTCGGGAACGCTGGGAACACAGCCGAAAGCC
>JAAWEL010000066.1 GCA_022794255.1 Lachnospiraceae bacterium
ACCTTCCAGTTAGGACTGATGCAGCAGCAGGTGGCAGTGGAAAAGCTGGTGGTGGAGGCGTACTGTGAGCACAGCTATCAAAAGCTTTGGCAGGCATTGACCCTTTCCAAGACCGTTCCCAGCGCGAAGGTGGCAAAAGAGATCCTGGATGATTTGATTGAAGCCAACCGGGCGTACTGGCCGGAGCTGCAGTGAAATCCGCAAGGAAATGACTAATACTATAGCTGCAGTGCTGGCTCCGTGTGAATGGTGTGATTATAATGTTGCCTATAAATTTATTAGCGATTGACGGAGAGAGGGTGTTCCTTTACAATAGAGTAGTACGAGACAAGAAGAATGGATACATAAAAATGAAGAGTATCCGGACAAGAAGGAGGAAACAAGATGAAGTATGTATGTGATGTGTGTGGATGGGAGTATGACGAGGAGCAGGGATATCCGGACGGCGGCATAGCCCCGGGGACAAAATGGGAGGATATTCCAAAGGATTTTGAGTGTCCTCTGTGTTTGGTGGGAAAAGATCAGTTCTCAGTAGTATAATCGGGCAGCCTTTGATCCGCTCCTTCGGGGGCGGAGTTTTTTAATAAGAAGGATAGACAATTTTTGCTGCTGTTTTTTGTGTGGCAACTATGATTAGCAGAACCACTGGGACCATTGCTATGGGAACTCCTCTGGCATTTGCGGCCATTCTCGCGGGCGAACCGTTAATGGTCATTGGTCTGTCGGATGTGAATTGTCCACGAGGTGAGCCAGGTGGTATGGCACCAGGCGGGAGAGCGGGCAGTGTTTACTGTGGAGCTTGCCCGGGGTGATTGTTCCCTGATTCCAGGGAAACGGGATTATATGGTGTAGTTTACCGGTTTTTTCGAGGCCAGTGCTTCTTGGACAGAATGAGCGCCATGGGGCTTAAAAAGGAACTTTATGGGGCGATGGCAGAGTTCTTGACCGGATGGAATGTGCAAGGGTGAGAATATAAAAAGCCATTCTATATCAGGACAGGGAGATTGTATCTTCTTTGCCAAGTTCTGGCCAGACGGTACACAGCATAGTACCAAAGCAGGCTAGACCACCGACAAAATTGGAGATGGGTTCAGCCATAAAGATTCCGTTGACACCCAGGTGGAACAAATGAGGCAGAATCACAATCAGTGGAATCACAATGATAACTTTTCTGAAAATTGAGAAAAATACTGCGTTTTTTGATTTACCCAGAGCCACAAACACAGACTGTCCGGCAAACTGCAGGGACATCATAAAAAAGCCAAAATAATAAATCTGCATAGCAGGGATACCGCTATTTATAAGATCCCCTTCATGGTTAAAAATCCGAATGAAGAATTCGGGAAAACCATGAACCAGCCCCCACATGACAGTAGTGTAGCTGATGGATACCAAGGACATGAAAACAATGGCCTGTTTCACACGGCTGTATTGGCCTGCTCCATAATTATACCCCATAACTGGCTGTGAGCTGTTGGTAAGGCCGCTGATAGGAAGGGAGATTACTTCCCGAACAGAATTGATTACAGTCATGATTCCTACATACATATCGCCGCCAAAGCGGGCCAGGCTGGCATTGTACATGATCTGAACCAGGCTGTTAGTGATGGACATGGTAAAACCAGAGAGTCCCAGTCCCACAATCCCAAGGATGCGCTGCCCTTTAAGGCGAAACGATTTTTTCCGCAGCTTTAAAATTGCCTTCTCTCCGGTTAGAAAGCGAAGAATCCATAGTGCAGAAAGTCCCTGAGACAGGATCGTTGCCCAGGCAGCTCCCTGAACACCCAGATCCAGGACAAAGATGAAAACAGGATCCAAAATAATATTGGTGACAGCGCCTAAAAGCACAGTCAGCATCCCGATTGTTCCAAAGCCCTGGGAGTTGATAAAGCTGTTCATTCCCAGACCAATCATCACAAAAATACTGCCGAGAAGGTATATGGTGATATAAGAGTCTGCATAGGAAATGGTGGCGTCTGAGGCGCCGAACAGATAGAGCATGGGACGTTTCAGCAAAAGTCCCAGGATGGTCAGAGCCAGACCGCTGAATAACATCATAATAAAGGAATTGCCCATTATGGCCTCAGCCTCTTCCTCGTTTCCTCTTCCTCGCTCAATGGAGCAAAGAGGAGCGCCGCCCATGCCGAATAAGTTGGCAAAGGCAATAACCATGGAGATGATAGGAAGGCAAAGCCCCAGGCCGGTCAGGGCCATAGTGGCATCTTTTGGGATTCGGCCGATATAGATCCGGTCTACGATATTATAGAGCACATTGATTAGTTGAGCCAGTGTCATAGGCATAGCCAATCCAAGGATGTTTTTAATAATGCTTCCTTTTGAGAAGTCATTTTTGCTATCTGTCTTTAGAGCAGAGGCCATAATGGAGTACCGCCTTTCCGGACTGTGTGAGTATCATACTAGAGTGCTGTCTGAATATAATCCAGGCAGTACACTAGTACAATCGGTTTTGTTTAGCTGAAAAAATGTGACTAATTTAGATTTTGTGTGTTTTCCTGTTTTTAACAATAGATAACAGTCCAGACAAATGAACTGTTATAATAAACAGATCCTATTTCTGATAACTATTAAGGAAGGAGGAGTAGAAAAAGTAAATATTCTCAAAGATTAATGATCAATCCATCCCACACTGGCTTGCCTGGATACTCTTTGGCCAATTCTTCCCCCCGAAGCACCCGAAGCGCTCCCTCAGCCATGGCTTCCTGCTCAAATTCTCCCACATAGACCGTGACTGGGGCAATCCACTGGCAGCTTTCCCGGATTTGTTCCTCCACATCATGGAAACGCAGCAAACCACCAGTGAGAAGAATACCATCCACTTTTCCCTTCAGAACAACACTCATGGAGCCGATCCATTTGATGATCTGGTAAATCATTGTCCTCCACACAAGTGTTGCCTGGGCGTCACCTTCCTCCACCATTTTATGGATCGTGTCAGAATTGGAGGTTCCGAAATAGCTGCTTAGCCCGCCGGTCTGACTGCACAGGGATTTTAGATGATCCAGATCCTCCGGTCCGAAATGACGGAGCAGATCCGTCACTGCCATGGAGCCCATACGAGTGGGAGTAAAAGGACCCTCTCCACCACCGGCATTATTGCCGTCAATCATCCGCCCCTTTTGATGGGCAGTAATAGAGATGCCGCCATCAATGTGACAGACAATAAAGTTACATTCCTCATATCTTTTTCCCATAATGGATGCATGTCTGCGGGCTGTTGCTTTTAGATTCAATGCGTGAGTACCGGCCTGGCGGCAGATACCCTTCACGCCCGTCAACCGGGCTAAATCCCACAGCTCATCTACCACAGGAGGGTCAATCATAAACATCTGTCCGCCGTAATGATGGCAGAGGATTTCAGCCATCTGGACGCCTAACATGGAAGCATGGCGGACACCGCCTCTGGCGGTCTTTGTATCCTGGATAAGGCGGTCATCAATCCGATAGATTCCGCTGGGAACAGGACAACATCCTCCGCCTCTCCCCACAATGGCATCCACTCCGGTTAAGTCAATCTGATTATCTTTCAGAAAGCTTCGTACCACATCCATCCGGTAATCCAGCTGGTCATTAATAGTAGGAAACTGTTTTAATATAGAGGAGTCATGAAAAACATCTGTGGTGAAAAGGGATTTTTCATTTTCGAATAAGGAAAGCTTGGTTGAGGTGGAACCAGGATTGATGATAAAAATTTTATATTTTTTGTTTTCTCTGTTCATGATCGGATACCTTCTGTTTTACAATTTTCCAGACACCTGATTATAAGTATAACTTAAAGATAATTTTACATGAACGGACAGAAAAAAGCAATAAAAATACATGAAAATCGTCTTCGGGGATGGGAACGGTAAACAGAAGATTACTTAATCTCATCCCTAACTAACGGACATTGGATATGAACAGTAATCGTTTGTTTTTTGGCTCAAATCTGTCTGAATAATAAGCATTGCCTCCCTGCAGTATCTGTGATACGATAGCAATTAAGAAGGAATACTTTGGAGAATAAGGAGGATCATCATGAATACAAAAAAATTAGGATTTGGCCTTATGCGCCTGCCTCTCACCGACCCGGCAGATAGTACAAAGGTGGATTATGAGGTGTTTTGCCGGATGGTGGATCAGTATCTGGAAAGGGGTTTTACATATTTTGACACGGCAGCGCCCTATCATGGCGGAGAACATAGTGAGATTGCATTTCGGGAGTGTGTGGCTAAACGGTTTCCCAGGAAGTCCTATACGATTACGGACAAACTGAGCTTTTTTATTGTGCAGAAGGCAGAGGAGCTGGAAGGATTTTTTGAGGGCCAGTTAGAACGCTGCGGGGTGGAATATTTTGATTATTATCTGCTTCATGCCATGAATAAGGAGCGGCTTGAGCTGGCGGAACGTATCGGTGCCTTTGACTTTGTGGCGAGAAAAAAGATGGAGGGGAAGATTCGGCATGTGGGCTTTTCCTTTCATGATACAAAAGATGTTTTAGAGGAGATCCTGATACGGCATCCGGAGATGGAGTATGTCCAGCTTCAGCTGAATTATGTGGATTGGGAGGATCCGGAGGTGCAGTCCGGCAGGTGTTATGAGGTGTGCAAAAGGCTGGGAAAGCCGGTTATTGTTATGGAGCCGGTCAAGGGCGGTCTGTTGGCCAATATTCCGGATGAGGCAAGAACGATACTTGTCCAGGCAGCTCCTGACCGGTCGGCAGCTTCCTGGGCGATCCGTTACGCAGCTTCCCTTGATAATGTGGTTATGGTTTTATCCGGCATGAGCGATGAAGCGCAGATGGAGGACAATCTTGCCTGTATGCAGGAGTTTCAGCCTCTTTCTCAGAAGGAACAGGAGATGATCAGCAGGGTTGCAGCGATTATTAGGGAGAAGGAGAGGATTGCCTGTACCATGTGTCGCTATTGTGTGGACGGATGTCCAAAAAAAATCGCCATCCCGGATTATTTTAAACTGATGAATAAGATCAGCAAGTTTGGAAAGGAGCAGATACCGGCGGCTAAAACATCCTATATTCAACAGTATACAGCCGGCAAAGGAAAAGCTTCCGACTGTGTGAAGTGCGGACAGTGTGAAAGGCATTGTCCGCAGCATCTGCCGATTATTCAGTACCTGGAGGATGTGGCGCAGACATTGGAATAATTTTTGATCCGTGTTTTTGTTTGAACAGGAAATGATGTGCTGTTCAAATCAGATTTCAGAGAATCTGAGAGATGCCTGGAATGGGAATGCCTCAATGGCAGATGCATGTGGGAAGATTACGGAGCATATGAATAAAATTTTAGCAAAGAAGAATTGGTGGAAATACAAGGAGGAGCAGGCAAAGAAGCCTGCTTCTCTTTGCATGGTTAATATCGATTGTCATTTTGTTCATAATATGTTGTACTTGCCCCAGGTTTCATCAATCCAACAAAAGTAATGCTGTGTCCGTGTCTGTGATCAGTTCGTTGATATATCCCCGGTTGACAGCTAGTTTGATAATCGGTACTTTATGTCTGCCGTAAGAGGTGGCGATTCGATGAGGCACATGAAAAAGGTCTTCCATGGGAAGCGTGATCACCTTTTGATTTAAATCAATATCTGCAATTGCTCCCTGGGAATCCAGCACATATCCAAGAATACTTCCCAAACAGTTTTTTGTTTCAGCCATGTCCCGGGCGGACAGATAAGGGCGAAAGGAAGGATTGAAAAGGGGTAGACTGGAAGAGCCGCCGACACCAGTGATCAATACGGTCATATCTTTGGCCTTGCAAAAGGTCCGGTACAGATCCGGTTCAGCCAATAAGCGCAGACGCAGCTGCGGATCATTGATATACAAGGGAACATTCATATAATAAGGATTTCCAAAGTGGGAGAAAGCAGCGGCCCGTACCAGCTCCCGGGATTCGGCGGAGGGATTGGCGAGAGAAATATGCCCTCCGATTTGAACCACAGAAATAGGACTATGAACAGCCTGAGGCAGTTTATTGATCACAGTCTGAATCGTTTTTCCCCAAGTGATTCCCAGTGTTGTATTTTCGGTGAGCAATTTGTTTAGATAGACAGCGCCAGCCTGTCCTACTTTGCTGCAGCTATCCGCATAGGAGGAATATTGAGTGTTTACTACAATGGCATTTTTTAACGGATATTTCTGGAGAAGCTCCTCTTCTAATGTTTTGTTTTGTTCATCAGAATAGTTGATTTTAATTTCTACGATCTGTTCATTTCTGGCATCCTGCAAAAAGCGGGCAATCTTAAACCGGGTGGTGCCGAAGGCATCGGCAATCTCCATCTGGGTTTTTCCCTGGTTATAATACATATCAGCCATTTTCGTTAGGGCGTCACGGTGTTCTTTTTTTGATAATTTTTCAAAATCCATAAGTCCTCCTGCAATGAGGGATGGGATGATTGTCAATAGGCAACAGTATATTAAAAGTATATCACATCCCATGCATAAAGTCACGGAGGGGAAGTACTTTTCATTTGGAATAAATGTGATATTGTTGTGCAAAAGTCACAAAAAATCCGCAATATTATTTAACAAATGTTATATTGAAAAACATTTGAGCAAATGTTATCATATGAGCATAACAAATGTGTAAATTTAAAACAGAAGTTTAATGGAGGGAAGCATGGAAACAAAAGGAGTGTGGACAGAGCAGATGGGGAAATTCATCGATGGGATGGATCACCGATACACAAGTGGCCGGCTACACGGAATTGTTGATTTGCACATTCATTCGGCTCCCGATGTGAGGGAGAGAAAGCTGGATGATCTGCAACTGATGGAAGCAGCAGTGGAGCGGGGAGTTCGGGCAGTAGTCATTAAGTCTCATCATGTTCCAACTGTAGACCGGGCGGCTTTGGTCAATCGGGTCAAGGAAGAAAAATACGGGGATAAATCAGATTTCCAGATGTTTGGAGGAATTGCGCTCAACCGCTTTGTGGGGGGAATCAATCCATGGGCGGTGGAGACAGCTTTGAAGCTGGGTGGAAAACTGGTTTGGCTGCCCACTAACACAGCAGAGAATCATTGCCGGAAAGAAGGGAAAGATCATTTCATATCTTGTGTCCGGGATGGTAAGGTGGTGGAGGAGCTAAAGGATGTGTTTCAGCTCATTCGTGATTATGACGCAGTATTGGAGACAGGGCATATCTCCCCGAAGGAGTGCTTTTTGGTGACAGAGGCGGCGAGAGATGCCGGGGTTAAAAAAATTGTGATTACTCATCCGGAATTTCATATTGTAGGGATGACCCTTGAGGAGCAGAAGCAGATTGTAAAGGACTATGGAGTACTTTTGGAGCGAGTATATGCCCAGCCTGTCGGAGGTGGTGTATACAAAAAGAATTTGGCAGACAATGTGACGGCTATGCAGGAGATTGGATGTGAACATTTTATTGTGGCAACGGACAGCGGTCAGCTTCAGAACCCGGAATGGTATCGCTCGATTGCAGAATATGTGGATTATCTCTATGATGCAGGCTTTCATGAGGAAGAGATCAAAAAGATGACAAGAGAAAATCCTGGCAGGATGCTGGGGATAATAGGAGGATAAGAGCTATGGGAAACAACAAATTTAAGCTGTACGGGATGGAATGGTATTTGTTTGCATTTTTTGCAGTGGTTATTTTGGCATCTGCTTTTATGGGAATCATCCCAAATCAGCTGATCGGGGCAGTGGCAGTTATGTTTACCCTGGGAATCATTCTGGGTGAGGTGGGAGAGCGGATTCCTATCTGGAACAAGTATTGTGGCGGCGGTGCAATTCTGGCATTTCTGGTCTGCGGTTTTTTGACCTTTAAGGGAGTGATGCCGGAGAGTGTGGTGGAAATTTCTAAGGGATGGATGAACGATTATAGCTTTCTGAATATGTTTATTGCCTTTTTGGTGGTGGGAAGCCTTTTGGGGTTGGATCGGAATGTTTTGATTAAGTCCAGCGCTTTGTATCTTCCGGCGATTCTGGCAGGCCTGGTGGGGGCCGCTCTTTTGGGTATCCTTGGCGGTCTGATATTTGGTAAGTCTCCGGTTGAGATATTGACTGCCTATGTGCTTCCGATTATGGGAGGGGGTGCAGGAGCCGGTGCGGTTCCCATGGCTCAGGTGTATACAGATGTGACTGGTCAGGATTCCGGTGGATATCTGTCTTTTGCTTTGGCGATTCTGGCAGTGGGAAATATTGTCTCTGTGGCTTTTGCCGTTATTTTGAACCTGGTTGGGGAACTGGTCCCGAAGATGACAGGAAAAGGGGAGCTGGTTCGCAGCGGAAAGGCTATTGAGGTGAAGAAAGCAGAGGAAGTAAAGCCTACCATGGACGATGTGGCTGCTGGCATTTTTTTGACCTCAGGGTTTTTTATCCTGGCGCAGCTGGTAGCAAAGAAGATTCTTCCTTCAGTTTTTGGGGTGGCTATTCCTAATTTTGCCTATTTGATTATTTTTGCGGCCCTGGCTAATGTGTTTAACCTGATTCCTGCCAACCTAAGGGCCGGAGCACAGAGATGCCAGCAGTTTTGTGCCAGCAAGATGATATGGATTCAGATGGTGGGTTGTGGTATAACCCTGATTGATTTTAATGAAATGCTGGGAGTTCTCAGTGTTCCCAACCTTCTCATTACTGTGTTGATCGTGTTAGGTTCTGTACTTGGTGCCGGAGCATTTGGAATGTTGGTGGGATTTTTCCCGGTGGAGTCAGCTATTACAGCAGGGCTCTGCATGGCCAACATGGGGGGAGCCGGAGACTTGGCGGTGCTGGGGGCAGCCAAAAGAATGGATCTGATGAGCTATGCCCAGATTTCTTCTCGGATTGGTGGAGCAATGGTATTGCTGATCGGAAGTTTTATTTTCCAATTCCTGTAAGAATGGCATTGAGACTTATGGTACAATAGTAAATCGTTGAATTGCATAATAGAACAAATCAATGAAAGAGGAGGAGAAACGATTATGAGAAAATTTAAAACTGTGTTTATGCGCGGTGGTACCAGCAAAGGATGTATGTTTCACAAGGAAGATTTGCCAGAGGACCGAAACGAGTGGGATAAAATCTTTTTACAGTGTATGGGGGATCCGGACCCTAAGCAGATCGATGGATTGGGGGGGACAGTATCTTCCAATAACAAGATTGTGATCGTGTGGAAAAGCCAGGAGGAAGGGGTTGACGTGGAGTATCTGGTAGGCCAGGTGATCGTAGGCAAGAGCCAGGTGGATTACAAGTCGAATTGCGGGAACATGACAGCAGCGGTAGGTCCTTATGCAGTGGAGGAGGGGATGGTTGACATTGTGGAGCCTGTTACCACAGTGCGTATGCTGAATCGGAACACAAATAAACATATTCAGGTAACTGTGCCCATTGATCCAGAGACGAAAACCTTTTCCCAGGAAGGGGATTGTGCCATTGCCGGAGTGGATGGCACAGCGGCGGAGCTGAAGGTGAAATTCATGAATCCTGCCGGATCAAAAACCGGCAAGCTGCTTCCCACAGGAAATGTGCTGGATGTGCTGGAGATTCCGGGATTTGGAAAAATTGAGGCAAGCATTCTGGATGTATCCAATCCTATGGTTTTGGTGCGGGCAGAGGATATTGGCATGAAGGGAACAGAGCTTCCGGAGGAGATCAACCAAAATAAGGAGAACTGTGATCTCTTGGAAAAGATTCGGGGGACAGGCGCCTGCATGATGGGCTTTGCAAAGGATTTGAAAGATGCCACAGACAACAGTCCGGCAGTGCCAAAGGTTGGTTTTTTTACAACCCCCAAAGATTACAGGGATATTGCAGGGGAGCAGGCTCATAAGGAAGACATGGACGTGTGTGCCCGGGTGATTTCTGTGTTCAAATGTCATAAGGCATGCCCTTTGACTTCAGCCAGTTCTATCGCGGTGGCCGCATTTTTAAAGGGATCGGTTATCTATAAAACAGTGGGAGCGCCCAAAGCAGGTACAGAGAATGTGCGGATCGGCCATCCCAGCGGTGTAATGACCATGAGCCCGGATTTGGTGGTTCATGGAGAGGAGATCAAACTGCCCAGTGTTGCTGTTTGCCGCACAGCCAGAAGAATTATGGATGGAACCGTGTATGTGAGAGAGTAGACGGGCAGGGAACACACGGTAGATAAAAACATTATAGAAGAAAATCAGAAGGAGAAGAAAAATGGTGAAGCTTTATGATACAGGTGCCTATCTGATAAATGGAACGACCCTGGTGCCAGAGGAGGATATGGCTCAGGTGAAGGCCTTAACCGGAAAAAGTGTGACAAAACAGGAGGCAAAAAAAGGTACAATGGCTTACTCTATTCTGGAAAAGCACAATACATCCGGCGATATGGATAAGCTTAAGATAAAATTTGATGCCATGACCTCTCACGATATTACCTTTGTGGGGATTATCCAGACAGCCAAGGCTTCCGGTATGACGGAATTTCCCATACCTTATGTGCTGACCAACTGTCACAATTCTCTGTGTGCAGTGGGAGGCACTATCAATGAGGATGACCATGTATTTGGCCTGTCGGCCTGCCAGAAATACGGCGGTATTTTTGTTCCTCCCCATATTGGGGTCATTCACCAGTATATGCGGGAGACCATGGCGGGGGGCGGAAAGATGATCCTTGGTTCCGATTCTCACACCCGCTATGGAGCTTTGGGAACTATGGCAATCGGGGAGGGAGGCGGTGAGCTTGTAAAGCAGCTTTTGCGCGACACCTATGATATCGCTTATCCGGGAGTTGTGGCCATCTATCTGGATGGACAGGTAAATCCAGGGGTAGGGCCTCAGGATATTGCCATTGCCATTATTACGGCTGTATTTCAATGCGGATATGTGAAAAACAAAGTGATGGAGTTTGTAGGGCCTGGGGTTTCCACCATAACTACAGATTTTAGAAATGGTGTGGATGTTATGACCACAGAGACTACCTGTCTTTCTTCGATCTGGCGGACGGATGAGGACACAAAGGCATTTTTGACTCTTCATGGAAGAGAAGGGGATTATCAGGAGCTGAATCCGGCTCAGATAGCTTACTATGACGGGGTGGTCTACGTGGATTTGAGCACAGTTAAGCCAATGATAGCCCTTCCGTTCCATCCCAGCAATGGATTTGAGATTCAAAAGTTGAATGAAAATCCAGGGGATATTCTGCGGAGTATTGAAAAGGAGGCAGCAAAGATTTCTGGCAATCCGGATATTGACTTCAGCCTGACAGATAAGCTGGTGGATGGAAAGCTGCAGGTGACTCAGGGGATTATTGCCGGATGCGCTGGCGGCAACTACACCAATGTGATGGAGGCAGCTCATATTCTGAAGGGAAAGAGCTGTGGCTTAGACTACTTCTCTCTGTCTGTATATCCATCTTCTCAGCCAGTGTACATAGATTTGGTGAAAAAGGGAGCTGTTGCAGATTTGATGGCAGCGGGAGCTGTATTAAAGACTGCTTTCTGCGGGCCATGTTTTGGTGCAGGAGATACCCCAGCCAACAATGGTTTTTCCATTCGTCATACCACCAGAAACTTCCCTAACCGTGAAGGATCCAAACCAGGAGTGGGACAGATGGCGGCAGTTGCTCTTATGGATGCCCGGTCTATTGCAGCTACGGCGGCTAATGGAGGACAGCTGACAGCGGCCACGGATGTGGTTGATAAAACTTATGAGGTGCCTGCCTATGAGTTTGACAACCGTGTTTACAAGGCCAGGATTTATCAGGGATATAATAAAGGTGACAAGGGGAAGAAACTGGTATATGGTCCTAACATTAAGGACTGGCCAGAAATGAGCCCGCTGACAGATAATATCCTTTTAAGAGTGTGCTCGAAGATATTGGATGCCGTTACCACTACAGATGAGCTGATTCCTTCTGGAGAGACATCTTCTTACCGCTCCAATCCTCTGGGTCTGGCAGAGTTCACGCTTTCCAGAAGAGATCCGGAGTATGTGGGCCGTTCCAAAGCAGTGGATAAGATTGAAAAAGCCCGTGTGGCAGGTAGATGTCCCTGTGAGATGGAGCCAGAGCTAAAAGACATATTTGACAAAATCCGCACCATTCCCGGTAGTGAGAATGTGAAAGCATCCGAGACAGAAGTGGGAAGTGTGGTCTATGCCCGCAAGCCTGGGGATGGCTCTGCACGGGAACAGGCTGCAAGCTGCCAGAGAGTGATCGGTGGTCTGGCTAATATCTGTACAGAGTATGCCACAAAGCGTTATCGCTCCAATGTAATGAACTGGGGGATGCTTCCCTTCCAGATGGAGGGTGAGCCGGAGGCCTTTGAGGTGGGAAGCTATATTTATGTACCAGGGATCAGGGAAGCGCTGGATGGAGACATGAAAGGAATCAAGGCGTATATCATTGGGGATGAGATAAAGGAACTTCAATTGTATATTACGGACATGACACCGGACGAGAAAAAGATCGTGAAGGCTGGATCCCTGATCAATTTTAACCGTAACCGGTAAGATTGAATAGGGAAACAGCGTAATTGCTCAGTCAATCGGAACAGTTACATGTATATCTCATCAGAAAGCTCAATGATATCATCAATTGGAATCCCAGTGCCGTCCTGTAAAATAACTTTGCGATGATACCAGTCTGTTTTTTTCAGAAAGCCAGTGGCAGAGACATAAGCGCCGCCGGCTTTTTCTTTGTCTGGAAGAAAATACTGGATGGTGATCTGGGGGTGAAGAGAGGCATTTTGATGCAGCCTGCGGAGCTTTTCGTCCAAAAGATCTTTGGCATTTTCGTCCAGTTCAATCCTTTCGTCCGTAAAACGAGCTGCCTTTCGGACTGCGTCATGATAGCTGGTCAGAGCGGCAAAGGGAGCAAACTGAGCGGCCCGGTCTCTCGCCGGCATAGGAGGGTGAGTGGCGGAGACGGGGTGGGAGAGATAGAGAATATCCTTATAAGGAAAAGGGGATGGTTGGGAATGGTTCATGGTTTTCCTTTCGTTGTGTTTTTTGGAGTGCAATTACTTGGGAGAGAGGCAGCCAGGCAATGGGGCAGGGACAGTCATGCATTATGGCCGCCGATCTGTTTGTTCCGTTCCCTGGCAGTGGCGCCCTCTTCCAGGCTCATGCCTTTTAATATGGCGTTTTTGCCGAACTTCTTTTTAACAGTTAGCATGGCCTTTTGAAGCTGTTTTTCTTTTTGCAGCATGGCCTCTTCTTTCTGGTGTTGCCTCTCTAACTGTTCGTAGTCGGTAAACAGGTTCAGCTGTTCAAAGCCTTTGGAATGTTGGACAGAGGATGCTGGTGTTATGCGGGTGGCTGTGATGTAAATTCGCTTAATCAGAAGATTCCTGTCTGCAATCTGGTCAAACAGCTCCAGGGCGGAGCAGATGATCTGTCTGGCGGAGGAAGTCTGCCGGGGCAGGTTGACTGTGCCGTGGGCATGTTTGGGAATCTTCCGCCCATAACGGTCTGTGGTGACGGGACCTTTGTAGATTTGGCGTATCTGAGGGTCTGTGAGGCAGGCCATGTCATAGCCTGCAGTGAGAACCAGCTGAGAGGTTACTAGGTTTTTGTCCACCAGATCCAGAGCCAGCTGGTCAGCCATCTCCTTGATCACCAGACGGGCTTTGTCAAAGGAGTAGGGACAGGAGAGAATCTGGCCGCCTCCAATACTGCTGCTTTCCGGTTGATAGGACTTGATATCTGCCATGGTGCAGGGCTCCCATCCCCAGGCATGGTCGATGAGGAGTTCTGCATTGATGCCAAATAGACGGTACAAAAGCTCTTCATTGTGAAAGTCACCGGGCTTTCCCAGAGAGCAACGGGCAATATCTCCCATGGTGCAGAGGCCATGCTCTTTCAGCTTGATGGAATAGCCGTGTCCGATGCGCCAGAAATCGGTGAGAGGGCGATGATTCCACAAAAGGCGGCGGTAGGATATCTCGTCAAGCTCTGCAATACGGACACCGTGCTCATCTGCAGGAACATGCTTAGCCATAATGTCCATGGCCACCTTGGCCAGATAGAGATTTGTCCCAATACCACCAGTGGCGGTAATGCCAGTGGTTTTTTGCACATCACGAATCATCCTTCCCACTAGCTCCCGGGCAGAGGGGCAGCGGGGAGAGAGATAACCGGTGACATCGATCATGACCTCATCAATGGAATAGACATGAATGTCCTCCGGAGCGATATATTTTAAATAAATATCATAGATTCTGGTGCTGTATTCCATGTAGAGGGACATCCGGGGAGTGGCAGTAATGTAGTCTAAGGACAGATCAGGGCGGGCTTTGACCTCAGGATCGTGGAAGGAGGAGCCAGAAAAGGTATGGCCAGGGGCGTGGAGGCTTCTCTGGGAATTGATCTGTTCGACCTTCTGAATCACCTCAAACAGGCGGGGGCGTCCAGGAATGCCGTAGGCCTTTAGGGAGGGGGATACGGCAAGGCAGATCGTCTTTTCCGTGCGGCTCTTGTCAGCCACCACCAGGTTGGTGGTAAGAGGGTCAAGTCCCCGCTCAATGCATTCAGCGGAGGCGTAGAAAGACTTTAAATCAATGGCAGCATAAACAGGATCTTTTGGTGGCATGGCGTAATCTCCGGTCTTTTAAAGGACAGAGTGCATAATAAATCTCTCTGTCCTTGCTGGACTCTGATCATTAACCTACGGGTTGCTTGTTGGTGGTTGTAAAGAAAAATGTTTCTGTCATAAGAATAGAACAGATGTTCGATTTTGTAAAATATTTATAAGTTATAGAAAGATGATACTTTATAACTATAAACTATGGAAAAATGTATGCAGGACCAGAAACTGCCAGTTGCGGTAGTAATCCTATGAGGGTGACTTTCAGACTGGCGTTCAAAATCCGCTCTAATTCCTCTCTTGGGATTTCCATATCCTCAAATTGCCGGATACTTCTTCTTTCGTTCACCACTTCATAAAATCCCATGATTTTTAGCATATTCACTGTATAGAGCAAACTGCGCATCTCGGAATTTGCAGTATAGATAAGCGTTTTTCTTATTTTCTTTCGTTATAATGTCCACCCCTTTCTTACAGTAAATTTCAGTATAGTCAAATTATTTACTAGCAGAGTGATAGCACATCAGTCGAATTTTGTCAAGGATGCAGGAATAAAAAGCTGGTATCCTTTCGATTCTGCTCCTACAGTTGTTCATTGTGGAATTGAAATGGAGTGAGCAAAAGAAAAGCTCTATGGGGCAGGACCATGGTCCGAAAAAAGAAAAAGGGGAAAGTATATGTCAAAACGTGCGCAGAAATAAAAAAGGATTCCATGTGCTTATATGAGAGGAGACACTTTAAAAGTGGTTGTTTTTCATGAGAAGGATTTGCCAAAGGATAAGAGGAAGCTGAATGATATTTTTTTGAAGGTGATGGGGACACCGGACGTGAAGCAGATTGACAGGATGAGGGGCACTGTGCTGTCCTTCTCAAAAATTGCTGTGATCAAAAAGTCCAAGCAGGTGGGAATCAATGTGGATTACACGTTTTGTCAGGTTAATATAGAAATTCCAGTGGCGGATTTCAAGGCTAACTGTGGGAACATTTCTTCTACTGCAGGCCTCTTTGCCATTGATGAAGGGTTGGTGGAGCCGATAACGGAAGTGAGGGTGTTTAACACCAGTACGGGCAAGGTGATTGTGAAACGGGTCCAGGTAAAGGATGGGAAAGCCTGCGTGTACGGAGATGGGAGGATTTCCGGAGTGCCGGGAACCAGGTCACGGATTGATGAGTGTTTTGAGTCCCAGCCATGACATTTTTTATCCATTAGCGTACCGCATTTGAATAAAAGACCTGGTTTTTGCTTTCTATCTATTGGCCTATTGATTACGGCGTTGGTAAGATTTGTGCCTCTGCAAAGATACATGTACTGAAATAGATTGGATTATCCAGGCAAGACTGCTACTGACCACTTATCGTTCCTATCCGGCAATAGAGCAATAAGCGATGGATGTTGCTTTTTTGTCTACGTATTTCATAAAAGTGCAGGTTGTCAAACACATTCATTTTTGATATAATTCCTTCCGGGAAGTTATAGTAAGTGACAAATTAGCAGGTTATTTATTATGACTCTTTGAGAGTTATGCACAATAATTGTGTATTCTTATTACATGAAGGAGGAGTTCCGTGAATGAAGGACACAAAGAAAATTAAGTGGTATGCTCTGGCAACAATGGGTTTTTCTACTGTGTGGGGATTTGGAAATGTTGTGAACGGGTTCGTCTATTTTAACGGGATCCAGGTGATTCTCAGCTGGCTGGTAATGTTTGCTCTGTATTTTATTCCCTATGCATTGATGGTAGGTGAGCTGGGCTCTGCCTTTAAGAATGAAGGAGGCGGTGTAAGCTCCTGGCTTCATCAGACCACCAATGCCAAGCTGGCTTACTATGCCGGATGGACCTACTGGGCCTGTCATGTCACCTATATTGCCAGCAAGGGAAGTGGTGGCTTGAAAGCGGCCAGCTGGGCTGTTTTCCGCAATGCGGAGACATACGATTCCTTTCCCACCCTCTATGTACAGCTGGCCACTTTAGGGGTGCTGCTTTTGGGCTGTTATATTGCCAGCCGGGGATTGAATCCTTTAAAAAGGCTGCTGACGCTGGCCGGGACCACCACTTTTATCATGTCCCTGCTCTATATTGTTATGATGTTTGCTGCTCCCATGATCAATCCAGAGGCAGCATATGTGAAGATGGATTTCAGTCTGAAGAATCTGGTGCCGGATTTTAATGTGGCCTATTTTACCTCTCTGTCTATTCTGGTATTTGCAGTAGGAGGATGTGAGAAAATTTCACCGTATGTCAACAAGGTAGAGAATCCAAGCAGAGGTTTTCCCAAAGGGATGATCGCCTTAGCGGGTATGGTGGTGCTGTGTGCTATTTTAGGTACCATAGCCATGGGAATGATGTTTGATCCCATATTGATCAACAGCAGCGAGGAGGCATTCAGCGCATATGCAGCCAATGGCGCTTACTGGGCATTTCAAGAGCTGGGCCGGTACTATCATATGGGGGATTTGTTTTTGATTATTTATGCTCTCTGCAATGTGATCAGCCAGTTTGCCATCCTGGTTCTGAGTATTGATGCGCCTTTGCGGATGCTGCTGGATAATGAACATACTCGCCAGTTTATTCCCACCGCATTGCAGAAGAAGAATCCGTATGGAGTTTACAGCAATGGTATTATAATGGTGGTGATTCTCTCTGGTGCCATCATTTTAGTGCAGTCCTTTGTTCCCGGGGCAGCCTCGGTATTGCGGCAGCTGACAAAGCTGAATTCCGTATGTATGCCCATGCGTTACATGTGGGTATTCGTAGCATACCTGGCTCTTAGGAAAGCGATTCACAAAATTCCGGCAGAGTACCGTTTTGTGAAGAATCAGGCAGTGGCCAATTTTTTCGGTATCTGGTGTTTTGGGGTGACGGCTGTCTGCTGTGTTTTGGGAATGTATGACAAGAATCTGTTTACCTTTGCGCTGAATGTGATTACGCCTATTGTGCTGACCATGCTGGGAGTCATTCTGCCCCGGATTGCCAGGCGGGAGCAAGAAAAAGGAGGGAAACGTTGAGAACAAAAAAGGCGGAGAAGGAAGCGTGTATGGGGCCTTTGCTGCCGGGAAAACCTTGTCTGAAAAGGGAGGGATTTTATGATGTTTGCTGATTGCTTTCCCATATGGGAGAGGCTGACGCCTGCCTGGCAGGACAGACTTACTGCTTGTATGTACAACAAAACCTTTAAGAAAGGCGAGATCCTTTATAACGGTTCCGGAAACTGTACCGGTCTTTTAATAATAAAGACCGGCCAGCTGAGGGCATATATTCTTTCTGAGGAGGGGCGGGAGATTACTATCTACCGCCTTCTTGAAATGGATATGTGTTTGTTTTCTGCATCCTGTATCATGAACAGCGTCCGGTTTGACATCACGGTGGAGGCGGAAAAGGATTCGCAGGTCTGGATTATTCCTGCCGAGATTTACAGGCAGATGATGGAAGAATCCGTGGTGGTTGCCAATTACACCAATGAAATCATGGCTAGTCGTTTTTCCGATGTGATGTGGCTGATGGAACAGATCATGTGGAAGAGTATGGACAGACGGGTAGCTGCCTTTTTGCTGGAAGAGCTTTCCCTGGAGGGGCAGATGAGGCTGAAGCTGACCCACGAGGAGATCGCCAACCATTTAGGAACCCACCGGGAGGTTATCACCCGAATGCTCCGGTATTTTCAGAGCGAAGGCATCATCAGAATGTCCCGGGGAGTGGTGGAGGTGTTAGACACCAAAAGGCTACAGCAGATGCAGTAGAGGGTATGGGGAAACAGTCAGCCGTGGTCAGTAATTCCTTAGTCCGGAAAAGGATCTATGATTTTCCATTTTTAGCTTTGCAGATCAGCTGGGTCATTGTGCCCATAGGGCAGTATACGCACCAGCTGCGGGGCTTAAAAAGAACCATGGTAATCAGGCCTAAGACAGTGGAGGTCAGCATTACACTGTAAAAGCCAAAGGCAAACTGTGCAACTCCGGGATGGAACAGGGTTCCGTGGTAAGCCCAGTGCCACGGAAGTTTAAAAGTCCATAAAAGAGTTACCACCTGTTTTAAATCCCGTAGGTTTGTGAAAACCAGACAGGTGTTTCCCAGCATCTGAAGGAACATGATGAAAAAGAAAATGAGAAATCCGTAGCGGAATCCTTTGCTTTTCATCCATCCTGGAATATCTTTTTTGCGTGAAAGGCCGAAGGAGCCGCCCAGAAGTCCAAGGAGCTGCCCCCGACCGCAATAACGGTTGCAATAGCCTTTATTGCCCTTGGCGAAAGAGATGATCAGGGGAATAAAAAAGCAAAGCAAACCCAGCCAGGCAAAAAGGATATTGAAAAATCCCAGAATCAGATAGGTCAGAGACAGAATCCACAGATAATCATACCATTTCTTTTTCATAATCCACCTCCCGGATTGTGATGACTGTTGCAGGACATTCTTTGGCGCACTTGCCGCAGCCCACACATTTTTTTAAATCTACCATTGCCATAATGCCTTTGGGAATCTGAATGGCGCCCATGGGGCATACCTTGGCGCAGCAGCCGCAGGCAACGCAGATTTTTTCATCTACAAAGGCTTTTCTTCGTTTCTTTTTTGGGACATTCATCGATTTTCCTCCTCTATCATTGTTATCCTTATAAGCGTTTTCAAAAGAGTATGGCCCTATTATACAGTCCGGTCAAAAGGATTTCTGTGACAATGTTACATAAGGAGGCTTTTTGAGGGAAGCGGGGGAATATACTGCATCCATATCCGGTCCTCCGGCCTGGCATCGGTCAGATAGAGGACTGCCAGAAATATCCATTCCAGAGGCTTCATAAGCACATAAATCATATCTGCCAGATAGGGGGAACGGATCCGGCGGGCAATGGGAAAGCCGAAAGTGTCATAAAATTTTCTTACCAAACCGTGAAAGCCCGGCAGTTTTTCCATCAGAATCTGTTCAAAGGCATTGGCGATACACAGCTGGCGGTTAACCACAATGGGGTGTCCGCGGCGTATCCCCATACGCACAGGCCGCACGAAAGCCCGGTGGCCGCCTGCAGCCACAGTACACAGATAATGATCATCGCATATTACATTGGGCGGGGAAATCCGGGCGGACAGATTCCAGCCGCTGGTTTCAGTCCAGGCACGGATAAGATTGTCCGGTCTCTGACCAAACAATGCCAGCACAATAAGGCAGAGGCCAGCTATGGGCCAGAACAGAAGGAAGGTGTAAAAGGGCCAGGAGGCACAGTCCATAACCCTTTGATTGAGAAATTCTAAAACCGGGTTAGAGAAGCGGCGTTTTTCTGTCTCCTCGATCTCCTTCCAGTCAGTGACTTTTTCACGAATCACTTTCACACCAATGAGGACCCAGTTAAGAGGAAGCAGACACAAAAGGCATTCAATGCCGTCCAGGGTAAATATCTGGACAATCCACAGGATACAGACCACCATGCCGGCTCCCATGGAAGCTATGCCGAGGACAATCACCAGAGGCGGCGTCTTTTTCAGAGGAAGGCATCTTAAGAGCAGATACCCAAGGACCCCGATCCCCATAAAGAAAAGAACAGAAGGCCATGCCGGTGTCCAGACGGGAGTGTGCATTTGGTGGTTGATCAGGGGAACCGTCCAGTCAGCAGTAAACTGAATGTCACTGTTAGCGGCCAGGAGAAGGCTGAGAAGGACGCCAAGAGCCAGCGTGAGACTCTCCACCGCCAGGGCGGTTTTGCGGCTTTTTCCTTTCTTACATTTCAGGAAACAGTACATAAGATTCAGCCCAGTCAGCAGGAAGGGACAGAGGAAGAATAAGCCAAAAAGCGGCAGAAAGATAAACATGGGCAGAAAAATGGCTCGTCCGGCAGGGGTAAAAAGAGCCAGGAGGATAAGGATTGCGGATCCTACAAGAAGGAGCAGGTGATTTTTTTTATGATTCATGGCAGCAGGTTCTCCTTTGGATGATTCTTTATCTGTTTGTTGTGGCGGATTTGTTATAGTATAGGGAGTTTTTTGTGGAAAGTCAAGAAAGATCCATGGGAGGAAAATCACGGATGTCTGGAAACAATACGGAATTTTATTCAGAGCCTTAGAAAATATTGTGTAGATTCCCTATTGCCGAAATTCGGCTGGATTGTTACAATAAAGAGCAATCCACGAAAACCAGAGAAGCCATATGCCCCAGGTCATGTGGCAAAAGGGAGGAATGAACAATGAAGATCTATAATGTGCAAAACCCTGAAACGTTTCTTGCGGTCATCAAGCAGTGTAAAGGAAGTGTGGAACTGATCTCCAAACAGGGGGACCGTCTGAATTTGAAATCTGAGCTGACCAAGTATCTTGCCATCAGCAAGCTCTTTGCAGATACCGTTCTTATCAATGATATGGAGCTGGTTGCCTCCGACCCGGAAGATGTAAGGTTTCTTATGGAGTATATGATGGAAGGGAAATAATTGCAACCGGCATGGTTCCGTTTGGGGCTATGCCGGTTTTTTAAGAACGGTTGCAGCAGGAATCAAATATCACGTGGTTAAAGCTCTCAGCGCCACCGGATTTTCAGCCTGGGATCAGGCAATAATTCTTTAACAGGGCTCCTTCACAGGAGGCTTTATGAGCAGAAAAAGAACAAACTTTCATCACCCTGGCTTATTTCATTATTTTTTCCCAAAAGGATCCGATATTAAAAACAGATAACCGGTGAATTTTGGGACATAGAAAGGAAGGGGTTTATGGGGATCAATTTTCATATACATTCCATGACAATGCCGGACTGGACGGGCCGGCAGTATGAGACAGAGCCAGGGGAATACGAGAATGACAAGACAGACTTGGAAAATGAGCTGAGGGCCGGGGAAATCAAGTTTAACGATCTGATGCGGGACGGGGTCACAGCTCAGCTGAATACAATTGTGACTAAGGGAAACCGGGAGTTTACCAATGAGATGCTGGGGCAGCCAAAGGATAGAGGAAAAAGTATCTTGAATGTAAAGGCATAAAAGAAAATAAAAGCAATTTCCTGTATTGTGGAAATTGCTTTTTTCAGTTAAACCGGGGAGGTGGCCAATGGATGAATATCATATTCACTATATTCAGGCAATAGAGAGGGAGGGAAGCATCCAAAAGGCGGCTGGTGTTTTGGGAAAAAATCCGTCCACGCTGGCCAGGGTTTTAAAAAATTGTGAGAGGGAGATGGAGGTATCCTTTTTTAACCGCACCCGGGGGAGAATGGTTCCTACACCGGAGGGGGAACATCTGCTTGCGCTTTCCAGGGAGATTTTGGAGGAATTGGAAAGGATTGAGAAGGATGGGGAGATGCATCAGAAGAGACAGGAAGGACAAAGACTTCATCAGTGGAGAGAAAGTGAGATCCGCTATCTTCTGGCAATCCGTGAAAAGAAGAATATTTCCCAGGCAGCAAAAGAGCTGTATATTGCCCAGCCATCCTTAAGTCAGATACTAAAGGCATTGGAGGAGGATTTGGGCCATCCGGTGTTTTGGCGGAACAAGAACGGGGTGGAGGAGACGGGATTTGGTTCCCGGCTGTTGGATCATCTGGAAATTGTAAAAAGACAGTATGACAGACTGGGACTTGAGCTGGAGGAGTTTCATGAGATGAAACGGGGAAGGATCACTCTGGGGATTCCTCTGAATCTGGGAACCTATCTTTTGCCTGCGGTGATTCCTCCCTTTCGGGAGCGCTTCCCAGGCATCCGGATCCGGATTCGGGAGAACAATTCCAATGAGCTGGAGCAGCTGATGATCGCAAAAAAGATCGATTTTTGTATTCTCCATTTCCATGAGAGGCGGGAGCAGGTTCAATACGAAATGTTTTTTGATGATCCTTTTTATCTGGTAATTCCCCAAAGCTTTCAGGCAAGGCTTTCCCTTCCGGAAAAGAGGCCGTTAACCAGGGAGGATTTTCAAAGGCTGAAGGAAGAAAGCTTTGTGATGGTCTCTCCCAGGCAGAAGCTTCGCCTGGTGGCAGACCGTATCTTAAAAAATGCAGGGCTTGTGCCAGATATCTGTTGTACCACCAAAAGCATGGAGACGGCCAAGCGCCTGGTGGCGGCAGAGATGGGAGTGACCCTTCTTCCTGGCTCCTACTTAAACCTGTATTCAGGGGTGGAGGGCCTGGCGTGTTATAGTCTTGAGAAATCTCTGGAGGGAGTGTGGAAGCTGGCGGTGGCCTACCCGAAGGATGAGAAGCTGCCGAGAAGCTCCCGGGAGTTTTTAAGCGTGGTGCAGGAGCTTTTATACAGCAAATTTCAGGATGACTAGCGTCTTGATAGGGCAGATTATCTGTGGACAGACAGAAGAAGCTGTAGTGCTTCCTTATATATAAATAAATCCCGCCCGGTGACTGGCCGGGCGGGATTTTTACAGAAAAATTATTCTGACAGAATATACTGCTTAATACATTCTGGTGTGGAATTGAAGGCGTATCGGGCCATATCCTTTGGGGGGATGACCATGCCATCCCTGGCCCACTGGACATACATATTGGAGGCCCCGTGCGCATTGAAGGCAAGGGCGTAGAGACATTCTTCTGAAAGAACCTGATCTCCGAAATGATGGACTAAGTAGTCCTTGTAGTAACAGTAGGTTTGATTATAGATAGTTTCCATCAAACTGTTCTGCCCTTCTAAATGGCAGGCTTGTGTAAAAAACGGCTGGTTGATCTTGGCATTTTCGTAAATGCTCAGGAGATAAGCATAAAAACCGCCAGATTCTATAAGCTTTTTTTCTCCCCGCAGGGTTCTGCGGAAAATCCAGAAAATCAGATCGTTTTTATCTAAAAAATGGTTATAGAAGGTTTGCCGTCCAGTGCCTACCCGGTTCACAATATCCGTGACCGTGACCTTTTTTAAGGGCTTTTCATTGCTCAGCTCGATGATGGCGTCTGCAAACAATTTTTTTACGTTTATAGCCATAAAGAAATTCCTCAGTAAAAGTTAAAAAAATGACAATATATGTTGCTTTTTATAATAATTGAAAATCAGGAAATGGTCAAGAGGGTATTTGGGAGGGGGGATACCGGCAATGGTTTGGTCTGCCTTATGATCGCTTTTAAATCAGATTTAAAAGTCAGGTACAAACCGCCGGGATTGTCTAAATTTGGTCATTCGGGTAAAAAAGTCCATAATTGTACACAACTAACAATCTATAAATGTAAAGCAAAAGAAAATTGGTATATAATTTATATATAAAAAAGGGATACTCATACAGTATGTAGTTAATTTGCCTGTATGAAAAAATGTCTCGGAACGTGAAAGGGGGATATCATGGGAAAGATACAGGTCAGCTATGACGAAAAGCGGGCAGAGCTTTACCGCAGGCAGGGACTGTGGGGAGATGCCACTCTGCTGGATTACTGGATGATCTCATCCAAGTCATTTCCTGACAAAAAGGTGGTGGTGGATGATCAGGGAACAGCATGGACCTACCGGGAGCTGGATGAGCTTTCAGACCGGCTGGCCGGGAGCCTTCAGTCTGAATATGGTCTTGAGGAAGGGGACATTGCTTCGGTTCAGATTCCCAACTGGGCAGAGTTTACCCTGATTTTGATTGCCTGTTTAAAAATAGGGGTTGTGGTCAACCCACTCCTCACAGGATTTCGGGAAAGCGAGCTGACCCATCGCCTGTCAAAATGTGAAAGCCGGATTTTATTTTTGCCGGGGATATTCCGGGGATGCGACCATGTTGCCCTGGCAGAACAGGTGGCTGAGAAGGTGCCAAGTCTAAAGCATATTGTATTGGTGGACAAGCATCCGGAGAATGGGAGTGAGGGGGAAAAGGTTCCTGTTTTGTCTGATATGATCAGAGATTCAAAGCCAATTGAGCGATATATCCGCTCAGAGGCCAATGATGTGGCGATTGTTCTGTTTACATCCGGGACGGAGAGTGTGGGGAAAGGAGTAATGTTGACTCACAATAATCTGATTGCCAACATGAAGGGATATATCTCTCTGACCGATCTTCACTGCTTTGATTCCATGATGATGCCGGTTCCTCTGTCTCACGCCACCGGACTGATGTACGGGGTTTTGGTCCCCTTTATGATGGGGATGACCAGTGTCCTCTTAGAGCGCTATACAATGGACCGGTGTCTGGAAATGATTGAAAAAGAGCGATGTACGGTGATTGAAGGTCCCACCGTGATAGCCTATGACATGATGCGCCGGGTGGAGGAGAGAACGGATGTGGATATTTCTTCCCTCAGGTTCTTCTATTGCGGAGGCTCCCCGGTGCCTCGAACCCTGGTGAGAAAGGCACTAAAAAGGGGCATCCGGGTCTTGGGTGTCTATGGATCCACAGAGAGTGCGCCTCACTGTATTGTGTCTCCCCATTTTCCTGAGGAAAAGGTGCTGACAACCGATGGCTGTCAGGTGACAGGGACAGAGATCAAGGTGATTGATGATAAGGGAAATGAGGTGCCGTTTTGGGTGGAGGGAGAGGAATTATCCCGGGGGCCGGGTGTGTTTATGGGATATATCCGGGAGCCGGAGATGACAAAAGCTGCCCTGGATGAGGAGGGCTGGTATCACAGTGGTGATCTGTGCATTATGGATGAGGACGGGTTTATCCGCATCACCGGAAGGAAAAAGGATGTGATTATCCGCGGCGGTGAAAACATCAGCAGTGTGGAGATTGAAGGAATTTTGATGCTTCATGAAAATGTGGTGGAGGCGGCTGTGGTTTCCTATCCGGATAACCGGATGGGTGAGAAGGCCTGTGCCTATCTGGTGTTAAAGGATCCGGAAAAGGGGATGGACATAAAGGAGATGCAGTCCCACATGGAGGCCAATGGCATTGCAAAGTTCAAGTGGCCGGAAAGACTGGAATTTATCGAAGCTCTTCCCAGGACAGAGACTGGCAAGATACAAAAGTTTAAGCTTCGGGAGGATGTGAGAGAAAAGCTGAAAGAGGAGGCAAAATGATTCCTGAGAAAAGCTATTCCACCGCTTGTCTGGTGAGCCGCCGCCCGTTTGTCCGCCAGGAATATCCACGGTTTTACCGGTGTGAGCGGTGTGGTAACTTAAGTATTACCTATGGGGAAGGAAAGGAGAGGCTTTCCTGCAAGTGCGGGGAGGTTCAAAAAAAGCTGGAGGCGTTGAATCTGGATGACATGGATTGTCCTTATATCTTGTCCTATGTGGTGTTTGGAGGCATGGAACATAACGCAATCCGGATCCAGGTGGAAAATGGAACCCTCCCCTTGACAGAAAAAAACAGGATTGGGTGGATTGCCCTTTTTACCTATGAAGGGCTGCAGATGAAGTTTTTGAAAGGAACTTTCTCTTCATCCGCCATCTTTGCCTTAGCGGGGGAGGATGCCTACTCGTTCTGCAACCGGCAAATCTGCCGTATGGGAAGGGAGCACTGTCCGTTTCAGTGTAAAAGGGGATGGAGAATCTATGCATGGTGTGCCGGATGTGGGCTGATGCAGAAAACGTTGTGAGAAAAAGGAAAGGAAGATATTTCATGAAAACATTATACGCTCCGGGGAGAATCGGCGCCCTGGAGATCAAAAACAGAATGGTAATGGCGCCGATGGTGGATGGTTTTGGTATAGGCGGAGTGCCTTCGGAGCGGAGCCTGGAATATTTCCGGGTGCGGGCGGCCGGGGGAATCGGTCTTATCGTGGTGGGAAATGTCCATGTAGATCCGGAGCACCGCCATTTAAAGCCAGAATTTCACCTCTATGAGGATTCCTTCACGGAAAAGCTGAAACCTTTGACAGAGGTGATTCACAAGGAGGGGGCCAGGGTGTTCGCCCAGCTGATCCATCAGGGAAGATATGCCCGGTCATCCGAGTATGAGGGCAGAGTTCAGGCAGTTGCCCCCTCGGCTGTTTTTACGGGAATGACCAGGGAGACGCCCAGAGAGCTTACCAGGGAGGAGATTCTAAAGCTGGAAGACAATTTTGCCCAGGCAGCCGGGAGAGCTTTAAAAGCAGGCTTTGACGGGGTGGAGCTGTGTGCCAATTCCGGCTATCTGTTCGGACAGTTTCTGTCGCCTCTGACCAACAAGCGGGAGGACTCTTACGGGGGAGATTTAGAGAGCCGGACATTATTTCTTACAGAGACAATTCGCAAGGTGAAAAAGGCCGTTGGGGACAAAATGCCGGTTACGGTTCGCATGGGAGGAAATGATTTTGTATCAGGCAGCAATACCAATGCGGATGCCTGCCAGATCGCCTGTCTTTTGGAGAAAGCAGGAGCAGACGCCATCAGTGTCACAGGAGGCTGGCATGAGTCACGAGTGCCTCAAGTGACCATGGACCTTCCCCACGGAGTATTTGGATATCTGGGAAAAAATATAAAGCAGCAGGTGAAAATCCCGGTGATGATGGGAAATCGGATGGACATTTTTGCTGCAGAGAGACTTATAGAGCAAGGAGATGCAGATTTTGCAGTGTTTGGACGTCCCATTCTGGCAGATCCGGAGTTTCCAAGAAAAGCAGCCCAGGGAAGATACGATGCGATCCGTCCTTGTATAGGATGCAACCAAGGGTGTTTGGATCACTCGATGAGCGGAAAGGCGATTGCCTGTTTAGGCAATGCAGAGTGCGGGAGGGAGTATGAGCTAAAAGACAGGGAAGGTCTTCTTCCCACACAGGTAAGGACAGAGAATCCGAAAAAGCTTTTGGTGATCGGGGCAGGAGCTGCCGGCATGGAATTTGCCAGAGTGGCCGCCATGCAGGGGCACAAGGTGACAATCTGGGAGAAGGAGGAAACTTATGGCGGACAGCTGCGGCTTGCTTGTGCGCCGCCTGCCAGAGAGGATTTTAAATATTTGGCAGACTATCTTTACAAAGCCTGTGTCAGGCTTGGAGTGAAGTTCTGCTTTAACAGGCAGGCATCAGCCGGGGAGCTTTTAAGACAGCTTGGGGAGGGGGAGGCAGATAAGCTTGTGATTGCCACCGGCGCCTGTCCGGCGGCGCCCCCGATTCCGTCAGAGGCGGGAATGGTTACAGTCCAGGCCTGGGATGTTCTGGCCGGACGGGCAGAGACAGGAAAGGAGATTGTGGTGGTTGGCGGAGGAGCCGTGGGCATTGAGACAGCCATTCTCATGGGGGAAGAAGGGACGCTGACCCCAAAAGCTCTGCGTTTTCTTATGCTTTACAGGGCCGAGGATCCGGATACCTTGTACAGCCTTTTAAACAGGGGAAGCAAAAAGGTCACGGTTGTGGAGATGCAGGATAAGGCCGGAAGAGATATCGGAAAGACCACCCGGTGGATCATGCTGGATCGGCTGAAAAAACTGGGGATTCCGGTCCATACCGGATTCATTGTAACAGAAATCAAAAAGGACCGGGTGATTATCCAAAGAGGGAAAGAGCGCTTGGAGCTGCCTGCGGACACGGTAGTGCTGGCTGCCGGCTCTAAGCCGGATGACAGTCTCTATGAACCGTTGCGGGAAAAAAGCAGCCAGGTTTTTATTGTCGGAGATGCAAAGACACCGGGAAAGGTGATGGATGCAATCCGGTCAGCATACGATCTGGCGGCTTCAATCGGAAGATAGTGGTGAAAAATATGACAGAAAATGTATTTGCAGGATTAACGATCCTGGATCATACTCGTTACCTGCTGGGAGGATATGCCACTCAGGTGTTTGCAGACCTAGGGGCGAATGTTATCAAGGTGGAGGAGATTGTAAAAGGGGATCTGTGTCGGGACATTGCACCCTTAGAAAATGGGGTCAGCCATTACTTTTCTGCCTTAAACCGGAACAAAAAGAGCTTTTCTGTGAACTTAAAAAGCCAGGAGGGGAAGGATGCCTATCGAAAGCTTTTGGAAAAGACAGACATTGTAATGGAAAACTTCCGGCCTGGGGTGATGGACCGGTTGGGCATTGGCTATGATGTGGAAAAAGCCATACAGCCATCGATTATCCATTGTTCTCTGACCGGTTTTGGGCAGAAGGATCCCAGAAGCCAAAAGGCGTTTCATGATATTAATTTTCAGGCCCTGAGCGGATATCTTTCTTTAAACGGGGGAAAGGTTAGCCCGATTCATCTGGCAGATGTGGCTACGGCTATGGTGGCAGTCCAGAGTGTGATGGCGGCTCTTTTGCAGCGGCAATGTACAGGAAAAGGTGCCTTTTGTGATGTGCGGATGTTTGATTCCTTTGTGTGGTGGAACGCAATTCTGGACGCCAGATATCAGTTTTTCGGAAATCAGCTGCAGGAGGAGGAGCTAGAGCTCCCGGTGCTGGCCTATAATGTCTATGAGACAGCTGACAAAGGGAAGATTTCCATAGGGATGCTAGAGGATAAGTTCTGGGAAGCCTTTTTGGAGCTGAATCAGCTTCAGGAGTTAAGACCACACAAACTGAGCCTTCGCCGGGATCAGCCGGAGGCTTTTGGAAAGCTGGAAGCATTATTTCGCAGCAAAACCTTGGAGGAATGGAAGGAATGGCTGGAGGACAAGGATATCTGTGCCATGTGGGTGATGGATAAAAAGGAGGCAATGGATTATATCCTGTCGGAGAGCCCGGACTTGATGAAATACTGTGGATTTTCCCGGACTGGAAAGACATTGCAAACAAGGATTCCTCAGATCATCAGCACCTTGCCGGTATCCTTAAAAGGGGTATCCGAGCCTCCAAGGCTGGGAGAACATAACAGGGAGATCCTGGAAGGTCTGGGGTATTCCGGGGAAGAGATAGCAAAAATGATTTCAGCAGGAGCCTGCGGGGCCCTGTAGAAAATAGAAAATTTAGGAGGGTAAGTGGATGCTAAACAAGGAGAGAATCAGTGAGAAGGAGCTTTACGACTTAAGGATGAAGATCCGCCATGTGGTGGAAAATGACATGGAGGCTCTTTCGGCAGAGATGGAAAAAAGCAATGTCTATCCGCCAGAAATGTGGGAGATCGGAAAGAAAAATGACATGTTCCGCTTGTCTCTTCCAAAGGAATACGGCGGCATGGGCCTGTGCTTGGAGCAGTACTTTACTGTTTTGGAGGAGATCGGAAGAGGGAATCAGGCGATCCGCATGTTCTTCCATGTGGCCAATGGACTCAGCTGGGAGATTATGGCCGAGCACGGCAATGAGGAGATGAAGAAGAATTATCTGCCCAAAATGGGAACAGGAGATTATTTTGTGGCATTTGCCTTGACAGAGCCAGACTGCGGTTCTGGTGTAGATATCCGGAGCACAGCCACCAAAAAGGGGGATAAATGGGTGCTGAATGGAAGAAAGACCCTGATCTCCTTTACGGATATCTGCGACAGCTATTATATCATTGCAGTATCCGATGAGAGCAAGCGTAAAAAGGGCGGCCACACAGCCTTCTTTGTTCCTGCAAATACTCCCGGGCTGACAGTGGAAAATATGCCTCATATGATGGGCTGCCGGGGGACCGGCCATGGGGATGTGATCATGACAGATATGGAGATTCCCGATGCATATCGTCTGGGAGCAGAGGGAGAGGGGCTTACGGTATTTTTAAATGCCCTGGCAGTGTCTAGAGCCTCCATTGGCGTCTGCCTGTTAGGTCTTTCCCAGAGAATGCTTGAGATGGCTATTGCCCGGGCAAAGGACCGGGTCACTTTTGGAAAACCCCTGATTCAGAGACAGGCTGTGCAGCAGACCATTGCCGATATGGCTACCCAGATCCATGCCCTGCGGCTGTTGGCAAGAGACTGTGCCCAGAAGGCGGACCGGGATGAGGATATTGAGATGATCTCCTCCATGTTAAAGCTCCACGGCATTGACACCGTGCGCACCGTATCAGATGGCTGCCTGGAGATATTTGGAGGAATCGGTTATTTTGAGGACAATCCCTACGGCCCGGTGGAGCGTCTGTATCGGGATGCCCGTGCCATGTGGTTTGAGGAGGGACCCCGCACCGTTCAGCGTCTGACCCTGGTGCGGAAAGTGATCGCCTCAGAAGGAGAGATCCGTGTGTCCAATTACTGCTAAGAAAGAAGAGGTGTTTTGTCTATGAGACCATTGGAAGGAATCAAAGTCGTAGAGCTGGCAGAGTATGTTGCCGTGCCGGGGGCGCCACGGCTTTTGGCAGATTGGGGAGCCACCGTATATAAGATTGAGCGTCCCAAAGGCGATCCCAGCCGCCATCTGGGCCCCTCCTTTAAGATGATTGACTTTATGAAGGAGGATTACAATCACTGTGTGGATATGATGGTAGGAGGGAACCGGAAGTACATCTGCCTGGATCTAAAAACGCCGGAGGGAATGGAGGCGCTTCACAGGCTTTTGGAGTCTGCGGATGTTTTTGCTACCAGCTGGCGACAGAAAGCACTTAACAAACTGCATTTGGATTATGATTCGCTGAAAGAAAAATATCCCGGACTGGTGTATGCCCAAGTGACCGGGTATGGAGATAAAGGTACAGAAAAGGACAACCCAGGCTATGACACCATAAGTTACGCTGCAAGAGGAGGCTGGTTCCGCTCTCTTCCTCAGGACGGGGATGCTCCGATGAACTGGCCCAATGCCCTGGGGGATCTTCCTGCATCTGTGGCCCTGGCTGCCGGGATCTGCGGCGCGCTGGTGCGAAAGGCAAAGACAGGTTTGGGAGACCGGGTATCTGTCAGCCTGTATCATGCGGCCCTGTATTTTTTGACCGTGGGGATTGTCACAAGCACCTACGACAATCACTATCCCAGCTCCCGAAAAAATCCCCCCAGCCCTCTTAACAATACCTATCCCACAAGGGACAATGGATGGATCTATCTGTGCATGCCTGTGTACAATGCAGAGTTTAACAAATGTATGGATCTGATTGAGAGGCCGGATCTGATCGATTCCCCGGTGTATGGAGACTACAACAAGGTTCTGGCAGAAGGCCGGGTGACAGAAGTGGTGGATCTGATTGAGGAAGGATTTCGGAAAAAAGATGTGGATGAGTGGGTTCGCATTTTTAAGGAAAAAGATACTCCGGCAGGAAAATGTTTTACAGTGGATGATATCTTAAAGGATCCTCAGGCCTGGGACAATGATTTTTTGAGAAAAATCCGTTACGACAGCGGAGGAGAGAAGATTGTCACAGACACGCCGGTCCGTTTTGAGAGCATGGGGCTTCCGCCTTTGCAGCAGTCAAAGCCTATTGGGTACCACACAGAGGAGGTATTATGCCAGTACGGGTACACAAATAAGGAGCTGGACGAGATGAAAAAAAGCGGGGCTATAGTGGGAAAGCATCACAACAAAGATTAGGAAGGTAAGAGAACAGAAAGAGGTGGTTTGGCATGGCAACAATCTACACAGAAGATCAAATCTCCGTTCAGGAGTTGATTGGGGATTTCATGAAAAAGAAAGTAAAGCCTTATCTTCGGGAGCTGGACGATCGGGGAGAGTTTCCTCAGGATATCTATAAGGAGGCATTTAAACTGGGGCTTCATTGCCTGCAGATTCCGGAGGAGTTCGGAGGGGCAGGCCTTGATTATGTGACCATGGCAGTGGCATTGGAGGAGATGGGAAAATGTGACCCTGGCTTTGCCATTACCATGCTCAGCACTTCCATGACTCTTAAGTGCATTCTTTTGGGTGGGAACAAGGAGCAAAAGCAAAGAGCAGCAGATATTTTGATCCCAGGGGCCCATGGGTGCTTCAGCATGACCGAGCCTTTAGCCGGATCCGATGCTCTGGGGCTTCGCACCACCGCCTGTGAGGATGGAGATGACTATATTTTAAATGGAACCAAATGTTTTGCCACCAACGGCGGGTACAGTGACTTGTATGTGATCATTGCCACGGTGGATAAATCCTTAGGCTCTAAGGGCACAGTGGCATTTATGGTGGAAGGAGATACTCCTGGGCTGAACGTGGGAAAACATGAGAACAAAATGGGACTCCGGCTTTCCAACACCTGTGATCTGTATTTGGAGAATGTGCGGGTGCCAAAGACCAATATGCTTGGTTCTGTGGGAGATGGGATCCGTATTGCCCTTGCCGGGCTGGATACAGGGCGTATCTACAATGCGGCCATAGCCGTGGGGATAGCCCAGAACGCCATTGAGGAGAGTGTGGCTTACGCAAAGACAAGAGAGCAGTTTGGCAAGCCGATCTTTGAAAACCAGGCGCTGAAAATGATGCTGGCGGATATGCAAATTGGTACTGAGGCAGGCCGTCAGCTGGTATTCAATGCCATGCGCCTTTTGGACGGGGGAGTAAAGAAGGTGAGTATGGAGGCTTCCTGCGCCAAGACCTTCTGCAGCGACAATGCGGTGAAAGTGACCACTGATGCGGTACAGATCTTAGGCGGTTATGGCTACAGCAAAGAATATCCGGTGGAAAAGATGATGCGTGATTCAAAAATATTCCAGATCTTTGAGGGAACCAATCAGATTCAGCGTCTGGTTATTGCCAAGGAAATGGCAAAGCTTTACTAGAAAGGGTCATACACATAGAAAGGGGGATTTGGTATGGCAATGAAAAGAGAATATGGCGCAGAACAGCCATATATAAAGTGCGGAATGTTTAAGGTTCGTATCCCGTTTATTCATTGTAATCCTACATTTCCGGAGGCAATCCAGGGAATGTGTAACGGCGTGCTCTGTTTTGGTGCAATCTCCACCATTATGCTGTGTACGGGGGTAAGTGAGGAGGCTGCTTTTGCCGCTGCTTTTTTAAGTACATTTCTCTATTTGATCAATTCACTGGCAGGGGATCCAACGGTCTGCGGCTGGATTATGCCGGCGATTCCTCTGGTGGTGGCATTCTGCCAGGGATACCCGGAGGAATTGCGAGTGCAGGCAATGGCGGCCTTACAGCTGATGCTGGCAGCCATCTTCCTGTTTTTGGGAGGAACCGGACTGGCAAAGAAGGTAATTGCCTATGTGCCGCCCAGCATTAAAGGAGGCATTGTTCTTGGGGCAGCCATCGCTTCCATTTTCGGTGAATATAAGGAAGGGGGACGGGTGGGACAATTTCCTGTCACGATCATGGTATCTACAGTGGTGATGATCTTTTTTCTGTACAGTCCTGTATTTAAGAGTTGGGTGAAAAAGGGGAATCCCATAGCCAAGATTTTGGCTAGTCTGGGACTGGTGCCGGCAGTGGTTCTGGCCATGATTCTGGCTGGCGTTACCGGTGAAAGCCCAACGCAGTTTTCCCTGTTTCCTATTGTTACAATTCCAAATTTTGGCGCTATGTTCCGGGAGCTGTCCCCGCTTTCGGTGGGCTTTCCCAGTATCGGTATTTTGCTCTCTGCTCTGCCCACAGCCTTTGCTATCTATATTGTGGCATTTGGCGATACATTGGTTTTAAAGGAGATTGTCCGGGACGGAACTGCATCCCGAAAGGATGAGTACTGTGAGCTGAATGTGAACCGGGTCAGCATTACGGCAGGGCTGCGCAACCTGATTTTAGGTTTGCTTTGCCCCTTTGGTCCGCTGGCATCCCCTTTAGGCGCCGCCTTTACCATTTCCATGCTTCAGGGCTATCAGGACCGGGGAGAAAAAGGCTTTTACAGTGTTCACGGCGGTGCAATGTCAGGCAATTATATGCCTTTTCTCACAATGCTGTTTACCCCTATTGTAAGTCTGGTTCGCCCCATTGCACCTATCTGTATGAGTCTTTGTCTGGTATCTCAGGGCTTTACCTGTACCGCCAGCGGTATCGGCTTGTGCAGGGATAAGGCCGATTTGTCTATTGCAGGAGCCATTGCTGCGGTTATGGTGGCTAAGGGAGCGGCATGGGGGTTTGCAGTGGGAATTGTCTGCTATATTTTTATTGCATCCAGCAAAAAAAGGCAGGAGGATATTGCTTACAACCGTTCCGTCATTGAGGCAGAGGAGGAAGAGGAACGCAAGGCTCTGGCCCTGCGCCAGGGGGCATAGCCAGAGGATGATATTTTAAGAGGAGTGATATTTTATGAATATAATCGTATGCGTCAAGCAGGTACCGGATACCACAGAGATAAAAATTGACCCTGATACCAATACATTGATCCGAAGCGGTGTACACAGCATTGTAAACCCCTTTGACGGGTATGCTTTAGAGGCAGCTGCACGGATAAAGGATACTCACCCGGACACCAAAATTGTGGCATTGTCCATGGGGCCCGGACAGGCTCAGACAGCCTTAAAGGAATGTCTGGCGATTGCCGCTGACAAGGCATATCTTATATCCGACCGGGCTTTTGGCGGCTCAGACACCCTGGCTACCAGCTATATTCTTTCAGCCGGGGTAAAAAAGCTGGAAGAGCTGGAAGGAAAGTTTGACATGATCTTTTGCGGAAAACAGGCAATTGACGGGGATACGGCCCAGGTGGGGCCTGAGCTGGCGGAACATCTGGGGCTTCCTCAGGTGACATACGCCCTTGAAGCCTGGCTAGAGGAAAACTGCTTAAAGGTTTTAAAGGAGGATGGGGATCAGAAACTTCTTTTACAAGTATGTACCCCATGTCTGATCACCTTTACAAAGCCTGCTTTTGACCCCCGTTATCCCAGTATCAAGCGGAGGCTGGCAGCCAACCGGGTTCAGATTCCGGTACTGGGGGCAGCAGAGCTTCCAGGCATCGATCTGGCCCGTGCAGGGCTTAAAGGCTCGCCTACAAAGGTGAAAAGGACGTTCTGCCCGGAGCGAAAAAAGGGCGGGGTGATAATCCGGGAAGAAAGTGGCCTGGCATCGGCAGCAAAGCTGTTTCACATGCTGGAAGATGCCCGTTTGATTTAGAGAGGTGACAATCATGGATGCAAAGACAAAAGATTTGTGGGTGTTTATTGAGACGAGAGAGGATGGAAGTCCGTGCAATGTGGGGCTGGAGCTTTTAAATCCGGGGCGTATGCTGGCAGACAAACAGGGAGGAAAGCTGGTGGGAGCAGTTGTGGGCTGTCAGACAGAGAAAGCAGTAAAGGCGGCAGAGGAGTATGGGGCAGACCAGGTGATTGTGGTGGAGGGTGAGGCGTACAGAGAGTATTCCACGGACGCCTACACGGCAGCGCTCTATTATCTGATGGAAAAGTATGCGCCTACCACTATGCTGATCGGAGCCACTTCTGTGGGACGTGACCTGGCTCCAAGACTGTCTTGCAGATTGAACACAGGCCTTACGGCAGACTGCACCAGCCTGGATGTGGATGGGGAGACGGGAAATATGGCATGGACCCGCCCGGCATTTGGGGGAAACCTGATGGCAACGATTCTCTGTCCGGATCACCGCCCCCAGCTGGGAACCGTCCGGCCAGGAGTCTATAAAAAGCAGAAACCATCCGGAATAGGAAAACCAGCCAAGGTGATTCGGGAGGATTTTGCGTTCCCCATAAAGAATATCCGGACAAGGGTTTTGGAGCGGATGAGAGAGGCAGCCGGAGAACTGGTGAATCTGGAAAACGCAGAGATTATTGTCTCTGGCGGCCGGGGAGTGGGCGGACCAGATGGATTTCAGACTCTGAAAAATCTGGCGGATGTGTTGGGAGCCACTGTCGGCGCTTCCCGGGCAGCAGTGGATGCTGACTGGATCGGACATTCCCATCAGGTAGGACAGACAGGAAAAACTGTGTCCCCCAGAATTTATATTGCGTGCGGAATCTCAGGGGCCATTCAGCATATGGCCGGTATGAGTGGCTCAGACTATGTTATTGCCATCAACAAGGATCCGGATGCCCCTATATTTTCCGTGGCAGACTATGGGATTGTGGGAGACCTTTTTGAGGTAGTGCCAGCTTTGACTGATGAAATACAAAAAGCCAGAGCATTGTAAGAAAAATAAAAACGGGTTCAGGGAAGAATGCTTCTCTGAATCTGTTTTTTTGTACAGGGAAATTATGATTCTGTGGTTTGCAGGGTTGTAATATCTATGATATAATGAAAAAAGCTTATCAGAAAAATTGACGAAAGGAGTGGGAAAAGAGAAAATGAAATATGAAAATCAGAAAAGAAAGCAGAGAGAGAAAAAGGCAGGGAAAACGGCGATAAGGCTGTGTGCAGCCGGTTTGGCCGTGACTTTGATCCTTAGCGCGGCCGGATGTAAGAAGAAAAGTCTGCTGGATCCGAAAAATCCGGTGTCCCTGACGGTCTGGCATTACTACAATGGTTCACAGCAGGCGGCATTTGATGCACTGGTGGAGAAATTTAACGATACGGCCGGACGTGAGAAGGGAATCTATGTGCAGGGATACTCTCAGGGATCGGTTTCGGATCTGGAAACAGCGGTCCGGGATGCCATTGCCGGGAAGGTGGGGGCAGATGCTATGCCGGATATTTTTTCTTCCTATGCAGATACGGCCTATGAGGTGGAGCAATCGGGAGCTTTGGCGAATTTGTCGGATTATCTCAGTGATGAAGAGCTGGGGAAGTATGTGGATTCTTATATAGAGGAGGGCCGTATTGCAAAAGATGGCACCCTGCGGATTTTTCCCACAGCAAAATCTACGGAGATAATGATGATTAACAAGACAGACTGGGAGCCTTTTGCAGCAGCAACAGGCGCTTCTCTGGACAATTTACGGACGATTGAGGGAGTGGTGGCCACTGCCCAGGCATATTATGAATGGACAGACAGCCTGACACCGGATGTAGCGGAGGATGGCATGGCTTTTTATGGACGAGATGCGGTAGCCAATTACTTTATTATCGGTATGCAGCAGCTGGGGGTGGAGCTTTTTAAAGTGGAGAATGGGGAAATGACCTTGCATGTTCCCAGGAAAGAGCTTTACCGTCTCTGGGAAAATTATTATGTTCCCATGGTAAAAGGATATTTTGGAGCTTATGGCTCTTTCCGCTCGGATGATGTGAAAACAGGAGATATTCTGGCTTACACAGGTTCTGTCTCCTCAGCGATGTATTTTCCGGATCAGGTGGAATCAGATAATGATACCCATGCCATTGATTATATGGTGATGATGGCTCCGGTGTTTGAAGGGGGAAGAAATTATGCGGTACAGCAAGGAGCCGGCATGGTAGTCAGTAAGTCGGATGAAAAGCACGAATATGCTGCTGTGGAGTTTTTGAAATGGTTTACCCAGGCAGAACAGAATCTTCAGTTTGGCTGTGTGTCCGGCTATCTGCCAGTGATGAAGGAGGCTAACAGCACTGAAAAATTAGATCAGGTGATTGGAGATCAGGGGCTGGCTGTGGCGCCGAAAACCTATGACTGTCTGACCACTATTTTTGGCGAGATGGAAGGCATGACTCTTTATACCAATAAGAGTTTCAAGAATGGATCTGCCGCCAGGAAGGTGTTAGAATATAATCTGGCAGACAAGGCGGCCCAGGACCGCCAGGCGGTAATTGCGGCGTTAGAAGAGGGAAAGACACTTGAAGAGGCATCTGCCTCCTATGTAACAGAGGAAGCTTTTGAAAATTGGTACAATTCTTTTTGTGATGCTTTGAATGCTGCCATTTACCAGTAAAAAGCAATTCTGAGATAAGAAGGGGTAGGATGAACGATAAAAAACAAAATAAAAAGAAATCAACAATATTCCGGATCTTCCTGGTTCCTTTGATTGCCATTATGCTGGTGCAGAGTGCCATTACCATTGGCACTCTGGTGGTCAGGCGGACTACAGAAATGCTTGAGAAGTATTCCAGCAGCATGATGAGCCGTCTGGTGGAAAACCGCAGAGTAATCCTGCAGAATGATATGAATGAACGCTGGGCTTCTGTTCGGGAGCAGGGGGAGGCCATGAACCTTTTGCTGGATCAGTATTTAAAAGACGAAGCCATCTCGCCAGAGGAGCTTTTTAAGTCCAGGGAAAAGAAGGAGGGGCTGCTGGAGCGGATGTTTCCGGAAAGCCTTGAAATTCTGCATAATAACTCAACGACCGGGACTTTTGTGATCCTTACAGGAGAGGATATGAAAGCAGCCGGGGACTTTGACGGATTTTTTATCCGGGATTCGGATCCAGAAAAAAATCCGGTAAATTATACAGATCTTTTGCTGGAGAGGGGAAATAAGCAGCTTTCAAGAAAGTGGGGGATTCCTTTGGACACCAACTGGACGACCTGCTTTTATATGGATGGTATGGGACAGAATCCTTCAGATGATTATTTCTATGAACCCTGGCGGGCAGGGGCAGAGTATGAAGATGCAGATATTGCCGATTTAGGCTACTGGTCTCTTCCGTTTTTTTTGGAAAAGAAAATGGCAGATGGCTATGAAATGATTACATATTCTGTGCCGCTCCGGTATAAGGGGCAGGTCTATGGGGTGTTGGGCGTGGAGATTTCCAGCAGAAGATTGAATGAGTATTTCCCGGTGGCAGAGCTGAATGACTCTCAGCAGTCTGGATATATGCTGGCGGTTCGTGGAACGGATGGTTTTTATACCCCTTTGGTGGGAAAGGGTGTTCTCTATAGCCTGGTTCAGTCAACAGGGACCGAATTTGCTCTGGAAGAAACAGGTTATGACAATCTTTCTCTGGTACAGGATGTAAGATTAAGCGGACAAGGGATTTATGCGGTGGTATGCCCTTTGAACTTATACAGCAATAATGTTCCTTACGAAAATACAGAGTGGGTGCTTTTGGGACTGGATACAGAGGATGATCTGTTTGGTATGAGCCGGCAGCTCTATTTCTGGGTGGTGATTGCCCTTCTGGTGGGACTGGCCTTTGGAGTGATTGGCATTTATTTTGTGGTCAGGCATCTGACAAAACCGGTTCAGCAGCTGATGGAATGCATCCGTGGAGGAAGGGCAGGGCTTGAGCGCTTTAAACCTTCCAATATCTTGGAGATCGATGCCCTGTATCAGGTAGTGAACAATCTGACAGAGAGGCAGAAAGAGGCAGAAAATATTCTTTTAGAGGAAAAAGAACGGTATAAAGTGGCGCTGGAATCTTCAGAGGATATCTTTTTTTCCTATGATCTTCAAAGCCAGATGTTAGATCTTGTCAATCACAAGACGATGAGCGGACGGTGGAAGTGCCCACAAACGGAAAATGACTTTATCAATCCAGACTATATTTATGAGGCAGATAAGGAGAAAGCTTTAAAGGCTTTGCAACAAAATTCCGATAATCCCTACGTTGAATTTCGGATGCGCTGGCCGGAGGAGTCAGAGTTTACCTGGGTGGCACTTACTGGCAAGGTGGTCTATGACACAGACGGCCGGCGGTGGAAGATGGTGGGAAGTATCCGGGATATTCACGAACAAAAGGAGAGAGAGGCCAGAAAGCTCTGGAGGAATACCATAGATGGAGTTACAGGACTCTATGTATTTAGTGCTGGTATGGAGCAGCTGACTGACAGTCGAAGGAATCAGCCAAATGGAGTGATGATCAGTCTGTTTTTACATGGACTTAAGGAGGCCAGCGAGAAAAACGGAGTTGTGTTTGGCGATATGATTCTGGAGGAGACTGGGCTGCTGATTCAAGATCAATGCGGGAAGTTTACACAAAAGACCGGGAGCAGGACAGTGGCTCTGCGTCTGAACCGGGATGAGTTTGTCTTGTGGATGGAAAATCAATCCAGAGAACAGGCAAAAGAACTGATAAAAGATTTCCTAAAAAGAATGGAGAATACTTTTGAGGAAGAAATCTTTCATGTACGAATGTATGCCGGCCTTGCGTGCGGAAGAAAAGAATTTCCCAGTGACCTTTTGATCCGCATGGCAAAGTATGCAGGGAGAGGGAGTATTTCTGTCACGGAAAAGCCGTACATCTTTTATGAGGATATTCCTGATAAAAAACCGGTTATGCTACCTGCTCTTTCAGGGCAGGAAATTAACAGCCCCGGCTATGATGAGGACACCAGTCTGGTGTCTGTGGCATTGAATCTGTTTGGAAGAGGAGAACATTTTCCTGCCCAGATGTTGCTTATGATCCGCAAGATCGGCAGATTTTATCATGCCAGTGATGTGCTGGTATCTCTGCTGCGGGAGGATTTCAATTCCAATTATCTGAATTATCAGTGGCATCGGGATGGAGGCATTGTCAGGGAAAGTGTAAGAAAATATAAGGAAGAGGAAAAGACCAGCTTTTACACATGGCTGGGCCAAGAGGGGCTGCGTTGTTTTTCCGAGGAGGACAGTAAAGAAGGGATTCTTCAGTGTTTCCTGAGTATAGAACCGGGAAACAGGGGGATTGTTCTGCCTTTGTATGACAGCGGAAACTATGTGGGAAATCTCTGCATTCTTGGAATTGATCCGGAGCTTTTGGAAAATATGGAAGAGCATCAGAATCTGGCTGAGTTAGGAAGAGCCATTCAGAGCCAGCTCAACCAACAGCAACATGACATAGCCAGCAAGGCAAAATCAGAATTTTTGTCCCGGATGAGCCATGAGATCCGCACTCCTATGAACGGTATCATTGGCATGGCGGCCATTGCCCTGCAGAAGGATCAAAGTCAGGAGCGGATTATGGACTGCCTGAAAAAGATACAGACTTCTTCAGATTATCTCTTGGGACTGATCAATGATATTTTGGATATGTCCAAGATCGAGAGTGGGAAGATGAAGCTGGAGACGGTTAATTTTGATATACATGAAATGCTGGAGACGATCCAGGAGCTGATTACGGCTCAGACATCTGCAAAAAGGATAGATTTTGTGCAAAAGATCCGATTAACTCATTCCTGGTTTGTGGCAGACCGAATCAGGATCAGTCAGGTCCTTATTAATTTACTTGGCAATGCGGTAAAGTTTACTCCTGAAAAAGGAAAAATCACTCTGACTGTACAGGAAACAAATGTATCCCAGGAAAAATCAATGATATATTTTGCAGTCAGCGATACAGGGATTGGCATTGCCAAAGAAGATCAGGACCGGGTGTTCCGTTCCTTTGAGCAGGCTTCTGGTGCCAATCCGTCAAAGCAGAAAGGAACCGGCTTAGGCCTTTCCATCAGCAGCCGTCTGATACAGATGATGGGCAGTAATATTCAATTGGATAGTGTTCCCGGAGAAGGCAGTACATTCAGCTTTTCCATTGCTCTTACTTTGGGGCAGGATCAGGGAGCAAAGGCAGAAAGGAAAGAGATTTCCTTTGATGGATACCGCGTCCTGGTAGTGGAGGATAATGAACTAAATTCTGAGATTGCCCAGTGTCTTTTGGAGGAGCGGGGGTTTGAGGTGGATTGTGTCTTTGACGGAGTTCAGGCTACTGAGCGTATCCGCACTACCGAGCCAGGTACCTACGATGTGATCCTGATGGATATTATGATGCCGGTGATGGACGGTTTAGAGGCGACTCGTACCATCCGGGCCATGGACAGGGAGGATTGTCATACCATACCAATTATTGCCATGTCAGCCAATGCCTTTGACGATGATCTGAAAAAGTCTGTGGAATGCGGGATGAACGGACATCTGTCAAAGCCGGTGGAGGTGGATAAATTGTACCAGACATTAGATGAGGTGATCCGAAGCAGAGACGGGAGGGAATCCCTTTAGACGGTTACGAGAATGAGATGAAAAATGGAAAATTTCAGAAATAGTGACTTCCTTTTCTAAGTTGCCTGTGGTATAATTTTCATAAAGCGAAGCCTTTCGTCCATTGGCTGAAAATAAGCCGGATTTTCGCCAGTGGAGCGAACAGGCTTTTATTATGCTTTGGCTATAGCAATAGGGAAAAGGAGAGAAGGAAACATGGAAGGGGAAAATATGATCTCTCACAGCCGGGAGACCAGGTTAAGTCTTAACAGGCGGATATTGAGGAGTACAACCTTAAATATTTTGGTATTGGTTATTGTGTGTTGCGGGATTATGGCATTGTCCATGCAATCCCTGGCAAACAACATATTGCTGGACAGTCTGCAGCCTATGGCCAGGCAGTCTGCCAAAACGGTGGAGGCCAATATACATATGCTGGCGGACCGGATGATGACCATAGCAGGAGATCCCCGCATGAATTCGGGAGCTGATGGCTTTGAGACAAAGGATGCCTTGTCCGGCGATGAGGTGCTTCGGGCTGGATGGGAAGAGGTTTTGACAGAGGCTGCAGAGATTTATGAGCTGTATACGATTGCCTTATATGATTTGGATGGACGATTGATCCAGGGGACAGACGGTGCGCCAAAGAGCCTGAGCGGCAGTTTTTTTGCCCTCCTTCAGGAGACAGACAATCTGACCACAGATTCTTCCACCATTTTTGAAAATAAGCTGGGCATTACCATGGGAATGCCGGTGAAGGAGAATGGAAAGACCTGGCTGTATGTGGTGGGAGTTTACAAATATGACACACTGAATGATGTGATAAGCAACATCAATATTGGGAAAAACGGAGCCGCCTGTATGGTAAACCGGGAAGGAGTTATCACCGGCCATCTGGACCAGACTCGGATTTTGTCAGGAAGTACTCTGGCTGAGCTAATCGGCGGCCATGAGGAGGCTTTAAGCTCTGTAACCACTGGTGAGACGGGGGCCATAGAGTTCTCTGTTGACGGTGAGAAGATGCTGGCCGCTTTTTCGCCTATCCGGGGCACGCAATGGTCTCTGATGATTCAGGTTCCAAAGGCAGATTATAATCGTTTGATCAATGGAGCAATGGCAGTAGCTCTCTTGTCCACTTTGACAGTGCTGGTGATTTCTATTTTGCTGGTTCTGCGCCTGGCCAGATCTATTTCTAATCCGGTTAAGAGCGTAACGAACCGGATGGTGGCCCTCTCAGACGGGGATCTCCACACCCAGGTGGAATTGGTTCGTTCTCAAGATGAGCTGCAGGTGATGACACAGACTCTGGGCGACACTGTGGAGAGCATGAACCGTTATATATCGGACATTCAGCAGGTGCTGACTCAGGTTGCCAGGGGGAATCTTCAGGTGGAGCCTCAGGTAGATTACAGGGGAGACTTTGCCCTGATCCGGTCCAGCCTGGGTACCATTATTCAGTCTATGAATGAAACGATTTTGGGCTTTCAGGCCGCTGCTTCCCGGCTTGCCAATATGTCTGAGGAGTTAAATGGACAGTCCGGCCAGCTGCATCAGGCTTCCATGGAGCAGAATCAGTCTACAGAAGCTCTGGTTCATCAGGTGTCTCAAGTAAAGGAGCAGCTCTTTAACGTCACACAGAGCAGTGGACAGACCAAAACCAAGACAGAGGAGATTGTCCAGAAGGTTCAGGAGGCCAACCTGCGGATGGCATCTCTGTCCGGGGCTATGGACAATATCAGCTCCAATGCCCAGGAGATTACCAAGATTGCCAAGGCGATTGAGGATATTGCTTTCCAGACCAACATTCTGGCTATCAATGCTTCCGTGGAGGCGGCCCGGGCAGGAAGTGCAGGGAAAGGCTTTGCTGTGGTGGCAAATGAGGTCAAGCAACTGGCATCCAGAAGCGCTGAGGCGGCTAAGAGCGCCACAGTCATGGTAGGCAGCACCCGTTCCATCATCCAGACCGGCGTGGAGCTGACTGCAGATACGGCTGGTTCCCTTCAGTCTATATCTGCTGTCTCAGATCAGATCAGCGCGATTTCAGATCAGCTGGTGATGGCAGTGAAGGGGCAGGAGAGTGCTCTGGCCATTATGGAGCAACGGATTGAGATGATTTCTGCCATTGCTGACCGGAATCTGCAAAATGCCACCGGGACGGAGCAGTCTAGCGGACTTTTGGCAAAGGAGGCAGAGAATCTCCGGTTTCAGGTGGAAAAGTTTGTTTTGAAGGAGGGCAATAACAGATGAAGCGCAGGGTGAGTTTTATTTTATATCTGCTGCTGATGACAATGCTTTTGACAGCCTGCGGTCAGGAGAAGGGCTTTCAGGATGGCTATTATACGGCGCAGGCTGCTGAATTTAATCATGGCTGGAAAGAATATATTACAATCATGGTCAAGGGAGGAAGTATTGTCTCTGTAGAGTACAATGCAGAGAATCCCAGTGGTTTCATTAAAAGCTGGGATAATGCTTACATGCAGAACATGTTTCACTCAAACGGCACATATCCAAACCAGTATACCCGCTACTATGCAGGCCAACTTTTAGAGGGAAAGAGGGAAGGAGAGATTGATGCCCTCACAGGAGCCACTTCCTCTTACAATTCCTTTCAGAAGCTGTCACAAGCAGTGTTAGAACAGTCCAGGAAGGGGGATTCTGGGATTGTGATTGTGGATACAACGCATTAGCAGAAACATATAAAAATTAAAACAAAGGGGGAACGGATTTATGTACAAATTGTGGGAAGCATTAAAAGAGGCAAAGAAGTACCGGTGGGTGGAGCTGTCCCACTCCCTAAGCAATGACAGCCCATACTGGGCAGGGATTCCAGAAGGCTCGGTGGAGCTGGGAGTTACCTGTTTTGACTGGGGCAATGAGATGCTGGACTGCCTGATTCAGACTTTTAAGTTTCCGGGACAATTCGGAACACATATTGATTTTCCAGGACATTTCGTGAAAAATCGGGAGCTGTCTGAGCATTATGGGGTAAAGGATCTGATTTTCCCTTTATGTGTGGTGGATGTGTCAGAGAAGGTGAAGGAGAATCCTTCCTATGTGGTCACGGCAGAGGATATCCGGAAATATGAGGAACAATACGGTGCTATTCCGGATGGGGCTTTTGTGGCGATCCGCACGGACTGGTCTAAGAGATGGCCGGATATGGATGCCCTCTCTGGGCTAGATGATGAGGGCGGGGAGAATTTCCCGGGATGGTCTATGGAGGCGCTTAAATATATCTATGAGGAGCGGAATGCTGCTGCCAACGGCCATGAGGCTCTGGACACAGATGCTTCTGTGGAGGCGGCTGCAGCAGGAGACTTAGCCTGTGAGCGGTATGTATTGGATCAGGGAAAGCTGCAGGTGGAGGTTCTTACCAATCTGGATCAGGTGGCAGCAGCAGGGGCTGTGGTGATTGTCTCCTATCCAAGGATTGAGGGGGCCACAGGTCTTCCGGCCCGGGTGTGGGCGATTACGGAGTAAGTGTGAGCAAGAGATGATTCCGGGCCAGAGATTGTTCTGGCCCGGTTTTTTATATGGAGCAGTCTCCCTGTCAATAAAGACTGAACCTGTGAGCTGCCCTTTGTAATAAAAATGCATTTTATCTATGATTTGGCATAAAATAAATGTATTTTACCTATGATAAAATTCAGTATATATTATCTGTATAAACAACAAGGATGCAGGCACGGAAAAGAAATAAAATGCAAACAATGAGGAGGAGAAAAATGAGCGATATTATACAGGCACAGGAAAAATTCGGGGAACTGATCCGGTCAGAATTTGAGCGGATTGAGCGGATGAAGCAGGATAATAAGGTGAAGGATTTTAGCAAGCTGAAAAAGATTGTGGTCGGGATTCTTCCCGGTGATGGCATTGGCCCGATTATTATGGAGCAGGCTCTGCGGGTGATTCGGGCTTTGATTCCTGAGGAGATTGAGAAGGGGAAGGTTGAGCTTCGGTTGATTGATGGGATGACCATTGAGAACCGGGCCGCAAAACTTCAAAGCCTGCCAGATGAGGTTTTTGAGGAGATCAGGAAATGTGATGTTCTCTTAAAAGGACCCATGGTGACACCCAGGGCCGGGGAGCCGTGGCCCAATCTGGTCTCAGCCAATAGCTTGCTGCGGCGAGGCCTGGGATTGTTTGCAGCAGTGCGTCCCATTCGGATTCCTGACAAGGGCATTGACTGGACCTTTTTCAGGGAGAATATTGAGGGGGAATATATCTGGGGAAATAAGGGAATCCAGGTAAATGAGGATCTGGCTGTGGATTTTAAAGTACAGACTCGGCAAGGAAGCGAGCGCATTGCCCGGGCAGCTTTTGCGTTTGCCAGAAAAAACGGCAAAAGGAATGTGACGATTGTCACCAAAGCCAATATCGTAAAGCTGGCAGATGGAAACTTTATTAAGGCTGTGAGAAAAGTAGGAGAGGAGTATCCGGAGATTGAGATTCAGGAGCGGCTGGTAGATGCCATGTGCGCCAAAATGCTGGATCCGGAGTTTAACAAGGGGATTGAGGTGGTGGTGCTTCCCAATCTGTATGGGGATATTGTCACAGATGTGGCGGCAGAGCACCAGGGCGGTCTAGGCACTGCTTCCTCCTCTAATATAGGCAATCAGTATGCCATGTTTGAGGCGATCCACGGTACAGCGCCCTATCTTACGAGCCATGGAAGAGGGGAGTATGCGGATCCCAGTTCTCTGATCCGGGCAGCAGGCATGATGCTGGCGCATATCGGGTTTGTAAAGAAGAAGGAACTTTTGGAAAAGGCAATGGAGATCTGTACTGTGACGGAACGGAGAGTGGTGCTGACTACTTTTGCGGAAGATGCCAGCACAAAAGAATTTGCAGATTATGTGATTAAGACCATTGAAACATTGAAGAAAGGATAAAATGATTCCAATTTCTGCCAGAATATAGAGCAGCAGGGATGTGAGAAAAACGGTTTCCCTGCAGAGGGCATGGGAAATATCTTTTAGCCATGCCCTTTTATCCTTTAACACAGGTGCTTACGTCCATAGTAGAGAGCTGTAAAGATACATCAGGACAAGGATTCCCGAATCACTTTTCCTAAGGCAAGGGCAGCTTTTGACTGGTAGGTGGAATAGGGGTGAGCCAGTGCCAGCTCAAGAAATACGCCTTTTTCCCCAATGGACAGATAGAGCGTGTCCGGATAGTCCTGGGCGCAGGAATGGTAAGTGAAGGCAAGCCCCAAACCGGCCCGTGCCATGGCCACACCCAGATCCGCAGTGATGTTGGTATTGTAGGCAATGGGCTTGATGCCGGCTTTCTCAAACTGGCGGCGGCTGTTGCTGCCGAGGATGGTGTCATAGTCACTTAAGATATATTCAAAAGAGGTTGTATCTTTAAGATCAACCCAATAATAGGGAGAGTTTTCCCTTTTATGTGCAAATTCCATGACTGGATGATTGCGGTTAGCCACAATAAATATCTCATCCTTTTTTATAAATTCTACCTCGTGGGTCAGCCGGGTTAGGGGGAGGGCTACAATGGCCAGATCAATCGAACCCTCAATCAGACGGTCCTCTAAGGCCATGCTGTTTTGTTCCACAATATCAACCCGGATTCCGGGATATTTCTCATAAAAGCTGGTTAAGATTTTGGGCAGCATATACCTGCCCCGGAAGGAGCTGATGCCAAGAATCACGCTTCCTCCGTGGAGTCCTGCCATGTCCCACAGTTCATTTTGTACCAGACGATAGTGGGTAAGGATGGTGCGGGCATTATCAATAAAAAGCGTTCCGGCGGAGGTGGGACGGATCCCCTTGGAAGTGCGTATAAACAGGGGAAGCCCCAGCTCGGATTCATATTGCTGCAAGAACTGGCTTAAGCTGGACTGGGCCATATAAAGCTTGTCAGCAGCCCGGGAAATACTGCCTTCCTCTGCCAGGGTGACAATGTATTTGAGTTCCTTTAAATGCATATTGGTCATCCCCCTTTTCTTTTGTTATCGGTTTTACCTATAGAGTATATATGGTATTTTCACTTTCATCAATTTACAATTCATTATATGATAAAAACACATCAACGGCAAGGCAAAAAGCGGCAAAAATCGGGAAAGCCAAACCGTTGTAAAAGGGTACAAAAATCATAAGGAGGAAGGAAGAAATGGGAAATGTATCTTTAAAGGGAGTCATTGATATGCATGTGCATTCCAATCCGGATATCCGGCACCGGGCATACGATGACTTTGAACTGATGGAGGCAGGGATCCGGGTAGGAGCCAGGGCCATTGTGATCAAAACCCATCAGGGAACCACGGTGGACCGGGCATTTCTTTGCAATCGCCACAATCAGATTGTTCATCAGGGGGATAATGATTTTACCATGTTTGGAAGCGTTACTATGAACCGACAGATGGGAGGAATCAATCCCTGGGCAGTGGAAAGTGGTCTGAAGCTGGGGGCTAAGGTAATCTGGCTGCCTACCCAGTCTGCCCGCAATAATATGCTAAAGCAGAACCAGGATCCGTCCGGCTGCGTGGATGTGATCCGGGACGGAAAGGTAGTGCCTGAGCTGCTTAGCGTATTTCAGTTGGTAAAGGATTATGATGTGGTTTTGGGGACTGGTCATGTATCTCCTCAGGAATGCTTTGTAGTTGTGGAGGCTGCCAGAAATGCAGGAGTAAAAAAGCTGGTGGTGACTCATCCGGAGTGGTGGATGGTAGGCATGTCCTTAGAGGATCAGGTGCGGATCGTGAAGGATTATGATGTGATCTTAGAGCATTGCTTTGCTCAGCCCATGGGCGGCGGTAAATATAAGAGCAATCTGCCCATGAATCTGGAGGCGGTTCAGGCATGTGGGTACAAAAATGTGATGGTTTCCACAGATGGAGGACAGGTGGAGAATCCAAACTGGGAAATCGCCTTAGAACAGTATATGCAGTATCTTTTTGACCATGGAGTAGGGAAAGAGGAGCTTCGCTATATGACCCATGACATCCAGGCAGGGCTTTTAGGAATTGCGTAAAAGGAGGAAATTATGCTGAGTGTATTGATAATCGGGGCGATTGCTTTGTCGGTTGCCATAGGATATAAGACAAAGTTTAACACAGGATTTTTTGCCATTGTATTTGCTTATCTGATCGGCTGCTTTGCCATGGGGATGAAAACCAAGGCAGTGATTGCTGGCTGGCCTGTGAGTACCATGTTTGTGATATTTTCTGTCTCTCTGTTTTACAATTTTGCGCTGGTAAACGGCACACTGGAAAAAACAGCCCGGTATCTTTTGTATGCCTGCCGCAGATTTCCCGGGCTTTTGCCTTTTGCTCTGTATCTGGCCAGCGCGGGAATCGCCGCTTTAGGGGCAGGCTTCTTTACTGTAATGGCATTTATGGCCCCTATTACTATTTTGATCTGCAAGGAAGCAAAGATGGATCAGCTGACCGGTGCGGTGGCTATCAACTGTGGAGCCCTCTCAGGTGCTAACTTCATGACCAGCGGAAGCGGAATCATTTTTCGGGGACTGATGGAAGAGAATGGACTGGGAGAGGCAGCATTTTCCTATACAGCGGTGATTTTTGCAGGAAGCGTGCTCTTTTCTTTGCTGTTAATCGCTGCATTCCGTTATATTCCAAAAAACAACCGCAATATAGGCAAAGGAGTGACTTTTGAAAAACCGGAGGCATTTACAGATAAGCAGAAGATCAATCTGTACCTTATGATTGCCATGATTGCCGTGGTTTTGATTTTCCCGATTTTACATATTGTGATGCCCAATGCAGAGGTAATCACCTTTATCAACAGCAAAATGGATGTGGGACTGGTAGCGGTTATGTTCTCAGTTATTGCCATGTTTTTTGGGCTGGCGCCTCAGAAGGATGTGATTGCCAAGGTTCCATGGAACACGATTATCATGATCTGCGGTGTGGGAATGCTGATTAATGTGGCGATTGAGGCCGGAACCATTGATCTTCTGGCAGCATGGGCGGGAAGCAGCCTGCCAACCTGGATTGTACCTATCGCTTTCAGTATCATAGGAGCAATCATGAGCTTTTTTTCCAGCACGCTGGGGGTGGTATGCCCCGCATTGTTTCCTTTGGTTCCCACGCTGGCAGGAACCACAGGAATCAACCCACTGATTCTCTTTGCCTGCATTGTGATCGGGGCACAGAGCTCAGCTATCTCACCTTTTTCTTCTGGCGGAAGCCTGGTTCTTGGTTCTTGCAGCACGGAAGAGGAGAGAAATGAGATGTTTCCCAAGTTGTTGTTTGTGGCAGTTCCGGCAAGTGTTATGTCAGCGGTGGTGTTTAACCTGATTCTGTCTCTTGTATTGTAAAATACAAGAATCTGAAAAATCCAAAACCCGGTTGCGCTCTCAAAAAGGCGCAGTCCGGGTTTTTCTTTTTGGTTGCTTTCGATCTGTTTTAGGACAGTATGGGCAGTGACAGTCTCGCTACCCATATGAGATGGAATCTCTTGTAATAAGACAGAGGCAGGTTTGGGAACTGTATCTGGATTATTGATATAACACAGTCAAATGGTGGGAAAAGACTAAATGACTCTGCACAGGTTTTCGTTCTTTTCTTTCAATTTTTTTATTTTTGTATTTTTTAATTATGAGATTAATTTCATAATATATAAAATAAATATACAGATATACCAATAAAATGAGTGGAAATTGGTATATAAATCACGAATTTATAACGAAAATCAAAAAGAATATTGTAAAAATATATAAAATAATGTAAAATAAAAAATGTAACAAAAACATGGAAACTGGGTTGCCACATTATAAGGAAAAAAGAAAGGATCAAAAATGTAGCAACCTGGAAGGTAAGGGAACCAGTAGGTAGGAACATCTCAAAAAAGGAGAAAAAAATGAAAAAAGCAGCAGCAATCATGATGGCAGCAGTGATGGTTATGTCTTTAGGAGCATGTGGAGGCTCTGACCAGTCAGCAGCTCCGGCAGCAGCTGAAACGAAGGCCGAGACTTCGGCAGATGAGACCAAGGCAGAGGAGGCAAAGGATGAGCCGGCCGGGGATGCAGCGCAGACAGGAAATGTTTTGGAGGGCAAGACGGTAGGCTTTGCACAGACAGACAGCATGTCTTCCTGGCGTACCACCGAGACGGATGACATTAAGAAATTTGTGGAAGATGCAGGAGGACAGTTTATTGTTAAAGATGCAGGCGGTGATATTGCCACACAGGAGTCAGATATTCGTGACCTGGTGGCAGCAGGAGTTGATTTCCTGGTAGTGGCTCCTCTGGAGGATAATGGCCTTCAGGGCGCTTTGCAGGAGGCTATGGAGAATGAGATTCCGGTTATTTTGGTAGACCGCGCCATTGCCGGCGAGGCAGGAACCCATTATACCACAGCGATTATGTCCGATTTTGTGTGGGAGGGAGAGCAGTGCGCCAAGGCGTTAATGGAGGCGCTGCCTGATGGAGGCAATGTGGTTATCATCAATGGTGGTTATGATTCCTCCACCTCCACAGACCGTCAGGAAGGCTTTGTCAATGCCCTGGATGCGGCCAAGTACCCGGTGGTAGGAGAGCAGGATGGTGAGTGGCTGATGGATAAGGCTCAGTCTGTGATGGAAAATATCATCCAGGCTCAGGGCGGAGAGAACATTGACGCTGTATTTTGTGTGACAGATGATATGGTTCAGGGTGCTATGAACGCCATTGAGGCAGCCGGCCTGAAGCCAGGCGAGGATATTCTTACTCTTGGGATTGACGGAACAAGGGCAGCTTTTGAGGATATTGCCAGCGGTCGCCAGCTTGCTTCTTGTACCTGCACCCCTTATTTTGGCGGGATCGTGGTTGAGACCATCACCAAGATCATCAACGGGGAAGAGCTTCCGGCTAATATTACAAATGAGGATACCCTCTACACCAAGGAAAATGTAGTAGTGGAATTAGGTTTCTAAACTCCGCTGTCCACACAATTAAAGCTGTTGCAAAAAGGTTTTGCAGCAGCTTTTTGCAACAGAGAAGGAATAGTCAGGTATGTAAGTGACAGCTCAGACGGTTTGAGCTGCCGCATTTTTAAGGAGGAAATGATCATATGGCAGATATTTTGCTTGAAATAAAAGACCTGGAAAAGACATTTCCCGGAGTCCGTGCGCTGAAAGGGGTTAAGCTGACGGTAAACAAGGGAGAGGTACACGCCCTGATGGGAGAAAATGGAGCCGGAAAGTCTACACTGATTAAGGTTTTGACTGGAATTTATCAGAAAAATGGAGGAACGATCTGGCTTGATGGTGAGGAAATCGATTGTCGCACTCCTATGGAAGCCAATGACAAGGGGATTTCCACCATATATCAGGAGCTGAATCTGGTGTTGTTTCAGACGGTCTATGAAAATCTGTTTTTGGGCCGGGAACCAAGAGATAAGTTTGGAAGAATTGACCGAAAGACTATGATCAGGGAGGCGGACCGGATTTTGAAGGATCTGGGAATTGAAGTGGATGTGACTGCTCCTCTAAGCCGTTATCCCACGGCTATTCAGCAGATGGTGGCTATTGCCCGGGCAGTCAGCATCAATGCGAAGCTGGTGATTATGGATGAGCCCACATCTTCTTTGGATTCTCAGGAGGTGCAGGTGCTGTTTCGGATCATCCGTCAGCTGAAAGGCCAGGGGATCAGCGTTATTTTTATCAGTCATAAGCTGGATGAGATTTTTGAGATCTGTGACCGGCTGACCGTATTTAAGGATGGGGAATATGTGGGAGATTATGACATTAAGGATCTTAATCAGTTTAAACTGATTTCCCTGATGGTAGGCAAGGATACGGTGACATTGGAAAGAAAAAAGGAGGGCTATGATTTTGCAGAGGCAACGCCCATTGTAAATATGAAAAGCATTCGTCAAGGAATGCGCCTCAATGGCCTGGATCTGGAGATTCGCCAGGGTGAAGTGGTAGGCTTGGCAGGGCTTTTGGGTTCTGGACGAACGGAGCTGGCTCAGGTGCTTTTTGGGACTGCCATGCCTGATGAGGGAGAGGTGTTCTGGTGGGGAGAGCCGGCCAATATCCACTCGCCCTCGGATGCTATTAAAAAGGGAATGGGCTTTTGCACGGAGGACCGGAAGGTGGAGGGAATCGTACCTCATCTTTCTGTAAAAGAGAATATGACGATTGCTTTGCTCCCAAAGCTGAATCATTTTGGCTTTGTGAAATTCAGGGAGCAGGATGCGATTGTCCGCCATTATATTGACCGGCTGAAGATCAAGACTCCCTCGCCGGAGCAGCAGATCTGTAACCTAAGTGGCGGCAACCAGCAGAAAGTGTTGCTGGCCAGATGGATGTGTATGAATCCTAAGCTGATTATCTTGGATGAACCTACCAGAGGAATTGATGTAGGTGCCAAGGCGGAGATTGAGGATCTGATCCAGGAGCTTTCAAAGAGCGGGATTTCCATACTGATGATCTCCTCAGAGATTGCGGAGCTAGAGAGAAACTGTGACCGGATCATTGTTATGAGAGAGGGAAAGGTAAAAGGAGAACTGATCGACAAGGATATCCATCAGGATAAGATCATGGAGGCGATAGCAAAAGGTAGTGAAAGTGAGGGAATGATCCATGAATAAGACAAAACAGGACACCATACAGCTGGTGAAAAAATATAGTGCAGTTACCATGCTTTTGTTCTTTGTGCTGCTCAACTCCCTTTTTACTCCCAACTTTTTCCGGTTGAGCAATTTAAATAACATTATTACCCAGATTTGTCCCACGATTCTTTGCGGAATGGGAATGACCCTGGTAATCTCCACCGGAGGAATTGATATATCTGTGGGATCTGTGATGGCTCTTTCCGGGGTTCTCACGGCACAGCTTATGTCAAATGCAGGTCTTTTGCCGGCCGTTTTGGTGGCAGTAATTGTGTCTGTGTTGGTAGGCTGCTTTACAGGATTTATGGTAGGCAAGCTGCGCCTGCAGGCTATGGTTATCACTTTGGGGCTTCAGTTAGGATTGCGGGGCGTGGCCCAGGTTCTGTGCGGCGGAAGAGATATTTACTTTAATAAGCTGGGAGAGGTAGGAAAACAGCTTTCTTTGTGGGGGACCTACAAGATTGGCGGAGTGATTCCTGTACAGATTGTTCCCATTGTTCTTTCTATTGTGGTTGTGTGGGTGATGGTGGAAAAGACCGTGCTGGGACGTCAGATTGAGGCGGTAGGTGACAGCCTTCGGTCCAGTATTCTGGCTGGAATTCACGCTTCTGTGATTCTGATGATCGTCTATGGGATCAGTGCCTTTTTTGCGGCATTTGCCGGAATCTTTCAGGCAGCCAAAGTGTCAGTGGCAGCGGGGAGTTCTCTGGGACAATTAGCGGAGCTGGATGCCATTGCAGCTGTTGTTATCGGCGGTACTCCTATGAGCGGCGGAAAGGCACGGGTTATGGGGACAGTGGTGGGTGCGCTGATGATGCAGATGATCACTCTGACCTGTGTCATGAATAATATTCCAGATCAGTATGCCCAGGTGTTTAAAGCGGCGATCATTGTGTTTGCGGTATTTATTCAGAGAGAACAGGCAAAGTAGGAGGGGAAGGGGTATGAAAACAAAGAATGATATTCGTCAGATGATATTGTCGAGAAGTACAGTTGTGGCTTTTTTACTTCTGGTCATCATCACCAGTATTGTGTTTCGGGACAAGAATTTTTTATCTACAAACAATGTGTTTAATATTCTCTTAAAGGCAGCCAAGAATGGAGGTTTTTTGGCTCTGGGCATGACTTTTGTGATCCTGTGTGCGGAGATCGATTTGTCTGTGGGAGCGGTGTTTGCCCTAAGTGGTGTGGTGATGGGACTTGTGGGACAGGTCAATCCCTTTTTGGGCATTGTCTGCGGGATTTTAGTGGGTGTGGTGTCCGGGTTTATGATCGGATATATGGTGACAAAAATGAGGATTTCCTCATGGATTGCTTCTCTGGCCATGATGTTTGCCCTGCGGGGAATTATCTTGATTATTGCTAAAAAGTCGGTGGCGGTCAGCGGAAATATTCTGACCTTTGCCAATGCCCAGTTTTTTAAGGGAATGGTGCCTGGGATGAAAAGTGGAATATCGATTCTGGTATTTATCCTGTTTCTCATGACTTTTTTATGTATGTATGTGGCCAGAAATACCAAGTTTGGCATGGGCATTTATGCAGTTGGAGGCAACTGTGAGGCGGCCCGGATGATGGGAGTGGATGTGGACCGGATTAAGATCAAGGCCTTTGTTTGCTGTGGCGCCATTGCTGCCTTTTCCGGTGTACTTTTGGCATCCAGCAGCGGAAGTGCTACTTTAAGTGCTGGAAATGTCTATGAGACCTATGCCATTGCCATGTGTGCCATTGGCGGGGTGAAGCTGTCCGGCGGTGAGGGGAAATTTTCAGGGACATTTTTTGGGATTTTGATTTATTTTATCATTAATACGATTTTTACTTATTTGCCAGCAGGTATTTCTGTTCATTGGCAATCCATCATTATGGGGCTTTTAGTGTTGATTTCTGTAGGTGTCCAGTCGGAGGTGCTGCACAATATTAAGATCGGAAAGAAAAAGGTGGAATAATATGAAACAGCTGATGAGCAGATGGGGGGAAAAGCTTGACAGGGAGATGGTATGGAAAGAGTATCCACGTCCTGGTCTTGTAAGAGAGAGCTATCTGAATCTGAATGGGGAATGGGACTACTGTATCAATGATTCCAGGAGAACCGAGCAGTATGACGGGAAAATTTTGGTTCCCTTTTCGCCTGAAGCCTTTCTTTCGGGGGTGGGGAGAGTAGTAAAGCCAGGACAGTATCTGCACTACAAAAAGATTTTCCGACTTCCGGATGGTTTTTTTAAAAGCCGGGTGTTGCTCCATTTCGGGGCAGTGGATCAGGAGTGTGAGGTCCGTTTAAACGGGAGGTTTGCAGGGCTTCACAAGGGCGGTTATCTCCCCTTTTCCTTTGATATTACAGAGATGCTAAAGGAGGGGGAAAATGTTCTCACCCTCTGGGTGAAGGATTATACAGAGAAGCTTCCCCATGCCAGGGGAAAACAAAAACTGGTGAAGAAGGGAAAGTTTGGTTCCCTGTTTTACACCCCTCAGAGTGGAATCTGGCAGACGGTCTGGATGGAAAGTGTGGAGGAGGATTATATTGACTGGGTGAAGTTCACTCCTATGTATGATGAGGGGGCTGTGCGAATCCGGGCGAAGGCGGCCCGCAGGACAACAGACCAAAAGCGGTTGGTCGCTGTGACAATTCTGGATCAGGGGCAGGTGGTGGCCCGGGCAGAGGGAAGTGAAGGGAAGGATCTGGTGATTCCTCTCAAGGACTTTCACTCCTGGTCGCCGGAGGATCCTTATTTGTATGATGCTGAGATTCGGTATGGAGAGGATCGGGTCAGCTCTTATTTTGGAATGAGAAAGGTGTCTGTGGACAGAGATGAGAGAGGGATTCTTCGGTTTTTCCTGAATAATCAGCCTTATTTCTTTAACGGACTTTTAGACCAGGGATATTGGCCAGAGAGCCTGATGACTCCTCCGGATGATGAAGCTCTTTTATATGATATTAAAAAGCTGAAGGAGATGGGATATAATACGCTCCGCAAGCATGTGAAGGTGGAGCTGGATCGTTTTTATTATCACTGCGACCGGTTGGGGATGATTGTGTGGCAGGATATGCCCAATGGAGGCGGAGAGTATCATATGGGTTTTGTGACTTATCTGCCCAATGCCTCGGATCGGTTTGCCAGAGGGGTGAAGGACAAGTATTACCACCTGTTTGGCCGGGCAGATTTGGAGGGCAGACGCCAGTATTACCGGGATCTGGCCGGAATGGTTCGTCATCTGTACAATCATCCCAGCATTGTGGCCTGGGTTCCTTTCAATGAGGGGTGGGGCCAGTTTGATGCCTGCAAGGCCACAGAAAAGCTGAGAAAGATGGATAAAGGCCGGCTGATCAATGAAGCTTGCGGCTGGTTTGACCAGAAGGGCGGGGACATGCACAGTATCCACAACTATAATCGTCCCCTTGCAGTCAAACCGCAGCTGAACCGGGTGGTGGCGCTGACTGAATACGGGGGATATGCATATCCGGTTGAGGGACATACGGCCTGTGAGAAGGCTTTTGGGTACCGCCATTATTCCTCCGGTGAAGAACTGACGGTTCACTATGAGAGGCTTTGGAGGGAGGAAATTTATCCCAATGTGGACCAAGGACTGTCTGCGGCTATCTATACACAGGTCAGTGATATTGAGGAAGAAATAAACGGAGTGATGACCTATGACCGAGAGGTGATCAAATTAAATTCCGAAACGGTGCAAAAGCTGAACCAGAAGTTATATGAACGGTTTGAAAATGCAGTGAGGAACAGACAGGGAATCGATTAAGTACCTGCTTCTAAATGATAGAGCACCTTTTGTTTGTATTCCAGAAATCGCTCTGATAGAGGAAAATCTTTGCTTCGTGGCCGGGGCTCCTCAATCCGGATTTCCTTTGTTATCCGACCGGGCTGTCCTGTCAGCAGACAGATCCGGTCAGATAAAAGGATTGCTTCATCAATGTCATGGGTCACAAACAGGGTGGAGAGGTGAATCTGCTCCATGATCTGCAGATACCAGTCATGAATCCTGCTTTTTGTCAGCATATCCAGAGCAGAAAAGGGCTCATCCAGAAGCGCTACCCGCTCAGAAAAGAGATAGGTGCGCAGAAGAGCCGCTCTCTGTTTCATGCCGCCGGACAGCTGGGACGGATATTTTTTCTGGGTGCAGTGAAGGCCAAACTGGTCAAAGTATCCGGAGACTTTTTGCCGGGCTTCTCTTTTTTTCATCCCCTTGATTAAGAGAGGGAGGGCTACATTGTCCTCAATGGTCCGGTAGGGGAGCAGCAGATCCTTCTGAAGCATATAGCTGACCTGGCCTGGCCTGCCTGTAATATCAGCGCCATCCAGATACACCTTTCCTTCGTCTGGCTGGCTTAAGCCGGCGATCACATTAAATAGGGTGGTTTTTCCACCTCCGCTGATACCCAGAAGGGAAACCAGCTCTCCTTCATTCAATTCCAGAGTGATATTTTCAATGATTTTCTGACCATCAAAGGATTTCGTAATCCCCATGACTTTTAGCACAGCCATTGCTTGCCTCCTTATTTGCCGGGCGCATGATTGGTGGTTGGATAGGAATGGGGGTTCTTTTACTGAGGAAGATACTCGTTGGTAAAGCCGATCTGTTCCGGAAGCTGGGGATCGGACAGGCCGTTTTCATTGAGCCAGGAGTAGAAGCCGTTCCAGCGGGCCGGATCCATATAGCCCCACCGGGGACTGTCTGCTAAGTACTGAGGCGACAGATATTTCTGGCTGGCTGCCGCCAGCTCTGGATCCAGCTCTGGCACAGCCTGACACAGAATCGCAGCCGCTTTTTCCGGATCGGCCGCCGCATCCTCATATCCCTTTTTCAGAGCAGTCAAAAATGCTTTTGCCGTGTCTGGTTCTTCCTCTAAAAACTGACTGCCGGCGATTACCACCGGAGTGTAGTAGTCAAATACCGGGTTTATATCAGAAAAAGCAAAGTAGTCGGTTTCCAGAGCTTCCAGCTGGGTTTTGATTCCAGCCCAGCCATAGAAAATCCAGATGGCATCTACAGCCTGTGTCTTTAGGGCAGACACTTCATCGGTGATCGTGTTGGGAATCAGCTCAACTTTTTCAAAATCCCCCCCATCCTTTTCCACCACATTTTGCAGGGTTGCAAGCTCGATGGGGGATTCCCAGGTGGCGTATTTCTTTCCCTCCAGCCCTTTGGGAGTGTTCATACCTTCGCCTTTCCGAGAGACAATTCCGGAGGTGTTGTGCTGAAGAATGGCGGCCACTGCTTTGATGGGAAGGGCATTGTCTCCAACCAGAGCCGGAGCCATGGTATCCTGGAAGCTTACGCCAAACTGGGCTTTTCCAGAGGCCACCAGGACCTCAGCTCCGCCCTCCGGGGGCTGTACGATTTCCACCTCAAGGCCAACTTCCTCAAAATATCCTTTTTCCTGGGCTACATATAAGCCGGTATGGTTGGTGTTGGGAGTCCAGTCCAGGACGAAAGTGATTTTTTTTAAAGGATTTTTGGAACGGTTGGTGAGAGGCTTATCCGTACCAGTGTTGCAGGCGGCCGCAGAGAGAGCCAGGGCGCTTGCAATGGCAGCAATCCATATTTTTTTCATAATAACCTCCATTTTGCCGCCTTATAACAGGCAGCTTTTACTTGTCGTTTTTTATCCGTTTCCAGGGCATAAAAAGCCACTGAAGGATTTCCACTCCATTCATCAGAATCAGGCTGATAATGGAGATCAGAAGGATCACGGCAAACATTTTGTCAAAAGAAAATGCCTTTTTCACTCGTGTCATGTATACGCCCAGGCCGCCAAAGCCTCCCAGCCATTCAGAGATCACCGCTCCCACCACTGCATAGGAGGCAGAGATTCTCAGCCCGGAAAAGAACGGATCCATGGCGCCTGGCAGCTTAATATAGAAAAATATCTGCCTCTTTCCGGCTCCCATGGCCCGGAGCAAGCTGACTGCGTCCGGGTCAGAGGACCGAAAACCGGTTAAAAGCCCTATGGTAATGGGGAAAAAGGTAGTGATCACAATCAAAATCACCTTGGGTGTCATTTCATAGCCGAACCAAAGCACCAGAAGTGGTGCAATGGCTACAGTGGGAACGGTCTGTGTCAGAATGACCAAAGGATAGAGCGCCTGATACAAAGGCTCAAACTGATCCATAGCCACTGCCATAAGAAATCCTAAAAAAATCCCAAGACCCAGGCCCACAAAGGCTTCTGAAAGGGTGATTACAGAGTGCTCCATCAGAGTGGGAAATTCTGTAATAAAGGCTTTTATCACCTGAAGCGGCGAGGGGAGAAGGAAAGCATCGATCATCCCGGTCCCGGTAATCACCTGCCAGAACAAAAGAATTGCCAGGACAGCAGAACAGGACCACAGCTTATTTGTGATGCTTGGTGACTTTCCTTTCAATGGTCAGTACCTCTCCTTCCGGACGGTAAGTTACTTTAATGTAGGCAGCCACAGAAGGGGCACCTGCACGAATGGCAATGTGCTGACATTCCTTGACAATATCCATCAGTTCATCGTAGTCTCCCTCAATGGCGGTCTCAAAGGGACCTACATAACAGTTTAGGCCGGTGCTCTTGATGTAGGCGATCACCTCGTCCACAACACGGATCAGTTCCTCGTCATTGGCTGCTTCCGGTAATGATTGAATGGCTACGCTTGCGTTCATAAGAATCTCCTTTCCAGATGGGTGTTTTGTTGAATCTTGCAAAATAAAAATCCGCCTGGATTGTCCAGACGGAATGATGTCACAAAATTTGTGTCACAAAAACATTTCCTACGCTGGCATTATCCAGATCAGGTTCCAGGGTTTAAAATAAATCCTATTTTATCTCAGCCGGAGGATCTTCCAGCACCCCTTTTAATTGTCTGTTTTAGTTTAGCACAACCAAAGGGATTCGTCAATGGGGAAAAGTTTTCACTTATGTATTTACAAATGCTTCTCCCATGTTATAATCTCAACAGAGCCAATTCAGATCAATATAAATAAAAGAAATGAGGATCTTTCATTATGAACAAGAAAAGAATGATAAAAGTAACAGAGCCGGTCATCTCTCTTCCCAATGTACACTCCATAGGTGTCATTGGCGATCCGGGATGCGAGGGTTTGGGAACTTACAATATGAAGGTATATGCAGGAGCATTGGAGGAGACAGCTAAAGATGATATCACTTTGATTGCAGGGGATCTGGTGCCGGCAGGGACGAAGCATTATTACAACACAATCCGGGAGATCACAGAGAGCCTGACAGAGAATGATGTTTATTCTCTCAGAGGAAACCATGATACAGGAGATTATGCAGATTATTTCGGGCGGAAGAACTATGCTTTGCTGGCGGAAAATTTTGCGCTGATTGTGTTGGACAATGCTGCCCGGACGTTTGAGGAGGAGGGGCTTTCTTTGATGGCAGAAGTTCTCTCAAAGGAGGATGTAGACCAGGCGATTCTTGCATTCCACATTCCGGTTCCCAACAATTTTATATCAAACTGTGTGTCGCAGGAAGAGTTTGACCGGTTGCGCCAGGCATATGAGCCGTGGAGGGATAAGGTGAAATATCTACTCTGCGGCCATGTCCATTCCCGGTTTGAGGATGAGGTGGACGGGATTGCCTTGATTTGCACAGGAGGAGGCGGGGCTATGATCGAGGATGTGTCAAAGGATATCCGCGCCTGTGACGTGGAACATCATGTGGTCCATTTTTATGAGGAGAATGGCCAGCTGAAATACCAGATTGCCAATCTTTCGGAAGACTGCTATGGACGGGAGAGGGAGGATGGGGTCCTAAGACAGAAGCTGGAAGAGACGGTTCAGGGAGAGCTGATGGCTCACTTTAAATATCTGATGTTTGCTGATCGGGCCCGGCGCAGAGGAATGGACCGGATTGCCAATCTTTTTCAGGCTCTGGCTGCTTCCGAATATTACCATGCAAGGAATTTCTATTCGGTGCTGGATCGTCCGGCTCCCTTTAGGGAGTCGGTGGAAACTTATGTTCCAGGGGAGGAATTTGAGTATCAGCACCTGTATAAAATGGTGGCAAAATATGCAGAGGAGCATGAGAGCCCTCTAACAGAACAGGCCTACACCGGGGCAGCTGCCGCGGAAAAGGAGCATGCCGCTCTCCTAAAGAAAGCATCTCACATAGAAGAATTTGATGAGAGGATCCTTTATGTATGCCCAATATGCGGATATGTGATGACTGGGACAACTGTTATGGAGCGGTGTCCGGTGTGCGGCGGGCCTAAAAAACAGTATGAGATATATGAGTGATGAGGGAGGCTTCCCGGGGATTTTGTGAGTGAATCAAAATCTCCGGGGAGCTTTTTTGATGGCTGCTTTCAGTAAACACATGATAAAATATTAACAAAGATTATTGTTGAAATAAAAGAATATCTGAAAAAAATATAGAAAAACAACAAAAAATAGGTTGACATTTTTTGAAAAAGTGGTATTATATAGTTAAAGTTGTTAAAACAAAAGTTAAAAAGCTTTTGATTCAAAAATAAAGGGGGTATTGATATGATCTACACTGTAACATTGAATCCGGCCCTGGACAAGACGGTGGAGATTCCGTCTCTGACTGTGGATAGCGTCAACCGCATCACAACCATGCGGACGGATCCAGGGGGAAAGGGAATCAACGTATCCAAGGTGATCGACAAGCTGGGAAAGAAAAGCATTGCCACCGGGATCCTGGGAGGAGACACAGGGAATGCCATTCAGTCAGCCTTGCAGGCCATGGGGCTTGAGACCAACTTCCGGTTTGTGAAAGGGGAGACCCGCACCAATTTGAAGGTGATTGATCCGGTGAATCACACCAACACAGACATTAATGAACCGGGGGTTACTGTATCAGAGGAGATTTTAAACCAGGTTTTGGGGGAGCTGATGGCAAAAGTGACAGCTGGGGATATTGTGGTCCTTTCAGGAAGCCTGCCCAAAGGTTCGCCAAAGGACACCTACCATACCTGGGTGAAGGCCTGTAAAGCAGCCGGAGCGAAGGTGATTCTTGACGCGGACGGAGAATTGCTGGCAGAAGGGATCAAAGCTTCCCCATATCTCATTAAGCCCAACAATCATGAGCTGTCCGGACTTTTAGGGAGGACTCTTGAGACGCCAAAGGAGCTTGAGAAGGCGGCAAGAGAGCTGATGGAGAAAAATGGGATCGCCAAAATCGTGGTCTCCATGGGCGGAGATGGCGCCTTGTACGTGACAGACAAGGAGACGGTATATGCGGAAGGACTGAAAGTTCCTGTGGGCAGCACTGTGGGAGCCGGGGACAGTGTGGTGGCCTCTCTGGCGGTTGCGGAGGAGTCAGGCATGAGCTTGGAGGATACGGTTCGCCTGTCCACTGCCACCGGCGCTGCTAATGTGATGTGCAGCGGAACCCAGGCGGCAGAATATGAGGTGATTGAGGGATTGATTCCCAAGGTTGTACTGCACAAAATATAAATTGTTATAAAAAAAGCTTGTTTGTTCTTGAAAAGAGAAAAAATATAAAATATTATTAAGAAGGGAGTTTTTAAAATGAAAGCAAAAGGTGTCAGACTGCACGGAGCAAGTGATTTGAGACTTGAGGAGTTTGAACTTCCGGAGATTACGGATGACGAGATCCTGGTGAAGGTGGTTTCAGACAGTATCTGTATGTCCACCTACAAATGTGCGATTCTGGGGGAGAAGCACAAGAGGGTACATGACGATGTGGCAGAGCATCCGGCCATTATGGGCCATGAATTTGCTGGTGATATTGTCAAGGTGGGAAAGAACCATCAGGATACCTTTAAGCCTGGAATGAAGTTTACTTTGCAGCCAGCGCTCAATTACAAGGGAACGATGTGGAGTCCGGGCTATTCTTATGAGTTCTTTGGCGGAGATGCCACCTACTGTATTATTCCGGCAGAGGTGATGGAGCTGGGCTGTCTGTTGGAGTACAACGGCCGGGCTTACTATGAGGCATCCTTAGCAGAGCCAATGTCCTGCAGTATTGGTGCATTTAATGCCGCCTATCACACCCAGATGGGAGTGTATACCCATCAGATGGGAATCAAGGAGGGGGGCAAGCTGGCGATTATGGCCGGGGCAGGTCCTATGGGACTGGGAGCTTTGACCTATGCGCTTCACCGGGATGTCCGTCCTTCCATGGTGGTTGTGACAGATTTGAATCAGGACCGGCTGGACCGGGCTGCTCAGCTGTTCCCGCCTGCCAAGGCAGCAGAAGATGGCATCCAGCTTCATTTTGTGAACACAGGCAAGTTTGAGGATCCGGTAGCAGAGCTTTTAAAGATTTCCGGCGGAACCGGATATGATGATGTGCTGTGTTATGCTCCTGTAGCTAATGTTGTGAAGCAGTCCAGTGATATACTGGGCCGTGACGGCTGCCTGAATTTCTTTGCCGGTCCCACCGATAATAAGTTCAGCGCAACCATGAATTTCTACGATGTACACTACAATTCCACTCATGTGATGGGAACCACTGGCGGCAATACGGATGACATGATTGAGTCTCTGAAGCTGACTGCGGCAGGGCGGATCAACCCGGCTGTTATGGTGACACATATCGGAGGTCTGGATGCTGTGGCTGACACCACCCTCAATCTTCCTAAGATTCCGGGAGGTAAGAAGCTGATCTACACCCATCTGTCCATGCCTCTGACCGATTTACAGGATCTGCGGGCGAAGGGAGAGACAGAGAAGGATGACCGGCTCATTGCACTGGCGGATATTGTGGATGCCCATCAGGGATTGTGGAGTCCGGAGGCAGAAGAATACCTTCTGGCCAACTTTATAGAGGAATAACAGGTGCTGAGATCTCCGTTTTGTGCAGGGCTCTGGCCTGGAACCCGGATAAAAGAGCAGGAAGGCTGCCGGGAACCTTGGCCGGAAACCGCAAATTTGGGGGAATCCCGGCACAGAACGGAGGAGATAAATGGATTCAATGGAAACCCGCAGAAATGCGATAGTAGAACTGATTAATGAAAAGGGCAGCGTCAGTTTTTCCCAGATTAAGGAGGCATTTCCCCAGGTGTCAGAGATGACTCTGCGTACGGATCTGAAGCTTTTGGATGAGGCAAAACGGATTCTTCGTATTCACGGGGGAGCCAGGTCTGTGCAGGTGATTATCGGGACAGACGATTTTTTGAACCGGAAGTCTGTGCGCAATATTCCTCAGAAGCAAAGGATTGCCCAAAAGGCCTTGTCTCTTTTGCGTGAGGATACCACGGTTTATCTGGATTCCGGAAGCACGGCCACAATGTTTGCCAGACAGTTTCCTGACCAGTCCAACCTGATCTATACCACTGGCTTAAGCTGTGCCACAGAGCTGGCAGATTTGTCAAGGCCTGCAGTGATGATTCCAGGAGGAAAACTGAACCGCTACAGTCAGAGTGTGTTTGGCTTTCTGGCCATCAAGGAGCTGGAACGGGTGAATTTTCATCAGGCTTTTCTGGGAATCACCGGTTTTCATGACCAGATCGGCTTTACCTGCGGCATCAGTGACGAGGCGATCTTAAAGCAGACAGCGATTCGCCAGTCAGAGCAGGTAGTGGTTTTGATGGATTCTTCCAAAATCGGGGTAAAAAGCAGTTTTAATATCTGTGGCCTTAAGGATGTGGACCTTGTGGTCTCGGATGGAGAGCTGCCAGAGGATTTTCTGGAGGAATGCAGGAAATATGGTGTCACGGTGCTGTGAATGGTCATGTGAGCAGCAGGGGTATGTGCCAATTATCATAAAATCAGTTCTCCATCGACAATTTCCGCAATAGCCTGATCAAAAAAGGGTTCAGGCTTTGGATACCTTAATTTTAGGAGGAATTGTCTTGAAGAACAAAGTTCAACGTTTTGGAAAGTTTTTATCAGGAATGGTCATGCCAAATATCGGCGCTTTGATTGCCTTTGGCTTTTTGGCTGCCCTGTTTATTGATACGGGCTGGATCCCCAACAAGGGTTTTTCCAGTATGGTCGGCCCGATGCTGACCTATCTGATTCCTGTTTTGATTGCCTCCACCGGCGGCCGTATGATCGGCGGAGACCGGGGGCGTGTGGTGGGCGCTATTGCAGTGATCGGCGCCATTATGAGCAACACAGATATTACAATGCTGATGGCCGCTATGGTTATGGGCCCTCTGGCCGGCTACTGTATCAAGAAGTTTGACAAGGCTATGGAAGGTCATATGCCAGCAGGCTTTGAGATGCTGATTAACAACTTCTCGGCCGGACTGATCGGAATGATTCTGGCGATGCTAGGCTATGTGATCATTGGTCCGGTCATGAGCGCCATTTTGGTTGTGCTGTCAGCAGGGGTCAATGGGCTGGTGGACCGGGGCCTGCTTCCCTTAGTTTCTGTTTTTATTGAGCCTGCCAAGGTGCTTTTCCTTAACAATGCCATCAACCATGGAGTGTTTACTCCCATTGCCACGGCGCAGGTTACAGAGACAGGAAAGTCCATTATGTATATGCTGGAGCCCAATCCGGGGCCGGGTCTTGGAGTCCTTTTGGCCTACATGTTTTTCTGCAGGGATAAAGCGACAAAGGATTCTGCGCCAGGGGCAGTGATCATCCACCTGCTAGGCGGGATTCATGAGATTTATTTTCCTTACATACTGATGAACCCGGTGGTGCTGATCGCTCCGATTTTAGGAAGCTTTGCAGGGATTTTCTGGTTTAACATGACTGGCTGCGGGCTGGTAGGGCCGGCATCTCCCGGTTCCATTATTGCCTATATGATGATGACCCCGGGGCCGGATATGATAAAGGTGATTGTGGGCGTGCTGATCTCTGCAGGGATTTCCTTTGCTGTGGCATCTCCGCTGGTGAAGATGGCCGGAGGCAAAAGCTTAGAGGAGGCACAGAGTGAAATGGCGGCCATGAAGGCAGAAGCCAAGGGCCAAACGGCAGTTCCTGGTACCATTGAGAAAGCAGACGCCATTAAAAAGATTGTATTTGCCTGTGATGCAGGGATGGGCTCTTCTGCCATGGGTGCCACTAAGTTCCGCAACCGGCTTAAAGCCAACCGGCCGGATATTACAGTGATCAATACTTCTGTGGACAATATTCCCGGAGATTGTGATATTGCGGTGGTACAGACCACTTTGGCAGACCGGGCAAAAAAATCAGCGCCTCAGGCGCAGCTGATCACGATCGGCAATTTCCTGGCAGATCCGGCGCTGGATGCTTTGTATGTACAGCTGACCACAGGAGATGCTTTAGTGGCCCCGGCTGGTGAGAATACGGACATCGATATTCCCGATGTGCCGGTGAAGAAGCAGGTGATTATTGCAGATGGTATTAAGCTGGGACGCACTCCAGTGACAAAAGAGGAGGCTATCCAGGCGGCCGGTGAGCTTTTGCAGGAGTTAGGATATGTAGATGGGACTTATGTGTCAGCCATGCAGGAGCGGGAGAAGTTGGTATCCACCTACATTGGTATGGGTGTGGCGATTCCTCATGGCACCACCCAGGCCAAGGGAACAGTGAAAAAGACTGGGATTGTGTTCTTCCAGTATCCGGAGGGTGTGGACTTTGGTACAGAGAAAGCACAGCTGGTGTTTGGAATCGCCGGAATCGGAGACGAACATCTGGAGCTTTTAAGTAAATTGTGTTCTCTTTTGGAGGATCCGGAGCGTTTAGAGACCCTGAAAACCACAGATAATGTGAACTGGGTGTTGGATCAGCTGTCATAAGGGGAGAATGTGCCGCAAGATGTTAGCGGGATGAGACAGCTGCCAAAGGAAGATATTGTAATATAAGGGGAGTTTTGAGAAGCCAGGCGGCCTTATAAGGGGTTGCCTGGCTCTGTTTTATTTAGAGCTTGCACCAGGGCAGTCAGGTATAAGCAGTTTTTTTGCGGAGCGATGCGTATTGATCTTGCACTTTGCTCCCAAAAATTGTAAAATGAAAGTTGCCTGCAAAAATATCCTCATATATAGAAAGGATTGGGAAAATGAGATGAATTACTATTTGATTGATTACGAGAATACAGGAGAGAACGGATTGGACGGGCTGACGGAGCTGGGAAACAGTGACCAGGTAGTTATTTTTTACAGTGAAAATGCAGACAAGATGAGTTTTGATCTGCACAGAAAGCTGCAGGAGTGTCATGCTGCGATTGAATTCAGAAAGATCGCCACAGGCAAGAAAAATGCTCTGGACTTCCAGCTGGCGGCCTATCTGGGATATCTGATGGCAAGAGAGGAGAACGGCAGATTCTGTATTGTCAGCAAAGATTTGGGCTACGAGGTGCTCCTGGATTTCTGGAAAGACAGAAACATCAAGCTGATCGATACCATTTCTAGTGAGACAGGGAGAGCAGCAGAGGAGAGAAGCGAGATGGAGGAGAATCTTCTGCGGCTGGTGGGAGAGACGGATTTTCAGATGGTGATGAGCTGTATTCGGAATGGAAAGAGCAAACAGACGATCAACAATCTTTTAGTAAAGCAATACGGCAGCGGCAAGGCAGGGGAGCTTTACAAAAAGATCAAGCCGCTTTTAAAGGAAAAAAAGGGAAAGTAGGAAGGCATGGTTCGTTTAAGTACGCTGTGTTATATTGAGAAGGATGACCAGTATCTGATGCTTCACCGGACGGTGAAGGAGAATGACATAAACAAGGACAAGTGGATCGGTGTGGGCGGCCACTTTGAGGAGGATGAGAGTCCGGAAGAGTGTCTTTTGCGGGAGGTGCGGGAGGAGACCGGGTATATCCTGACCTCTTACCGCTATCGGGGGATTGTGACCTTTGTTTCCGGGGATGGGGTGACGGAATATATGTCTCTTTTCACGGCAGACGGATTTGCAGGACAGGCAATTTCCTGCGATGAGGGAGAGCTTTTGTGGGTGAAGAAAAAGGATGTGCCAAAGCTGAATATCTGGGAGGGGGACAAGATCTTTTTCCGGCTTTTGGAGGAGACGGATCGGTTTTTTTCCCTAAAGCTGGTCTATGATGGCCAGGGGGTACTGATATCAGCGGCATTGGACGGGAAGCCGATAAAGCCTTTTACCGGGGAGGAGTAAGCAGGGAGCAGGTCAAATAATCATTGATCTCAGCTCCGATGAACAGAATGCAGATGCAGAAATACAGCCACAGCATTAAAAGTACAATGGCAGTAAGACTGCCGTACATGTAGGAGAAATTGCTGAAGTTGGAAAAATACAGAGAGAATCCATAGGAAAAGAGCAGCCAGCATACGGCTGCAAACACGGCCCCGGGCAGCTGCTGCCAGGGGTCTTGTTTTTTGGACGGCACAATGGTGTAGAGCAGCACAAAGGCAAACAAAAAAAGCGCCATTGCCAAAAGCCCCCGAAAGCTGATTATGTGGCGGGTGATGGTTTCCATAAAAGGAAAAATCTGTATAAAAAGGGCCTGGATTGAGCTGCCGAACACTAACAATACCAGGGATACCACGCACACAATCATAAAAAGAAAGGTATAGCCAGTACAGATCAGGCGCCGCACAAGATAGCCCCGGGTCTCTGGATATCCATAGATCCGGTTTAAGCCCCGCTCAATCCCCATCATGCCCCGGGCGGCGGACCAGAGAGCTAAAAGGGCGGTGACAGACAGCATGGTCCCAGGAGATTTCAGGTAAAGGTCCTCCACAATGCCAAGAACCAGGGCGTCTAACATATCAGGCATGATCTGGACTAAGATCATCTGCAGATCCGACTTGTTGACAGAGGGGATGAACTGGATCAGGGTAAGGAGCAGCATGATAAAGGGGAAAAAGGCAAGCACAAGGAAAAAGGAGGCCTGGGCGGCGTAGACCGTGACCTCATCCTTCACGTATTTCTGGTGGAGCCTTATGCAGTTTAAGGTTAATCGGATCATGGTTTGCCCTCGCTTTTTTAGGTTATGGAATTATAGTAGCATGAGGCCGGAAAAATGGCAAGGGTGAAGGAGGCAGCAGGAGCGGTATTCTAATCCATCGAATCATATGCGACAATATCTGCACAAGCAAAGGATTCTTCCAGATATTCCTCAAGGATCGAAGCCAGGCCAAAGGGGAATAAGGAGCTGTTTTCTGCGTGATCTTCGGAGATGGACATTATTTCATTTTCCATAAGGGACTGAAGAACCTGTTCTTTCAGCTCAGATTCAAAATCATCATCCTCAGGCAATAAGTCTGTTTCTATGGAAATCGGAAAATCTATCAAAGCCGGGGAAGTAAAAGGCACATCCAGTGGGAAAAGCTTGTAAACCCAATCTTCAAATAACACAGCTGCATTGTAAAAGCCATCTTCCTCCTGGATGTAACAGATTTTGATGCCAGATGGGAGGCGGTCCTTATAAATATTATGGAATTGCTTCATGGCATCCAATGCTTCGACTGCGTGAGGGTTGGGAACGGAGGATTCCTTCTTTTTTGGAGAGGGCAGCAAAAGCCATCCAAGAAGATATTCGGTGTAAATATCCCAGTTCTTTAAATAACCGGATTCAGTCAATACATGATATTTCATTTCCAGAATTTTGGGTCTGCACTGGTCGATTGCATCCTGAATTTTGTTCTTTATATCCTGACCAAAAACGTGTACAGCCGGTTGCAGTGGAGAAAACAGTTCCGTATGTTCTATTTTCAGCGCCGAGGCCATTTTCATCAGCAATTGATCCGAATTTTTGATGATTTGTCCGTTGCAGGCATGATAAAAGGTCTGGCGAGTAATCCCTATATCATGTTTTTTAAGGAAAAGATCAAGGGAAGGATATAGTTTCTTATATTTTGGCTGGGTTAAATAATATTTGACCCGCTGAAAGGCATTGGTAAAAACCGGGTGCTCCCAGTGGTCTAAAAGGTTTGGATCCACAAGAGTCACATAATAGCAGGCATAGGCACGTTCAATCCAATTGCTTTCCTTAAGAAGATAGATTATGGTGTTTGCCAGAATTGCGTCTTGCTTATCCATTTTCAGATAAGCGGCAATCCTCTCTGCTTTTAGCTGCCGGTATCTTACAGGAAGGGAATTTGAGTTGGCGGCAGGAAAGCCAGGGATATCCACAGGTTCAATGGCATTGAGGATATCCGAGGCTAGGTGCTTAATATAAACTAATTCTTCCTCTGGGGTACCCAAATCTTCAATATCCACATGAAGCGCTTCTGCCACTTTTTTTATTTTTTTGTAGCTCATTGTTTTCTGATCCCCGTCACATGCCAGGGTAAGGGTATTTCGGTGCTTGTGCGGATCCTTTTTGTTTTCCTTGTCTTTGGGAGTATCTGTTTTATCCGTATATTTCTCCAGATCTGTTTTTGAGAGATTTCTTTGAGAAAGATAAAAGGGGATATTGTGGCAGGGAAACCGTTTCCAAAGGCTTTCAACTTCCATATCAAGGACTTCTGCTACCTTTTTTATTGCTTCATAAGGCAGTTTTGGATGCTTTTTGTTATTGTTTTTTGGGTTTTCCCAATCCTCGAATTTATTTTTGAGAAAATCCTTCTCAAAACCACATGCTTTTTCCAATTCAGTGAATGAAAGTGCTTTTTGCTCTAAATAGAATGGCAGGTTTGGACAGGACAGCTCCTTTTTTGCATGATTCATAAGTTTTCCCCTTTATAGAACAAACGGTAAATTTTGATATGAGTATAACAAATTTTGAGTTTTTTGTAAAATTGTACTTTCCAAAACCGGATCGGTTTTTACAAAATTTGCAGGATTAGCAGATGTGTGGAGTGTTTTTTCTTGGTATAGTAAAAATATGAAAAAGCATGTGGGGGAGGACGGAAGAGCGCCATGAATTACCAGACATTAATCGAACAAAACATTGGAACAGTCTACCAGGCAGGGATTGCCACAAAGATTTTGCAGCATATGGACCGGATCCGGAATGTGAGCGATGTATCCCAGGCCAGACGCTGGGTGATGGAGCTGTTCCAGAACAGCCGGGACGCCGCCTATGAGGATCAGCCGGTGCGGATCCGGATTGAGCTAAAGGACAGGGTATTGTCTTTTTCCCACAACGGGCGGCCTTTCCGGGTGAAGGATATTTTGTCCATTATCAACCAGGTCTCCTCCAAAAGTCCGGGGGAGAATACCATCGGACAGTTTGGAACCGGTTTTATGACCACCTATCAGCTGAGCGAGCAGGTGGAAATCCAGGCGGTGCTAAAGGATGAAGGGCTTCCCTTCAAGCCTTTTACGGTCCGGATGGATCGCCGGGGGACTACAAAGGAGGAGATTCTGGCTGGGATTTTTACTACCATGGAGGAGCTTAAAAAGGCAGATCAGTCAGAGACTTTAGAGGCTTTTGACAGGGATGCATACAATACCTGCTTTCTCTACCATCTGGACAATGAGGAGAGCCGAAGCATAGCAAGAATAGGAATGACCGATCTGCAGGAGACCATTCTCTATGTGCTGCTGTTTTCGGAAAAGATCGCCAGCGTGGAGCTGATCCGTTGGGAGGAGGGAAGGCTTCATAAAGTGGTGTATGAGCGGGGCGGAGAGGAAAAACTGGGAAATGGATTATTAAAGAAGCTGTGTGTTTTTAAGACAGTGGAAGATGAAAGATCGGGAGAGAAAGTACCCTATTTCCTGATTTGGCTTTCCCATGGAGATATCACCCTGGCGGCAGGATGGGATGGGGAGGGGATGGAAAAGCTCTCAGACCGTCTGCCCCGGCTTTTTGTGGATTTTCCTCTGATCGGCGGAGAGCGCTTTCCCTTTCCTGTGGTGGTAAACTGCCGGAATTTCCGCACCAATGAGCCAAGAAGCGGCATCACGCTGGTGGATAATCAGGCTTCTAAAGATGCCCTGGTCAACAAGGAGATCATGGACCGGGCTGTGGGGTTGTACGCATGGTTTTTGCATGGACTGGTAAAGCTGGGATACAAAGGTCTTGATCATGTAGTAAGTATTCCGGAATGGAAGCCGGACAGGGAACTTTCAGAGAAATGGGTGAAAGAACATCTCTATGGAAGACTGTACCAGATTGTGAGCAAAGAACCTATGATTTCCACAAGGGAGGGTGCCACAGCCTTTGAAAACCCGGAATTTTATCTGGTGTTGGGGGAAAATCCGGAGGAAACGGCCAGTGTACGCAATCTTTTGTCTGTGCTTCAGGGAATCCGGATTGCTGACGGGCCAGAGGACTGGAATCAGGCCTTTGCCGGGTATGAGGTGGGAGATGAGAAATGTCTGGGGCTTGAGAAGGTGCTTTTAAGCACCCGGGATTTTTTGATAAGGCGGCTTAAGGAGGATCAGATGGATCCCATGGACTGGTGTCAGTTCCTCTATGAGGCGGCTATGAAAAATGAACAGTTGGCCGTGCGGGTAAGAGCAGGGGAAATCCGTATTTTCCCCAATCAGAATCCAGCGGACTGGAAAGAGCGGAAGCTGTTTGGAATCCGTCAAATCCGGCGGGATCCGGGGATTCCGGAAATTTTAAAGGAGGTTAGCGATGTTCTTGATGGGCTTATCAGCTCCCGGGGAGAAGAACCTTTAAAGATTCGGGATAACCTGCTGCATTTGGATTTTGACGATAAAGGGCTGGGGGAGCTAGAGGACTATGACCGAACCCGGCTTCAGAATCATATCCACATCCGCACCAACCGAAGCTATCCGGTCCGAAGCTTTTACCTTTATCAGGAAGCCTATGAGGATGCCTGGGAGAGGGCCTGGCTGCTTTTGGTTTCCTGTGGGGAGGATGAGGAGCTTTACAAACTTTGTCAGCCGGTCTATGAAGAAAAACTTCCGGCCAGACAGCCGCTTTTTGAGGCCGAATACAGAGGGATGTGGAAAAACACCTGTTCTGGGATTGCATCTCAGATTTTACACTGGATCGGCAGGGAGCAGAATATGGAGCAGCTTTGTAAAGAACAGTTTCCTCAGTGGACAAGAGAACAGGTATGTGAGTGGATGAACCAGATTTATAAAAAAGCCCTTCTGTATATAGGAGAGTCAGACGTAAGATATATCCAGGCCTTTCCTAATCAGAAAGGAAAATTTTTGGAGCCGTGGAAGCTTAAGAGAGACGAGACGCCTGGAGATGAGTTAAAGGAGATCTCCCGGGAATTTTGGGACATGGATCCAGAGTGCGATGTATATCAGTCTGCCCTGGACCGTTTAATTCATCTGGATTTAGGGTATGGGCTTTTGGCTCTCAGGGAGGAGGACGTGGCCATGCGGATTCACCGGGTGGTTCAGCAGATCCTTTCCGTAAAAAATCTTTCTGATGCATTGCCGAATCACCAGGAGGCCTGTACCCGGCTTTTGGGATGGATTCAGGAGAATTTGCAGAAGGCGGAAAAGTATTTCCCGGGATTTACCCGGGAGGAGGAACAGATGAAGCTTTTAACCCCAAAGGTAGCTGTTCGGATTCAAAAGAAAGCCAGAGACTGCCAGCTGATCTTAGAGGAATTAGGGGCAGGAACCATGGAGGAGGCCATGGAAAAGCTGACAGAATTTAGAAGGGAAATGGAGCGCATAGAACAGGAAAGGACAGAGGAACAGGAAGGGGAGGAAAATTTTTCAGGGGCATTGTGGGACGACATGGCCTGGGATGAGGAGCTGGAGGCAGAGTACGGAAATGTGTCCCATAGCCGAAAGGGAGAAATTTTGCGCCAGATCGGAGAGGCAGGGGAAAGGTACGCCTTAGAGCAGGTAAAGAATTATTTCCAGGAGCTTGGATATGAGAGAATCCGGGAGACGGCGGAGGAGATCTGGATGGAAAGAAGTAAAGAGGCCCGGGTAAAGATCGATTATCCTGATGGGGGGCGCTGCCACCAGGCCGGCTGGGACATTTGTGTATCCCTTGTGGAGAAGGAGAAAGAAAAGAATTATTATCTGGAGGTAAAGACCCATACCAAAAAGAGTGTGCTAAAGGATACATTGTCCTTATCCGGTGAGCAGATGAAGGCAGCAGCCCGGAACCGGGAACGGTACATGGTGCTTAACGTGGTGTACGATTATAAAAGGAAGGCGGGAGAAGAATTGCATACTTTTGCAGATCCCGTTGACCAGATCGGAAAAGGGGTGTTTGTGGGACAACAGAAAACGTATAGGTTTTTCGTGGATAATCGCGGCTTAGTTCCACAGACAAGGACAGCAGAAGATGATATACTACTTCTATGAGGAAAACCAGGATATGAAGGAGGAACTCTTATGGCAGAATCGCTGCTTGTGACCCAGGCTCTTGATGAGCGGGAGCTTTTGAAAAAAAAGATCAATCAGAAAATAGAAAAGCTTTCCTGTGTAGATTATATCAAAAATAATGAGGCAAAGGGCATTAACAGCAAAAAGAGCCGGGAGGAATTTGCCGCAGAGGCAAAGGCGGCCTTTCAGCAAATTACAGATTTGATTGCCCGATACCAGCAGATTGAGATGGCGATTGTGGCCTCCAATGCAGATACAAGGATCAAAACCTCCTTTGGGGAGTATACGGTGGCAGAGGCAATCGTATTGCGGAGCCGGCTCCGGGAAAAGGAGGGAAAGCCCTTATATGTAAAGCTTTCGGAGACAGAGCGGTGGAATAAAGTGGATTTTGAGGAGCATCTGGCAGAGATCATGACAAAACAATATCTGGCCGCCAGGACGGGGATCAATGATAAAAATAAGAGTCTGGAGGAGCAAGCAGAGGCCATGCGTCTAAGCATTTTAGGAAAGGACGTTCGGGTAAGAGACGACAAACCCTTAACGGTTGTGGATGCCTACATTCGCGAAAACCGGGCTGAGCTTTTTGATCCTTTGGATGTGACAAAGCGGGCGGAGGAGCTGCGCATGAGAAACATTGCCCTTTTAAAAGAGATCGAAACCCAGATAAAGATTTCCAATGCAACTACATGGGTGAAGCTTGATTAAGGGATCATAAGGATAGCAAAAAGGCGGATGCCAGTGAAAAGAGGGAGGAGAAAGAGCATGGAGGAACTGGCTGCAAAGTACAACATAAAAAATTGGGACGAAGATATATTTTTGGCCTTAAGTGATGTACGCAAGCCTTTATACCTGATCAGAGGAAAGCCTATAACAATTGAGCAAGTCAAGGAATTGATTACCGGAGAGGAGCCTTTGTTTGGAAAGAAAAAACCGTTTTGCTTTCTGGAGGAAAAGTCAGAGACAAAAGACGGCCTTTTAGGAAAAATCTTTTACCGGGATTCCCATTTGGATTGGTTAAATTCCTGGGTATACACAGATGGCACGATCGGCGGCAGCTTTATTTCCAGTGTAAAGTACCCGGAGCCGGACGAGATTGCGCTGTATGCATATGAGGAATTTGCGAAGAAATATCCCTTTTTGGATATGGTGATTGCCTGCACATTGAATGATCAGTGGCCTTGCTTTTACTGCTGGATTACAGACAGGCCCTATGAGGGATATGACGGGCCGTGCAGGTGCAGGGACTGTGCTTCTCATTTAGAGAAAATTATGTTTTATGACAAGAAAACACATCATTCGAATCCGGATTTTGAAGAACTCTATTATCGAGACTGGTCCAGCTGGTATATAAAAAGCGATATCAGGGATTCTGTCGGCTTAACCTTGTGGATTCACGATGGTCAGTCGGAGATTCTCTGCAAAGATGAGGCGAGGCTTAAATTTCATGAGTATAATACTTTATATTATAAGCCGGAATATGCTTTCATGTTCGCTTCTTCCCTATATAGATATAAACATACCTGTATCTGTGATAAAAAATTTGTGGAGGATTGCTTTGCATATATAGGAAAGCCCAAAAGCCTTTGCGATGAATATGTGGAAAAGGGATATATTTTGCCTTTTCATGAGAAGGACATCCTGGTCACGAAAGACTGGGTGACAAAGCAGTATAATACCTATATAGCCGGAAAATAGCAGGAAAGGATAGGTATACTGGATATGAAGCTGTTTGATTTTTATCAGGAAAAGATGAATATCCAAGTGACCAAAGACGAGTGGGGGAATCTGTATATAGAAGGCAATAGAAATGATCTGGAGGATTTGGCAGGGATATGCGGTGCTTCTTCCTTGATGGATGTTGTGGATTATTATTTTATCACCAGGGAGGAATATGAGCGGATCAACCAATTTGAGATCCGGATCGATGAATCCATTGATATGGAGTATTGGTTTGGACGGGAGCCTTTTTACCGCCTGAGGGGGAAGCCGGTGACAGAAAAACAGGCTTTTGACATTATCCGAAGAACGGACTGGCTTTTTGGGTTCTTTTCGGATATCTTTGACCATAAGGATTACATCAGAAGTATTTATTTTCATAACTATTGGATCCCTTCTCCTGATATTGATATATTTGCAAGCTGTGGAGGCTGGATTCACAGAGACGGGCTGATTGGTTGCAGCGCTTACATTTACAAAAATCCCAGGGTGGAATGTATAATAGAAGACTGGGTGAGGAACCTTGTGGCCTTTCCCTATCTGGATCTGATCATTGCCATTACATCTGAGTGGGAGTGGGGGAGGCAGACCAAGAAGATGATAGAGAAATTAAAGATGCAGCAGCTGAAGGAAGAGATCATAGAGTCAAAAGACTTTGATCAGGCGTTTTATGATTCTGTCTGTTTGGGGATCTGGATTCATGACAAAACGGTGGAGGTTTTAAGAAGTGAGGACACTTTAACTGTATACAAAAAGTATGCTTCTCTATACGGAAAATATATGATAAGGCAGATAAAAAAAGAGAAAGCAATGCCCTTGGATTTGCCCTATTTGAAACGGTGTATTCAGGCTTACGGGCTGGATCCGGATAGGGTGCTGAAAGAGATCAGAAAAAATTAATAAACAAAGATTATGATTGGGAGGACGAATATGGCAGAAAAAATGCTTGTGACCCAGGCGCTTGACGAGAGGGATCTGTTAAAGAAAAAAATCAATCAGAACATTGAGGAGTTTCAGTGTGTGGATTATGCCAGGAATAATGAGGAAAGGGGAATTAACAGCAAAAAGAGCCGTGAGGAGTTTGCAGCAGAGGCCAGGGCCGCCTACCAGCAGATCCTGGATCGTATCGCCCGGTATCAGAAGATTGAGGCGGCGGTCATTGCTTCCAATGCATCTACCATTATAAAGACCTCTTATGGAGAATATACAGTGGCAGCGGCAATCGCCCTGCGGAACCGGATGCGTGAAAAAAAGAGCCGTCAGGCGTTTGCCATAGAGTCGTTTAAAAATCTGGGAGCCGGGCTTTATAAAGAATCTGGTTTTGAGGAGAGCTTAGCAGAGAAGATGATAACCCAATACCAAACAGCCAATAATGGGGCAAACGACAAAAACAAGAGACTGGAGGAGCAGGCAGAAACCATGCGGCTGAGTATTCTTGGAAAGGATACCAAGGTGAAGGACGATAAGCCACTGGCGATTGTGGATGCCTATATCAATGAGAACCGGACAGAGCTTATGGATCCGTTAGGTGTGATAAAGCGGGCGGAGGAACTGCGGATGAAAACTGCCACCCTGTTAAAGGAGATTGATACTCAGATCAAAATCTCCAATGCAACTACATTGATTGAGATTGACTAAAGATTGACTGTAATGGCAGCTTGCTGCCTGCAATGCGAAAATCCCGGACTTAGCCTCCTTTGTATAGGGGTTACTATACAAAATCCTGACACCGCATGCATGGTGCGGCAGACCTAAATAGCTCAACTGGATGGAGCATCGGTTTTGGGAACCGAAGGTGCGAGTTCAAATCTCGCTTTGGTCACAAAAATCTGTGAATTGTAAAGAGTAAATGGTAAAGGCTGAACATGGAAGATTGAACGGTTTTTAACTTATTCTGAAAAACAGGCAACAGGAAAGGAAGAGGCAGGTATCAGCATTTTGCAGATACTGAAATCCATGAAAAAGGTTATGTGTGACAGGCTGATTGACACGGGAAAAACCTCATGGCTGCATTGCAGGCAGTATAATTGCTTTAGAGATTTTCTGTCTGGGAGAGAATGGAGGGGACAAAAAAGAAGAAAAATGCAAAGTTTCTCTGAAAAAGTCTAATAGAATGCGGTGAAAAAAAGATTGCTTTTACATTTTCGGGCCTTTTTGCAGATGCAAAAGAGCTCTTTTTCTATTATAATCATAGCATAATCAAAAACACAGACGTTGAAGCGGCTGGTTTTGGAAAGGAGAGGGTTACAGTAAAGGCGCCTAAACTGTAATGACAGAGGTAGATGAAAGTTGAAAAGATAAAAAAGGCAAAAACCAGAGGTTTTTCTGTAAATCGCGAAAATATCCTTAAGTATACGGGACAGACAGGCCTTCCCATAGAAGCTTTGGCTAATATGATGGATGTAAACCGATCCACCATTTATCATCTGCAAAACGGACAGAATGCAAGTCCGGAAGTTCTGAAAAATATATCCGTTTTTCTCGGGGTTCCGTTAGAGGAGCTGCTGCTGGATAAAGAGGATGGAGTAAAGGTTAAGAAAAAGATCATGGAGAGACATATAAGCACTGCGAAAAAGGAGGAGGTGGAAGCGCTTTGGACTGCGCTGTTTCCCTTTCATAAGAAGGAAATGTCATGGAAATGAGAAAAGAGATTAAAAGAACAGTATGGAAGAATGGCAAATATATAACAGAGGGATTTGACAATGATTTTTTATATTTCCGATTTGCATTTTGGGCATCAGAATGTGATTCGCTTTGACAAGCGTCCTTTTGAAACCATAAGCCAGATGGATTATACATTGATTCAACTCTGGAATAGTCGGGTTCGGAATGAGGATACAGTTTATATTGTGGGGGATTTTGCATACAGGAATGAAAAGCCAGAGGAGTGGTATCTGCGGCAGCTTCAGGGAAAGAAACATTTGCTTGTGGGCAATCATGACAATAAGCTGTTAAGCAACCCTGCTGCTGTCAGCTATTTTGAGTCTATTGAAAAAATGACTCACGTCACAGACGGAAAGCATCAGATATGCCTGTGTCATTTTCCTATTTGCGAGTGGAACGGATACAGGAAGGGGCATTTGCATATTTATGGTCATATTCACAACCGGAGGGAGGACACCTTTCAGATTATGTGCAAGCGGAAGGGCGCCTTCAATGCAGGCTGTATGATCAATGCTTACATGCCGGTTCCCTTAGATGAGCTGATAAGAAACAATCAGGAGTTTGGGAGGGATACAGGAAATGGGGATGTATGAGCTGAAAAAATGGCAGCTGAGTTGCCGTGGGGAAAAGGTGGTCGGCAAGGGAAGATGTTATGGAAATCCGAAGTTTTGTGAAGGATGTTTTATCCACACATCGGCTGTGGTGGAAGCTAAGCTTTCGGAGGATAGGGATCGGATTTTTCTGACGACCCGTTCGGGAAACCAATATGTGCTGTTTTTGGGAGAGATGGATGAGGGGGCAAAAGAGATTACCTGGGAGGGAGCGAAGGTGTTGGGGCTAAGCCTTGACCGGGAGAGGTGTCTGAGCCTTTTGCAGCAGGCGCAGCAAGAGAGAAGGGAGTATCTGGAAGGAATACTGAAACCTTGTGAAATGTATGTAAAGCTTAACGGAGCATTGATGACAGCGGAAGCCTATTACCGGACAGAGCAGGGAGAGCTCTTAGAGCTGGAGGCAGGATGCCATGTGGGAATGTTTACGGACAGTGTTTTAGTCGGTGGTTTTGGATGGAACCAGAAGAAATGTTCCTGTGAGTGGCGATACATGATTTGCGGCAGTGGTATCTCTTGTTATTTTTGGGATGGGGAACTGGATGCGGTCAGGATATTCAATGAAGGTCAGGATTTTATTGCAGAGGATTCTGGAAGGAAGATTCTCTGCAAAGAAAAGGAAATTACAGTATTAAACAGGAAAGAAAGGCTGTGAAACAGTGTTTCACAATTGAAATTGCAGAAGGAGGGTTTGATTGTGGAAGAAAAAATTTACGGATTTTTTACTAAGGGAGAATCGGAAGGAGAGTGGGATGTAACCATCGTGCTGCCCGAGGATATGGCAGATTTTTTCTGTGTGGAAAGTCAGTGGGACATGACTCTGGAAACAAAAGAGGATTTGAAATGGGCAGCGATTGAGAAAATCAAGGAAGAAGCGGGGGAAGAAACGGATTGGGAACTGTACGACCGATTTTGCGAGTATTTGGAGGATGAGAAGAACTGGGAGGGAGATGTGGAGGAGGGAGAGATTTTGGAAGGCCGGGAGGCAGCCGAATGGCTTATAAGTAGAAACAGGCCGGCGAAAGAACGGAATTGAAAGGAAGGAAGAACTATGAGGGGAACTACAGATTATAATATGGAAGCCTATGACTGGTGTGTTCCTTTGTCTGAGCTGGTGGGTAAAATTATTGTGAAATTGGAGCAAGTCAATGACTGGAGTGAGCTGCGGTTTTTCTGCAGTGACGGAACGGTCTATGCCCTTTACCATATTCAGGAATGTTGTGAAAATGTGTATTTGGAGGATGTAAACGGGGAGCTTTCCTGGCTTTTGGACACGCCGGTTCTCATGGCAGACGAGGTGCAGGGGGATACAGGAACTGATGAGGAGTATGACACAAGATATCGGTGGACCTTTTACCGCTTTGCCACCAGGAAGGGGTATGTGGATCTGCGTTTTTTGGGGTTCAGCAACGGCTATTATTCGGAGAAGATGGATTTTATCCGGATTCCGGAAGAAGCTGTGACAAAGCAGGGATGGATTCAGACATATGAGCTGGAGCGTGGGGAGGAGCAAATGGAGGCAGAGTCTGAAAATACGGTTTGCTGTCAGTTTGACCGTTGGGAAGGTGTTGCGATTCGGATGCCCCAATGGGTGCAGGAGTATGGATTCTGGCTGGAGTATCATATCGATCTGGAAGATATAACAGCAAAAAGGGAGCCTGATCAGGAAATGAAGAAATCCGTATTAAAGGAATGGTTGGATCAGTTGTTTTTTCCGGCACAAAGCGAGGGCTTGATCCGGGACTGGAAGAAACGGGAAGAATTTCTGGAAAGAATCCGGGCTTGCAGCTGTAAACTGGAAAAAATGTCAGAGGAGGAGTAAGAAGGATGGAGGAGGAGCGGGGAATCTATCTGGAGGACTGGAAGGTTCGTTTGGAGGAGACGGATAGAGGAAGATCGGTTATCATGCGAATCGCCGGCCGGGATAAAATGGAAAACTGGATTCAGTCATCGCCGGTTAAAAAGGTCTGTCTGACCTTTTATGGATGGCAGGTGTTTACAGGGGAGCCGGAGGAGAAGTATCTTTTAAGACCGAACAACAGGCTGTTTCGAGGAGAGAGAGGGCTGTGGGGGAGTTTGCGGGAGGATTGGTCCTTGCTGGCTGAAAGGCTTCCGGAAAAGCTTCATATTTTTGCCCGGCTGTGGGAGGATTTTCCAAAACTATGTCTGGAGGATCCAAAGATGGACAGGGAAGATCTGAAAGCCTGGTGCAGGCGCTACCGGATTGGAATGGATTTTCAGACCTTATATCTTTATGTAATCTGTCTGGAAATGTGTCGGGATAAAATCCTGTGGGAGGAGGAACGACTTTACCTGAAAAGATGTCAGCGTATGAAAGAAATAAAGGATGAAGGAATGTTTTTGTGCTTTAACAAAGACTACCCATATTGCTACGATAGGCTTTACGGTGATTTTGGCAACATTACAACTGGGTGGGAGTATAAATATATCTCCCAGGAAATCACCATGTCCGGTCCTGGGCAGATCCATGTCCGGGCGAGCTGTGAATGTTATGGATTTCCCAGAATAAATCATATGGTTATTTCTTATAATCTGTCCGGAGAGAATCGCATAGAGCTGACAAGGGCCTTTTGCAGATGGGAGTTTTTGAAAAAAGTCATTCATTGGAGTCCGGAGAAGAAAAAGCTTCCGGACTGGTTTCTGGACGGGGAGCTTTTTCTTGTGAACACCGGGGAGAGTGCTTTGTATATAAGCGGAATTGCCGGGGAGAGGATGCTAGAGCAGGGGGATGCGATGCGGATTCAAATGGAGGAAGGGTGAAGGAGGGAGAAGAAATGATATTTGTCACCGGAGATTGCCATGGGGATTATAAACGGTTTTCTTCCAGGACATTTCCCTGGCAGAGGGAGATGGACCGGAGCGATGTGGTGATTGTGGCAGGGGATTTCGGATATTGGGATCGTTCTCCGGAGCAGGAGTACTGGATGAGGTGGCTGGCGGCGAAGGACTTTACGATCACTTTTGTGGACGGAAACCATGAAAATTATGATATGCTGGCTGAGCTTCCGGTGGAGTACTGGAACGGAGGAAAGGTTCAGTTTATCCAGGAGAATGTGATTCATCTGATGCGGGGACAGATGTATCTGATCCAGGGAAAACGATTTTTCACCTTTGGCGGGGCCCGCTCTCACGATATTCGTGACGGGATTTTGGAGGCAGATGACCCGAAGCTGCGGGAAAAGGTGCGGGCTTTAGAGCAGGAAGGAGCTCTGTATAGGATCAACCATCTGTCCTGGTGGAAGGAAGAAATGCCGAGAGAGGAAGAGTATGATGAGGGGCGGCAGTGCATGGAGGAGAACGGCTGGTCATGTGACTATGTGATCAGCCATTGTGCTCCTTCCAGCATTCAGGCCTTGCTTTCCTTAGGAGAGTATAAACCGGATGAGCTGACGAAATATCTGGAGGAAATCCGGAGCCGCTGCCAGTATAAGCGGTGGTTTTTTGGTCATTACCACAAAGATGAACCGGTGGATGAAAAGCATGAGTTATTGTATCATCAGATTTTGCGGATTGTCTGAATGATCCATTCAGCCTTTTAATGAAGCAGGCGGCGGGCAATTTGCCAGCCGCCTGCTTCTTAAGCTCCCCGCCCATTTACGCCTCAGGAAGCCTTTTTCCCCTTTTCCAGCTTAAGCTTTGCATTGGCCTCCTCCACATTCATCTGGGAAAGCACCAGCATAATCACCACGTTAATGACCAGGGGAAGCCACAGATACATTATATACAACATGCGAATGCAGGAATCTGGCTGAACCGCAAGCCTGCCGTCAAATTTACTGAGTTCCAAGAGCCACCCGGCAATGGCTGTGCCAAGTCCGCCCCCGAGCTTTACCCCCAGGGAAGTGCAGGAATACATGGTTCCGTCCACCCGTTTTCCTTTGGTCAGAAGGGTATACTCAGAGCAGGAAGCGATCACTGCATTCATATCCCCCTGCCATGGCCCTTGCCCCAGGGCAGCCAGAGCTGTAAACAATAACATGAATTGCACGCTTCCCATATAACCGGCCACTACCACAAGTGCCCTGCCAATCACGGCAATCATATACCCTCTCAGGTTCAGCTTGTACATACCATTCCATCTGCCCACCAGAGTGGGGGTGAAAATCAATGCGATGATTAAAGGGATATTGACTGCCCACGAGAATACCCCATAGAGATTCTCATTTTTTAACACATAGGTCATATAGTAGATTCCGGCATTGATCATTGCACCATACAGCTGCTGCAAAATATAAACGCCACAGATCATCAGGTAGAATTTGTTGGAGACAAGAAGCCTTAGTGCCTCTGCCAAGCCGTATTTCTCCCCTTCCGGATTGTCCTCCTTTTTGCTGTTCAGCTCTTCCTGAGAGAGCTCCTTTACAGAAAAGGTGGAAATCGTGTTGATTATAAGGCCGATCACAGAATAGATAATCGCCACGGTTCTCCAGGCTGCGGCGCCTCCGCCGCATCTTGCCACCAGGCCAATGGTAATGGACTGGATGAGCAGGCTGGTGGAAAATGCAAAGATAAACCGGTAGGAGCCCATCTGCACCCGTTCCTTGCTGTTCTTGGTCACAAGAGAGGTAAGAGCGGAATAGGCAATATTATTAGCTGTGTAAAACACACCGTTTAACAGGGTGTAAGCGATAAAGAACCATGTATATTGAGCTGCGGCTTCCCAGTCCGTGGGAACTGCGAAGATTGCAGCCAGTGTGACAGCACAGCCAATATAGCCATACAGCATCCAGGGCCTTGCCTTCCCCAGCTTTGAATGAGTTTTATCGATCATAGAGCCGAAAAAAATATCCGTGAAACCGTCAAATAATTTTGAAACTGCGATTAAGGTACCTACAATACCTGCCGACAGGCCGATGGTATTGGTCAGATAGATCATGACAAAGGATGACAGAAACGCATACACCACATTTCCTGCAATATCTCCGGAACCGTATCCTACTTTGTTATACCATTTTAAATATGTCCTTTCTTCCATAAAGAATACCCCCTAATAAGATTTTGGTTGACAGTTACTCTTTATGCTTTCAGACACTCCATCTCCGGATTTTTGCATGCTTGAATATCTAAAAGCTGGCGAATCCAATCAACTGTGAAAAGCGGATTGGGTTACTGACTTGCTGCGCCGGCTCCCTTTACAAAAGGCACCAGCTTAAAGGTAAAACAAAATTCCTCATTGTCAAACCGATATTTGTCACTTATAAGCGGCCCACAGCTGTTTGAGCCGATTCCATTGAGTGCGTAATCCACACACAGCACAATACTTTTTGCTTCCTCCAATTCAAAATGATGGGCCTTTCTTTCCAGCTCTTCTTGGGTGTAGACAGAAGCATTAAAAGAAAAACGCTGTTTTGAAGCTGCCGCAAGCCCAAACTGCCCGTTGAACAGCTCTACATAATCACAGTCATAGTGACTGCCGTTCTCCTGAGGACGGATATAATCTTCATGAAGCTGACGAACGGTGCTCCGGTATAACCCATGACTGGATGCTCTGTGCTTATCCCGATAACTTTCGCCAGGTCCATAGCCATAGTAGGAAACATTCTCAAGCTTTTTAGAGAGAAACAAACGCAGGCCAAATCTGGGGAGCTCAGGAAATTCTTTGTTTTTCACAACCTCCAATATCACCTCAATACTGCCACTTGGATCCACTTTCCAGAGAGCTTTTATGTCCAGTATGCGGGAGATGGATGGAGCGGAAAGAGACATGGTGCTTAAGAGCGATACACCGTCCTTGGTTTGCTTTACAATGGTGTCATAAGCCCTTGGATGAGCCTTGTCATAAAATGCCCGTTTCCATTCCAGCTTCCTGTACATATCATTGTCTGTGGGAGCCCGCCAGATATTAATCTCCATAGGCTTATCCAGATACTCTCTTCCCACGTAATTTATGGTTTCAAATAATCCGGTCTTTTTGCTGTATGTATAGGCAAATTCATTTCCTTTTAAGATCACTTTCCCGTCTGTCTCCGTCACATCGATTTTCCCGTCCGTATCAGTCCTTGGATCCAGCCATTTTACGGCCGTCTGATTTCTGCCGTCTTCATTTTCCAGTAAAATTTCATCAAAACCCAGTACATGCCCGGACGGAATCAGAGGTGATGGGTGACGGTTTTTATAGATAAGCTTTAAATAGGTTCTTCCGGATTTGGGAATTGTTACATCCAGATTTATGATGCCATCTTCATGTGGCGGCAGGGTATATTCCTGAATTTCACCCTCCTGGACACAGAGCCCATCACAAGTTATCTGATAGCATATTGTTGCGTAGTCTTTTAGATCCGTAAAATCCAGATAATTGTGAAGCTTCAGCTTTTTTGTCTCCGCATCATAGGAGACAACCCTTGCGGGGCGATGGACATTTTTGTATTCCAGCAGTCCGGTGTGAGGGGTGCGGTCCGGATAGACCAGGCCGTCCATGCAGAAGTTCCCGTCATGGATGGTTTCTTTAAAATCCCCGCCGTAGAAATATTTTGCTTTCCCGTTTTCTGCCTCTCCCATATAGATACCATGATCACACCATTCCCACACAAAACCGCCGCACATCTGGTCATTGCTGTGTATCAGCTGAAAGTAGTCCTCCAGATCTCCGGGGCCATTGCCCATAGAATGGCAATATTCCACCAGCAAAAAGGGCTTGCTTTCATCCTTTTCAATATATGCTTCAATCTCACCAAGATCCGGATACATTCTGCTGTATAAATCCAGATTGGAATAATCATAGGTTTTGTCATAATTGCGGTATCTTGCACCTTCATAATGTGTGATCCGCCCCGGGTCATACTGTTTGGTCCAGGCAAGGGCCTTTTCAAAATTGCACCCGTAAGCAGATTCATTGCCCATAGACCACATGATAATACTGGGCCGGTTTTTGTCTCGTATAACCATGCGCTGCACCCGGTCCAGAATGGATTCCTCCCATGCCGGATGATCGGCAATCGTTTCATTCCATCTCCGAAAACGGTTATCATCCGTATCCTCCCTGTAATAGAGCAGGAAAGGGCCGTGGGCTTCGATATCTGCCTCATCCATAACCAGGAACCCGTATTGGTCACAGAGTTGATAAAAATAAGGTGCATTGGGATAATGGCTGGACCGGATCCCATTGAAATTGTGCTGCTTCATCATGGTAAGATCTTTTTTCAGCTGTTCCATGCTGATGGCAAAGCCGGTGACTGGATCCGAATCATGGCGGTTTACCCCATGAAGTTTTATGTTTTGCCCATTTAAATACAGCACCTTATTTTTGATTTCAATGGTCCGAAAGCCTACATAATCGGTGATAGTCTCCTGATTGGTGTCTATAACAAGCGTGTACAAATTAGGATTTTCTGCGCTCCACAAATCAGGATCCGTCACGGTCAGTGAAATGTGGTCGAAGAGAACCTTGCCGGTTGCCATAACCTGGTTTTGTTTATCATAAAGAGTAATCGCCGTATCCACCGGATGGCCGATATATGTAAGCGCTACTTTAACTTCCCATTCTTTCCCCCGGGCTTTTGTGGTGATTTGATAATCGCCCACGCATTGTCCGGGACGCTTTAAAAGATAGACATCTCTGAAAATTCCGCTCATTCGGAATTTGTCCTGATCCTCTAAATAGCTGCCGTCACACCATTTAAGAACAAGGACTGCTATTGTGTTTTTTCCTTCCTCCAGGGCCCAGGTGACATCAAATTCACTGGTAGCATGAGACACCTGGCTGTATCCCACGTAAGCTCCGTTCATCCACACATAAAAACAGGAGTCAACGCCCTCAAAGTTTAAGTAGGCTTTCGGAGCCTGGCTGTCTTTTTGATAATGAAACTCATGCACATAGGCGCCGCAGGGAATATCCTGAGGAACAAAAGGCGGATCAAAAGGAAAGGGATACCGGATATTTGAGTACTGGTGGGAATCATATCCGGACATCTGCCAGACACCGGGCACTTTCAGTTCACGGAAATCGGATGTGTCATATCCTGGTTCAAAAAAGTATTCCGTCAGATCATAGATGCTGTCATAATACAAAAACTTCCAGTTTCCGTTTAAAGACTGGAACCGGTCGGACTTCTCTCTGTGTTCTGTCAAGCAGCTCATCTGTCCGGAAGCAGGGATGTAATATGCCCTGGCTGGCATCATCCCATCGTGGAGCATACAAAGATTCTCATAATATCTTGGCACAATCATGTTTAAAAACCTCCCTTCAGGCTTTTCTTTTCTCTGTCTGTTTTGTGGTTTCATTATATGTTTTTTTTCATCGAAAGTCCATAAACAGGATTGGACAAAACATGCACAAAATGATACAATAGAAAAATCAAGCCCTGTGGAGGTGTCTCAAATGTATATGAATCTTGCCTATCTTAACAATTCCCTTGTAGACTTTAAGGATAAGTCAAAGCCTTTGATTGTAGGGAGCTGCGGCACTTATCGCCTCTATTCACGGCCAAAGCTGCCGACCTACCGGCCCAGGGGAAGACTGGATTTTCAGATTCTTTACGTATGTGCCGGTGCTGCACATTTTCATTTTGATAATATAGAAAATGATACGGTTGTCACCGCCGGCCATATGGTCATCTACAGACCGAAGGAGCTTCAGAAATATGAATATTATGGGACGGACCAGACGCAGGTGTACTGGGTCCATTTCACAGGCAGCAATGTAAAGAATATTTTAAGAAGCTATGGGATAAAGGATGATATGCGTGTCTTTTATACAGGGACATCCCTGGAGTATGAAAGGATATTTAAACGGATGATATCTGAGATGCAGCAGTGTAAGGAGGATTATCAGGAAATGTTAGTTATACTTCTTCGTCATCTTCTGATTCTCGTACACCGGCAGGTTACAAGGGAGCATGTTCTGAAAAATGAATATCTGGACAATGAGATGGACTTAGCGGCCCAGTACTTTAATGACAACTACAATACGGATCTAAACATTGAAGAATATGCCAATTCCCGCGGCATGAGTGTAAGCTGGTTTATCCGCAATTTTAAGGCGTATACGGGCAGTACCCCTCTCCAGTACATTGTCTCCATCCGCATCACAAATGCACAGAGGCTTTTGGAGACCACTACCTACACAATGACAGAGATCGGACATATTGTAGGGTATGAGAATCCGCTGTATTTCAGCCGTATGTTTCATAAGCAGAAGGGGATTTCCCCCTCCGGATACAGGAAGAGGACAGGGCATCCGAAATAGGGAAAGGAAAAAGAAAAAATCTCTTGTCAGGCAGATTCATGTTATGCTACAATCTTTTGAGGCAATGCTGCCAAAAATGTTTACAATTAGGAAGCCTGGAGGAAATTATGGGAAAACTGATAAAATACCTGAAGGATTATAAGCTGGAAAGTGTGCTGGGACCATTGTTTAAGATGCTAGAGGCCAGCTTTGAGCTTTTTGTGCCTTTGGTAATGGCCCGGATTATTGATGTGGGGATTCGTAATCAGGATGCCTCGTATATTTTAAAGATGGGTGGGATTTTGGTTCTTTTGGGCCTGATTGGTCTGATCTGTTCTCTGACTGCCCAATATTTTGCGGCCAAGGCGGCGGTGGGATTCAGTACAAGCCTGCGCAATGATTTGTTTGCCCATATTGGACATTTGTCTTACAGTGAACAGGATAAGATCGGTACAGCTACTTTGATTACCCGGATGACCAGTGATGTGAATCAGGTTCAGTCCGGGCTTAATCTGGCTCTCAGGCTGCTTTTGCGCTCTCCCTTTATCGTGTTCGGCGCCATGATCATGGCCTTTACGGTGAATGTGAGGGCGGCCATGGTGTTTGTGGTGGCGATCCCGGCTCTCAGCGTTGTGGTGTTTGGGATTATGGGCTTTAGTATGCCTCTATATAAGAAAGTGCAAAGGCAGCTGGATCAGGTGACTTTGGCTACCAGGGAAAACCTGACGGGAGCGCGGGTCATACGGGCTTTCAACCGGCAGGAAGATGAGATCAGCCGCTTTGAAAAATCCAATGATCTTCTGGTTAGGTTCCAGATTTTTGTCGGGAAAATATCGGCTCTGATGAATCCGGTTACGTATGTTATCATCAATCTTGCCATTGTGGCGGTCGTGTGGACAGCAGGAAAGCAGGTGGATGCAGGGATTATCACCCAGGGTGAGACCGTGGCATTGGTCAATTATATGTCACAGATTTTGGTGGAGCTGATCAAGATGGCGAATCTGATTGTTTCCATCTCCAAGGCGCTGGCCTGTGCCAACCGGATCAGCACGGTTCTGGATGAGAAGAGCAGTATTATGGATCCTGCAAAAAAGGGGCAGGAAGAAAAAGAAGAGACAGAGGCAAAGACCACAGGGAAAGAGAGAAAAACAGACATATCCGGGATAAGCCCTGCACCGGACAAGGTTCGTTTCTGCCAGGTGGATTTCGCCTACAAGGGGGCAAAGGAGAATGCTCTGACACAGATTGATTTTTCCGTAAAACCGGGGCAGACGATTGGTATTATCGGCGGCACCGGCTCCGGAAAATCTTCTCTGGTCAATCTGATCCCCCGGTTCTACGATGTGAGGCAGGGAGCCGTTTTGGTTGACGGCAGAGATGTGCGGGAATATTCTTTGGAAGAGCTGCGCCATAAGATCGGAGTCGTGCCTCAGAAGGCGGTTCTTTTTAAGGGAACCCTGCGGGAAAATATGCAGTGGGGGAAAAAGGATGCCACCGATCCGGAGATCTATGAGGCGCTTTCCATGGCTCAGGCCAGAGAGTTTGTAGACAGCAAGGAGAAAGGGCTGGATCTTCCTATTGAGCAAAATGGAAAGAATTTATCCGGAGGCCAGAGACAGAGGCTGACAATTGCGCGGGCTTTAGTGAAACAGCCGGAGATCCTGATTATGGATGACAGCGCTTCCGCCCTGGATTTTGCCACAGATGCCAGTCTCAGAAAAGCCATCCGGGAAGGAACCAGGGGGATGACGGTGTTTATCGTGTCTCAGCGGGCCACCACCATCCGGAATGCGGATCAGATCCTGGTGCTGGATGACGGCTGTATCGTGGGATGGGGGACTCATAAGGAACTTTTTGAATCTTGTGAGGTTTATCGGGAAATCTGCTTGTCTCAGCTTTCCAAAGAGGAGGTGCAATAAGATGAAAATGCAGTTAAAGCAGCATAGCTCTACTCTCAAAAGAATTCTTAATTATATCGGCGTATACAAGTGGCTGGTTTTTTTATCCCTGGCTCTGGCGGCAGTGACGGTTGCCACCACACTCTATGCACCGATTCTTGTGGGAAAGGGAGTGGATCGGATCCTGGGACCGGGAAATGTGGATTTTACAGGACTTCTTGCTATTTTGAGACAGATTGGGGTGGTGGTGTTTATCACAGCCTTTGCTCAATGGCTAATGAATCATATCAATAACCGAATCACCTATCACGTGGTGGAGGACATTCGGACCAGAGCTTTTAATCATCTGGAGGTTTTGCCCTTAAAATATATTGATTCTCACCAGTATGGCGATGTAATCAGCCGGATTATTGCAGATATCGACCAGTTTTCAGAGGGGCTTTTGATGGGATTTACCCAGCTTTTTACAGGGATTCTTACCATATTGGGAACGCTGGGCTTTATGCTGGTGGTTAATCCCCTGATCACGGTTGTGGTGGTGCTTGTAACCCCTCTGTCCCTTTTTGTGGCAAGCTACATTGCAAAAAAGACTTTTGCCATGTTTCAGCTTCAGTCAAAGACAAGGGGAGAGCTGACCTCTCTGGTGGACGAGATGATTGGCAATCAGAAGGTGGTGCAGGCCTTCGGATATGAAAAAGAGGCGCAGAAACGCTTTGAGGAGATCAATGAAAGGCTTCGCGCCTGCAGCCTGCGGGCTATATTTTTTTCCTCCATCACCAATCCATCCACCCGCTTTGTCAACAGTGTTGTGTATGCCAGTGTGGGAGTGGTGGGAGCCTACGGAGCCATCCGCGGCCTGTTAAGTGTGGGCCAGCTATCTATCTTTTTATGCTATGCCAACCAATACACCAAGCCCTTTAATGAGATTTCGGGGGTGGTCACAGAACTTCAAAATGCATTGGCCTGTGCGGCCCGGGTGTTTGAGCTGATGGATGAGCCGGCTATTTCTTCTGATGAGGGTGCAGAAAAGCTGATGAAGGTTGATGGCAGTGTGGAGCTTTTAGATGTGTCCTTTGCCTACAATCCCCAGGTGCCTTTGATTGAACATCTGAATTTGGATGTAAAGCCGGGACAGAGGATTGCCATTGTGGGGCCCACCGGTTGCGGAAAGACCACCCTGATCAATTTGCTGATGCGGTTTTATGATGTGGACAAAGGGCGGATACAGGTTTCCGGTAAGGATATCCGCCGGGTGACTCGCAAGAGCCTGCGGACTAACTATGGTATGGTTTTGCAGGAGACCTGGCTGAAATCAGGGACAATTCGGGAAAATATTGCCTATGGAAAGCCGGAGGCATCCCTGGAGGATATCGTGCAGGCAGCAAAGGATGCCCATGCCCACAGCTTTATTAAACGGATGCCTCAGGGATATGACACAGTGATCTCTGAGGATGGAGGCAATCTGTCCCAGGGCCAAAAGCAGCTTTTATGCATCGCCCGTGTGATGCTATGTCTGCCGCCTATGCTGATTTTAGATGAAGCCACGTCCTCTATTGACACCCGCACAGAGATTCGGATTCAGAAGGCCTTTGCTGCCATGATGGAGGGCCGCACCAGCTTTATTGTGGCCCATCGTCTCTCAACGATCCGGGAGGCAGATGTGATTCTGGTAATGAAGGATGGTCATATTATCGAACAGGGGAATCATGAGATGCTATTGGGGAGACAAGGATTTTACGCAGAGCTTTATAACAGTCAGTTTGCACATTAGTGAAAGGGGCCCGAAGGCCCCTTTTTGTTATCCCAATCCCAATTTTGTATAAATATTCCAACAGCAAAGACCCATAATCACATAGATCAGGATCACAAACAGCTTGTCCACGGTGGTGGAAGGAATCTTTTTGTTGATCTTCTTTCCAACAATCCCCCCATATACACCACAGATCATCATTCCGATCAGCATCACCCACAGACCGGGATCCACGTCCTTGTACAGGGCCTCTGGCACACTTCCTTTCATAAAGGTCACGATCATGCTGGCGATCTGGGAAATCAAGATCATGTACAGAGAATTTTGCGCAGCGGTTTTCGTGGGCATGGAGAGGAAGAAATACAGGACAGCCAGATTCATTGGTCCGCCACCGATCCCCACAAAGGAAGACAGCGTTCCAAGGCCAAATCCCAAAAGAACCAGAGCCGTGGGGCTAATCACATGGAGAGCCTTGCATTTTTTCTTATTTAACGTGTAAATCAATGTCAGAAATACTGCGATCAGAAGAGCGATTGCCTGATATCCTCCAACCATCTCCTTATTGGCAGAAGAATTTTTGATAATATCATAAATGTATTTGCCAATGACTCCTCCGATAGCAGAGCCCACAGCAAGCCAGGTGGTCAGATTCCAGTCAATCAGGTTGTCCTTGCCGCCCTTTTTTGCGTTCATTGCCGAGCTGAGAACATTGTAGCTGGTCATGGAGATCACCGTACAGGTTGAGAGAAAGGTAATGGTATTTACAGGCAGCACCCCTACTGCATCCAATGCCGGCTTCATAAAAACACCGCCGCCCACACCACAGATGGCGCCTACCACAGAGGCCAGGATACTGACCGCAAAAAAGATAATATAAGTCATTGCATTCCTCATTCTTTCCGTATTTTCGTCATTGCCTGTTTATTTTTTCTCTTTGTTCCTGAAATAGTCAGACTCCTCAAATTGCCCTGGAAAAAGATGCTTTTCCACCAGAATCGCCGCATCGGCAATACAGTCCAAACAGGAACGGAATTTGTCTGAACCAGTATCTTTCAAATCCCCGCAGGTCACAGTGCGGTTTTGTTCAAAAAACTCCTTGACAAGCTTTCCGCCCAGGTCATAGGATTCCTTTTTTGATTTGTTTTTCTTGTCATCATCCATGTGTCCGGTGCTGGTGATAAAACCTGTCAGATAAACAGCCCCAGATATGGCGCCGCAGGTCCCTAAGCGCGTTCCTCCCATACCGCTTCCAAAGGCCTCCATTCCTTTAAAGCAGACCATGGGATCCAGACCGAGAAGATCCGCATAGGTGACAGCGATTGCCTGTGCGCAATTGTATCCGCTTTTGGCATAGTAGTCTACTGCTGTCTGTGCTCTTGATTTCAGCATAAAACGCCCTCCTTTTATCATTTATTATATTATAGTGTTTTGGTAGAGATTTGTCAATCTGCGAATTGTTCTCTGTAAAATATGGACAAATCACAGAGAAACGCTTATAATTATAATCACAACATTTTGCGATAAATACTATATATTGTATAATGTATAGATAAAAGCACAAAATATATTGAAAAGGGGGAAGCTATGAAGGTTCAGAAAAGAGATGGACGCATTGTTCCTTACGACAGGGAAAAGATCCGCGGGGCCATGGAGAAAGCCAATGCAGTGGTGGAACAGAAGGACCAGGCAGAGGGAGGACTGATTGAGGATACCATTCATTACATAGAGGAGAATGCCAGGGAGATAATGGCTGTGGAGACGATCCAGGATATGATAGAGGAGCACCTGGTACAATGCAACAAATATGTCCTGGCAAAGAAGTACATGCTTTACCGCTACCAGCGGGCCCTGCTGCGCAAATCCAACACCACAGATGAATCTATCTTAAAGCTCATCCGCAATGAGAACAAGGAGTTGGCAGAGGAAAATTCCAACAAAAACACACGTTTGGCTTCCACACAGAGAGACTATATAGCCGGAGTGGTGTCCCGGGATGTGACCAGACGGCTTCTTTTGCCGGAACGGATTACCATGGCTCACGAAAATGGTGTGATCCATTTTCATGATGCGGACTATTTTATTCAGCCGATTTTTAACTGCTGCCTGATTGATATTGGGGATATGCTGGACCATGGGATCGTCATGAACGGAAAGATGATCGAATCCCCCAAGAGCTTTCAGGTGGCCTGCATTGTCATGACTCAGATTATCGCGGCTGTGGCCAGCAACCAGTATGGAGGACAGTCAGTGGCAGTAAAGCATTTGGCAAAATATCTGCGCAGGAGCCGGGAGAAATATGAGCAGGAGCTGAAAACGGAGCTGGGATCAGAGCTAAGCCAGGAGCTGAAACATATTGTGGAGATTCGCCTTCGGGATGAGCTGCGGTCCGGAGTGCAGACCATCCAGTACCAGATCAATACCCTGATGACCACCAACGGACAGGCTCCCTTTGTGACTTTGTTTTTGCAGATTGACCCGGAGGATCCTTATGTGGATGAGAATGTGATGATTATCCGGGAAATTCTTCAACAGCGGCTTCAGGGGATCAAAAATGAGGCGAAGGTGTGGGTGACGCCGGCCTTTCCAAAGCTGGTCTATGTCCTGGATGAATCGAATTGCTTAAAAGGCGGCCCTTATGATGATGTGACCCGCTTAGCTGTCAGATGTTCGGCGAAACGTATGTATCCGGATTATATTTCAGCAAAAAAGATGAGGGAAAACTATGAGGGGAATGTGTTTAGCTGCATGGGGTGCCGCTCCTTTTTGTCTCCATGGAAGGACAAGGAAGGCAATTACAAATGGGAAGGCCGTTTTAATCAGGGGGTGGTCAGCATCAACCTGCCTCAGATCGGGATTCTGGCCAAAGGAGATGAGGAAAGATTTTGGGAACTTTTGGAGGAAAGGCTGGGGCTGTGCAGGGAAGCGCTTATGTGCCGTCACAAGGCCCTTTTAGGCACTTTATCGGATGTAAGCCCGATTCACTGGCAATACGGCGCCATTGCCCGGATGAAAAAAGGCCAGGTGATTGATCCTTATCTGAAGGAAGGGTATTCCACCCTGTCTTTGGGCTATATCGGCATATATGAGATGACCTGCTTAATGAAGGGGGTCAGCCACACAGCACCAGAGGGACGGGAGTTTGCCCTGAAGGTCATGGGGTATATGAAGGCGGCCACAGAACAGTGGCGGGCAGAGACCGGGCTGGGCTTTAGTCTGTATGGCACTCCGGCTGAGTCTCTGTGTTATCGTTTTGCCCGCATTGACCGGGAGAAGTATGGTGTGATTGAAAATGTGACGGATAAGGGGTACTACACCAACTCTTATCATGTGGATGTCCGGGAAAAAATAAATGCCTTTGACAAGTTCTGTTTTGAAAGTGATTTTCAGAACATCTCCACCGGAGGAGCCATCTCCTATGCGGAAATGCCCAACCTGATCAACAATCCGGAGGCATTAGAGACACTTGTCCGGTACATTTATGATAATATTTTGTATGCGGAGTTTAACACCAAGTCGGATGTGTGCCATGTCTGTGGATTTGACGGGGAGATAATCGTCAATGATGACATGGAATGGGAATGTCCCCAATGTCACAATAAAGACAGAAAAAGGATGAATGTAACCCGCAGAACCTGCGGATACTTAGGAGAAAATTTCTGGAATGACGGTAAGACAAGGGAGATTAAAAGCCGTGTGCTGCACCTGTAGAGACAGGATGCAGCACACGGGCGGCTCACAAAAAACGCTCAGTTTCTCTAAACTGGCAGAAATGATTGGAACACAACAGGAGAGGAGCAGATCAACATGAACTATGCTGTCATCAAGCCAACGGATGTGGCCAATGGTCCGGGAGTGAGGGTATCCTTGTTTGTCAGCGGATGTACCCATCGCTGTAAGGACTGCTTTAACCAGGAGGCCTGGGATTTTAATTATGGACAGGCGTTTACAGAGGAGACACAAAAGGAGCTTTTGGAGCTTTTGTCTCCGGATTATATTGAGGGGCTTACCCTTCTTGGAGGGGAGCCGTTAGAGCCGGTCAACCAGGAGGGGCTTTTACCGCTGATTGAAAAGGTGAGAGAGTGCTTCCCGAAGAAAACGATATGGTGCTTTACAGGCTATGATTTTGAAAAGGATGTGCTGGGGAGAATGTTTTCCTCCTCACAGGTGACAAGAAAGCTGATACCCTTGTTTGACGTGATGGTGGATGGCCGGTTTGAGGCAGACAAAAAAAATATCCAGCTGAAATTCCGCGGTTCAGAGAATCAGAGAATTGTGGATGTGAAGGCTTCTTTGGCAGCTAGAAAGGCAGTCTGGTGCAGGGGATTTCAGTGAAAAGACGAAAAAAGGCAGCCCGGGCAGAAAGCCTGGGGCTGCTTTTTTCCATTCTGCAGGCTGTTGTCAGCCGATCAGCCGAATCTCCATGAAATATTGCTTTTTCTCCCCAGGCTTTAAAATCTGAAGATGATGCCTGTGGATAAAATCGTCATCCTCATCGGAGCGGATGGCGGACCCGTTCCAGGGTTCAATGCATAAAAACGGGGCATTTTTGCCGTATGGAGTCCAGAAGGCAATGGTTTCAAATCCGGGATAGGACAGTTCAACACCCTTTCGGGAATCCTTATGGATCAGGGAAACGCTGCGGGAGCGGATCGCATCAAAATAGATGGCATCCTTCTTAAAAAGCTCATAGGAAAGGGGAAGCACCCGGGTGTGATCTAAGGAAATCCCTTCTCCCTGCGCATCAAACTCCAGATTCCTTTCATCGTAAGGCATGGCATGGGTATGCTCTTCTTTCTCAAACTCCAAAATATAATCTTCAAACCGGGCGCCCTCCTCCATGGGACAGACAAAGCCCGGATGGGCACCGATACAGTAGCAAATGTCTGCGGCCTGTGGATTTTCCACTGTGTAGCTCATAGACAGGACGCCGCCAGCCAGAGAATAGGTCAGGGATAAAACAAAGTCATAGGGATAAAAGCGGCGGGTAAAAGCGCTGGATGAAAGCTTCAGAACCGCGGTGGTATCCGTCTGATCAGTCAGAGCAAACTCTGAAACCTTGCAGAAGCCGTGCTTTTCCATTTCGTACCAAACGCCGTCAAAGCGTGTCCGGTTGTTGCGGCAGTTGCCCACCGCAGGGAAAAGAAGCGGAGAGCAGCGAGACCAGATTTCGGGATCTCTCTGCCAGATAAATTCTTTGCCAGTTTTGTCCTTTAAGGAGATCAGCTGGGCGCCGCAGGTGTCAATGGCGGCTGTCATCGGTGTTCCTTTGTCCTGTAAATAAATGATCATGGTTTGTTTCTCCTTTTTTATTGGTTTTGTATCTGAACTTTGCGCAGCTTTCTCTTCCGGCTATATAGTAGGGAAGATTTATTTTCACAGGCAAGGTGTGTCCGCCTTCAATCCGGTCAATGAGGATTTTGGCTGTCATTTGTCCCATTTCTTCCACAGGGATGTGGATGGTGGTCAGCATCGGCGTCAGATATTGGGCCATTTCGATATCGTCAATGCTGATAACGGACACATCCTCAGGAATGGACAGGCCATGCTCCTTGATCGCACGCATGGCTCCGATACAGGTCACATCATTAGAACAGAAAAATGCATGGATTTCCTCTCCCTGCTTTAAAATCTCTTTTGCTCCCCGGTAGCCTCCCTCAGAAGATAAGGGAACATTGGCGATCAATTTCCGGTTCAGCGGGATTTTTCCACGGCCTAAGGCAGTGCAGTACCCAAGATAACGGTTTTCATTCCGGGTTTCTCCCACATAGGCAATCCGGGTATGGCCAAGTTGGAGGAGATGCTCCACAGCTGTGACAGCCGCCTGGTTTCCATCGCAGATAATCTGGTCGTACTTGGCATCTAAGCTGTTTAAGCCAGTGTAGGCTACGTATTGAAAATATTGTTTTAAAAATTTCAGCAACTGTTTGTCACAGCGTCCTAAGACAGCCACGCCATCCACGTGATTGTCGGAAATCAGGCGGAATATTTCCGGGTGATTGGTATCAAAGGCAGTAAAGGTATATTTTAAAATATAGTTGTGCTTAAAAGCTTCCTTCTCAATGCTGCGGGCAAGAGAGGAGAAGAAAGTATCCGTCTCTGCATCATGGACCCGGGCAAACAGACAGGCTATGGAGCGGGAGGATCCCGGCGCATGGCCGGCGTTTCCCATCTTTAGCTGGCGGGCCGTGCTGTTGGGGGTGTAGCCAGTGCGGCGGACGATCTCCCAGATATGGTCTTGTACCTCCTTGCTGGCTGGCGATTTGCTGCTTTTGTTGATGACGCGGGACACGGTGGAGATAGAAACACCTGCTTCAGCGGCGATTTCTTTTAAGGTCATGGAAGTTTCCTCCTTTTTCTGTCCTGGCAATGAAGAAAAACTTGTTGTAGATCTATTTTAACGGATTTACCTCCGCAATTCTACGGCAATATAGCCAAACGTTTGCGTAAAAAATGTAAAATTTGTCCAATGAGAGTAAAATGGTATGATAATATTTCATACTGTTTTTTTCTGAAAAAAACGATAAACTAGGATTAAAGTCAAAAAAACAGTGACCGTCAGGTTGCAGAATGCAGGAGGGGTATACATGGATAAAAAGAAAAAGGGCAAGTCGTTCTGGAATCAGATTCCGGACAGCGCCTGGATGGGACTGTCTCTGATTCTGGCAGTGGTCCTGTGGATTTTTATTGCATCCACAGAGGCAGGGGGTGTGGTGTTTGCGGAACCGTGGGAGGTATTTTCAAAGCTGGTGGCCAAGGTAACGGACGGGACATTGTGGCCTCACATATATATAAGCCTGTTTCGGGTGCTTGCAGGATTTTCTTTGGGTTTTGTGATCTCCATTCCCATTGCGTTTCTCATGGGATGGTACGCGCCGTTTCGGAATCTGGTGGCGCCATGGGTGCAGTTTGTTCGTAATATTCCGCCACTGGCGTATATTCCCCTGGTTATAACCGGTGCAGGTGTGGGTGAGAAGGCAAAGGTAATTGTGATTTTCATTGCATCCTTTTTAGTGTTGGTTGTGACGATTTATCAGGGCGTTTGTAATGTGGATGCCACCCTGATCAAGGCGGCCCGGGTTTTGGGAGCTTCTGACAAGGATATTTTCTTTAAAGTGGTGATTCCGGCGTCCACCCCCTTTATTCTGGTAGGTGCAAGGCTGGGCCTTTCTGCCTCCCTTACCACGCTGGTGGCTGCGGAGCTGACCGGGGCGTCTAAGGGTCTTGGGATGATGATTCAAAAAGCCCAGGGATATTATGATATGGCCACCGTGCTTTTGGGAATCCTGATTATTGGTATTATCGGAATGTTGATGGAGCAGTTGGTTAAATTCTTAGAAAGGAAGCTGACGGGATGGCAGGAAACGGTGCAGTAAAGGTAAAGATCGACAAGGTTGAAAAGATATACAGCGGACGAAACGGGGATATGGTTGCCTTAAACGGGGTCAGCCTTGATATTATGGAAAATGAGTTTATCTGTGTGGTAGGACCCTCTGGCTGTGGAAAGTCCACACTGCTGAACGTGATCGCAGGTCTTTTGGAGCCCACCTCCGGTGCAGTTTATGTGGATGGAAAGGAAGTTGTGGGACCAGGACCGGAGCGGGGGGTGGTATTCCAGCAGTATGCCCTGTTTCCCTGGCTGACCGTGCTTAAAAACGTTCAGTTTGGCCTGAAGCTTCAAGGTATCAGCGAGGCGGAGTCAAAGGAAACCGCCATGAAATATTTAAAGATGGTGGATCTGGAACAGTTTGCAGATTCCTATCCCAAAGAGCTGTCAGGAGGCATGAAGCAGAGAGTTGCCATTGCCCGTGCTTATGCGGTCAATCCTCAGGTGCTTTTGATGGATGAGCCTTTTGGCGCATTGGACGCCCAGACCAGAACCCAGCTTCAGTCCGAGCTTATAAAGACTTGGCAGGAGCAGAAGAAAACATGCTTTTTTATTACACACGATGTTGAGGAGGCGGTTATTCTGGCCACCAAGGTGATCATCATGAGTGCAAGGCCAGGAAGGGTTAAAAAGATTGTGGACATTAATCTGCCTTATCCCAGAACTCAGGAGATGAAGATGGAAATGCCGTTTTTGGACTTGAAGAGTTACATTTGGGGAGAAGTTTATCAGGAGTATCTGGAGGTCAGAAAGTAAAGCAGGGATGGTGTCAGATTGAACCAATTGAACCGATACCATGTTTGATTTGTGTGAAACCAGGCGTAAGACCAGTTGTTTTTTGAAGATTGTTTCTTTGGAAACCTGGGGAAGCGCCTAAATGGCACGTCTGAAAGGGGAGCCTTTTCATAACGGAAGCTGTGTGATCTTTCAGACGTGCATAAAATATACCCGGGAGGGGAAAAACAGGAGGAAGTTTTTATGAGAAAGACGATGGGATTTGTAATGGCATCAGCAATGGCAGTGACCTTGCTGGCAGGCTGCGGCGGAAGCAAACCAGCAGAACCAGCCACCACAGCAGCTCCAGCCACCACAGCGGCGCCGGCGGCAGATGCGCAGGCTTCGGAGGAAAACAAGGAAGCTGACACAGAGGCAGCAAAAGAAGCAGAAACATTTGAACCAGCAACTCTGCGGGTGGCATATATGCCTAATATGGGAAGCGCATCCCTGGCAGTTACCGCACGGGAGGCAGGCTTCTTTGAGGAGATGGGACTTACGGTGGAGCTGGTGGAATTCCAGGGCGGCCCGGCAGAGATTGCGGCTATGGCTTCCGGTGATATTGACATTTCCCAGATCGGCCATGGAGCCCATGCGCTCTGTGCAGAGGGTGAGGCTGTGATTTTCCAAATCGACTGTACCAGTTTGGCAGACGCTGTTATGGGAAACAAGGATAAGGGAGTCAATTCGATTGCAGATTTAAAGGGGAAGAAGGTGGCTGCCACCAGCGGCACCTCGGCAGAGATTATTTTGAATCTGGCCCTTAAGCAGGAAGGCATGACGACCGCGGATCTGGAGGTTGTGGAGATGGATGCCAATGGAATCGTAACAGCCATGATCAGCGGCAATGTGGACGCCTGTGCAACCTGGTCTCCGGGAACCATGACCATTGAGGAGGCTTTGGGCGACAAGACCGTGTGGCTTGCAACCAATCAGGATTATGTGAATGAGGTAACATTCCCTTCCAGCTATATCACTACTCAGAAGTTTGCAGATGAGAATCATGATCTTTTGGTTCGCTTCTCCCGGGCATTGCAGAAAGCGGCAGATTACCGCAACAGCAATATTGAGGAGGTGGCCGGCTGGGTGGCAAAGCAGTGCGAGGTGGATGAAGCTACCATGAAGGCCACCGTAGGAGAAGGCAACTGGGGAATCACCAGTGATTTTCTGGGCAAGAGCTTGGCAGACGGAACGATCCAGAAGTATTATGAGAATCAGCAGCAGGTATTTATTGACGGGGGACGTCTGACGGATAAGGTGGATGTGAACAACTATGTATTGTTTGATGTTATGAAGGAAGCCAATGAGGCAAACAAATAACAGATAGAGAATGACGGTTCGGAAAAAAGGGGCTTTCAAAAGCCCCTTTTACTGATTGTCCGGTTTTTGTGAAAACGTTTGAGGAAATAATCTGTTTTAGTTGGATAAAATATGGTATAATTGGATAAAGGAAGGAGAGGAGATTTATGCTGCTTGTGGTGCTTATGTTTCTTGCCATATCGTCTATAGCCCTTTTCTTTCTTAAGAGAGATGATCAGACCATCTGCCTTTTGGGGCTGTGTTTCAGCTTTTTTTGTATGTTTGTGGGGATAACGATTTATCTGGCAAAGACCGGCGGCCTTTCTCCGGAGCAGAAGATATTTTTGTTTTTTGACACACAGCTTGAGCGGCGTCTGTCCTATCTGATTTTTCCACTGCGGCGCCTGGGATATATGATCGCCATTGGACGTTACCTGTTTCCTCCGTTTCTTTTACTTCTGGCCATTCATTACAGCATGATTCCAGCTGTGCTGCGCCTGAAAAAGAAAGCTGCTGCGGTGTTTTTGTTGCCGTTTCTGACGCTGGTGATCTATTATCCGGACATATTTTTTCGTCTGGTAAAGGGCAGATTCGCCCTGCAAATGATTTTGATGAAGCTTACTCAGGGGTGGATCTTTGTTTATATATTTCTGGCAGTGGGACTGATTGTTTACGAATACCAGGATATGACGATTCCCTACAGCAAAAGACAGTTTCGGTATATTATGGTTTTTATCTTAAGCGTTACCGCTCAATATACCATTTACTGCACGCAGGATCCGCTTCAGGTGTATCAGATCTATTCCACAGAATATATGCGCTTTAGCGGCCGGCTGTACGCCAATTCTCTGATGAGTATACAGGGGTGGTATCTCTTTACCGGATTTACGCTGGTGTCTGTGGTGTTTGGATTCTGGAACCTGAAAAACTATATGATGATCAGCTGGGAAGAAAGTCGGGATGATGTCAGCATTCAGAGAAAATTTGACACAGCCAGTATGGGAGTTTCGGTCTTTGTCCACAGCATCAAGAATCAGCTTTTGTCCAATCGGGTGCTCTGTAAAAAGATCCGCAAAGAGCTTTCTGGCAAGCAGCCGGATTTAGAGAAGCTTACAGGATACGCCAATATGCTGGACGATGTAAACGAAAGTATGCTAGGAAGGATGGAGGAGCTATATAAAAGTGTGAAGAGAAGCAGTCTGTCGCTGTGCCCGGTAAAGGCCGGAAGGATTATCGACATAACGATGGAGCTGTTTTGCAAAAAATATCCGGATGTGACTGTAGATGTATCGGGAAGTATGGAAGAGTCTCTTTTGGGGGACGAACAGCATCTCGGGGAGGCTCTCTATAATCTTTTGACCAATGCCCATGAGGCGTTTCTGATGTCAGGAAAGGAAAAGGAAAGGCTTGCCGTGATGGTCCATGCCCAGCGGCTCTATGTGGAGTTTGAGATCCGGGACAATGGGACAGGGATCTCAAAGCAGGAACAGCGGCGGATCTTTGACCCGTTTTATACCAGTAAAAATACAAATTTTAACTGGGGTATGGGACTTCACTATGTTCGCCAGATTGTAAAAAGTCATTTTGGCAAGATGCGGTTGGAGAGCCGCCCGGGGGAAGGGAGTAGTTTTTTTGTGACCATTCCGCGCTATGAGCCGAGGAAAGAGAGGTCAGGTGGGGTGGATAAATTGCAAAACACGAAACAGTCAGGTTTTGGGGGATAAAAAAGTATTATGATTCGAGTGGCAATAGTGGACGATTTTGACCTGCTTCGGGAGGATCTGTGTGAACTGATAGCAGGGCAGGAGGACATGGAGGTTGTGTGGCAGGCGGGAAGCGGCCAGGAAGCAGTGGAGAAAGCGAAAAAACAGGATGCGGATATTGTGCTGATGGACATTGAGATGGAGACGATCCGGGCAGGGATTCTTGCGGCAGAACAGATCCGGGATCAGGGCCGGGGGCAGCAGGTGATTTTTCTTACGGCCCATGAGACGGATCCGATCATTATTACAGCCATGGGAACAGGTGCTGTGGATTACGTGGTCAAGGGCTGTCAGGATGCGGATATTCTGCGCCATATCCGCAATGCCTATGGGGGAAAGCCAGTGATGGAATCCCGGATTCAGGAGACGATTATGCGGGAATATACCCGGCTGCAGCGATCTGAGAGAAGCCTTCTCTTTTTTATTAACAATGTATCCCAGCTTACGGTAGCTGAGAGAGAGCTTTTGCGCCTGCTTTTAGACGGGAAGAAGGTCAAGGACATTGCGCAGATCCGCTGTGTGGAAATCATCACAGTCAAGACTCAGATCAAGGGACTTTTGCGAAAGTTTGGGTGCAGCCGGACAAAGGAGATTGTTTCCATGATACAGGAACTGAATATATCTCATTTATTTTAGGGAAGAGGAAGGAGTTTTTATGAGGCACGAATATTACAGCTACAATAAGGAACAGCTATTGGCAAAGCCAAAGATAAGAATGTTTTGCATGGAAAATAATGAAGCAGTGTTTCGCCAAATGGCAGAGCAAATGACAGACGAGATCGAGGCCAACAACAGAGAGGGAAGAAGAACCGTTTTTATCTGCCCGGTGGGCCCGGTTGGACAATATCCTTATTTTGTGGACATGGTAAATGAAAGAGGGATCAGCTTAAAGCAGGTATGGTTTATCAATATGGACGAATATCTGGATGATGATAAAAAGTGGATTCCTATGGATCACCCTTTAAGCTTCCGCGGCTTTATGGAGCGGGTGGTATACACAAAAATCAAACCGGAGCTTGTGATGCCTGAGGAGCAGCGGATATTTCCGGATCCGGAACATGTGGAGCGGGTGCCGGAACTAATTGAAAAGCTGGGGGGTGTGGATATCGCCTTCGGAGGCATAGGGATCAATGGTCATGTGGCCTTTAATGAAGCGGATCCTTCTATGAGCGGGGAGGAATTTCTGGCTCAGAAAACCAGGGTGCTGGCCATCAGCCCGGAGACCCGGGCAGCCAATGCGATTGGAGATTTTGGAGGGGCTTTGGAGGATATGCCAAGGTATTGTGTGACGGTTGGGATATATGAGATTGCCCATGCAAGAAAGATCCGTCTGGGGTGTTTTCGCAACTGGCATCGGGCAGTGGTGCGCCGGGCCGGATACGGGGAGAAAACTTCCGGATTTCCTGTGAGTCTTTTGCAGGATCATAAGGATATTACCTTGACCTTTACCGAGTATGTGGGAAGGCTTGAGGATTAAAATTATAAGGAGGTAATGAGAGATGGGGATGTTGCTGAAGGGTGGAATGGTGTATCAGGATCGTGAATTTGTGAGAGCAGATGTGCTGATAAGAGATGGTGTGATTGCCGGTATAGGCGTCAATCTGCCGGAAATGGATGTACAGGTGGTGGACGTAAGCGGGAAACAACTTGTGCCGGGCTTTCTGGATATTCACACCCATGGTGCGGTTGGGGTGGATGTGAATGCTGCAACAGCAGAAGATTACGAGAAAATCTGCCGGTTTCACGCAGCTCAGGGAACGACTGGCTGGCTGTGTTCCGTGCTGACGGATACCAGAGAGCAGACCCTGTGGTGCATTGAGGAGTATAAAAAATGGAAGAGCGTGGAGCATAAGGGCTCTCGTTTGCTGGGGATTCACCTGGAAGGACCATTTTTAAGCCCTCAGTACAAGGGCGCCATGCCAGAACACTTGCTTCAAAAGCCTAATTGGGAGCTGGTAAAGGAGTATCAGGAGGCGGCTAAGGGAGAGATTCGCTATATCACTGTGTCGCCGGAGATCGATGGGATGGTGGATTTTATCCCCAGGCTCTGCGATCTGGGGATGCGTGTGGCTATCGGACATTCCGGGGCGGATTATGACACGGCTGTAAAGGCTATTGCCAATGGGGCGGCGGCTGCCACCCACACGGGCAATGCCATGCGGCTTCTCCACCAGCATGAGCCGGCGATCTGGGGAGCTGTTTTAGAGGATGAGAAGGTGTGCTGTGAGATGATATGTGATGGCCGTCATTTGCATCCGGGTACGGTTCGCCTGATCATAAAGACTAAGGGGATAGACCGGGTGGTGGCAATCACAGACTCTATTATGGCAGCAGGCCTTCCAGATGGGAATTATAAGCTGGGTGTCAATGACGTGGTGGTTGTGGACGGGGATGCCAGGCTGGCAAACGGGGGGAGCCGGGCCGGGAGCACGCTGACTTCCGGAAAAGCCCTTGAGAATCTTTTGTCTTTTACCGGCCGTCCGCTTAAGGAGATCGTGCCTCTTCTGACAGAAAATCCGGCCAGACTGATCGGAGTGTATGACCGGGTTGGTTCTCTGGAGGTGGGAAAGGACGGAGATCTGGTTGTGCTGGAGGGAGACTGCAAAATAGCGGCTACCTATGTGAAGGGGGAATGCTGCTTTTCCTGTTAAGGAACTATCTGGAAAAATTCACATCCGCATCTTGAACGAGAAGCTCGATTTTGGTTCGTGCATTTTTTAATAAGGCCTGGACCAGCTCTGCTTTTTCTTCTGAATAGTGGGTGCGGCGGATAGAAATGCTCAGGGCGGCAATAATCTGCCCGGATTTGCGGATGGGTACGGCGTAGCAGCATATATTGGCATTGGATTCCCCATCCTCAAAGGTCATTTGTTCTTTCTGAAAAGTCTCAAGCTGACCAAAAAGGGCTGAGACTGTTGGAATTGTCTGAGTGGTAAGAAGTGGGAGCTGGTCAGGATACATGTCCTCTAGCTCCTTTTTTGTGTGGTCCAAAAGAAGCGCCTTACCCAGACTGGTGGCATAGGCAGGCATACGGGCGCCTACTGTGGTAAAGACCCGCACCCGGTCCGGAGAGTCGTGTGTGATCAGATAGAAAATGTTCCCGTCATCCAGGACTGCAAAGTGAGAGGTTTCTCCACATACATTGACCATATTCAGTATAATTTCTGAAATATCTTTTAAGACATCTGTCTGCCTGGCATAGGTCTGTCCTACTTCATAAGCTTTCATTCCAATAAAATAGCGAAGATTCTGGCGGTTGTAATAAAGGTACTTTTGATCAACCAGAGTATTTAGTACAGGGAAGATACTGCTTTTGGGGGCGTCAATATATTCGGCCATCTCAGTCAGGGTAAAGCCCTGCTTATTGAAAGCGGCTGCCTCCAGAATCTTTAAGACACGGAGCGTGGGACGGTGAAGCTCTTTGTTTGACATAATTCCTCCTGTAGTTGGCGTGGCCCATGGGAAATGTGCCATGTCGTTTGTATTTACGAATAATTCAACCATAACATGAATTAGCTACTCTGTCAAATAAAAAAGAAAAATTGAGTAAATATACCGTTGACAGGAGTATTTACATGTGTTATCATCAAAATATGAGTTCGAATAAAAGAAAAAATATTCGATTATACGAACAACTCATTGGATGGTAACAATAGGGGATGACTATTTCACTGGCTTGCCGGTGAACAAAAAAAGGAGGGGGAATGAATCGTGAGAAATAACTGGCTGAGAGGAAGCATCCCGGCACTGGTGACTCCTTTGATGGAGGATGGTTCTCTGGATGAGAACAGCTTCTGCAGCCTGATTGTCCGGGCATTGTCATCGGGGTGTCAGGGAGTTATGATTCTTGGGTCTTGCGGAGAAGGAGCCACAGTAGACCGAAAGACCTTTGAACATGCAGTGGCAGCGGCAAGAGAAGTGTGTGAGGGCCGAGGGCTTTTGATTGTGTCTACAGGAGCCATCTCCGTGGACCGGGTGAAAGAGAATATCCGCTGTGCAAAGAAATGGAATGCAGATGCAGTGTTAAATATTCCGCCTATGTATTTTGATGAGACTCAAAAGGCCCTGAAGGATTATTTTCTGCGTCTGGCAGAATTTTCCCCGATCCCTACCATGATTTATAATATTCCGTCTGTGACAAAAAATAATGTGGAGGCTTCCACGCTTATAGAACTGGGCAGACATGAGAACATAGTAGGGATGAAGGACAGCAGTGGGAGCCAGATTGCGCTTCAGCAGGTGGTACAGGAGATGAGAAGGGAGGGTTTCAGTGTATTTGTGGGAAGAGCGCCTTTAATCTGCTCCTCCATTCAGATGGGGGCAGCAGGCTCCATGACGCCAATTCCTAATCTGGATCCATCCTTAGAGCTTGACATTCACCGGTTTTTGGAGACTGGTCAGGTACAAAAAGCCATCGATTTGCAGATGAGAGTGGCAAAGATCACAACCTTATTCGGGTATAAAAAGATGCCCATCAATGTAAACTTAAAAGGACTGATGTGGGCTCTGGGCCTTTGTGAACCTTACACAGCGGGGTTTGATCCGGTATTGCAGGAGCAAGAAGCGCAAATTTTAAAGGAAAGATATGAGAAGGAATGCTTGTAAACAAAGTTTCATAATAAAAATACGTTCGGAGATTTGGCAGGAGCCCCAAAGGGATGTGTGCCGGCACGAATGGAAGGAGGAACAGGAATGAAGAGAAGGAGAATGTTTTTTGCGGTGTTGCTGACTATGGCATTGGCGGGATGTGGTTCAAAGGAGACAGCAAAGGAGACGGCCCCAGCGGGGACAACTGCTCAGTCAGCTTCTGCACAGGACAAGCAGGCAGAGGAGAAGCCTCAAGTGGAGGAAGCAGATAACAAGACATTGGATGGTTATCCGAAAAAGCCAGTGAAGATTTTGGTGCCCTGGGATGCAGGCGGAGGCACGGATGTGTTTGTCCGGACCATGGCTACAGGAGCAGAGAAATATCTGGGTCAGCCGCTTAATATTGTAAACCGGGGAGGCGCCGGGGGAACCATTGCCACAACCGAATTTTTGAAGGAAAAGGGGGATGGCTACAGTATTATTTTTGAGGCAATCGGAGTGTTTTCCACCCAGCCTAAGATGAATCAGGTGTCTTATACAATCGATGACTTTAAGCCTGTTATCGGCACCAGTGTGGATCCGGTTATGTTAGTGACCACCACAGAGACAAATATCACTACCTTTGAGGAATTTGTGGAATATGCCAAGAATAATACCGTGAATTTTGGATTTACCGGCACAGGTTCCCTTCACCATGTGGCAAATTACGCCTTGTTTGGTGAGTTGGGGGCTGATGTAAACGGGGTGAACTACTCAGGAGGAGGAGAGCTGTTAGCAGCCATGATGGGGGATCACGTACAATTCGGTTCTCTGCACCCTGTAAATATTATGTCCTATGAGGATGCAGATACTTTTGTGCCTCTTTTAGTCTACTCCAATGAACGGATTGCCCAGTATCCGGATGTGCCTACGGCAAAGGAAAAAGGCTATGATTTCGATTTTGAGGTCTGGAAATTCATCGCGGCTCCTAAGGATACGCCAGATGAGATCATTGAGTATCTGTATGAGGGCTTTAACAATATTTTAAATGACCCCCAGATCCGTCAGCTTTTGGAGGAAGGTGGCTCGGTGATGATGGAGAATAACCGGCCTGAGGAAGTGGAAAAAAAGCTGCGGGCCAATGTGGAGCAGACGGGAAAGGTGTTGGATGATCTGGGACTTTCCACCAATTAGATTGGGAGGGAATGAAATGAAGATAAAGACGAATTTGTGGTCAGGTGTTTTGTTTCTGATTCTGGGAGTGGCAGCTTTGATTGTCATTCCCACACAGATTCCGGCCGGGAAGAACGCTTATGGCCCCAGGCTGTTTCCCTACATTGTTTCGGGAATCATGATTGCATCCAGTTTAGGACTTTTGGCAGGGGAGCTGTGGAGAGGGAAATTAGGGGACAAAAAAGACTTGGAGAAAGAAAAAAAGCCGGCTTCAGATTTAGGGGATATCACAGTTTTGGATACGTTTGAAATAAAGCGGGCAGGTTTGATGTTTTTGATTATGACAGCCTATATTTTTCTCATAGAGCCGCTGGGCTTTGTGATTTCTTCCCTTTTTTTTGTTTGGGGAATCCTGGCCTTTTTTAAATCAAGGAAATGGAGCTATTATGTGGTCTGCGGAGGGCTGGTGGTGCTCATCTATTATGGATTCAGGATTTTCCTCAAGGTATATCTTCCCTGAAAACGGCAGACATTTATGTGAGAGTGCCCGGTGAGAGGGCTCTTAGCAGGAAAAGAGGTGTAGTATGGAAGCTTTGATTCAGGCGCTTGGCACATCATTTTCTCCGATGAATCTTCTGTTTATGAATCTGGGAGTGGCGATCGGGATTGTGTTCGGAGCTTTGCCGGGGTTGTCCGGAGGGGTGGCTATTGTGCTCTTTATGCCATTTACCTTTTATCTGGATCCAGTGGTAAGCCTTTCCTGGCTGTTAGGGATGTACTGCGGCGGCACCTATGGCGGATCGATCACAGCTATATTGATCAACACGCCGGGGACTGCGGCCTCCGCGGCAACAGCCATGGACGGCTATGCCCTGGCAAAAAAGGGAAAGCCAGTGAAGGCGCTTATGATCGCATTGGTGGCATCCTGCATTGGAGGGCTGGTAAGTACCTTTATGCTGATTTTTATCTCTCCGCTGCTTTCAAAGATTGCCCTGAAATTTGGCCCGGCAGAATACTTTTCCCTGGCAATTTTTGGCCTGTCCATCATCTCCGGGGTGAGCGGGAAAAATATTTTCAAAGGTCTTTTGATGGGATGTCTTGGCATGTTTGTCATTATGATTGGTATGGATCCCATGGACGGAGTGCAGCGTCTGACCTTTGGAAATCTTTATCTGGCCGGGGGCATTGATATGATCCCTGCGCTTATTGGATTGTTTGCATTGTCTGAGATGTTTAACAAGGCAAAGGGAATTGAGAAAATTGAAGTGACGGCAGATTTTAATCAGAAGGATGACCGTCTGTCCTGGGAGGATGTAAAGGGCTGTATGAAAACCATTGTAAAATCCAGTGGAATCGGCACAGTGATTGGAGCGCTTCCAGGAACCGGTGCAGCTATAGCATCCTTTCTCTCTTACAATGAGGCAAAGCGCGTATCCAAACATCCGGAGGAATTTGGCAGTGGCTCCATAGAAGGGATTGCGGCTTCAGAGGCGGGCAATAACGGGGTGACAGGTGCAACCCTGATTCCTCTTTTGTCTCTGGGAGTTCCCGGGGATATGGTTACAGCCATACTGGTAGGCGCCTTTTTGATGCAGGGATTAACCCCCGGCCCTACTCTTTTTAAAAATGATTTGCCTCTGGTATATGGTATTATGATCTCTCTTTTAGCGATCAATGTGTTTATGTATATTCAGGGACGGTATTTCGTGAAATTATTTGCCCAGGTAAACCGGATCCCCATGCAGGCAATGATTCCGGTATTGTTTGTTCTGTGTGTGGTGGGAGTGTTTGTGGCCAACAATTCCATGTTTGATGTGAAGGTGATTCTGATATTCGGCGCATTGTCTTATGTGGCTGGGAAGCTGAAGCTTCCGGTGACTCCGCTGCTTTTAGGGATTGTTCTTGGACCAATGGCAGAACAGAATTTCAGAAGAGCATTGTCTTTGTCTAAGGGGAGCTTATGGATCTTTATCACAAAGCCTATCAGCCTGTTTTTCCTTGTTCTGGTGGTAGCGACCATTGTGCTGTTTGTAAGGAAGAACCGCAAGGAAGATGCATAAGGATTGGATGGTTATCTTAAATGACAGAAGGAGGGAAGCAAAATGTATCAGTACATTTTTCGGGGCGGTCTGGTGATTGACGGCACGGGAAGCCCTGGATATACGGGGGATGTGGCCATACTTGGAGATAAGATCGCCAAGGTGGCGCCACAGATTGATGAACCGGCAGAGCAGGAGGTGGATGCGAGAGGGATGGTGGTGTGCCCAGGATTTATTGATGTCCATTCTCACTCTGATATTTCTCTTCTTTATCACAACAATCCTGACAGCAAAATCTATCAGGGGATCACCACGGAGGTCACAGGAAACTGTGGCTTTTCTCCTTTTCCCTTAAAACAGGAGGAGCTGTGGCTGAAGAGAAGAAGAACCTCTCTGGCATTTATTGATGTGGATGCGGTGAGGTGGGACTGGGAGGATTTTGCAGGATATACGAGGAGGATGCAAACGGCAAAACCCAATGTGAATCTTGTGCCGCTTGTAGGATATGGCAGTATCCGGGCTGTTGTTATGGGGTATGAGAACCGGAGGGCAACAAAAGAGGAGCTGGAGGAGATGTGCCGGATTTTGGAGGAGCACTTTTTGCAGGGAGTGGCCGGGGTATCCACAGGACTTGGGTATCCGCCGGACTTTTACGGCGATGAACGGGAACTGACAGAGATCGCCAGGGTGGCGAAAAGATATGGCCGGATTTTTGCCTTTCACGTGCGGGGGGAGAGGGCGACTTTGTTTCGGGCTGTGGAGGAGGTCATATCCATTGGAAGAAACAGCGGGGCAAAGGTCCATATCTCTCATTTAAAATGTGCAGGAATCCACAACCGAAAGAGAAGCCAGGAGCTTTTGGATAAAATCGATGAAGCTGTGGCGCAGGGGGTGGATCTGACCTTTGACATGTATCCTTATACCGCAGGGAGCTCTAATCTGGGCCTTGTGTTTCCGCCGGATTGTCATGAGGGCGGGGTGGAAAACCTTTTAACTACATTAAAGGATCCCCTTAAAAGAGCAGAGATTCAGCAAAAGATGGAGCAGGGAACAAAGGAATGGAGCACAATGATCGGGGAATATGGGGGAGAAAACCTGATGGTGACGGCGCTTGAGGTTCACAAAGAATGCATTGGGAAACGTATCGCAGAGATTGGAAGGCTGTGGGGGTGCTCTCCTTCTGAGGCAGCCTGCCGCCTGATGGAGGAGGAATCAGGGAAGGTGGAGATGGTGATTTTCCAGTGTGAGGAGACGGATATGGACCGGATCGGGGTTCATCCTGGCTGTCTGTATGGCACGGATGGTCTGGCAATGGGAGGACGGGGGAAAGAGATCCGGCAGATGCCCCATCCCAGATACTACGGCGGCTTTCCTCTGCTTATCAGCCTGTATGGGGGGACAGAAAAAGGGATGGAGCTGGAAGAGCTGATCAGCCGGATGACAGAGAAAGCTGCCCAGCGTTTTGGGATTTGCCGCCGGGGGAGGCTTGCCGCAGGATATTATGGGGATGTGGCGGTGTTTGACATAAAAAAGCTGCAGGCATTGGCATCCTATGAGGAACCTTGTCAGGTATCCCAAGGGATAGGATATCTTATGGTAAATGGATGTATGGAGATATGGGAAGGGAGAAAAACGGAGAGGACAAAAGGGGAATTGTGTACTGTTAAGATATAGCACGCAGGCTCAGCATTATCAAAAAAGCCACAGGCAAAAGTTTGCGTTTACTGTGGCCAGCAAAATGTAGAATATTGCAGGAAAGTGGGGAGTGTGGTATGATGATATGCGGTAAAACCTGAAACGGTCAGGAAAAGGTGAAAGGGGATATTTGCATGCCTGGGAAAAATATTATTGTGGGTCAGTCAGGCGGCCCTACTGCAGTAATCAATGCAAGCCTGTGCGGTGTAATTCGGGAGGGGCTTTCCCGAAAGGAGGAGATAGGAAAAATCTATGGAATGATTCATGGGGTGGAGGGATTTCTGGAAGGAAGGTACATGGATCTGGGAGAAGAGCTTTCCAGGGAAGATCTGGAGGTTTTGCGGGTGACTCCGGCTGCTTATCTGGGATCCTGCCGCTATAAGCTGCCGGAAAATACAGAATCGGAGGTTTATTCCAGGCTGTTTGCAAGGTTTGATGAACTGAACATCGGATATTTTTTTTATATTGGAGGCAATGATTCCATGGACACGGTCAGCAAGCTGTCCCGGTATGGGCAGCAAACCGGCAGTCCGATCCGCTTTGTGGGTATACCTAAAACGATTGACAATGATTTGATCCTTACAGATCACACACCTGGGTTTGGAAGTGCTGCCAAATATGTGGCAGCCACTGTGCGGGAGATTGTGCTGGATTCTTCGGTGTATCAGCAGAAATCCGTTACGATTATTGAGCTGATGGGCCGGCATACCGGATGGCTGACCGGCGCTTCCGTGCTGGCAAGAAAGTATAAGGAGGACAACCCGGCTCTCATATATCTGCCGGAGCGTACCTTTTCCTTAGAAGAATTTGCCAGAGATGTGGAGCGGGAGCTTGCTAGACGGCGCTGTGTAGTGGTCTGTGTATCAGAGGGGATCGGGGACAAAGAAGGTACCTTTATCTGTGAATATGGGGAGAGAGAGCTGGCTGCCTGTCTGGGGAAGGAAACAGAAGAAGGGAGTTGGGACGGAAAAGAAGAGATTCTTTTGGACACCTTTGGCCATAAGATGCTCACTGGCTGTGGCAAAGTGTTAGAACGTTTTGTGCGGGAACGCTTTGGCGTTAAGGTTCGTTCTGTGGAGTTGAATGTGAGCCAGCGCTGTTCTGGGATGCTGGCTTCTCTGACAGATATCAGGGAGGCGGAAAAAGCCGGACAGATGGGAGTGGATTATGCCCTGAAAGGGGAGAATGGGGTGATGGTGGCATTTTCCAGGAAAGGAAGCGGCGCTTCTTATGATCTGGATTATTCTGCGGTGGATGTAAATGAAGTATGCAACCAGGAAAAGAAGGTGCCCCTTTCTTGGATCTGCGAGAGAGGGAACGATATGGAGGAAGCATATGCAGAGTATGCCTTGCCTTTGATTCAGGGAACAGCTGCAGTTCCTGAGAGAAATGGTATACCCCAATATCTTTTCCGAAAACAATTTTTTTCTGAAAATGTATAATCAGGGGAAAACTGGCCATACTTAAAAATGTATCGATGCTCTTTTAATAAAAAGAGTAGAAATACTTATCCTCCCCTTTTTGGTACCCTGTTCGCTGCGCTTTTAAGGTGCAACGGGCGGGGTATTTTTTGTGGGGGAAATTCTGCAATGGGAACTGAAATTTTTAAAAATTTTGGTTTTGGATGTATAAGATTCCATAGTAAGGGGATAATGAGATTAGTACCAAAGAAAAAAGAAATACTTATCCTCCCCTTTTTATCGCTCTGCTCATTACGTGTTATGTGGTGGGCGGGGCGAATTTTTTGCTGAACATTACCCTTCGTGGACAAGGAATGGAGAGATGTCATAGGGCAGTACATAGATACATAGGGATTGTCTGGCAGGATGGTTATAAAAAAAGCATGTTTAAAGGGCAGCGGAAACTGGCAGGGAGACCGTGAAGATCATAGAGGAGCATTGGCAGTACAGGAGAAAATTTTCGATTAAATAAATTGCAAATTTTCAGGAAGTGTTATATACTAAGGAAATGACAGGGAGGACTGTGTGAGGATGGCTTCAAGATGAGAGGATCCCCACACCGTCCCATAAAAACAAAATTGAGAAAGGATGCAGATCATGGCATTATTGGAGACTTGGAGGAATCTTGCCTATGGCAATGGTTCCAATGATAAAGAGAAGCAGAGACTGTGGGATGGATATTTCGCTATTGAAAAGGGGATTTATGAGAAGATTCTTTCTAATCCCACAGAGGTGATTACCGGTACGGTAAAGGAGCTGGCAAAGAAGTATGACACAGAGATTTTGATCATGACTGGCTTTTTGGACGGAATCAATGAGAGCTTAAAGGATTACGAGAATCCTATCGACACCATGGAGGAGGATACCCCGGTAAAGATCGAGATTGATCCGGAGAAACTTTACTACAATATGGTGGCGGCCAAGGCAGAGTGGCTGTATACCCTGCCCCAGTGGGACGGGATTTTAAGCGAGGAGCGCAGAAAGGAGCTCTATAAGGAACAAAAGGCTTCCGGCACGATCCGCAAGGACAAAAAGGTATTCCCCAATGATCCCTGCCCCTGCGGAAGCGGGAAAAAGTATAAAAAGTGCTGCGGAAGGAACGCATAGAGACGAAGGTGGATGCGTATACAGGATTTGCAAAGGTTTACGATCTCTTTATGGATGATATACCCTATGAAGAATGGTGCTGCCGGGTGACGGAGCTTTTGAGGGAACAGGGAGTGAGAGATGGCCTGGTGCTGGATCTCGGGTGTGGTACAGGAAAGCTGACACGGCTTTTGGCGGCACAGGGATATGACATGATCGGTGTGGATATGTCTGGCGAAATGCTGGAGGTAGCCATGGAGGAGAACCCGGACGGTTCGATTTTGTATCTGCAGCAGGATATGAGGGAGTTTGAGCTGTACGGAACAGTGCAGGCGATTGTCAGTATCTGTGATTCTATGAATTATTTGATGGAATATGAAGATCTGGTTCAGGTTTTTCGGTTGGCGGACAATTATCTGGATCCTGGAGGAGTGTTTCTCTTTGATATGAATACCCTTTATAAATACCAGGAACTTTTGGGAGAACAGACCATTGGAGAAAACAGGGAGGAAGGCAGCTTTATCTGGGAGAATTATTATGACGAGGAGCAGCAGATAAACCAATATGATCTGACATTGTTTGTACGGGAGGCGGATAACCGTTACCGGAAGTATGAGGAGACACATTTTCAGCGGGCTTATGAGGTGGAACAGGTAAAAAAGGCTGTCTCTGAGGCAGGGCTTGAGCTGGTGGCCATATACGATGGCTGGACGGGGCAAAAACCCCGGGAGGACAGTGAGAGACTGTGCTTTGTGACCCGGGAGAAAAAGAAGAAAATTTCATAAGGGGACTTTTGTACCAGACAGACAAATCCGCTCATAGCATATTAAAAAGATATGCAGGAGCGGATTTTTTGATTACGATTAGTTTGTGTATGATTGTTAAAAATGAAGAGCGGGTGTTGGAACGTTGCCTGAATACTGCCAGGGGATTTGCAGATGAAATTATTATAGTAGATACAGGGTCAGAGGACAAAACCAGGGAGATTGCGGAAAGATTTACAAAAAAGGTGTACGAATTTACCTGGAAGGATGATTTTGCGGCGGCGAGAAATGAAGCATTTTCTAAGGCAACTATGGATTATTGTATGTGGCTGGACGCAGATGATGTGGTAACAGAGGAGAACCAAAAAAAGCTTTGCAGGCTGAAGGAGACAATGGACACAGATGTGGATATGGTTATGATGAAATATGCTACTTCCGCAGATGCAAACGGGAATACTTTGTTTTCCTATTACCGGGAACGGTTGATGAAAAACGGCAGGGGATTTTTGTGGGAGGGACGTGTCCACGAAGTGATTGTTCCGGCAGGGAAGGTAGTTTATTCAGATATTGAGATCCATCACCAAAAAACCGGAGCAGGGGATGGGGACAGGAATCTGAGAATTTATGAGAAAATGCTTAAGGAAGGGGAGATTCTGAATGGGAGAAACAAGTTTTATTATGGGAGAGAGCTTCTGGCTCACCGGCGATATGGAGATGCACAGAAGGTGCTGGAAGAATTTCTCGCCGGCGAAGGCTGGGGGGAGAATAAGATCGAGGCGTGTTTGAATCTGGCAGAATGTTTCCGGGCTATGGGGCAAAAAGAGGAGGGGGTTCTGGTCTTACTTCGGGGATTTTTGTATGGGACACCCCGGGGGGAGGCTTGTTTTGAACTGGGCAGGTATTTTCAGGAGAAAGAGGAATGGGAACAGGCGATTTTCTGGTATGAACTGGCACTAAAGCTTACGCCTTCCGGGGAGATGGGGGCCTTTGTGCGGTGGGAGTATTATGGATATCTTCCGGAAATCAATCTATGTGTGTGTTATGACCGTCTGGGAGATGCAGAAAAGGCTTATGCATACCACTTAAAATCCAAGGCCCGCCGACCGGAGGCAGATGAGGTAAAGTGGAACGACCGGTATTTTAAGGAAAAGGGAATGGACGAACCAAATTTGAGAATAGGACATATGATACAATAAACCGGTGATGATGGTAAGAAGGCAAAAGCTGTTGACCAGTTGCCGGAGAGAAAATAAAGGAGAGATCATATGTATTGCGATTCGACAGATTCGGGAAACGGAAGAAATCAGGGATGGGGAAACCGAAGATGCGGTTGTGGTCCAAATCCACCCAGGCCACCCTTCCCTCCAGGTTCGTGTTGCTGCTGCCGTGGTCCACGGGGCCCGGAAGGACCAGAGGGACCGATGGGGCCTATGGGCCCGGCAGGTCCAGCGGGACCGGGACTTAGCGAGGTGGAAGTTTTTGATCCGGCCAAACAGTATCTCAGAGGAGATATGGTATATTTTAACGGTCATATATACAGGGTGAACCGGGATTTCCCCATGGGTATCCCAGGGGTCTCGCCGGATTATGATCTGGTGACTGCAGCAGGCCCCACGGGGGCAACCGGGCCCCAGGGGCCTCAAGGTCCTCAGGGAATCCAGGGAGTGCAGGGGGCCCAGGGCCCTCAGGGTCCTCAGGGTGTCCAGGGAGAGCAAGGCCCGGTGGGAGCGACAGGTCCAACGGGAGCAGCAGGCCCGGCAGGAGCGATGGGAGCGGCAGGTCCAACGGGAGCGGCAGGTCCGGCAGGAGCCACGGAGCCATATATTTATAAAAAAGTGCTACAAACCCGCATGGTTATGGGATTTTCTGCAAATCAAAATATTACGGAAATCTTTATAATCACACATTCCCATGGCAGGTGGGTTTGGACAAGCTAAAATTCAAAAATCCCAGAGTGAAATTTTAACTGAATTTAATATATATATATTTTATTGTGATTAGAGAGTTAAAAATATTTTACTGATATAAAGCTGGAAGCAATACCATTTTTTGATGACATACGGGAACTTGAGGGATTATACGATATTATAAATAAATATTTTGTTGAGTTTCAAAAATATTAAAAGGGGAATATTAGCCACGATGATAAAAAACGATAATATAGTTCAATCAATTATAGTTGCGAATGGTGAGACTGCAATTGTTTTTATATAAAGCCAAAAAAGCCCACCTACCATATACAAAACAAACAGGTGGACTTTTTCATATTTTTAGAGATTCCAATATTATGGGTTATAAATATTTCCTGATTCACTTTCATGTTCCTAATGTCTTTAAATGTAACAATAATAAATGTTTATCTGTCCTCACCTTCGGAACAGTTTGCGAATTGTTGGCATTACAAACTGGAATTAACTTACTTCTCTTTATTCTTGTATGTTCTGTAAGCTGCCAAACAAGCCAAAGCAATCACCATAGGAATTGCTGCATATCCAGCATTTGCTGTTCCATTGGATGTTAGAACATAGATAGCACCGACAAATGTCAGAAGGATAAAGATGGTTGATAGTATCAACAATATCTTTTTCATACAAATCACACTCCTTTTTTAAACTCCATTTCTATTAGGTAATTGCCCGACAAACTGGGATTTAATCATTTGTCTTTTGCTTCAAAAGATTTGTTCCACGAACCAATTTCAATAAGATTTCCTTCAGGGTCAGCTATATA